>CAYOLF010000016.1:56458-84372 GCA_964404725.1 uncultured Polyangiaceae bacterium
TGCCGCCCGTCTCCTCGTTGCCGCCCGTCTCCTCGGTGCCGCCTGTCTCCTCGGTGCCGCCCGTCTCGCCTCCGCCACTCGAAGCTCCCCCCTCTTCGCCACCCGTCGAGTCACCGCCGGTCTCGGTCGGCGAGTCGCCGCCCGTCGTGCCGCCCCCCGTCGCGGCGTCGCCGCCCGTCGAGGGAACGCCGGAGCCCGAGCCGAAGAGGTTCGGGTTCTTCTCGTCGTCGCAGGCCGCCACCGTGGTGAGCACGATGCTGCAGCCGATCAGCCAGCTCCAAGGAATCGATCGCGTCATGAAGAGTTGCTCCCGAATGGGCAGAGAATGCCGCGCCGCGCCAGATAATGGTAGCGCCGACGCGCGCCCCGGGGGGGACGAGGCGCGGGTTTCTCGGTGGAAATCCGCCGTTCTCTGCCGCGGGTCCGCTCCGTGGGTTCGCCGCGCGGCGCGTGGCGAACGCGGCGGGTTGCACACGTTCACCGACACCGCAATTGGACAAGGGAGCCGTACCCCCGCGCTCAGTACAGGCCGACGACGTTGCCCTCGGCGTCGATGTCGATCTGCTCGCCGGCGGGGCGGGAGGGGAGCCCAGGCATCAGGCGCATGTCGCCGGCGATCGCGGTGACGAAGCCAGCGCCGGCGTACAGCCGCGCCTCGCGCACGGGCACCCGGAACCCTCTCGGGCGCCCGAGGCGCTTCGGATCGTGGCTCAGCGAGAGGTGGGTCTTCGCCATACAGACGGGTACCGCACCGAAGCCGAGACGGGTGATGGCGGCGAGCTCGCTCGCCGCCGCCGGGGCGAGATCGACCCCGTCGGCCCCGTACATCTCGCGCGCGATGACCTCGATCTTCTCCGCCAGCGAAAGCGCGTCGGGGTAGAGCGGGCGGAACTCGCACGGCGTCTCGAGCGCCGCGAGCACCGCCCGCGCGAGCTCCTCCGCGCCGGCGCCCCCATCCACGAAATGGGTCGCGGTCACGACCGCGCGCGCCCCGGCGGCAAGGCCCACCTCGCGCACAGCCTCGACCTCCGCGGGCGTGTCGGTGGGGTATCCGTTCACGGCCACCACGCAGGGCACGCCGTGCCGCGTCACGTTCGCGACCTGCTGCGCGAGGTTCTCGGCGCCGCGGCGCACGGCGTCGGGGTCCTCGGCGGTGAGCGCCGGATCGAGGGGCTTGCCCGCGACGACCCGCCCCACCCCGCCGTGCATCTTGAGCGCGCGCAGGGTGGCCACGACGACGCCGGCAGCCGGCTCGAGGCCACCCAGGCGGCACTTGAGGTTGAAGAACTTCTCGCCACCGAGATCGGCGCCGAAGCCCGCCTCGGTGCACACGACGTCCGCCAGCGCGAGCGCGACGCGATCGGCGACGACGGAGCTCGTGCCCTGAGCGATGTTCCCGAACGGCCCCGCGTGCACGAACACCGGCGTCCCCTCCAGCGACTGGAGCAGGTTCGGTTGGATCGCGTCACGCAGGAGCACGGCCATGGCACCGGCGACGCGCAGCACCTCGAGGGTGACCGGGGTCCCGTCGCGCCGGGTGCCCACGACGATACGCCCGAGCCGGGCGCGGAGATCCGCGAGCCCGCCCGCCATCGCCAGCACGGCCATCACCTCGGAGGCGCTGGTGATGTTCCAGGCCGCCTCGCGCGGGACGCCGCCCTCGCGGCCGCCGAGCCCGATCACGGCCTGCCGGAGGGCGCGATCGCTGGCGTCCACGACGCGCGGGAACCGCACCGAGCGCGGATCGATCCCGAGCGAATTGCCGTGGTGGAGGTGGTTGTCGAGGAACGCAGCCGCGAGGTTGTGCGCCGACGCCACCGCGTGGTTGTCGCCCGTGAGGTGGAGGTTGAACGTCTCCATCGGGACGACCTGCGCGCGCCCGCCACCGTTGCCGCCCCCCTTGATGCCGAACACGGGGCCCAGCGTCGGCTGCCGAATCGTCGCCGCCGCACGGACGCCGAGCCGGCGGAGGCCGTCCACCAGCCCGATGGTCGTCGTCGTCTTTCCCTCACCGAGCGGGGTCGGCGTGATGCCGGTCACCACCACGAGCTTGCCGCGAGGCCGAGACGCCAGGCGCTCGAGGATCGACAGCTTGATCTTGGCGACGTGCTCGCCGTAGGCGATGAGCTCGTCGCGGGCGACGCCGGCCTCGGCGGCCACGGCGGCGATCGGCCGCAACACGGCGCTCTGGGCGATCTGGAGGCTGGGGCGCGGGGCGGGTTCCACGCGCGGAATTTGAGTCGGTCCCGGCGCGCTGGCCAAGCTAAGCGCGAACCGCAGGCCTCCCGCCCGGATCCCCGCTCGCTCAGCTCGACGACCGGCGGCGGAACAGAGCGGGGCGCGGCGCCGGGTCGAGACCGGATGGCTAGAACCAGTGGCTGAGCGCGAGCTCGCCCCAGGGGGCGGGGTGAGACGCCTGGTAGGTGTGCACCTCGAGCTCCTGGTACTCGTTGTCGGTCCAACCGGTCGGCAACGCGGCGGACGCCCCGACGAGGGCGGAGAAGCGCCATGGCCCCTCTCCCCGAAAGCCGTGGCCGACGCCGACGCTGCCCTGGATCGCGCTCAACTGCATCCTCCAGCGCCCCCCTTCGAGACTCGCTTCGCACATTCCATGGCCCTATAACGCCCAACTATGTGCGTTTCGGATCTATGTACGGCGACGCCGCGCGCGGGTTCCCCGGCCACTCACGCGGTCGCGAGCGCCATCGCCCGCGCGGCGCGCAGCTGCGAGAGGTGCTCGTCCATGCACGCGAGCAGGCCGATCCGGTCCCGATGCGAGCGGGCGCCGCTGGCGTGCTCCGCGAGGAATCGATCGAGCACCGGTCCCTCGAAGAGCTCGCGGCCGACGCCGTCGGCGGCCCGCAGTCGGTCGGCGAGGCCGCCGCAGAGCAGCCCCGCCAGCAGCTCCGAGCGCACCGCGCCGTGGCTTTCCGCGCCCCCGCCGCGGCGGAGCGCCCCCCGAGCAGGCGCCGCGCGTAGTGGGGCGTCTCGGTGACGAGCAACAGGTTGTTCGCCAGGCGCGAGAGGGGGCGGCCGCCCATGAGGGGCAGGTAGGCGGCGTGGTTGATCGGCTCCCAGTACGCCGCCGGCAGGTGGCGGCGCACGAGCTCCCGGTGCAGCAAGGAGTCGTTCGACGACGGCGCCCGCGCCTCGATGGCGTCGCCGATCCGGCACCCGGCCTCGACCGTCGACTCACCGGGCACCCCGATCGGCTTCAGAACTTCTGCCACGGGGGCTCGTAGCCCGCGTCTTTGCGGCGATGAGCCTCGAAGAAGAGCTTGGTCGTCTCGATCGCGGCCTCTACGTCCGGCGCCCCGCCTCCAGCGAGGTCGATGCGCTCCTCGGGGTCCGTCGTCAGGTCGTACACTTCCACGACCTGCTTCCTCAGATCGAGGATCGTCTTCTTGCCGTCGGCGAGGACGAGCCCCTGAATGCGCCGCCCCGTGTCGATCCCGATCGGTCGAGTGAGCTGCCGTGGCTCGCCCGCGACCAGGGGCGCCAGGCTCTCCCCCAGGCACGCCCCCGGGGTCGCCACGCCGAACAAGTCGAGGATGGTCGGGCCGAGGTCCAGGAGGGTCACGGGAACGGCCGACTCGAGCGGCCGCTGGCCGGGGACGTGGATCAGCAGCGCCACCCGGAGCTCCTCGTCGTAGACGGTCTTGGCGTGAAAGAAGGTGCCGTGCTCGCCGAACGCCTCCCCATGGTCACCCGCAACGACGATGACGGTGCGGCGGGCAAGGCCCCGCTCCTCGAGGTGCTGGCGGAGGCGCGCGAGCTGCGCGTCGAAGAGCCCGATCTCCCGCACGTAGCGGTCGAAGGGCTTTCCCTGCTTCCCCGCGCGGTCGTAGGGCGCGTGCGAGTCGTCGAAGTGGGCGTAGGCGAAGTACGGGCCGTGCAGGTTCGCGTCCAGATCCGCGATCAGCCGATCGACCACCTTGACGCTGCGGCGACGGCCGCCCGGAATCCAGCGCTCGTCCTGGAAGCCGAGCCCGACGCCGTTGACGGCCCGTAGGCGCCCGTAGGTGGCCAGGTGAACCGTGCGCACGCCCGCCTGCGCCAGCAAGTCGGCAAGGCGCGGCGTCTCATCGGTGAGCGCAACGCGGCTGTCCCCGAGGGCGCTCCAGCGGAGCGCAGAGTAGTACCGGCAGGTGAACACCGATGCGATGCTGGTGGTCGTGGCCGACGTGGTGGCCCGCGCGTGGGTGAAGTACGCCGAGGCGGCGCGCAGCCGATGGAGCTCCGGGAGGGCGCGCTTGTACTTGCCCCGCTCCAGGACGTCAGCGCGCATCGCCTCCACGGTCAGGACGAGCACGATGGGCGGCTCCGGCGGGAGAAACGTTCGGGTCGAGGGCACGGGCGGGTGGTGACTCCGGTCCCGGAACCAGGGGGATCGCCGGTACTGGCGCGGGACCTTCCCGATCGCGATCCCGCCTCGGCTCGGCCGCAGGCGGCTCGCGAGCGGCGCGACCACGGAGCTCGGTAGGGCGTGGAGCCGGCGCAGCACCTCGCCCGGCGGGCGCACCAAGAGCGATGCGGCCCCCGCGAGAGCCAGGATCCCGACGCCCACCCACCGCACGCGCGGTCCGGGCCCGGACAGCTCGCGCCCCTCCACGGCGAGCCCGATGAGCAGCGCGGCGAACCAGGCCACCAGCAGGTGCACCGCGGGGTAGTCCCCCACGAGCACGAGGGCGTTGCCCGCGGCGACGGCGGCGCCGAGGGGGAGCCAGGCGAGGCGCAGGGACGCGGGGGTTAGCCGGCGCCAGAGCCGCGTCGAGACGAGCGCGAGCGCCACCGCCAGCGACGCCGCCACGCGGACGACGGAGAGGCGGGTCTCGTAGCGCGCCGCGAGGTTCGAGACGTCCTCGCCGACGGTCGCCATCGCGATCACGAACCCGGCGATGCCGAACAGCCCCGCGGAGTACCAGCCCCGCCAGCGCGCGCCCGGCACCCAGGACAGGCCCAGCCGTCCGAGCCGCACCAGCGCCAGCGAGAGCACGCCGAGGGCGACGAGCTGACCGGCGTCGAAGGCGTGGTGCAAGAGGCGCGTCCCCACCGGCGCCGGCGGCAGGCGGGCGACGAGCAACGGCTGGTTGACGAGCGCGATCACGCACCAGGCGACGAGCTGAGCGGCGCCCGCGTCGAGCACCAACGACGGAGAACGATCGGAGCGACGCGGTGCGGGGGTTGCCCCGGCGACCGGCTCCGGCGCGGCACCCGCGACATCGACCATGGCCACGGCTTCTATCACGGAACCCCGCGGCGCTCCCCACGTCCGTCCCGCCGGATTTCGCGACGTGTCTTCAGTCGAGCGTGAGGTTCACCGAGTGCTGCTTCTTCGGCTGCACGTCGACCTGCACGGACTGGCGCCCGAGCGCGGGGTCCTCGACGACGACCGTGTGGAGCCCGACGGGGAGGGTCACCTGCTTCGGGGTCATGCCGATGCGCCGGCCGTCGATGAACACGGTGCCTGGCGGCGTCGAGTAGACGTTCACCGTCCCCGTGCCAGCGGGAGCCGCGGCGGGCTCGTCGCTTCCGGCAGCGGGCTCCTTGCCCGCGGGCTCCCTCCCCACGGGCTCCTTCGGGGCAGCGCCCGCGCGCGCGGCGCGGGGCTTTCTCGCCTCGGGCTCCGGGTCGCCCGAAGAGCGGCGTGCCATCGGATCCGCCGGCTCGTCATCGTCGTCGTTCACCTCGGGCGCCTCGGGCGTCGCGGGCGCGGGCGCCGCCGTGCGCGCGGGCGCGGTCGCCTCGCCAGCGGGCTCGCTCGAGGTCGTGGGGGGCGCGGCGACGGGCGCCACCGGACGGCGACTGCGCGTGACGAGGAGCACGATGACCAGCACCACCGCGAGCATCGCCACGGCGAAGAACAGCGCGCGAGACGGCTGCCACCGCCGGCCCGTCCCCGCGCTGGGGAGCGAAACCGCGGGCGAGCCCGCCGCGGCCACGCTGGCCGTGAGCGGCGACGAGGGGAGGTTCGACAGATCCACGCCGGCGTCGGTGATGCTCGCCGCGGTCGCGACGACGGGGTTCGAGGCCGCATCCGAGAGCTCGACCGGCACGTCCAGGGCGTCGCTCGAGGCGGTGCGCGGCAGGCTCACCTCGATGGGGACGCTCACCGCCTCGGGGCTCGCCGAGGGGTCGCTCGTCTCGACCAACACCTCGATGCCGGCGTCCGACACGGCTCGGGTCGGCGCGGCGGCGGGCTCGACCGGCTCGGCCGCCGCGGCAGGGGCGACCGGCTCGATCGGCTCGGCCAGGGCGGCGGGCTCGACCATCACCGCGGGCTCGATCGCGGCGGCGGGCTCGACGGTCACCGTGGGCTCGATCGCGGCGGCGGGCTCGTCCACCAACGCGGGCCCGATCGCGATCATGGGCGCGACGGCGACCGAAGCGGGCGCTGCCGCTGCGGGCGGAGCCGGCGGGTGCGGTGTGGGCCGGTGCGGCGGCGGTGAGGGCGGTCGGGCCGCGGGTTGGGCAGGCCCCTGCGCGCTCGGTGGTGGGGGCGGCGTCGGTCGTGGGGTCGCCGAAGCGCCCTCCGGGGCGAGGGAGCCGGGTGGACGCGCGCTCGGCGGACGCCGTGGTCCCACCGGCGGACCGCCGTGGTGCGGCATCGGCGTCGCGCCCGCTGCGGCGGGTGCGCGCCCGCTCGGGGAGCGAGCCGCAACAGGCGCCGACACCGACGGACGCTGCGGGACCGGAGGCGGCGTCGCCGTGGCGGGGGTCGCGGGCCCGGGCAACCCCGGAGGCCTCGCGCTCGGGGGCCGTGGCGCAGCCGGGTGTGGGGTTGCGGTCGCGCTGCCGTGCGGGGCCGCGGTCGAGGACCGAGTCGTCGCCGGCGCGGCGGGCCGCAGCGGAGCGCCGGCCTCCCGCCTGCCTCCGCCACCGGGAGCGGGCGGAGCGCCTCCGGGCGGGTTCGACAGCGCCCCCCTGCCAGGCGGCGTCGAGAGGCCAGCTCCCCCGCCGAGCTTGGGCAGCCACGACGGACCCTTCGGCGCTCCCGGGATCCCTGATGTCATCGCGCCCCTTCCCGCGGGCGGGAGCACGGACGATGGGCGCGCGCCGGGCGCTCCCGACGCGACCGTCGCGCCAGACGGCTTGGCGGGGTCCGATCCTCGCGAGGCGCCGGACGCCGCGTCGCCCCAGGACTCGTCCAGCTCGCTCGCGCTGGACCGCTCCCCGGTGGGCGATCCCGCCGGTGAGGGACCCACGCTCGGCTTTTCGGCGTCTGCCATTACCCTCCGGGGCTATCTACCACGCGATACAGGCACGTTCCCAGCATCGGACGCTTCGGGCGCCCGGTTTCCCCCCGCGCGGACTCGACGGTCGAGCGATCGGGTCCGGTCACGCGGGACCGTCCGGGGCTGACAAGGGCGGCAAAGCGATCCAGTCTGCCGGCGGGACGACCTAGCCCCGGGAGTCACGTTGGTTTCAGAGAGCAGCCCTACGATCAGTCCGCGCGTGCTCGTGATCGCCAGCGATGGCCCCGGTGGCGCCCACCTCGCCAGGGAGCTCGCCAGCCTCGGCACGACACCCGCCGTCACCACCGAGGCCGAAGCGGTCCAGGCCGTGCGCGCCACCGAGCCGAACCTGGTGGTCTGGATCACGCCGACGGTGAGCCCGTCCAAGCTCGACAGCCTCGTCACGCTGGTGGGGCGCGCGGCGCTCGCCCTGGTCACCGGGGACTCCGCCGCCCGAGCGCTGCTCGACCGCCGCGTCGGGCAGGAGATCCACCTGCTCACGCCATACGAGCCGCAGGCTCGGGTGTCGACTCGCCTCGCGGAGCTGGCGCGCGTCGCCCGCGAGGCCGCGCGCCGCGACAGCGAGGCCGGGGTGGGGCTCGGCGACGGCCGCCGCCCCCCGCAGCCGACCGCGCCGCAGATCGACGTCGCGCTCGACCTCGACCGGGCACCGACGCTGGGTCGTCCTGGCGGGCCCAGCGCCGTCCGTCCCGCACCGGCTCCGTCGCCGGCCAACCGTCTCCCCCCGCTGGGCCCGCCGCCCTCGGCCGCCCCCCCCGGCCCGCCGCCCTCCTCTGGATCCCCGCACAGGTCGCAGCACCCGCAGGCGCGGCCGCCCTCCGAAGGCCCCTACCCTTCGAGCGGAGGACCCCGCGCCTCCCCGGCCAGCACGCGACCACCGCCGCCGTCGACGCGACCGCCACCGCCGTCGACGCGACCGCCACCGCCCTCCTCGCGGGCGCCGCAAGCCCCGTCGGGATCGCTCCCGCCGCGCGCGGGGCCAGGCCCCGCACCATGGCCGGCGCGACTCTCTTCCGCGCCGGAGATCCGCGTCGCGCCCTGGCGCCCGCGGCGAGGGCGCATCGCGCTCGCGACCGCCGGCGCCCTCCTGCTCGCGGGTGGCGCCGCGGTCGGCGCCCACCAGCTCGGTGTCCTCCCCATCCCGCCGGCGGTCGGCGCGCTGCTCGCCCGCGCCGCGGGGCCGCGGGGCGAGCCCGCCCCGATCCCCTCGACCGCCACCGCCCCGCCCGCGCCGAGCGGGGCCCCGAGCGCCGCCGGCCCGACCCCGAGCGCCTCCGCCAGCGCCTCCGCGACCGCGCCGGAGGCAGCGACGGGCCCCGACGCCACCTTCGCCGAGGTCGTCCGACCAGCGCCGTCGCTCGCGAAGGTGCTGGCGGACCGCGGACCGATCCCGAGCCTGACGGGGGCGTCCGTGCGCCAGCTCGTCGCTCTCGCGGAGGACGCCCACCGCCGGGAGCAGGCTGAAGACGCGCTGCACCTGGCAGCGCTCGCGCTCGAGAAGGATCCGCGGTCGGTACCGGCCCGCGCGCTGCACCTGGCGGTGCTGCTCCGCGCCGGCGACGCCCCGGCCGTGATCGCGCAGGCCGACGCCTACCTCCAGGACACCCCGAGCCCCGTGCTCGCCGAGCTCCGCGGGGACGCGCTCGCCGCGCGCGGCCGGTTCGCGGACGCGCGCGCGGCGTGGATCCCGGACCCGACGAACCGCCCCGCCGCGGCCGCAGTGCGCTCGATGGCGCTCAACGGCGCGCGCGCGCGCTCCCAGAAGGGCCAGTCGAAGGAGGCGAAGCGCTTCTTCCGACGCGCCGCCGTGCTCGACATGACCAACCTCGAGGCCGCTCTGGCGCTGGCCGATCTCCTGCTCGTCGACGGCGATCCCAAGGCCGCGGCGGCGTGGGCGGCCCACGCCTGCGAGCTTGCCCCGGAGGTGGGCGTGACGCATGCGCTGCTCGGCCGCGCCCTGGTCGCGACGGAGGACTCCGCCGGCGCGCTCGCCGCGTTCGAGCGTGCCGTCAAGTGCAACCCGAGCGATCGGGCGTCGGTCCGCGAGGTCGTGCGGCTGCGTGGCGCGGCCCCGCCGTGAACGTACGGCCTGCGCCGTTCACCGGCGTCGCGACCGGTAGTAGAGTTCCCGCGGGACTCGCTCGGGAGGCCGCCATGACCCTGCCGCGCTCCGCCAATCACCTCGCGCCGCGCCGCGCCACCGCCACGATCGGGGCCGCCCTCGGGCGCCGGCTCGCGGTCGGCCTCGCGCTCCTGACCACCCTCCCCTCCGCCGCGCACGCGGCCGACCTCGAGATCCGGAGCGTGAATCGATCCCGCCAGCCGCACTCGATCGAGCTCGCCAGCGTCGGTGACCTCGACGCCGGCGAGCGGTGCACCCAGGCGAGCGACTGCCGCTGCGCCGCCGGCGTCGAGCCGGCGTGCCGCGACCATCGCTGCCGCTGCGTGTGGGCGTGCCTCGGCGACGAGAAGTGCCGGGACGGCGAGCGGTGCCGCGAGGGCCGTTGCCGGGCGACTGCACCGCTGACCGCCCTGTGGATCGCCGTCGGCGCGCTCGGCCTGCTCACCCTTGGGCTAGTCGCCCTGCTGGGGCTGTCGCTACGGGCCCGCGCCGGGCAGCGCCCGCGACCGGCGGAGGCCGAGCCCGAGCGGAGGGACGCGGTGCGACGGCCGCCGTCCGCCACCACGGGCGCAACTCGCGGCGGCGACGAGGAGGAGCCGCGCACCGCGGCCACGGGCGACGCGCGCCTCGCAGCGGACGACGGCGGCACGCTCCCGGCCCCGGTCGGCGACCCCGACGCGACCGAGCGCGCCCGACCGCCGACCGCCTTCCGCCTGCGCGCCCAGGCGCCCGCACAGGCCGACATCCCCCTCGCCGAGGGCGAGACGGTCTTCGGCGGCGACCGGGTGACGGTGCTCGAGGCGGTGCACCGCCTCCCACCGGGATCCACCGGACACCCGGCGGTGCTGGCGGCGGTCACCGTGTCGGGCAAGCACGCGGTGGTCCACGTCGCGAGTGGCTCCGTGAGCGTCACCGATCTCGGGTCCACGAACGGCACCTTCGTCAACGGGGAGCGCGTCAAGCCTCACGCCGTCGTCGCACTCGAACCGGGCGACCGCGTCGCCTTCTCGCGGCAGGCGGACTTCGTGCTCGAAGCAATCTGCGCGGAAATCGGCGGTTGAACGCGGGGGGCTGGGCGGCCGGGCCCCGGACCCTGGCTCACGGACAACCGTCGGGGATCGTCTGCTCGAAGTCGCCGATCTCGACGTGCCACCGCGCCTTGCCGGCACCGGCGCCGAGGTAGGTCACGTCCGCGACGTACTCGCCCCGCGGCGCGCCGAGCTGGTCGGCCTTCGCCAGGACCTGCCTGATCGTGCAGGAAGGTTCCGGGAGCGTCCGCTCCTCGCAACCCATGTGCTCCTGCGGCATGGCAAAGACGCCATCGGTACCCACGATGTAGGTGTACGTGCAGGCGGCCTTCACCTTGGCGCCGACCGGAAGCCCCGCGGGGCGCTCCGAGAGTCGGGGCGAACGCCAGCGCGCGAGGATCGCCCCGGACGGCGACGAGCTGAGCCCGAGGTCGATGGTCCCGTCGCGCTTGACCCCCGCGACGCTGATCAAGATGAGTCTCGCGTCCGGCATGCTCTTGGTGGCGAATGCCGCGCCCTGAGCGAGGTGCGCGTCCACGTCGAGCCTCGCCGGGTCGAACCCCGGGGGCTTCTGGCCGATCCACTCGACGGGGCCGGGCCGCGCGAGCGGGTTGGCGAGCGGGTCGGCGGCGGTGTCGCGCCGGGCGACCGCCCCACCGCCCCTAGCGCCCGGCGCCACCGTCGGGGCCGGCCCGGTTCGCTGCGCGAATGCGCCGTAGAACAGCGCCGCGGCGACCACCCCGACCAGACCGACGCCGACGAACAGCGCGCCGACGAGCAGCGCGAGCCAGAGCCACGGTGAACCACCGCGGCCACCGGGCGCGGTGACCGCGGCCGACGCGACGGGACCGAGGCCGCCGGACACCGCGCCGGTGGTCGACCCGAAACCCGGGGCCGCGAAGGACACCGAGCCGCCGCTCACCCCCGCGCCCGGCGCGGGGCCCGACGCGAGCCCCGGCCCGGCCCCGCCCGACGTCCCGGCATGGCTCGGCACCCCTCCCGGCCGCCCGCCGAGCGTGGCGAAGGATTCGCGCGGGAGCAACTGGGCCACGCCGGCGAGCGCCGCGGCGAGCTCGGCGGCGCTGGCGAACCGCTGCGCCGGGTCCTTCTCGAGCGCACGCGACACGATCTCGCCGAGGAGCGGCGGCGCGTCGGGACGGAGCGAGCGCAGGGGCGGCGGAGGCGCCTCGACGTGCTGCCGGAGCAGCTCGAAGAGCGACGTCCCGTCGAACGGGAGCCGACCGGTGGCGCCCTGGAACAGGATCACACCGATCGAGTAGAGGTCGGCGCGGGCGTCGACCCCGCGCGCGAGCGCCTGCTCCGGCGACATGTAGTGCGGTGTCCCCAGGATCGATCCGGTCGCGGTGGCATCGCTCCCGCTACCGAGATCCGGGCGGAGCTTCGCGATCCCGAAGTCGAGGACCTTGGCGTGACCGCCCGGGCTGACGAAGACGTTGTCGGGCTTGAGATCCCGGTGGACGATCCCCTGCGCGTGCGCCGCGACGAGGGCGTCCAGCACCTCGGCGAGCAGGGTCACGAGCGACCCGAGCGGGAGCGCCCCACGCTGGCGCATCACCGCCGAGAGCGGCTGCCCGTCGAGGAACTCCATCACGATGTACGGGCGTCCGTCCGGGAGCCAGGCCAGATCGAGGACGTTGACGATCCCCTCGTGGCGAATGACGTTGACGGCGCGCGCCTCGGAGAAGAAGCGCTCCACCTGCGACTGCTGGCGGGCGAAGTCGCCGACGAGCACCTTGATGGCGACCCGGCTGGCGATCCCGGGGTGCACTCCCTTGTAGACCTGCCCCATGCCGCCGGCCCCGATGCGGCAGGCCACACGGTAGGGTCCGACGCTCTGGCCGAGTAGGGTATCGCTCGCGCCGTCGGCAAGGACCCCGCCGTCGCGGGGGCAGGCCCCGGGCCCCGGATACCCCTCCCCGCACTCGGGACACACGAACATCAGCGATCACTTTGCCAGAGGCGCGTCGGTCCGTCGACCGGCAGCGCCGGCGGCTTTACGGCCCGCGCGAGCGGTGCTGAACTCCGGGGGCCACCCGAGGCGCCCCTCCGGAGGATTCATGCGTCCTGCCCCCATCGCCAGCGTTCTTGCCGCCGCCGCCACCTTCACCTTCCCGGCCGCCGCGGCCGAACCGCGCGTCCACGATGCCCTGCACCTGCGCGCGGCGTTCGGGATCGGCTACGCCGGGGACCACTTCGCCAGCGACGAGGTCAACGGGTTCCTGGTCGAGGATCCCGGCGGCGAGCCCATCGAGGGCAACCTCGGCGGCGTGGCAGTGGCCGGTGAGCTCTCCGCCGGCTACGGCATCGTCGAGGGGGGCTTCCTCGGCGCGGGGTTCTACTTCAACCTCGTTCCCTCCCCGCGGGCGGGAGAGATCGACTGGATCACGGACATCGATGAGGTCGACTTCGAGAGCGGCAGCTACTGGATGCTGGGCCCCATGTTCGACTTCTACCCCGATCCCGCGGCGGGCCTGCACCTAACGGTTTCGGTCGGACTCGGACGCTTTGGGCTCGGTGACGGCGACGCCGAGCTCGAGCTGCCGATCGAGGTGCCGGTCGCCGACCAGCAGGGCGTCGGCGTGTCCGGGATGCTCGGCGTCGGCTACGACTTCTGGATCGCGGACGTCGCGTCACTCGGGGTGCTCGGCCGCTTCATGATCGCGCGCACCGGCGCCGAGGACGACAACGACATCGACTGGCACCACACGGTCTACTCGCCGGCGTTGCTGCTGTCGGCCTCGTTCGACTGATCGGCGCTCCCAGGGGCCACGCGCGCCGGGAGTCGGCGCGCGCGTCGCCGCGGCGTCACGGGGCCGTCGAGCCACCGAACGAGCGCTGAAAGAGCTGCTGGATCGCCACGCGCCCGCGCTCGGACAGGGTCTGCGTGCCGATCCCGGCGAAGCGCTCGCGGGTGATCGTGGGTGCCGGTACCAGCTCCCAGGCGGCACCGCTCCAGCGGAACCAGGCGCCACGATCCTGATCGAAGACGAAGAGCGGCTTGTTCCACAACCGCGCGAGCTCGACACCCCAGCCGGTACCACCCTTCACCGTGGCGTCCCCCTGGATGACCCCCACCGCGAACACTTGGCTCGCGGAGGTGATCTGGTGCCAAATCGCCTGCAGGACGTTGCGCACGAAGGGGATCCGAGTGAGCGGGCGGCCGAGCCGCCGCGAGGCGTAGACGAGGCTGAACTCCCCGCGCGCGAGCTCGTCCTCGGTGAGGATGACGAGCCCCTGCTGCCGGACGAGCTGCGGGTTGCCCGCGTAGGTAAAATTGACCTCCTCGATACCGTGCCGCTCGGCGCAGGCGCCGAACTCCGCCTCCGCTCCCTTGCAGCCGCCGGAGACGAGCCGGAACCGGCTCGCGTCGCGCGGCCGCTCGGGGACCGCGCCCAGGGTCTCGTCGATCACCCGCATGGTGTGGGGATCGAGCCGGAGGTTGAGCGCCGCCGGCACCGGCTCGCCGTGGTCCTTCATCAGGCGCAGGTGCACCGCGTCGCCGACCTCCTCGAGCCCCACCACCACGTCGAGCAGCCCCGCGAACCGCGCGAGCGGCGCCGGGAGCTCGGCCGCCCCCCGCGCCGGCCCCACCACCGCGCTCGCGGAAACCCACAGCTCGGCGTCCGTGCTCCGCGCGGCCTCTCGGAGGCCGAGGAGCACCGCCTCGGAGCCCTGGAACAGCTCGAACCCGTCGATGACGATGACGTCCGGGGCGAAGTGGGCGACGTCCCGGGCGAAGGCGACGACCTCGCCGATGCGGTCCACCGGCGCCGGCGCGACGCGGCCCGCGTCGCGCGGCGCCCCCACTGGCCCGAGCAGCGAGAAGATGAGCCGATGCCGCTCGACCTCCAGCATCACCGTCTCGCGGTCGGCCAGCCCGGAGGCGGCGCAGATCTCGTGGAAGATCTCGCCGTAGAAGGCGCGGACGTGATCCACCGCATGCACGCCCGCGACGTGGAGCACCCGTCGATCGCGCATCAGGTGATCGAGGGCGATTTGCACCAGGAGCGGCGTCTTCCCCAGACCCGGCCGCGACACCACCACGCCCAGGTTGCCGCGACCGAGCCCGCCGCGCATCGATCGCTCGAACACCCGCATCGGGCTCCGCTCGTTCAGCTCTCTACGGTACATGGCTCGGGTCCCTCACTTCGCCTTCTTGACCTGGTCTCGACGGTGCTGCTCGACGAGGGCGTCGCCGATCAGCGCCGGCACCGGCGCGTAACGCGCAAACTCCATGGTGAACTCGGCCTTCCCCTGGGTCGCGGAGCGGAGCGCCGTCGAGAAGCCGAACATCTCGGCCAGCGGTACGTCCGCCTCCACGCGACAGAACCCCTCGCTCTCCGTCGAGCCCAGGACGAGCCCGCGGCGCTGCATGAGCAGCCCCACCACGCCCCCCTGGAAGGCGCTCGGTCCCTCGACGGCGACCTTCATCAGCGGCTCCAGGATCAGCGGCCCTGCCTTGGCGTAGGCTTCGCGCCAGGCGCCACGCGCCGCCTCCTGGAAGGCAATGTCCGAGGAGTCGACCGCGTGCGAGGCGCCGTCGTTGAGGGTCACCGACACCCCGGTGACTGGCGCCCCGATCAGCGCCCCCTTGGCGAGCATGCTGCGGAAGCCCTTCTCGACGGCGGGGATGAACTCGCGCGGGATCGCCCCGCCCACCACCTCGTCCTCGAAGCGGAAGGGCGCCTCCGTCCAGGGCTCGATGAAGCCCGCGACCCGGCCGTACTGCCCCGAGCCGCCGGTCTGCTTCTTGTGCGTGTAATTGAACTCGATGCGTCGCGCGATGGTCTCTCGGTAGGCGACCCGCGGCGGGCTCGTCAGCACCTCCGCCCCGTACTCGCGCCGCATGCGCTCGACGTACACGTCGAGGTGGAGCTCGCCCATGCCGCTGATGATGGTGTCACCCGTCTCCGGGTCGGCCCCCACCCGGAAGGTCGGGTCCTCCTTGGTGAAGCGGCGGAGCGCCTTGGACATGTTCGTCTGCGCCTTGGCGTCCTTCGGCGTGACAGAGAGCGCTATCACCGGCTCCGGCACGAACATCGAGCTCATGGCGACGTTGAGCTTGCCGTCGGTGAACGTGTCGCCGGAGTTGCAGTCGATCCCGAACATGGCGACGATGTCGCCAGCGCAGGCCGCGTCGATGTCTTCCATCTCGTCCGCGTGCATGCGCACCAGCCGCCCCACCTTGTGACGCTTTCCGCTGCGGGTGTTGGTCACCTCCGTGCCTCGACTGACGGTCCCCTGGTACACGCGCAGGTACGAGAGCTGCCCGTAGCGACCGTCCTCGAGCTTGAAGGCCAGCATGACCAGGGGCGCGTCGACCGCGCTCGTGAACGTCACCTCGGCCTCTTCGCGATCGAGATCGACCCCGCGGTTCTCCACCTCGGACGGGTCCGGCAGGTAGCTGGCGACGCCGTCGAGCAGGAGCTGCACGCCCTTGTTCTTGAACGCCGATCCCATCATGACCGGGACGATCTTGAGCCCGATCGTGGCCTGGCGGACGACCGCGCCAACCAGCTCCGGCGTCACTCGCTCCTCCAGGATCGCCTCGGTGAGCTCGTCGGAGAACATGGACAGGGCGTCGAGCATCTCCTCCCGCGCCCGCGTCACCTCCGCCTCCATCTCCGCGGGGACGGGCCCCCGGACGATCTGCTCGCCGTGCGAGCCATCGAAGCGCACTGCCTCCATCGTCACCAGGTCGACCACGCCCTCGAAGTGGTCCTCGAGCCCGATCGGGATCTGGAGCAGCACGGGGTTGAGCTGGAGCTTCTCGCGGAGCTGGTCCCGGACGCGCAGCGGGTTGGCGCCGGAGCGATCGCACTTGTTGACGAACGCGATCCGCGGCACGCCGTACCGCCGCATCTGACGGTCGACGGTGAGCGACTGGGACTGCACGCCAGCGACGGCGCAGAGCACGAGGATGGCGCCGTCCAGCACGCGGAGCGCGCGTTCCACCTCGATGGTGAAGTCCACGTGCCCGGGGGTGTCGATCACGTTGACGTGCGTGCCGGACCAGACGCAGTGGGTCGCGGCGGACTGGATGGTGATGCCCCGCTCGCGCTCGAGCTCCATCGAATCCATCTTCGCACCGACGCCGTCCTTGCCCTTCACGTCGTGGATCGCGTGGATCCGCTGGGTGTAAAACAGGATCCGCTCGGTCAGGGTCGTCTTCCCCGAGTCGATGTGGGCGCTGATCCCGATATTGCGCACTCTGGCTAGGTCGCTGATCACGGCGGCTCCCTCGGCGCGGCGCCCGGCTCCCGGCGGACCGGGGCGAGGGCGCGGCGCAGCGATTTCGCGCCGGCTAATAGTGGCTGGGAGGGGACCGCGCCAGGAGAATTCCACCGAGGCCCGGCGGCGCCGGGGCCGGCCCGACCCTGGACGGGGCACCGGATCGCGAAGAACGCGCGCCACAGCGGGCACAGGGGCCCTCGGCGTGGGCCGGGCGAGGCCACCCTGAAGCATGACGAAGAGCCGGTGGCCCGGACCGCCGTGGGCGGGCTCTCGACCCATCCGGCCGCCGCTCGGCGCTCCCCACCGGCCGCGCTCCGCTTCCGTCGCGACTGGAACCCCGGGCACGGCCGCGGAGCCGCACGGGAGGAGTGGCCGCGGCGGTCCGCTCACGCCGCGAGGCCGAGGCGGGCGCGGATCTCCGCGAGCTCCCGCGGGGGGACGATGCTCGGGACGACCCGCGCCATCAGGTCCTCGAAGGCGTCCCGCTCGATGCGGCGCTGCGCCAACTCGAGTATCCAGGCCCGCTCGTCGAAGTTGCCCGCTCGAAGGAAGAGCGGGGTGACGCGCTGGAGCTGGTCCGCCGAAACCTGCGAATCGAGGAACTCGGCCTCGAGCGCGCGGAGCTCGTCGTCGTCGTGGGCGGCCTGCAGCTCGAACATGATCTCGCCCTGCTCGAGCGACATGTGCGCGAGGTCGTCGGCCAAGAACTCGCAGAAGAAGCGGTACAGATCGGCGAGCAGGTCCCGGCGCACCGCCCGGTCGGTCTCCACGCACACCGCCCGCGCGCGCGCCGCGAGGTGCTCGAGCACACGCTGGTGATCGGCGTGATCGGCCAGCCAACGCTCGGCGAGCGCCGGGTTCGCGGCGCGCAGGTGCGGCCCGAGCCACTCGCTCTCGTCGCGGTTGTGCTGCGCGTAGACCTCGGTGGCGAACTCGATCCGCGCCTCGAGCCGCGCCAGCGCCCCCTCGTCGGCGGGGTTCACCGAGCCGAGCGGCCCGACCAGTTCGGTCCACATCAGACGGAACGGCTTGTGCGGGAGTTCGAAGAGGTTGTAGCGATCAGCCACGCCAAGGGCTCCGGGGGGCTACACTGGATCGATGCTGCGCGCGTCGGCGGCTCGGCGCAACAGCGCGAACTGGCGGGCCAAGAAGGGACCGTCGCTTCACCGGCCCCAGTGACTGGAAACGAGACGCCGACCCCGACGCGCGCGGCCGAGCCCTTCGACCGGCCGAAGCACTCCGCCGACCGTCCTCAAACCGACTGGTTTCCGGGGTGGTCGCGGCCGAGCCACTCGTGGATCGCGGCGGCGGCACGCTTGCCGTCGCCCATGGCCAGGATCACCGTCGCCCCGCCGCGCACGATGTCGCCGCCGGCGAACACCCCTGGGATGCTGGTCATCCCCCGCTCGTCCACCTTGATTTGACCCCACCGGTCGAGCGCGAGATCGGGGGTGGTCTGGGTGAGCAGCGGGTTGGCGCGGGTCCCCACCGCCTCCACGAAGACCTGGCACTCGACCTCGAACTCGCTCCCCTCCACCGGGGCGGGACTCCGCCGCCCGGAGGCGTCGGGGGCGCCGAGCTCCATGCGCTGGCAGCGGACGGCACGCACCCAGCCCCGCTCGTCGCCGAGCACCTCCACCGGGTTCGTCAGCATTCGGAACACGATCCCCTCGTCCCGCGCGTGGTGCACCTCCTCGACGCGGGCCGGCATCTCCTCTTCGGACCGGCGGTAGACGAGGGTGGCCGGGTCCGCGCCCAGGCGGCGAGCGGTGCGCACCGCGTCCATTGCCGTGTTTCCCCCTCCGACCACGACCACCCCCCGCCCGCGCAGGACGGGGGTCGCCGCGTCCTCTCCCTGGTAGGCGCCCATGAGGTTGACCCGGGTGAGGTACTCGTTCGCCGAGTAGACCCCCTTGAGCTGCTCCCCGGGGATCCCCTGGAAGCGGGGCAGGCCGGCGCCGTTGGCGACGAAGACCGCGTGAAAGCCCTCGTCCGCCAGCAGGTCGCCGACGGTTAGGGTCTGCCCGATGACGACGTTGCACTCGACGCGCACGCCGAGCTCGACGAGCTTGCCGACCTCCTGGTCGACGATGGTCTTCGGCAGCCGAAACTCCGGGATCCCGTAGACGAGGACGCCGCCGGGCCGGTGGAGCGCCTCGAAGACGGTGACGGAGTGGCCGCGCCGGGCGAGCTCGCCGGCGCAGGCGAGCCCCGCGGGACCGCTGCCGACGACGGCGACGCGACGCCCCGTCGGCGCGGCCCGCTCGACGACCTCGGTGCGGTGCTCCCGGGCCCAGTCCGCGACGAAGCGCTCAAGGTAGCCCACCGCGACCGGCTCGTGCTTCTTGCCGAGGATGCACCGGGCCTCGCACTGCGTCTCCTGCGGACAGACGCGGCCGGTGATCCCGGGGAGCACGTTGCTCGCGTAGAGGATGTCCGCCGCCCGGGGGAGATCGCCCGCGGCGACGGCGTCGACGAAGCCAGGGATGTCCACCCCGACCGGGCACCCCCCGACGCAGGCTGCCTCCCGACACTGCAGGCACCGGGTGGCCTCGACCGCGCCCTGCTCGTCGCTCAGGCCGCGGTTGACCTCCACGAAGCAGCGCGCCCGTAGCGACACGGGCTGCTCGTCCATCCGCGCCCGGGGGATCTTCATCCGCTCCGAGGCCTTGAGCGGCGGAGCCATCAGCGGACCTCCCGGTCGCGGGCCTCGAGCTCCGCGGTCGCTCGCTCGAGCCGGCACCGGTGCTCGCGGTCCGCCGAGAGCCGCTCGCGCGCCCGGAGCTCGTGCGCGCGGTAGGCCCCCAGGCGGTCCTGGAGCTCGTCGAAGCGGACGGCGTGGGCGTCGAACTCGGGCCCGTCGACGCAGGCGAAGCGCTGCTCCCCCCCCACGGTGACCCGGCAGCCGCCACACATCCCGGTGCCGTCCACCATCAGCGGGTTCAGCGAGGCGATGGTGCGGATCCCATGCGGACGGGTGACGTCGGCGACCGCCTTCATCATCGGCACCGGGCCGGCGGTGATGACCGCGTCCACCGGAGGCGCCGCCTCCAGGAGCTGGGCGAGGCGCTGGGTCACGAACCCGTGGAAGCCGTGGCTCCCGTCGTCAGTGCAGGGGAGGACGACGTCGCAGGCGGCCCCGAGCTCCTCCTCCAGGATGACGTACGGTCGGCTGCGCCCGCCGATCACCGCGGTGACCCGGTTGCCGAGCGCCTTGAGGGCCGCGGCCTGCGGGTGGATGACCGCGGTGCCGACGCCCCCGCCCACCAGCACGACGTGGCCGAACCGCTCGAGCTCGGTGGGACGCCCTAGGGGGCCCACCACGTCGACCAGCGCGTCCCCGGCCTCGAGCGCGCACAGCCGCTCGGTCGTCGCCCCGACCATCTGGATCACGAGGGTGACGGTCCCGGCCGACGGATCGGAGTCGGCGATGGTGAGCGGGATCCGCTCTCCGTCCGCGGTGCCGCGGACGATGACGAAATGACCGGGCCGGTGGCGGGCCGCGACGCGCGGCGCCGCGACGACCAGCCTGCGAACCAGCGGCGCGAGCCAGGCGGCAGAGCGGACGGGATACATGTCGAGCGACGGAGGGATACGGGAGCGCGCCACCGGCGACCGGGGGGCTCACTGGCAGGCCGGACGCCCGCCGTATGCAGGTTGCCCGGCCCCGCGGTTGGGCGGGGCCGGGCCACTTATCACACCACGCCGTAGGCGTACATCGCGCGCGCCACCTTGAGGAAGCCCGCGATGTTGGCCCCGGTCACGTAGTCACCCGGCTTTCCATAGGCCTCCGCCGCGGAGAGGCAAGCCTGGTGGATGCTCTTCATGATGCCCTGGAGCCGCTGGTCGACCTCCTGGCGCGACCAGGACAGCCGCATGCTGTTCTGGCTCATCTCGAGACCGGAGGTGGCGACGCCGCCGGCGTTCGCGGCCTTGCCCGGCCCGTAGAGGAGCTTGCTCTCCTGGTAGACGTGGATCGCCTCCGGGGTGGAGGGCATGTTCGCGCCCTCGGCGACGCAGATGCAGCCCGCCTTGAGCAGCGCCTGGGCCTGCGCGCCGTCGATCTCGTTCTGCGTGGCGCTGGGGAGGGCGACGTCGACCTTGAGGCCGTGGTTCTTGATCACGTCCCAGATGCTCTCGCCCACGTAGCAGGACGCGCCAGGGTACCGCGACGCGTACTCGCTGATCCGACCCCGCTGCTCGTTCTTGAGCTGCATGACGTAGGCGAGCTTGTCCCCGTCGATCCCGGCCGGATCCACGATGGTGGAGCTCGAGTCGCAGAGGCTGATGCACTTGGCGCCGAGCTCGGTCGCCTTCTGTACGGCGTACTGGGCGACGTTGCCCGCGCCGCTGACGGCCACCGTCTTGCCCTGGAGCGTCTGCTTGCGCGTCGCCAGCATCTCGGCGGCAAAGTAGACGCAGCCGTAGCCGGTCGCCTCCGGGCGGATGAGGCTGCCGCCCCAGTCCAGGCCCTTGCCGGTCAGCACGCCCGTGTGCTCGTTACGGAGCTTCTTGTAGTACCCGTACAGGTAGCCGATCTCGCGCCCGCCCACTCCGATGTCGCCAGCTGGAACGTCGACGTCGGCGCCGATGTGCCGCTCGAGCTCGCGCATGAACGCCTGACAGAACCGCATCACCTCGCCGTCGGACTTCCCCTTCGGATCGAAATCGCTGCCCCCCTTGGCGCCGCCCATGGGGAGCGTCGTGAGCGCGTTCTTGAAGATCTGCTCGAAGCCGAGAAACTTCAGGATCCCGAGGTTGACCGACGGGTGGAAGCGGAGGCCGCCCTTGTAGGGGCCGATGGCGTTGTTGAACTGGACGCGGAAGCCGCGGTTGACCCGGACCCCACCCTTGTCGTCCACCCAGGGCACTCGAAACTGCAACGCCCGGTCCGGCTCGACGATGCGCTCGTAGATGCCGGCCTTGACGAACTCGGGGTGCTTGGCCACCGTCGGCTCGAGGGTCGACAGCACCTCCTCAGCGGCCTGGTGGAACTCGAACTGGTCGGGATCGGTAGCCTTGATCTTGGCGAGGACTTCACGGACGACGGACATGGTCACCTTCTCTCCGTACCAACGCACCACGAAATCCCCCGGGCGCGCGTACGGGACGTGCCCGGGGACCTGATCGGCTGTTGTCGTCGCGGCCGGTCGGGAGTGGCACCTGGAGGGGCGCCGCCGTCCGTCCGCCGGACCCGCGGAAGAGCACCCGAGAAACCTTGTCCCAGCAATAGGATAAAGCACCTTTATTCTATCATCTTTGGGATCATCACCAGGTCAGGGAATCCCCTATCTCGGTTGACGCTTTGAGCGAGCGCGCGCGAGCCTCCCCCGTCTTTGGTCGAGCGATCTGGCCCGATCCTTCGGGTTGTCTCCACCGGAAGGCCCACCGCGAGAAGTGGTAGGCCGGCCGTCCTGCTCTTCCACTGAGGTCCGATCACCCGGTCCTTCCCGCGGGCTCCACTAGCCAGGACCCGAGCCTTCCCCCTACCTGGTCGCGGTTCGGTCCGGGTTCTCTGGTCGGTGGAGCTGATCCTTACCCTGGGGACTACCTCCGGGGCTTCCGGCGATCCCCGGGTTCGTCCACCATCCCCGCTCCCCATGGCTTCGCCTCGCGCCCGCAGCCCCTCGACCACGCTCGGGGGCGGGATCCGCCCGGGCCGGTCCAGCGCCGGCGACGACGGCGACCTCGCCGCTGCGCTCGAGCGCTCCCGCGCCGAGATCGCGGAGCTGCGCTCGCTGGAGCTCGAGCACGAGCGCGCCCGCCGGGAGCTCGAGCTCTCGGCCAGCGAGCTGCGCGAGCGGGTGAAGGAGCTGAACTGTCTCTACCGCATCTCGGCGCTGGGGCAGCTCGTGGACGAGCCGCTCGAGGAGGTCATCCAGCGCGCGGTGGAGGTGCTGCCCGCGGCGTGGCGGTTCCCGGAGATCACCTGCGCGCGGATCGTGCTCGAGGGGCGGGAGTATCGCACGCCGGGCTACTCCCCAGGCGTGCACCGGCAGGCGCAGCCCATCCTGGTCGACGGGCGGTCGGTGGGGAGCGTAGAGGTCTGCTACACGGCCCCGCGCCCGCTCGCCCAGGAGGGCCCGTTCCTGGCGGAGGAGCGCCAGCTGCTCGACGCGGCCGCGGCGTCCATCGGGGAGCTGGTCCGGCACGCGCACGCGCGCGCCGCCGTCGACGAGACGAACGCCAAGAACCGGGCCTTGCTCGCCGCCATCCCGGACCTCATCTTCCAGCTCGACCGCGAGGGGACGCTGCTCGGGTTCCACGCCGGCGACTACGGGGAGATCGCGCCAGCGCTCGAGGCTATGGTCGGCCGCAACGTGGTGGCCGAGGTCGGGGACGAGTGGATCCCGCGCCGGGTACGGGAGCGGCTGCTGGTCTACGTCGAGCGCGCCCTGACCACGGGCGCGCCGCAGGTGTTCGAACAGACCGTGAGCGTCGACCAACGCGTCCAGGACTTCGAGGTCCGGCTCGTGGTCAGCACCGAGTCGGCGGTGCTGGGGATGCTCCGTGACGTGACCGAGCACAAGCGCCTGGAGAAGGAGATCCTCGAGATCAGCGGCCGCGAGCAGCGCCGCATCGGGCGCGATCTGCACGACAGCCTCTGCCAGCACCTCGCGGGAGTGGCCTTCCTCGCCAAGGCGCACGCCCGGCGCACCCCCCCCGAGCTGGCGGCGGCCGCCGCGGAGATCGTCGAACTGGTCGACGACGCCATCACCCTCACCAAGAGCTTCGCCCGTGGCCTGAACCCCATCCAGCTGGACGCCGCCGGGCTCGTCGCCGGGCTCGCCGAGCTCGCCGAGCACTCCCAGCGCATCTTCGGCGTGCGGTGCACGAGCGCCCACGCGGGTGCGCCGCTCGTCCTCGAGGGCACGACCGCGCTGCACCTCTACCGGGTCGCCCAGGAGGCGGTCGGCAACGCGATCAAGCACGGGACCCCCAGCTCGATCCGTATCGGCCTCGAGGTGACCCCGCCTACGGGCACCCTGACCATCGAGGACGACGGCGTCGGCTTGCCGGCCACCGCGCCGCGCGGGCGCGGGATGGGGCTCAGCATCATGCGCTCGCGCGCCTGGATCATCGGCGGCGAGCTCGAGATCGGCCCCGCCAGTCCCCACGGCACGAGGGTCGTCTGCCGCTTTCCCCTGTCGTAAGCTCCGGCGCGGCTCGCGCCGCGTCCCCCGGCCGTCGCCGGCCGGACCCACCCTGCCCCGCAACCTGCCATGGAACCACCCCCCGCTGTCCGCCGCATCCTGCTTTTGGATGACCACCCGCTGCTCCGCAAGGGGCTGTCGGCGCTCATCAACCAGGAGCCCGACCTGATGGTGGTGGGCGAGGCAGAGGACGGCCAGCAGGCGCTCCGGGCCCTCGCCGAGAACCGCTTCGACCTCGCCATCGTCGACATCTCGCTGCCGGGGGTCGATGGGATCGAGGTGCTCAAGTCGCTGAAGGAGCGCTTCCCAGAGCTACCGACGCTGGTGGTGTCGATGCACGACGAGTCCCTCTTCGCGGAGCGGGCCCTGCGGGCGGGGGCACGGGGCTTCGTCATGAAGCAGGAGGCGGTGGAGAGCATCCTCACCGCCATCCGGCGGGTGCTCGCCGGGCAGATCTACGTCAGCGAGCGGATCGCCACGCGAATGCTGAAGAAGCTGGTGGACGGCGACGCTCGCCCGAGCGCGCGCACGCTCGACGTGCTCACCGACCGCGAGCTGACCATCTTCCGCCTCATCGGGCAGGGCTACGGCACCCGCCAGATCGCCGAGCAGCTCCACCTCAGCGCCAAGACGGTGGAGTCGCACCGCGCGCACATCAAGGAGAAGCTCGATCTGGGGAGCGGCACCGAGCTCGTGCGCTACGCCTGCCTCTGGGTCGGAGCGGCGACGTGAACCCCGCCCGGAGGCGCCCACGAACGCGCGCGACAGGCCGCGCGGGACGAGCCGCGGAGGCGCCGCCATGCGCGCCCTGAACGCCTACTTCTCCACGGGGTTGCCCGGGCTCGACGCCGTGCTCACCGGCTTGCGCGGGGGCGACAACGTCGTCTGGGAGGTGGACTCGGTCGCCGACTTCACGGCCTTCGTGGCGCCCTTCTGCCAGGAGGTCCGACGGCGCTCGCTGCCGCTGATCTACTTCCGCTTCGGCGATCACCCGCCGCTCGTCACGGAGGACGAGACGACGCGGGTGCACGTCCTCCGCCCGGAGGCGGGGTTCGAGGGCTTCATCTCCGAGATCTTCGACGTGATCGAGGCCGAGGGGCTCGGCGCCTGCTACGTCTTCGACTGTCTGACGGATCTGGCGGTCGACTGGTACAGCGACCGGATGCTGGGCAATTTCTTCCGCCTCACCTGCCCCTACCTCTACTCGTACGACACCATCGCCTACTTCGCGCTGATGCGCGACGTGAACGCGGCGGTGGCGATCCAGGCGATCCACGACACAGCGCAGGTGGTGATCGACGTCTTCCGGCGCCCGGGCGGCGTCTATATCCACCCCACCAAGGTGTTCCGCCGCCACTCGGACACCATGTACATGCTGCACGCTTGGGAGGGCGAACGCTTCGTGCCGGTGACGCGGAGCGCCGTCATCTCCGAGATCCGGGCGAGCCTGGCGCAGCCCTGGATCGACCTGGACGACCGCCTGCGTGACGTGTGGCGCCGGGCTTTCCAGGAGGCGCTCACCCTGGTCGCCGAGCACCCGTCCGCCCCCGGCCACGCCGACCGCGTCCGCGACCTGAAGGAGCGGCTGCTCCGCATGACGGTGACCCGCGACGAGCGGGTGCTCGCGCTCGCCATGCGCTACTTCACGCTCCCGGATCTGCTCGCCGTCGGCCGGCGCATGATCGGGACCGGGCTCATCGGCGGCAAATCGGTCGGCATGCTCCTTGCTCGCGCCATCCTGCGCGACGCGGATCCCGGCTGGATCGACCGGCTCGAGGTCCACGACTCGTTCTTCATCGGCTCCGATGTTTTCTACACCTACCTCGTGCTCAACCACTGCTGGTGGGTGCGGCGCCGCCTCAAGAACCCGGACTTCGCCCTCGAGGGCGCGGTCGAGGCGCGCCAGCGGATGTTGGCGGGGACCTTCCCCCGCGACGTCGAGCGGCAGTTCGCGGAGATGCTCGAGTACTTCGGGCAGGCCCCCATCATCGTGCGCTCCTCGAGCCTGCTCGAAGACGCCTACGGCAACGCCTTCTCGGGCAAGTACGAGAGCGTCTTCTGCGCCAACCAGGGGACGCCCGACCAGCGCCTCGAGGACTTCGTCGCCGCGGTCCGCGCCATCTACGCCAGCACCATGAGCCGCGAGGCGCTCGAGTACCGCATCCACTGGGGCCTGCTCGACTCCGACGAGCAGATGGCCCTGCTCGTCCAGCGGGTGTCGGGCGAGATCCGCGGCGCGCTGTTCTACCCCGAGGTCGCCGGCGTGGGGTTCTCGTTCAACCCGTTCGTCTGGCACCCCGACATCGATCCGAGGGCAGGGTTCTTGCGCATGGTGTTCGGCCTGGGGACGCGCGCGGTGGACCGGCTCGACGACGACCACACCCGCATCGTCTCGCTCAGCGCTCCCACGCTGCGCCCGGAGGGATCGAACGTGTCCCTCGTCGCCCAGCACGCGCAGCGGCGCGTGGACCTGTTGCACCTGCCCCTCAACCAGCAGCTCTCGCTCCCCTTCGACGAGGTGCTCGCCGCCGCGTTGCCGGCCGAACTCCCCCTGCTGGCGAGCCGCGACCGGGAGGCGGAGGCGCGGGCGCGGGAGGCGCGGGGCGTCGAGACGACGCGCTGGGTGATCACCCTCGATGGCCTGCTGTCGGAGACGGCGTTCGTCGGCGACATGCGGCGCCTGCTCGCGACCCTGGAGGCCGCCTACGAACACCCGGTGGACGTGGAATTCACGCTCAACTTCGTGGGGCCGGGGGAGTACCGCATCAACCTGCTCCAGTGCCGGCCGTTCCAGGTGCGCCGCAGCCGCGCGGACGTCACGCCGCTGGCCGCAGCGCCCGCCGGGGACGTGGTCCTGCACACGGCCGGCCCGGTCATCGGCAACAGCCGCCTCGACGTGATCGACGAGGTGATCTACGTGGTGCCGGAGACGTACAGCCGCCTACGGTGGCGCGACCGGCACGCGGTGGCCAAGATCGTCGGTCGCGTCGTCCACGCGCCGCGGCCGATCCGACACCCAACGCTGATGCTGGTGGGGCCCGGGCGCTGGGGCACCAGCACCCCGGAGCTCGGCGTCCCCGTCACCTTCGCGGACATCGACGCCGCGTCCGTGATCTGCGAGTGCGCGCTGATGCACGAGGGGCTGGTGCCGGACGTGTCGCTCGGCAGCCACTTCTTCAACGACCTCGTGGAGCTAGACATGCTCTACCTCGCCGTGCACCCGGAGCGCGAGGGCGACGTCCTCGACCGGGACTTCCTCGCCACAGCGCCGAGCCGGCTGCTCGAGCGGGTCCCGGACGCTGGCCCCTGGGAGGGGGTGGTACGCGTGATCACGGGCGACTCCCTCGGGCGGCGCCTGGTGGTGCGCGCCGACGCCATCACCCAGGACGCGACGCTTTTCCTCGCCGACGCCGAGGGGTGAGCGAGCGGCCCGACCACGGCGAGCTCGCGACCCCCAACGGCCCCCCTCACTGTATCGGGACGTAGCCCTGCCGCAGCGGACCGCCGCGCCCGGTGCCCCAGAGCACGCAGTTCGGCGCCGACCCCGGCAGGTCCCAGATCTGCACACCCCCGTCGCTACCCCCGAGCGAGTCCTTCAGCGACACCACCAACTCGAGCTGCCCGTCCCCGTCCAGATCCGCCACCGACGGCGCCGCCATCGACCCGCGACCGGACAGCTCCGCCCGGTGTAGCTCGTTGCCGCCCGCGTCGAGCACCACCAGGTGCGCCGGCGTCTCCGGCTCCCGCGGCGCCCCGCTCGAGTACGTCGTGAGGACGATCTCCGGCGCCCCGTCCCCGTTCAGATCCACGATCAGCGCCTCGCTCGCCCCCACGTAGGGCGACGCCTGCCCGAACCCCCAGGTCCAGAGCTCGGCCCCGTCGCTCCGGACCGCGTGCAAGAGCCCGTCGTACTGTGGCACCACGATCTCGAGCCCGGGCTCCCCGTCGAGGTCGGCAACCGACGGCGACGGCATCGTCATCACGATGTTCTGCCCGATCTCCTGGTACCGGAGCGGCGGCCCCCCGTCCTTCGGGCTCTCCCACCCCGGCGGCCGCGTCAGATCGGGGTTCAGCACCCAGGTCGTGTTGCCCTGGTTCT
>CAYOLF010000017.1:0-20096 GCA_964404725.1 uncultured Polyangiaceae bacterium
CTGGCGACGGCGTCGAGGCTCTGCCGGAAGCCGTCGACCGTGACGGACCCGTAGGCGGGGAGGACGTAGCCGCGCTGGCGCCGGTAGTCGCCGACCCGGCCCGTGATGGCGTTGCGGCCATCGACGGAGATCACCGCCTCGACCCGGCCGCTCGAGCGGTTGTTCACCCGGATGGAGTAGCGCGCGCCCCGCTCGCCGAGCAGGTAGGTGCGGCCGCCGTGGGTGTAGGTGGGCAGTGAGCGCCCGCTCCCGTCCTCGACGGTGACGCTGCAGGGGGACGGCGCTGGCGGCGGGCGGTAGGTCCGGGGACGCTCCTGGCCGGCCGCGAAGGGCGCGGTGAGGAGGGAGCCGAGGGCGGCGAACAGGAACGCGGCGGTGGAGACGGCGACGAGCTTCATCGGAAACCTCGCCCCGGAGTGCCCACGACCCGCGGGTTCGTGACCGGCGAACCGTACCGCTCCTTGCGTGGTACCTTCGCCGTGTGGCCTGGGCGGATTGGTGGGGGTGGGAGGTGGAGCTCACGCCGCACGTCGAAAAGCGGATGGAAGATCGCGGCTCTTCGGAGATCGACCTGCGAGCGATGCTCGATCGCGCGACAGGCCTCCAGCCCGGGGTCGTCGACGGGCGCTTCATGGTGGAGACACGGCTCCGCGGTCGGCCCTGGGAGGTCGTTGTCGAACCCGACGAACTGGAGCATCTTCTCGTCGTGGTCACCGCCTACGGTGTCGAGCCATGAAGCAACGCTACCTCGAGGTCACGTTCCGAAAGGGCAGGCCGCTCGCCGCGTACCTGTACCTGCCGCGAGCGCCGGGGGCGCGCGTCGCGCGGACGCTGGACGGAGGGTTCGGCGTCCGCGTCGATCTCGACGAGCGAGGGGTGCTGCTGGGGATCGAGATCACCGCTCCCGGTGCGGTCACCGTCGTGGAGCTCAACGCCATCCTCGTCCGGTACGGTCTGGCCGCTCTCGACGCCGAGGAGTGGGCACCGCTCGCCGCGTGATGCTGCCGGCACCGTCGCCTTCCGGGGCCTCCGGCCCCCGGCGCGTGGGGCCAACCCCCTGCACGGGCGTTCCTCAGCGCACGGCCCAGACCGTCAGCCGCCCCTCGCGGTCGGCGGCAGCCAGGACCGCGCCGTCCTCGCTCATGGCGACGTCCTCGACCGAGCCGCGGTCGTCGAGCACGACGCGCTTCGGACCGTCGATCTCGGCCAGTTCGAGGCCGTCCGATCCGCCCCGCACGAGCCAAGCACCGTCGTGGGTGAAGAGCAGCCGCTTCACCCAGGAGCCGTTGCGCAGGCGCGCCTTCGCGGTGGGGGTGCCGGCGAGGTCGGACCAGACGGTGGTGTAGAACGACTCGCCCTCCTCGGCGAGCAGGGCCCCGTCGCGACTGAAGGCCAGGGTGTCGCTCTCGCGGTCGTGGCGCACCAGGTCGTGGGGCGCTGCGGGCGCGGCGGTGTCCCACCACCAGACCGACCCCTGCACCCAGGCGACCGCGAGGCGCGCCCCGTCCGCGGTGAGGGCGAGGCTCTTGACGTCGATGGGCGGTCCCGGCACCGGGATCTCGACCGGGGCGCCGCCGGCGAGCGGGTAGATGCGGACGACGCCGTCCCGGTGGGCGAGGGCGAGCCGCTCGCCGGCCACCGCGGCCGCGGTTACCGGCGCGGCGGCGATGGGGAGGTCGCGCGCTGGCTCCGCGGCGTCACGGAGCTTCACCGCTCCCTCGCAGACGACGACGAGCCGTCGGTCACTGAAGGCGACGCCGCCGCGGACGACCGGGCTGCAGGTGGTCAGCGCCGGGTCGACCGGCTTGCCGCTGCCGAGCGCGAAGAGCAGGGCCCCCTGTCCATTCGAGTAGGCGACGCGGTCGAGCGCGCGGCTCACTGCCACCGCGTTGCCCGACCCGCCGGGCGTGGCCTCCCAGCGCTGCTTGACCCGGTCGGTGTTTCGCGACGAGATGACGAGTGGCCGCGGAGCGGGCGTTGCGTTCGCCGACCGCCGCGCCGCGCCGGCCTCGGGACGCGCTGCCGCGGGCGGCTGACGCGCCGCGCAGGCGACCCCGATCCCCGCGAGGGCGAGGAGCAGCCGCGGTCGCCGCGTGCGCGGTCGCGCGCTGAGACGGAGCGGGGTGGCGAAATGCGTCACCCGGACGAGGCTATCGAGAGTTGCCGCCGCCGGCAACGCGGGGGCGTCCGTCTGCGTGTCGTTCGGGGTGCGCTGGGCTCCGGCTACCGTGTTCTGCCGATCCCGCGCACCGTCACCCACCCTCCGACGGGAACCGAGGGGGATCAGAAGCAGGTCGCCTCGAGGGTCTCCCAATCGCTGACGCAGGCCGTCCCGGTCAGCGTCGGCAGTCCCTGGTCGTCGCACGCGAAGGTCATCAACCCTCCGGTGCAGTCCACCACCACCTCGACCCGATCGCGGCACGCCGTGGACATCGACTCCTGGCACCAGCAGGTGCACTCGTCGATCGGCATCGTGGTCGGGCAGTCCGGGGCGGCCAAGGCGCTGCACAGCAGCAGGCACGACGGGTCGTCGGGGGTGCAGGTGGCCGAGCCTCCCTGGCTGTCTGCGAGGCACGTCACGAAGTCGTTGCGCTCGTACTCGCACCCGACGATGACGGCGACCTCGTACCCGACACAAAACATCTCCGGCGTGGTGCCGCCGCAGACGACGAGGTCGTCGAAGAGCACCGCGCAGGTCGGGTCGGCGCGGAGCACCTGCTCGCACTCGCACTCGCATGCCTCGAGATCGCCGACGTAGTCCGCGCAGCTCGAGGCGCCGATTCGCGTCGTGCAGTACTGGTGGCACTGGCCGGTGATGGGGCCGCAGCCCGACCCGGCTGCACCCGCCGCCCCGGCCACGCCCCCGGCCTCCCCGGCCGCCGCCCCCGATCCCCCCGCCGGCTCGGCTCCCGCGGTGCCCGCGCCGCCTTCGGGCTCGGTCTCCGCTCCGCCCGGCCCGGCCTCGGGCCCGGCCCCGGCGCCGCCCTCGCCGGTGTCCGCCCCGTCTCCCGCCGTGGCGGGTTGACCCGCGACCCCTCCCGCCACTCCCGCGGAGGAGGTGCCCGCCTCGCCCGCGTTCGCGCCGCCGCCCTCGCCGCCTTCGCTCGCCACCGGCCCCGCGCGGGGGGGCTTGCACTGGGGCATCGCGAGGACGAGCAAGATCGGTGCGAGCCTGCCGAGCCGAAGCACCACGCCCATGAGACGACTCGAGGCTACCATGGTCGGTCGCACGTCGGCGACACCGCTCTCGGAAAAGAGCGGGCGCATCACGACCCTACCGACGCCACCGCCAGCGTGAAGTCGCCGGCGAAGGACGGATCGCAGCCCTCGACGACGAGGTAGAGCGGCTCCCCCGCGACGGCGGCCACGCTGAACGTGACCTCATCGGGTTGGGCCGCGCGACTGCCGATGCCGCAGGCGAGCTCGCTCGGCGCCTCCGCGCAGGACGTCCGCGCGGACACGACGAGGCACCCGAAGGTGGCGAGCCGCACCTCGAGCTCGCCGGATTGCACGGGGATCACCTCGTACACGAGTTCGGGCCCGCTCGCCTCGATGACACAGGAAGGCTCCATCGTGCTCGGTTGGCTCACGGTGGTGCCGCCCACCGAGCTCGGATCTGCCAGGGGCGTGGGCGCGGCGCAGGCATCGCCGCAGTCGTCGGCGCAGTCCTCGTCGACGCAGTCGACCCAACCGTCACCGTCGTTGTCGCGGCCGTCGTCGCAGCGCTCCGTCCCGGTGCAGCCGCTGGTGTCCACCGTACAGTCCTCCCGACAGGAGAGCGTCCCCGTCTCGAAGCCGTACGCGCTGCAGGAGTCGATGAAGAAGATATCCGTGTCGCACTCCTCCCCGCAGTGCAGCACCGAGTCGCCGCAAGGCCCCTCGGGGAGGGGCCCACAGAGGCCCCAGAAGTCCCCGCCGGCGCCTCCCGTCTCACTCCCGTCGCCGCCTGCGCCGCCGTCGCCGCCTGCCCCCGCCCACTCGGCAGGCGCCCCGCTGGCGCCGGCCGTGGCCGGTCGGTTCCCCGCCGTCGGGCCCGTCCCGCTCGCGGCCGCGGACAGTCCCCCGTCGCCACCGTCAGCCGAAGCACTGCCGGCCGCTCCATCGTCCGACAACCCCGGCGCCCGTTCCCGGTGGCAGGAAGCAGCGAGCAGAAGGAGAACCAGAAAGGATCGCCGCATCAGTAGCTGTCCGGGCATGAGTAGGTGACCTGCCAGTTGTTGAGCAACACCTCCCCCCCGCCCTCAGTTGCGGAGGGGGTCACGACGATCTGGAGCTCCAGCCACCTGGTGCGCGCGTCCAGCTCGCCGAGCAGATTGAAGATCACCACCGGGCATGGCGGCGGGCCGCCGAGCCCGCAGGACTGCGTGTCCGTCGGGGTGGACTGGGCGACGGCGACAGGTATGTAGTCCTTGTCCGCGAGGGCAGCTTCGCTGTTGGCGGCGCGCACGGCGAACTCCACGGTCGAGTCGCCCGGCGTGTAGGCGTCGTAGGCAAGCACGTCCCACTGCGGTTCGGCGCCGTCGCACTGCGCCTCGTACACCTCGGTGTACGTCTCCGGGGCCACCCAGGACTGCCGCTCCGGTGGTGGTACCGCCGGCGGATAGCAACCGATCTCGATGGCGAGCCTGGCGCGCCGGTCCGGCTTGATCCGCTCGCAGGTCGCCGGACAGAGCGAGAGGGCCGTCGGTGTCTCGTCATCGTTGAAGAACCATTGCTGGTCGCTCACGGCCTGGCAGGCTCCGACGAGCTCCGAGAGCGGGCCGCCCACGAGGGGTGCAGGGGGCGACGGCAGCGGCGGCTTGGGACCGCGGCACAGGGCGCGGTAGCTCGCGCTGCAGCTGGTATCTCGCCAGGTGCCGTCCGTGTGCAGCAGGGCACAATCGGAGATCCCGCCCCCGTCGTCGGGCTCACCGGTGGACCAGTTCGCGTAGGCTCCGCCGACCGCGCCGCCCGCGGGGGTCTTGGGGCCTTCGCAGACCGACCCGGCGCTCGAGTCGCACCCGTAGTCCTCCCATTTCCCGTCGGCAGACCGGAGGCGCATGCAGTCGCCACTTCCGCTCCCGCCCGAGTTGTCCGGCTCGCTCGCTACCCAGTTGGTGTACTGGCCGGCGACGGCGGCGCCGCCCGACGAGCCGGGCCCCTCGCAGACCGAGTCGCCGGTGTTGGCGCAGTTGCTGTCGTTCCAGCTCCCGCCCGTGTACATCTCGAGGCAGTCCTCGTTCGACCAGTAGTCGTTTGGCTCCCCCGAGCCCCAGAAGGTCACGTAGCCGTTGCGGGCGGAGCCGCTGCTCCAGAACTCGACCCCGTTCGGCCAGTACCAGCGGCCCTCGCTGCTGAAGACCCCGTCGCTCCCACCGAGCCACGTCGTCGCGACGATGCGGTCACGCACGAAGTCCCGCTCGGCCGTGTCGCGGATCTCGGCGAGATCCCAGCCGGTGCCGAGGGCGCGGCAGGCGGTCTGCGCGGCGGACCAGGTGCGGTTCGTGGTCGAGAAGACGAAGCAGTGCCCGTTGCCCGAGTAGAGCACCTGCCCGGACGCGCAACCGGCGCTGGCGACGCCGCCGCTCCAGAACTGCACCCCGTCCGGCCAAACCCAGCCCCCCTCGCTCGCGCGATCGTTGCCTCCGACCCACGCGTCAGCGGCGATCATCCCCCTGACGAAGGCGTCGATCGTGCTCGAGCGGAGCGCGGCGAGGTTCCAGTTGGCGCCGCGCGCCTGGCAGGTCGACTGGGCGTTGGACCAGGTCCGCGCGGTGGAGTCTAGGTAGAAGCAGTTGCCGTTGGGCCCTTCTACCTCGCCGGCGCGGCAGCTCGGCGGCAGGACCTCCCAGAATTGCGTGCCGTCGAGCCACTCCCAATCCCCCTCCGACGACTGGTCCGTCGCCCCGATCCAGCTGGCTTGACCCGCGGCGGCCACGGTCGCCACCGCCGCCTCGGTGCTGGAGGTGACGCTCGCCAGTTCCCAGCCATCGCGGTAGCCCTGGCAGGCGTTGCGGGCCGCGTCGAAGCTCTGCACCGAGGTCCCGACGCAGCGGAAGCAGTCGCCGCCGGGACCGAGCAGCTCGCCGGTTCCGCACCGATCGTCGTCGCCGGCCTTCGGTCCCTCGCAGACGTAGCGTCGATCATTGGTGCAGCCGAGGGTATCCCAGGCCCCCGTGCTCTCGTCGATAACGCCGCAGAGGTCGGAGCCCGGCTGCCCGGTGTCCCAATGGGTGAAGGTGACGGGCTCGCCGGTCGACCAGAGCGGCGTGTTCCCATAGGCTCGGGTGAGCCCGATCCACGCGTCGTCACTGCCTTCGGCCTGCACTAGCGCGACGATCCGCGTGTCCTCCGCGCTCGTCGTCAGCGCGGCCAGTCCCCAGCCGGGTCCCAGGGCCTGGCAGTTCGCCAGCGCCTCGCTCCATTTCGCCGGCTCTGGCGACATGAAGTAGCAGCGATCCTCGTGCTCGAGCTGCCCCGCGAGGCAGCTCGGCGACGGCTCGGGAGCGGCCTCGCTGGCGATGTACTGGACACTGGCCAGCGCGGGATCGAACGCCCCCGGGTTGGGCAGATCGAAGTCGCAAGAAACCGCGTGAACCGAGATCGACTGCAGCGCGGTCACAAGCTGGTCGGCCACCGAGGTGCCGCCGGAGTAGGTGATGAGGTAGGCTTGATCCTCACCGCCGCCCGCGGCTGCGATCTGCCGGATCGTGGACTCGGCCACCCCCTCGATGCCGACGAAGTAAGTCCTGATGCCGTGATCGTCGAAGTAGTCGCCCGCGACGGCGGCGATGTTCGAGATGTTGGTGTCGCACTGCGTCGGCTCGCCGTCGCTGACCATGATGGCGACGTACACCTCGTTCGGCCGCTGCCGCTGCCGCTCCCGCAGCCACTCCAGCGCCCCCGCCAGTGCTGGCATGGTGGGGGTCCAGCCGTTCGGCACGACGTCCAGCGCGTCGAGTAGGAGCTGCTCCTGGGTGTCGGCGGGGGCGTAGTCGCCGACGAGCCTTCCGAGCGGCACCGCGGGCTCCTGGCAGTCCGCCGAGTCGCAGCTCCCCCCGGCGTAGCAGGTGGAGCCGGGGAAGAAGTTCATCGCCACGTTGAGCGCGTCCGAGCCGGGATCCGAGAAGAACGACTTCATCGCGCTGGTGAGCGCGCCCCACCGGGTGGGGACCTCGTCGTTGAGCATCGAACCCGAGAGGTCGACGATGAAGTACATGTTGAGCGGGCGGAGCGTCGCGGCGCTGGCGTTGCCGGAGCAGACGGGGGTGCCGCACTCGCTGACGTTGAACGCGCCCCAATTGTCAAAGAAGTGGCACTCGTCGGCGTTCTGGGTGCCGTCGCGGGGGTTCACCATGATTTCGCGACCCTCCGGGTCCCCGGAGAAGCAGCCGTAGACGTTGATGCACCAGCCGCGCGGCACGGCCTCCGTGGTGGTGCACGACACCGCGCCGGTCGCCGCCGCGGTGTCGGGCGTCTCCGAGCCGAAGTCGCTGGCACCGCTGGGCCAGTGCACGATCTTGATGCCCGGCGGCGCCGCGGCCTGCCCGTGGTTGCAGATGGTAACGATGGCGGCCCCCGAGTCCTCGCACCCCACGCCGACGGACAGGTCGAACTCGTCGCAGGTGGGGTCCGTCTCGTCCGGGTACCAAGGGGTGCAAATCCCTTCGCTAGGTGGCGGGTCCCCCTCCCCACAGGTGGTGCCGCACACGCTCTGCACCTGATCGACGCAGTCCTGATCCCATCCCGGGTTGGGCAAGGGCACGTTGCCCCCGAGCACGACCGCGGGGCCCTCGCAGAGCGAGTCGATCGAGTCGGTGCATCGTCGGGCGGTCCAGCTCCCCGAGGTGCCGGTGGACGCGCAGTCCCGCGCCGTGTAGTACGCGTCGCTCTGCGGTTGGTAGGAGCCCCAGCTGCTGAACGCGCCGTCGTAGGCGCTCCCCGTGGGGCCCCCGTCCCAGAATCGGGTGCCGTCCCGGGAACCGGTCGCGGCGTCGACCCACCGCCAGCGCCCCTCCGTGCTCTGATCGTTGGCGCCCGTCCAGGTGTCACCGAGGAGCAGTGAGGTGACGAAGTCGTTCTCCGACGAGGAGCCGATGGTGACCAGATCCCAGTTCGCCCCCCGCGCGCGGCAGGCGTTGCGCGCGTTGGTCCAGCTCGCGTTGGTCGTGTGGAGGGAGTAGCAACTGCCGCCGGACGCCGCCTCGCCGCCGCCGCACTGGCACACGCGGCTGATCGGCGCCGCGGCGCAGGAAATGGCGATCTCGGCGACGCAGGAGGAGTCCCAGAGCGTGCTGCAACACCCGGGGCGCACGGCGCACACGGCCGTCACGCAGGGATCGCAGACGGAGGCCAGCCGGATGCCCGTCACACAGGGATCGTGGACGCAGGGGGCCGGCGGCGCGGCGCAGCAGTCGGGATCGACATCGCAGATGGCCGCCACGCAGTCGCTGCAGGTCGCGTCGAGCGAGTTGCGGACCTCGCACACGTGGTGGTCGCAGGTGCCGCTCGATGGGTTGCGGCAGTACGTGTTGAGCTGACAGTCGGCGCCGGAGGTGCACGGCTCCGAGAACACGAGGGCGGTGGCCTCGGGCGTCAGGACCGTGTACGTGCCGCCCACCCAGTCGTAGGGGACCGTGGGCCCGGTGTTGACGGCCCCGGGGTCTTCCGGTGACGCGTCGAGGTGGGCGGTGAGCCCGCCGTCGGGCACCTCGTCGTAGTGGCGGCAGTAGGGGTTGCAGACGTTGAACGGACAGTCCTGCGGCGAGGACAGCGCCTGTGCCGCCAGCCCGCCCCCCGGCGGCCGGGGACCGAGATCGTCTCGCGACAGCTCGAAGGTCCGATCGCCCTCGCACTCGCCCCAGGTCCCGCCGACGCACTCCTGCGTGCCCTCGAGACACCTCACCGTCCCTGCCGATTCGCCGAGCGTCACGAAGCACGCGCGACGAGCGCCCGCGGCGCAGGGGTCCGCGGTGCTGGCGGCGAGCGAGGCCGGCGGCGGCAGCGGGGCCTCCGCGCCCTCGGCGCAGCCGTGGGCGGCCGCAGCGAGCGCGAGCATGCCAGTGATCCCCAGGCTGATGGCGAGACGCGATGGAGCGGTGGGGTGCGGTGAGGTCAACGACGTCCTCCAGTTCCTGGGGGCGACGACGGCGGTCCGAACCGGCGGCGCAGACTTCGGGACATCATAGCAGATCCACACGACTCACTCGCTCGGGTCGCCTGGCGTGGCGGGGTCGTTGGTGTGTGCGATGGCCACCGCCGCCGCCGCACGAATGCCTCCTGCGCGACGGCGGTGTCGGAATCCGCCGCCCGTCGCGACCGTGGCGGGCGTCCCGTCTCCCCCCCGGCGGCAAAGCTGCCGTCGGGGTAGCGCTCCGTTCCGCTTCGAGCCAGGGGGTGCGGGCGGTGTGGTTTCACGGTACGCTCGTCGGCGCGTCTCGGAGCGCAGGGAGCGGGAACCGATGCGAATGCTCGGCTCAATGGGCCTCGTGTGCCTGGTCGTCACGTTCGTCGCCGGATCCGGCTGCGGCCCCGAGCGTGCGCTCGGCATCTCGAGCGAGGCGGCCGGCGCGGCCGGAGCTCTCGGCCCCGACGCCGGCGGGCTGGCGGCCGCCGGTGGGGAGGACGCCGGGGAAGCGGGGGATGATGGCGGGGCTCCGCTGCCGCCCGGCGGGTCCAGCGCCGCCGGGGAAGGGACCTCCGGTGGCGAGCCGCCGGGTGGCGCGGGCACGGCCGGCGGGATCGCCCCCGGTGGGGCCGGGGGCGGAGCGAGCGACTGCGGCAACGGGCGCATCGACGACGAGGAGGAGTGCGACGGGGAGGACCTCGGCGGGGCGACCTGCGAGTCCCTGGGCTTCACCGCCGGTGCGCTCGGCTGCGCCGACTGCCGCCTCGAACGCTCGGGCTGCGCGTGGACCGAGGACTGTTACGACGGCCTGGACAACGACGCGGACGGGGTCGCCGACTGCGGCGACACGGACTGCGCCGAGCGCTGCTCCGATCCCTGTGCCGAGCCCCCGGACGTATCGGACGCTGGCTGGGTGATCGGCGACACCACGGGGCGCCCAGATCTGCTCCAGGCGTCGTGTGGCGCGGGTCCCGATCTCTCCGGCCCCGAGAGCGTGTACCGGTACGTCGCGTCCATGGACGGGGTGCTCGACGCGCGGCTGGGATCGAGCGCTGCCGACCTGACTCTCTCGGTCTGGAGCGGATGCGGCCCCGGCGCGGTCGAGATCGCCTGTGCGGCCGACGGCACGGCGTCGACGCCGGTCGAGGCGGACGAGGAGCTCTTCCTGGTCGTGGATGGTGCGGAGCCCGGAGCCTCGGGGCCCTTCTACCTGGAGCTCGTCGCGCGGGCGGTCGTCTGCGGCGACGCCGTCCTCGACTCGACGGAGGAGTGCGACGACGGCAACAACGACCCCGGAGATGGCTGCGACGTGGAGTGCGTCGTCGAGTCCTCCGAGGGAGAGGAGAACGACACGGCGGCTGGCGCGGACCCGCTGACCACCCCGTACTTCGGGCGAATCGCCCCGAGCCACGACGTGGACTGGATCGCGGTCGAGGTTGCCGTGGACGGGAGCACGTTGGTCGCCGCCACGCGCGGCTTCCTCGCGAGCGCCTGCATCGACGGCCGGCTCGATACCGTCGTCGAGCTGTACGACGCCGGCGGAGCGGAGCTACTCGCGCGCAACGACGATGCCGGTTCTGGCTGCTCCCGGGTGGAGGCGTCCGAGCTGGCAGCCGGCTCGTACCTGCTGCGTGTCCAGGGCGGCACCGACGATGCGCCGGACTTCTCCTACGTGCTCGAGGTAGCGCACGAGTAAGACGGCGCGGACGTCGCGGGAGCCGCCGCCGGACCGCGCGGCTGCCTCGCCAGGCGGGTTGGGGTTGGGGCTGCCAGCGCGAGCCCCGCCGGGGCCTCGTCCTCCGGCGGGCAGTGGGGCCCCCCAGAGCGCCAGCTCGCGCTCCGGAGAGTCGATTCCACAGCCTATTGGCTCATGTCCGCAGCACAGGCCGAAGAAGTCGTCTCTGCTTGAGTCGATTCATGGAAAGCGGAGGTCAGAGCGACCACACGATGGCGCGATCCTGACTCGATTCAGCTGGAGCAACCGAAATCTTCTTCTGAACTTGCGAGGGATCCATCTCATGGACGGAGGAACCCCACTGCTGCCGCAGTTGCGCGTCTCCGATCTGCAGCGCTCCGATGAGATGAACCAGCTTCATGACGAGCACGTGAACCTGGAGCTTGTGGTGAGGCAGTGTGCTTGGGGGATGGGTCGTCGTCATGCCCCCTTCGGCGCAGATGCCGCGACGGCGACCTGAGCCCGGTTTTCTCCAACCGACGCACCAAGGGTCGCCGGCGCAGGGCCCCGCGTCGCCACGGGTCCCACGGCGCGAAGCGGTGTGGGTGGCGGCGTGGGGTGTGCGCCATCCCCATGACGACGACCCACCCCCACCGCTCTGCCGCTTCCGGCCCAGGATCCGACACCCCGTCCCCAGACCGAACCCGAAACCGCGCCCGTGCTCGCCAATCCCGGGCCCGCTGCGAATTCTTGCACCGCGCGCCGGCGCCCGCAGCCCAGCATCACCCCCGCCATTTCTCTGCGCCGCGAGACACCGCCTCCGGCCCGACTTCCGAGCGAAGGCGCAACGGGGGATGCTCGACCCTCGGCCAACGACAGAGCGGGTGACGAGATCCGTCACCCGCGATGGCCCGACGGAGGCCGGGGGCTGCACGAGGATCGCGCGGCCATCATCCGTCGCTGTCGCCCGGGAAGCTCCCCGCGTGCGGTCCCCGCTCAGAACCCCCTCCAGAGCACGAACAGGGCGAGACCCACGAAGCCGAGCGCGACCGCGAGGGCAGCGGTCCCGAGCGCGAGCAGGGCCCGGCCGCGCGACGGGAGGAACGTCGCGGCGGTCCCGGCCCCGGCGGCGCGGCGCAGGGCGCGATCCCGCTCGCGCGCGGCCTGCCGGGCGGCGAGGACGAAGAGCCAGAGCTCGAGCAAGAGCGCCGTTGCGACCAGGAGCGCCGTGAGGTGCCGCACCGCCAGCTGCCGCTTGGCCTCGCGCGCCTGGGCGACGCGGACGCCGTCGAGCAGGCGCGCGTCGTGCACGGTGACGGACCGCGGCGGCGCGGCCTCGCCGTCGAGCCACGCGTCGGTCACGTCGCCGAGCGGCCAGCCCACGGCGCCCGGCGAGGCCAGATCGGGCTCGCCCGAGACGACCACCCAGCCGCGCTCAGGGAGCGGTCCCGGCAGGGCAGTGCGACCCGTCGCGAGGCCGCTCGCGTCGGGCTTGAGTCGCACCGAGCCGCCCCCGAGGCGCCCGCGCTCTTCGATGAGCGCGAAGTACGCCACGGGGCGCGGCACCGGCGAGCGGAGCTCGAGCTCGGTGGCCGTCGCGTCGCGCGCGCGACGGTCGCTGTCGGCGCCGACCAGCCCAGCGTCCACGGCGCCGGGTACGACCGGCAGCGTCGCAGCCCAGCGCCCCTCGGCGCCGTCGGGAGCGCGCGCCACGAGCTCGAGCTCGGCGACGTGGGTGAGCGGCCGCACCAGAAGGTGGGTTCGGCCCCGGGCGTTGGTGGGCGGGGGTGCGGCGAGGAGCTCGGCGCCCTCCACGCGGGGCTCGAGCGCGACGACCGCCGCCGGCGCGCCGGCGCGCCGCACCTCGACGAGCAGGGGGGCGGCGAACGGCACCGCCAGCGCCCCCCGCGCGGGGACGACCGTGAGCGCGAGCGCGCCGCGGCTCGGCGCCGTGAGGGGGCCGCCCCGCTCGTGGCGGGTCGCCCACCAGGTCCGGCGGGGGAGCTCCACGATGCCCGTGGCCAGCGGGCCGCGATGCCAGGGGGCGGTCACCGTGAGGACGGTGGCTCCCCGCGCCGGACCGGTCGCGGGGAGGCGCGCCTCGGCCAGCCCCTCCGCGTCGAGGGTGCCGGACCAGCGCTCGGGGGGCCTCCCGGGGGCGCGGACCTCCAGGGCGACGGGGCGTTCCCCCAGGGCACGTTCGCTCGCGCCCTGCTGCTCGACGACCTGGATTCGGTAGGACGCCGGGAGGCCGCCGTCCGTCGGGCCGCCGAAGACGCGGGCTCCCGACGCCGGGCGGGGCCGGACGACCACGAGCAGCGCGAACGCCACCAGGAGGACGGCCACCGCGGGCAGGGCGACGAGGGCGCGCCGGACCACGACGCCCGAGTATACCGGAGGGGGGGGGCGCCGCGGGAACCCGGTGACAACGGCCCCGGAAACGATACGCTGCGCCGGCACCATGGCAGGCAAGAAGAAGCAGAAGCGGCCGGCCGCTCTCGAGCTCGTCGAGCGTCGGTTCCTCCCCGGGCGCGCGCAGACGAGCACGGCGGCCTTCGTCGTCGGGGCGCTGGGCGCCGCGTCGCTCGGCGCCGGGGTATGGGGGCGCTTCCTGTCCGACCCGCCCTTCGAGCACGCCCTGTACCTGCTCGTCCCGGGGGCGGCGGCGCTCGCCGGGGCGGTCGTCTGGGCGAGCGAGGTCGGACCGGTCCGTGTTGGCGACGCGGGCGTCGTCCTCGAGGCGAGCGCGGAAACCGTGCGCTTGCCCTGGTGTGACGTGGAACGCATCCGCATCTCGGGCGGCGAGCTGCTGGTCGTCGGGGCGAAGGTGACCCTCACCATCCCCATCGGCGCCCACCGGCAGGCTGCGGCCTGGGTGCTCGCGGAGGCCCAGCGCCGCCTGCCCCGCATCGTGGACGTCAAGGGGGACGCGGCGGACGCGCTCCCCAAGCCCAGCGAGGACGCCGGCGAGGTCCGCAAGATCGGCGATCTGCAGGTCGCCGGGCGTCACTGCGCGAGCAGCGGCCAGCTCATTACCTTCGAGGGCGACGCCCGCCTCTGCCCGAACTGCACCCAGGTCTACCACCGGAGCCACGTGCCCGACCGCTGCGGAACCTGCGACGCGAAGCTCGGCTCGCGGGCGCTGCCGGTGCCGGTGTCGTAGCGGCCGGCGTAGTTGCGGCAGGCGCAGTTGCGGCAGGGCGCCGGTTCGCGGCGCCGCGGGGATTGGCGCCGCGCGCTAGCCGCGCCCGGGGAGGTGGGGACGCCCCTGCCGCGCGTTGGAGCCGCGATCGCACCGTGCTACGCTTTGCGTTGATGAACCGCTCGATCGCCGGCTGGACCGCCATCCTCTCCCTCTGCGTGGCGGCGGGGTGCGGGGCCGGCCGCTCCGAGGGCGTCGATCTTGACAGGCCGGACGACGGCGCCGGGGGCGAAGGGGGAGAGCTCGGCGAGCTGCCCCCCCCGCCGCCCGACTGCTCCACGGGCGACGTGGTGGACTGCATCGTGTACTACGAGATCGCGGGCATCACCAACTGCTTCGTCGGCGTGCAGATTTGCGTGGACGGCGCGTGGGAAACCTGCACCACCCAGGAGGAGGTGGACACGCGCCTGGAGGAGATCGCGGCGGCCGGCGAGCTCGGCGCGGGTGGCGTCGCCGATACGGGCGATGCAGCGGGCGCGGCGGGCGGCGCAGCGGGCGGCGCCGGCGGCGCGCGGGGCTGAGCCGGGGCGGGTTCGGGCCCCGGGGAGCGGCCGATCCCAGGGCGGAGCCTGGCGCGTTGCGGCGCTCGGCCGTTCCCCCTACCCTTCCGGGCGAGGCTTTGCGCTGGGTGTGACCGGGCCGATGCAAGAGGAAGAAGACCCGCTGCTCCAGGAGTGCCAGGCGCGCGTCGGCAGCGTGCTCGCGGGCAAGTGGACACTGGAGGTGCTGGTCGGCGTCGGCGGCATGGCGGCCGTCTACGCAGCGCGGCACCGCAACGGCGCCATCGCGGCCATCAAGATGCTGCACGGCGAGCTCGCCGGGCACGCCGAGCTCCGCTCGCGGTTCCTGCGCGAGGCGTACATCGCCAACAAGGTCGAGCACGTCGGCTCGGTCAAGGTGCTGGACGACGACATCACCGAGCAGGGCGAGCCGTACCTCGTCATGGAGCTGCTCAGGGGCGCCTCCGTGGAGGACCGCGCGGCGCGCAACGGCGGCCAGCTCCCGCTCGCCCACGTCCTCAACATCGTCGATCAGACGCTCGCGGTGCTGGAGGTCGCGCACCGAGTGGGGATCGTGCACCGCGATCTGAAGCCCGATAACCTCTTTCTCACCGAGGAGGGCGTGGTCAAGGTGCTCGACTTCGGCATCGCCCGCCTCCGGGACAGCGCCGAGACGAAGAAGACCGCGACCGGGATGTTGATGGGCACGCCCGCCTACATGGCCCCCGAGCAGGCGCTTGGGCGCTGGCAGAGCGTGGATGCGCGCACGGATCTCTGGGCGATGGGGGCGGTCGTGTTCTCGCTCCTCTCCGGCCGCTCCGTGCACGAGGGGGAGACCGCCAACGAGATGCTGGTCCAGGCGGCGACGCGTCCAGCCCCCTCGCTGGCCCGCGTCGTGCAGGCGCCGCAGCCGCTGGTCGAGTTCGTGGACAAGGCGCTCGCGTTCGAGCAGGACCGGCGGTTCGCGGACGCGCACGAGATGCGCGTGGCGCTGCGCGCGGCCGTGCAGTCGATCACCGGTGCGGCGGGGTCGTCCGCGGTTTCGGGCGTCCCGGGGCCGCGCGCGGTCGCGGGCGCTGCGGCCACGGTCGCCGGGCTCGGGGGCCCGGCGGCGGCGCCGGCGCGGACGGGGATTGGCTCGCGCCCGGGCGCCGGAGGGCGCGTCGGCGTCGGGGACGAAACGGGCCCCTCCGACGCCGAGGCGGTCGCCATCCTCGCGCGCGGCGACGCCTTCGCCGAGGCGTCGATCAGCGAGGAGGACGTCAAGATCCTGACCGACCTCTTCGTGGCGATGGAGCGCGCGCTCATCGCCCGGGTGCAGTACGGCAAGGAGCACCCGGAGACGGCGAAGCGCTTCGATCGGGTCTTCAGCCAGGTCGCCTCGGCGCTCCTGTCACGGGAAGAAGCGCTCGCCTGGAACGTCACGCCGTACTCCTTCGTGGCCGGCGAGCACACCCTGTGGGAGCCGAAGGCGCCGTTCGACCGCATCCCCTATCAGCTCTTCTCGGACGGCATCCGGCTGCTCGGGCTCGACGCTGGGCTGACCGAGCCCGAGTTCCTCGAGTTCTTGCGCATCGTCACCCTCGACCGCGCCCGCGAGATGGCGCCCGAGGACGACTTCGTCACCCTGATCTGGGACGCGAGCTTCGAGCACATCCTGCACCAGGCCATCGACACCTTCGCCGAGGGCAGCCAGGACGAGCGGGCCGACTTCGAGCGCAACGTGGACAAGGTGGTAGCGCTCGCCCACTACGAGACGCCGGAGCAGCTTGAGGAGTCCTGGAAGAAGGCCAAGGCGGTCCGCAGCAGCGCCCCTGCGGACGTCTCGCGGCGGCGGATGGTGGCGCTGATCACGACGGCGGAGCGCGCCGACGCCGAGTCGCGCGCCAAGGCCGTGCAGGCGCAGATGGCGGACGCCCGACTGGACGATCCGGTCGCCATCCAGCGGGCGCTCGCGGTGGACCCCGCGATGCTCCAGATGTTCGGGGTCCGCCTGCAGCCCGACGTGAACCTCACGGGGGACCGGTTCGCGGTGGCCGCGGCCCAGGCGTATCGGGAGGCGCGGCGCCGCGGCGCCGAGCGGGGCGTCGTCAGCCCCATCCGCTCGGCGATCGACGGGCTCGCCAAGGTCGCGCCCGTGGGCGCGATCTCCATGATCGGGGCGCTCGCGGCCGGGGTCGAGGACGGCCGCACCCCGCCGGCGGAGGTGGCCGAGGCGCGGGCCGCCCTGACCGGGGCCATCGTCTCCAAGAAGACGATGGAGTACGTGCTCGACGGCGCCGTCGCCGAGGGCGCGAACCAGGCGCTCTTCCTGGGGGGGCTCAAGGCCATCCTCCAGCACGTGGACAACACCCACGTTCCCGCGACGCTGAAGGCGCTCGTCCAGGTCGCCGACGGCGAGCTCAAGGACGCCCTCATGGCGTACCTCGGGCGCGCCGCCCGCGGCTACGAGCTCGAGCTCGGCCAGCGCTTCGCCGATGCCGACGTGGAGCTCGGTCTCGCCCTGGTGCGCGTGCTGGCGGCGCTTGGCACCAAGGAGGCCCGTGACGCCATCTCGATGGCGGTGCGCTGCCCGCATGCGGTGGTCCGCATCGAGGCGCTCGGGCACGTGGAGGGGGCCTCGAGCGAGCGGCTGCGCCTGGAGCTCCGGGGGCTGCTCGAGGACAAGGAGCCCGGGGTGCGGGTGGCGGCGCTCCGGGCGATGCGGCAGTACGGGATCCGTGTCGCCGGCCCGTTCCTGGTCCTGCGCATCCGCAGCGCGGAGTTCGATCGACTGGCCTTCGAGGAGCGCGAGGAGGCGCTCCACACCGTGGTGGCGCTGGCGCCCAGCCGCGCCGAGGCCGTCTGCGTCGAGCTGCTCAAGGAGTCGCGGATGGTGACCTCGGAGTCTCACGAGCAGACGCGCGGCCTCGCCGCCGAGCTCCTCGGCGAGGTCGCTGCCAGCCCGGAGGCGGTGGAGCTCCTCACCGCCGCGGCCACCGCGCGATGGAAGAACAGCGAGCGGGTCCGCGCTGCGGCCACCAAGGCGCTCGCCCGCATCGAGGAGCGCGCGGCGGCCAAGGCGGCGACCGGCCCCGCACGACGGAAGCAAGATGGACGCACCTCAGCCTGAGCCCGGGTTCCTCGCGCACTGCGTCGCCGAGACCACCGGCAACCCGATGCTGGAGGAGATCCGCGATCGCAGCGCGGAGGCGGCGCTCGCCATCTTCCGCGTCGCGAAGAACGCGCTCGTGCACGCCATCGACAACGACGCGATGGTGCAGTGCGCCGAGCAGTCGGCGGGCGTCCTGTCCGCCTTCGCTGCCGAGATCGGGGCCGCGGCCGCCATCACCTTCATCGAGGACACGGTGTTCGTCTGCGGCCAGCTCCTGCGCGCCTCGCGCAAGATCTACGAGGCGACCCAGGAGCTCGGGAAACTCCTGCTGCGCGCCGGCGTCTCCGAGGTGAGCTTCGAAGCTGGGCTCACCACGCAGAACGTGCTCGATTTCGCCGCCGCCTTCTCGGCGGCCCTCCGGGACCCGAACCAGCGCGGTGCCCTCACGGACGCGACCATCCCGAACGTCGCCATCCGCAAGGTCGATCGTGTGCTCACCCAGCGCCAGGACGACGGGGACCAGCCGCTGCAGGAGCAGATCCTGCGCCTCTACGCGGTCGCGCTGATGGTGATGCGCGGTTACTACGATTCGGTGGCCCATGGGGTGAACGTCGTCCCCAGCCGGGTCAAGCGTCTAGCGCAGAAGCTCGTCAGCCTGATCGGGACGGGCAACCCTGCCGTCCTCGGGATGAGCGCCATGGCGCACGCGCACCGTGACGACGCGGGGCGGGCGGTGCAGGCGGCGATCCTGGCCCTGGTGCTGGCGCGTCACCTCACCACCGACCGGCTCCAGCTCGCTGCGCTCGCGATGTCCGCGCTCATGGCCGAGGGGGGCCGGGTCCGCATCGCGGGCCCGGAGGGGCGGGATCGCCTGGTCGCCCTCGCGGACGCGGACGAGGCGACGGTGCCGGCGATGACCGCCGCCACCGCCATCGCGGCCGGCGGGGTCAACGTCGCCAACGCGCTCCGGACGGTGACCGCCTACGAGGCGACCTGGACCGAGCGGCGGTCCCTTCTCGGCCCCGTGTACGGCGGCAAGGCCCCGCTCCCGCACGCCCTGATCCTGCTGGTGGTGCGCCGCCTGCTGGACTACTTGGCGCCACGCGACGCCACCGTCCGCCCGCTCGGACCGGTGGACGCGCTCGCGGCCATGGCCGCGGATCCGACCCTCGACCGTACGTTGGTCCGGGTCCTCGTGCGCGCCGTGGGGGTCGTGCCAGCGGGCGCGGTGGTGGAGTTCGAGACGGGCGAGTGGGCGGTGGTGGTGGGTCCGTCGGCGAACCAGCAGGCGCTCCACCTGCCGCGCGTGCGCGTGGTCACCGACGCGAACGGCCGGGCTCTGCCGACCCCGCGGGAGATCGATCTCGGCGCGAGCGGCGAGGGCCGGATGCTCCCGCGCATCAAGAACGTCCTGGACCCGCAGCACACGCGCTTCAACGTCACCGCGGCGTTCGTGGCCGCGTGAGCCCGGCGCGGCGGGCGACGCGCGCTGCCCCCCGGCGCGCGAGCAGCCCGGCGATGACCAGAACGTGCCAGGGCCGCACGCCGCTCCGCTCGCCGGCGTAGACGGGGCGGACCGGGATCTCGGCGACGCGCAGGCCGGCCGCCGCGAGCTGGGCCAAAAGATCGTTCGGGTAGCCGTACCGGGGCCAGAGGTCATCGAGATCGAGCCGGCGCACCGCGTCGGCGGTGATCGCCGTGTACCCGCACTGGGGATCCGAGACTCGGAGGCCCGTGGCGAGCCAGGTCAGGCCCGCGAGGGCGCGCCCGGCGAGGCGTCGCTCGAGGGGCATGCGGCGCCGCTCGGGGTGGACGAAGCGGTTGCCCTTCACGTAGTCCGCCGTGCCGCGCCCGAGCGGATCGACGAGCCGGGCGAGGTCGCGGGGGTCCATCTGCCCGTCGCCGGCCATCACGGCCACGACGTCCGCCCCCTGCTCGACCGCGGCGCGGTAGCCGGTGGTGATCGCCGCACCCACACCCCGGTTGTGGGGGTGCCGCAGCACCGACACCCGGGGGTCGGCGGACGCGCCCGCGATCGCGGCCGTGGCATCCCGGCTCGCGTCGTCCACGACCCAGATCCGAGCGACCCAGTCCGGCACGCTCGCCAGCGTAGCCGCGATCCGCTCGGCCTCGTCGAAGGCGGGGACGACCACCGATACCTGGACATCGGCGCGCACGTCCGGGTCATCGCTCGCCGTCGTTCGGGCGGCAAGGGGGGCCGCGCGCCCTCCCCCGGCATAGTGAGGGGCCTGGTATGATGAGGGGCATGCCGACGAGGCTCGAACCGCGCGCGCTCGGGGCGGCGCTGCTCCTCGCCCTCGGGATCGCGGCGTGCGACCGCCGCGCGCTCCGCGACGGCCCGCGGGCGGACGCGGCGGACCGCCGCTCGGCCCCGTCGGCGGCGCCCTCGACGCGCGCGAGGAGCGCGGTGCCCGTCCCGGTCCCGTCCGCCTCGGGGGCGGTCGCCCCCGAGCTCGAGGTCGTCAGCCTGCCGGAGCCGTGCGGCGCGAGCGACCGCG
>CAYOLF010000017.1:20196-83385 GCA_964404725.1 uncultured Polyangiaceae bacterium
GCCCCCGAGCTCGAGGTCGTCAGCCTGCCGGAGCCGTGCGGCGCGAGCGACCGCGGCGGGACGCTCGCGCCGGGGGCGTCCGTGCTCGTCGTGCCCATTCGCACCAACTACCTCCCGGCGCGGGTCGAGGCCGTCCTCGACGACGGATCGGTGCGCGTCGCGTCGTGGACGGGCAACCCCTTCACCGTCGAGCGCGACCGCGTCTACCCGCTCGACCTCCCGCGCCCCGCCACCGCGCCGGGGGGGTGCTACGGCGGCTGCAAGACCGGCGATCTCTGGGTGGCCTGTCGTGTCGTCTCCGGCGACGAGAAGCGCGTCGTCGTCGAGGACCACTCGGGGACGGAGCGCTCCCTCTCGCGCGCGGACCTGGTCGTCTTCGAGCCGTCCCTGCAGCGGCAGGTGCGGAGCTTCCTCGGCGAAGCGCGGCGTCGCGATGCCTTCCGGGTCGCCGTCGAGGCGGCGGGCAAGCCCACCGTCCCCGCCGGCTACCTGCCGGTGGTGGGGGAGGTCGTGCTGGTCGCCTCCGGGCCGCAGTACCTCACGGCGGAGGTGGTCGCCGTCGCGCCCGAGGGCTGCTCCGTCCGCTGGTTCGGCGCCGCGCGCACGCCGTCCACCCGCCCGCTGCAGGATCTGGTGCCCCTGCCGCGTCCGGGGGTTGCCCGGGGACCGGCGGCGGCGCCCGGGGACTTCGTGCTGGCGAAGGCGCGCGAGGATCACGGGCTGGATCGGCTCGCGCTCTCCGGTGAGGGCCGACTCGTCGACCCGAGCCGGCCGCCGCGGCAGAGCCTCGAGTGGCAACCGTACCGCGTCCTCGCGCTGGGCGCGGCCGGTGAGCTCCTGCTCGGAGATCGCGACGGCCGGCGGCGGACGGAGCGCGCGGCCGAGACAATCCGGTACTCGCGCTGATCGGGCAGGGTTCTGTGCCCGCGCCGGAGCCGGACGCGCGGGGGGGCGTGTGCGGAGCGCCGCGAGGTGATAAGGCGTGGTCCGTGTCGCGCCGTCGCGTCTTCTTGCTGGTCGCGCTCGGGCTGCTGCTGGTGCCGGCGGGGCGCGTCGTGTTCGACATGATCACCTACCCGACCAGCTACACCCCCGAGGGGGCGTACTTCCGGGTGGTGAGCGCCGTGAACAACCGGCGCCCCGAGCGGGCCTTCCCTTACACGGAGACGGCCGCGCAGCATGCCTGCTACACGATCCGGGACTACCGCCGCCAGGCGCGGGAGCGGATCCTCGCCGTGTACCCGACCGGGGAGGGGGACGCCTGGCTCGCTGCTCACGGCGAGGAGGCGCTGGCCCCGGACGGCGCCGACGTCTTTGCGATCTACGCTCGACGCCACGCCTGGCTCGATCTGCTCCGGCGCGACCTCTCCGGCGTGGCCAAGGTCACGGTGGAGGGGGATCGCGCCACGGTGCAGACCGTGCGTGGCACGCGCTACTCCTTCCGCCGGCGCGAGAACGGGATCTGGGGCCTGACGCAGTTCACCGCCGTGCTCGTGGCGGAGGCGGAGAAGGCCGCGCGCGACGCGGGGATGATCGAGCGCGCGGCCGCCGACTACGAGCGGGTCCGCGCGCACCCTGCGGCGAGCGCGGCGGTCCCCGTCGCCCCCCGTTGAGCGCGTAGCGCCGGGGCGACGGCCCCCGTCCTGGAGCCCGACCGAGCCCCCGCCGCGCCCGCGGAGCCTGGCGCCCGGGGGGGGGCTCGTCCGCGGTCCGGGGCGGCTCGCGACCGGTCGCCGCGATCCTCGGTGCAAGGGGGCAGGCCACGCGCTATGAGGGGAACTGGTGTCGTCCGCCGCCGAGAGCTCGAGCGCGATCCGGCTGGTCCCGCTCGGCGGGCTCGGCGAGATCGGGATGAACTGCCTCGCGCTCGAGCAGGACGGGCGGATCCTGGTCGTGGACTGCGGCGCCGCCTTCCCCCACGACGATCTCGGGGTCGACCTCATCCACCCCGACCTCCGGTGGCTGTTCGACCGGGCCGACGACGTCGCCGGCGTGTTCGTCACCCACGGTCACGAGGACCACGTCGGCGGCGTTCCGTTCCTGCTGCGCGAGCTCGACGTCCCCGTGTTCGGATCCCCCCACGCCCTCGCCGTCGTCCGCCGGCGCCTCGAGGAGCACGAGGTCGACCTGGACGACGTGGAGCTCCTGCCGATCCGAGCGGGTGAGACGTACCGGGTCGGTCCCTTCCGCGTGGAGCCGATCCGTGTCTCTCACTCCGTCGTCGAGGCGATGGCCCTCGCCATCGAGACCGCGGCGGGGATGGTGATCCACACCGGGGACTTCAACCTCGATCTCGATCCGCTGAACGGCGCGGCCACCGACGAGGCGCGCCTCGGCGAGCTCGGCACCGCCGGCGTGGAGCTCCTGCTCAGCGACAGCACCAACATCGACGTCCTGTCGCGACCCGGCTCCGAGCGGGGCGTGGCGCGACGGCTCGAGGAGCTGGTGGTGGCGGCGGAGCAGCGGGTCATCGTCGCCATGTTCGCCAGCAACGTGCAGCGCCTGCGGACCATCGGCGAGATCGCCCAGCGCGCGGGGCGCAAGCTCTGCTTGCTGGGGCGGAGCCTGGTCCAGCAGGCCGAGATCGCGACCGCGATGGGGCACCTGACCTGGTCGAGCGATCTACGGATCGCCCCCGAGCAGGCGGCGGAGGTGCCGCGCTCCGAGCTGATCGTGCTCGCTGGCGGCAGCCAGGCCGAGCCCGCCTCGGCGGTGGCGCGGCTCGCGCGGGGCGTCCACCCGCACCTCGCGGTAGAGCCGGGCGACACGGTCGTGTTCTCGAGCCGCGTGATCCCAGGCCACGAGCTCGCGGTGCACGAGCTCGTCTGCGCCCTGCTGCGACTGGGGGCGCGCGTGCACGACCGGCACACGGACCCCGACGTTCACACGAGTGGACACGCCGGGCAATCCGAGCAGCGGCGCATGATCGAGCTGGTGCGGCCGAGGTGCTTCGCGCCCGTCCACGGGACGCTCCGTCACCTGATGCGCCACGCGGACCTCGCGCGCGCGTGCGGGGTGCCACAGGTGCTGGTCGTCGAGGACGGCACCGTGCTCCGCCTGGATTCGAGCGGGCTCACGCGCGACGGGACAGTGACACACGGCGAGGTGCACGTGGCGATCGGCGGGGAGGTGCTCGACGTCGAGACGCTCGCCCGACGCGAGGAACTCGCTCGCGGCGGCGTCGCCGTCGTGGCGCTGGTGATCGATGGGGAGCGCCGCCTGCGGTCCGGCCCCACGCTGCGCGCGTCCGGGGTGCCCGCCATCGACGCCAGCGCCGAGCGCGCGGTGACCAAGGACGTCGTGCGGGCGCTCGAGCGTCACCGCAAGCTGGGGCCGCGCGATCCCCGGCTCGTCGAGGAGCTTCGGCGGGCGGCGCGGCGCGCGCTGCTCGCGGCCTGCGGCTATCGGCCGCCGGTCGAGATCCTGCTCCAGGTGGTGGAGGGATGAGGCGCCATCGCGGGGCCATGCTGGTCGTCGTCGGGGTCGTCGGGCTCGCCTGTCGCAGCCGCGCGCCGGAGCCGGTGGAGCCTGGCGCGGCGGCGGGCTCGACCCTGCCGGTCCTCTCCTCGACCCAGGCGGTCCCCTCTGGCCCGCCGCCGCCCGAACCGCTCGACGAGGACGCGCGTGAGCCCGACTGGCGCCACCCGGCGGTCCCCCGACTGGTCGCCGTCGGCGATCTGCACGGCGATCTCACGGCGGCCCGCGCCGCGCTGCGCCTGGCGGGTGCGGTCGACGAACGCGACCAGTGGGTCGGCGGCGCGCTGGTCGTCGTGCAGACGGGGGACGTGCTCGATCGCGGTGACCAGGAGCGGGAGCTCCTCGAGTGGCTCGATCGGATCGCGGCCGCCGCGGAATCGGCCGGCGGCGTCCTGTATCGGCTCCTCGGCAACCACGAGGTGCTGAACGTCCAGGGCGATTTCCGCTACGTCACGGCGGCGGGGCTGGCGGACTTCGCGGCGCCCGCGGCCGAGGCGGCGACGGACCCCCGCCTCGCGCGCTTCGCCGTGGAGGCGCGGGGCCGCGCGCACGCGTTCCTCCCCGGCGGTCCCCAGGCGCGAGCCCTCGCGGAGCTACCCCCGGTGCTCGTCGTCGGCGACAGCCTCTTCGTGCACGGGGGCCTCCCCGAGGCGCTCCTCCACCATGGGCTCACGCGCCTCGAGCGGGAGGCCCGCGCCTTCATGACCGGGGCCGGCGGGGAGCCGCCGAGGCTGGTGGGCGAGGAGTCCCCGGTCTGGACGCGGCGCTACTCCGACGATCCGCTGGAGCCGGGCGTCTGCGCCGAGGCGGCCCGCGTCACCGCGGCCATCGGCGTCGCCCGGATGGTGGTCGGGCACACCGTGCAGAAGTCAGGGATCACCTCCGCCTGCGAGGGGCGCGTCTGGCGCATCGACGTGGGGCTCTCCGCCTACTACGGCGGGCGGCTCGGCGTGCTGGAGATCACCCCGGCGGGGGCGCGCCCGCTTCCGGCCGACCCCTGATCCACCGGGTTCGAGAAGACGCGCGCCACGCGCGGATTCTCGGAGCGCCGTTGCCGCCCGCGGGCAGGGGCGCTATCCCGGGCGCCCGATGACCGACCTAGTGCCCAACGTCCTCGCCGCCCGTTACGCGAGCGCGCCGATGCGCGCGCTGTGGTCGCCGGAACGGAAGGTGGTGCTCGAGCGGCGCCTCTGGATCGCGGTGATGCGGGCCCAGCGCGAGCTCGGGCTCGACCTCCCGGAGGCGGCCATCGCGGCCTACGAGCGGGTCGCGGAATCGGTCGATCTCGCCTCCATTCAGGCCCGCGAGCGCGTCACCCGCCACGACGTGAAGGCACGGATCGAGGAGTTCTGCGCCCTCGCGGGCGCGGAGTACGTGCACCGGGGGATGACGTCGCGCGATCTGACCGAGAACGTGGAGCAGCTACAGCTCCGCGACGCGCTGGCGCTGATCCGTGACCGTGTGGTGGCTTCTCTCGCCCGGCTCGGGCGGCGCGCGGCGGAGTACGAGGTGCTGGTGATCACGGGGCGGTCGCACAACGTGCCGGCCCAGGCGACCACCATGGGCAAGCGCTGCGCCACTGTGGGCGAGGAGCTGTTCGTCGCGCTCGAGCGGGTCGAGGGGCTGCTCGAGCGGTACCCGCTCCGTGGCATCAAGGGCCCGGTGGGAACGCAGCAGGACATGCTCGACCTCTTGGGCGGCGACGCCGCCCGCGTGGATGCCCTGGAGGCGGCGGTGGCGCGACACCTGGGGTTCTCGCGCACGCTCGGCAGCGTGGGGCAGGTGTACCCGCGCTCGCTCGATCTGGACTTCGTGAGCGCGCTCGTGCAGGCCGGGGGGGGGCCGTCGAGCTTCGCCAAGACGCTGCGGCTGATGGCCGGGCAGGAGCTCGCCACCGAGGGCTTTCGCCCCGGGCAGGTCGGCTCCTCGGCGATGCCGCACAAGATGAACGCGCGCACCTGCGAGCGGATCAACGGGTTCGTCCACGTGCTCGCGGGGCACTTGATGATGGTGAGCGCGCTGGTGGGCGACCAGTGGAACGAGGGCGACGTGAGCTGCTCGGTCGTCCGGCGAGTCGCGCTCCCGGACGCGTGCTTCGCGGCCGACGGACTGTTCCAGGCCTTCCTCCACGTTCTGTCCGATTTCGGCGTCTACCCGGCGGTGGTCGAGCGGGAGCTCCATCGGTACCTGCCGTTCCTCGCCACCACCAAGATCCTGATGGCGGCCGTGCGCCGGGGGGTGGGGCGGGAGGCCGCGCACGAGGCCATCAAGGAGCACGCCGTGGCCGTGGCGCTCGCCATGCGGGAGGCGGGGCGCCCGGAGAACGATCTCATGGACCGCCTCGCCTCCGACGGTCGGCTCGGCCTCGATCGTGAGGCGCTCGCGGCCGCTGGGGGGGCGCCTTTGGAGTTCGTCGGGGCCGCACCGCGCCAGGTCCGCGCCTTCGTCGAGCGCGTCGAGCGCCTCGTAGCGCGCCACCCGGAGGCCGCGCGCTACGAGCCCGATCCGCTGCTCTGAGGTGCTCCGAGGCTCAAGGCGTCGGGGCCAAGGTCGTCGCGGTGTCGTCGGGGAGCTCCGCTCCGGGATCGAAGCGGCAGGCCATGGGGCGATACTCGACGCCGCTGCCGTTCGGTGGGACTGCGATCGGCCGGAAGAGCCAGGCATGCTCGAGGTCGCCCATCGGCAGGATGGCGCTCACCAGATCCGCTTCGGCGCGCGCGGGCGGCGTGGGAATGGCGTGGAACGCCGCCACGCAAGGGCGGTCGGGCGTGCCGTGCAGCACGGCGTCGTCCGTGGCCAGTAGCCGCAGTGGCTCGCGCGCGTCGGACACGATGACGGGGTGCCGCTTGCCCGGCGTGGCGGGCGCGATGCTGCGCGGACTGCTCGCTCGATCCTGCGGCGAGCAGGGCGCCGGTGGCTCTGCGAGCGAGCCCTGCCAGGGGAGCGGGATCGGCGGCAGCGTCACCGCCCCTTGGGCGGCGATCGGGTGGAGCCAGGCCTGCGTCCGACCGGTCGCCTCGTCCGTGATCTGTACGGCGATGCCGACGTTCGCGCCCTGGTAGGCGATCCTCGACTGCTGCGCCAGCCCGAGGGACTCGGGGTCGGCCGGGCCGAGCGCGATCGCGCCGAACGACCAGGAATCGCCGGTGCGGGTCGCGCGGACGAGGACCGACCCACCGTCGACGAGGACGAAGGGGACGTGTCCATCGAGGTGCGCGATCTCGGTGCGACCTCGGATGGTGAGCTCGCCGGGCCAAGCCAGCGGCGGGACCTCTTCGACGTTGCGCCCGTCGAGGAAGTACGCGGGCTGGTTGGTGCCCGTCGCCCCGTGGAGCTGCAGGTAGATCCCATGGGAGGCGATGCTGAGGAGCGCCGGGGTCGCGCGCTCCGTCGTGCCTGGGGCGCGCTGGTAGTCCCCGGGGCGATAGGGGACCGAGCGGCCGAGGCTGGTGCGGACCACCCGGCGCTCGAAGAGGTTCTGCCAGGCGACCTCGATGGCACCGAGCCGCGGATCCTGGGGAGTCGGCAGCCGGAAGCGGAGCGCCGCGGCCCCTTCTACCTGGGGTGAGAGGAGCTGCGCGTACTCGCGCGGTCGCGGCAGGGGCCCGAGCAGCGGGACGTACTCCACCCGCGCCTTCGCACCGCCGGTCGCGTTCCAGACGCCCGCTTTCCCGCTCTTGTCGTCCTCTGCCGGGAGGAACCAGGCCACGTCCCCGATCGCCGCCTCGGTGGCGTCCGGCAGGGTCGTCGCGTGGTCGAGGACGCGCCAGGGCTCGGCGCCGAGCGCGCAGCTGATCGGCGTCCGGGGCGGCGGCGCGGGACGCGCCACCGGCGGCTCCGGGAGCGGCGGGGCCTCGATGTCCAGCGCTCCGGGGTCCGTCCCCCACCCGAGGCGGGTGAGCTCGTCGCCGAGCACGCACCCGGACGGCGAGCAGGCGACCGTGACGCTGCAGGCGTCCTCGCCGCCCGCGACGGCGATCTGGCAAGCGCGCGTGGGCCAGCGGCCGGCGTGCTGCCAGGAGACGCCGCCATCGAGTGTCTCCCAGGTCGTGCCGTCCGCGGTCGAGAGGGCGAGCCCGCGCCGCCCGCACGCGCCCAGCGTGTCGGTGTCCTCGGGGCCCGTCGTCGTCGCGATCGAGCGCCCCTCCGCGTCGAGCACCCAGTAGGTGAGCGCGCCCCACCGCCGGATCACGAGCGCGATCATGCCGTCGTCACCGACGGCGAAGCTCTCGACCACCGCGTTGTCGTCGTCGTCGCCGTCGTTGTTCCAGCGGGACTGGTCGGTGTCGGGCTCGCCCCCCGCGCTCGCGCTGCGCTCGACCAGGTCGTGCGCGGCGAAGGTGCGCCCTCCGTCCTGGGAGACGAAGACCGCGAGGTCGCCGCCCTTGGTGCGCCGGCCGAGCGCGTACGCTCGACCCGTCGGGCCAAAGGCGAGGCTGAGCGGCGCCCGGCGCAGGGAGGGGGCGACCGCCGCCGCGAGGTGTGCGCTCGGGGGGGGCGCCGACGAACGCGGCTCGCCCGCGCGGCGCGTGCGAGACGGCTTCGTCGCCCGCTCGGGTGGCGGTCCTTGCTTCCGGACGTGGATCCCGTGGGCCTTGCAGGGCCCCGCTCGAGCCTCGCCGGCGCAGACCCCGCTGACCAACAGCTCGCCGGCAGGACCGACCGCCATGCGCAGCGCGCCGAGGTTGCCGCGCGCCACGAAGGACTCTCGCTGCCACTTCGCCCCCCCGTCCTGGCTGCGCCAGAAGGACAGCACCCCGGGCCCGGCGACCTGCGCCGTCGCGGCGCTGGGCGAGACGTCCCCCGTGCAAGAGAGCTCCAGGTGCGGGCCGTTGGCGGCGATCCGGGCTGCCCTGCAGCCGGTACCGGCGTCGATGGATCGCCGGCGCAACGGGCCCTCGAGCGGGCCCGCTAGTAGCGCGAGCCCACCCTTCCCCGAGGACGCCGTCACGATCTCGAGGTATCGCCCCCCGGTGACGATGGCGCTGCCGGCGGCGATGGCGGTCGCGTCCGGGCCCCGCGCCGGCCTCGCGCTGGTCCTCTTGGGCGCTCGCGCTGGCTTCCCCGCGAACGGTGTCAGCGCGGGCGCGGGCGCGTCCGTCAGGGCGTAGGCACCGAGCGCTCCCGCCACGCTCAGCCGGGACTGCCGGGCGTCGATCGCGAGCGCTCCCACCGTCGGCGCGTCGAGCGGCGCCCAGGTCGCGCCGTGATCGTCGGTAAAGAGCAGGCGCTCGGGGATCGCCAGCGCGAGCCCTCGCCCCCCCGGCTCGAGCGCCGCGTCTGCGACGAGCAGACCCGGGGGGCCGGCGTCGGCCCATGACCGCCCCAGATCCGCACTGCGCGTCAGCCGTCCCCCCGCGCGGATCCCGAGGATGGCCCGGCTCGTGGCGGAGACGCCGTGGAGCGGCACGGCCGGCGCCGCGGAGCGCAAGAACGTGCCCAGTGGCTCCTCCGCCTCATAGGTCGTGCCCGACTCGCCCAGGAACAACCAACCCGCGCCGCCGGGCTGGACGCCGACCAGCGCCTCCGGAGCCCGCACAGCGGCCGCCACGGCGTGCTTGCCCAACAGCCACCGCTCGCCGTGCGCGCCGACGACGAGCGTCTCGTCTCCGACGGCCACGCTCGCCAGTGGCGCCGGCAGGGTCGCCGGGTGGAACCGCCAGCGCGCGGGCGAGATGGCGCCGCTGGCGTCGACCACGGGCCCGAGGAGCGAGGGCCGCGGGCTCGGCAGTGACCGCGGGGCGCAGGCCGCCGCGCAGAGCGCGAGCGCCCCCGCTGCTCGCCGCCAACCCACGCGCCGTCCCACGGTGGCTCCGACCGGTGGTCGGGCCCGCTGGCCGTGCGCGGGCTCGCGCACCGAGGTCACAGATCGCAGAGCTCGGTGAGCCGAGCCTTGGTCGTCCTTCCCACCTGCTTCGCCGTTACCGTCCCGCCCTTGAAGACCAGGAGGGTCGGCAGGCTCGCCACGCCGTACTTGCCTGCCGTCACCGGGCAGTTCTCCACGTCCACGGAGCCCACCTTCAGCTGGCCCTCGAGCTCGGCAGCCAACTGCTCGACGATGGGGGCGAGCGCCTTGCAGGGGCCGCACCACTCCGCGGAGAAGTCGACCAGCACGGGGAGATCGGACTTGAGGACCTCCCGGTCGAAGTTTTCATCGCTCAGGACGATTACCTTTTGGGACACTTTCTGGATCCTCCGCGTGCGCGAGCGTGGCCGGAAGATAGATCGCCGCCGATCCCGGGGGAACCCCCCGCCGGGAGCGACCGGGGCCGGACGGGCCCGCGGCCCGGATCCGCAGGCGGTCGCGCGACGCTGGCGGGCGGCCGGATCCGCGCGACGCACCCGGAGCGATGACACCGTCGCCCGCCTGTACTAGCGTCGGTGTCCGCGATCCGATGGCACCGCAACGACCCGAAATGAGCGTGTTAGGCCCCGGCACCCGCGTCACGGGGCGCGTACAAGGGCGCGGCGGCGTCGCCGTCGCGGGGCAGGTGGCGGGGGACATTCGGGTTTCGGGGCCCTGCCACGTGGCCGCCGGCGCCTCCGTCACGGGAGATCTCTCGGCGGAGTCCCTCGATGTCGCGGGGACCGTCACCGGCGACGCTACCGCCGCGGGTGACGTGACCATCCGGAGCACGGCGGTCGTCCGTGGCGCCTGGCGCGCGGCACGTATCGCCATCGAGCCCGGCGCCGACGTATCGCTGACGCTGGACTCACAGTTCGATTTGGACCTCTCACCGAAGCGACGCTCCCGCTAGGGAGCGGCTCATCACGAGGCGAAATGGCAGGCACGGTAATTGGCGAAGGGCTCACCATCGAGGGCGAGATCGTCACCGACGACGAGGTCGTCGTTCAGGGCACGGTGCGCGGCACCCTGTCCAGTGGCGACGTCGTCTCCATCGCCTCCGGCGGTGTCGTCGAGGCGGACGTGCAGGCGGCCTCGCTCAGCGTCGGCGGGCAGGTGACGGGGAACGTCACCGCCACCGATCGCATCGACATCCAGGCTGGCGGGCGTCTGATCGGCGACGTGAAGGCGGCGCGCTTGACCATCGCGGACGGGGCCTCGTTCAAGGGCAACGTCGACATGGACGTGTGACGAGGGGCGCATGAGCGACGGATCGATCATTGGTCGGACCACCACCATCCGCGGGCGCGTGACCGGCACCGGCGCCATTCGGGTGGAGGGTCGTGTGGAGGGAGACGTCATCACCGACGGAGACGTCGAGGTGGCGTCCGAGGCGCAAATCCAAGGCGCGGTGCAGGGCGCGACCCTCCGCGTCGCCGGCGCCGTCGCCGGGGATCTCATCGGGACCGAGGCCGTGCTGCTCGAGCTCGGCGCGCGCGTCGTGGGCGATCTCTCCGCGCCTCGGATCGGCATCGCCGAAGGGGCGCTGGTGCGCGGCAAGGTGGAGACGGCGCGCGGGGGCGCTGCTGCCCCGGCCGCTCGGGGGGCCGTCGCCGTCCGGCGTGCGCCGGAGGTTCCGCGCGCGGTGGTCATGCGGACCGCGGCCGCCCCCGCCGCTCCCGCGCGGCCTGCGGCTGCCCCCGCTGCGGTGGCTTCCCCTCCCGCTCGGGATGCGGCGCCGAAGACGACGCCGACCGGCGCGCGGCCGGCGCCGGCCGCGGCCGCCCCTCGCGGTCCCGCCGGCACCCCGCGGACCCGTTCCAGCACCGGTTCTGCCGGTCGGACGGCGCGGGCCGCTCCGCCGCCGCCGGTGGTTCCCTCGCTGGCGAAGGGGGCCCGGGTCAAAAAGAAGGTGGCCCACCGGTGATCGACCCCACCCGTCGAGCGCGCCTGGTCGAGCTGCTCCGCGAGCGGAGTTTCGAGCGCCGCCGCGTGATCCTCGCCTCGGGTCGTGAGAGCGACTTCTTCATCGACTGCAAGCAGACCGCGCTCACGGCGGAGGGGCACGCGGTGATCGGCGAGCTCATGCTCGCCGCCCTCGACGACCTGCCGCCGTGCGATGCCGTCGGTGGTGTCGAACTCGGGGGCTGCCCGCTGGCGAGCGCGGTGTCCCTCACGAGCTTTCAGCGTGGCCGCCCCTTGCCCGCCCTGTACGTCCGCAAGGCGCGCAAGGATCACGGGACCGTCAAGCTGGTCGAGGGCGACAAGTCGATGTCCCCCGGCATCCGCGTGGCCCTGCTCGAGGACGTCATCACCACGGGCGGATCGAGCCTCAAGGCCGTGGAGACGCTGCGCGAGGCTGGCGCCGTGGTGACGGGGATCGTCGCCCTCGTGGACCGCGAGGAGGGGGGCGCCGAGACGATCCGCGAGGCGGGCCTGCCGCTGGTCGCCCTCGCCCGGCGCTCCGACTTCATGTAGTCGTGCTCACGCCTCCCGACTTGAAGGGACCGGCCGAGATCCACTCCGCTGGCGGGGCCCCGAGCGCGGGGCCCCACCCGAGCGTAGCTCGGGTGGGAAGGCGCCCGGGGGTTGCTCCTGCGCTCCGGGTCCCGCGTCGCCCGGGCCCCGCTCGGCGAAGCCGAGTGGGTGGCAACGTGGGGTGCTCACGTACCCGAGTACGCTCCGCTTCTGGGACCCGCGTCGCCTCGGGTCCCACGTTGCGGCAGCAACGTGGGTGGCGACGTGGGGCGCTCGTCGCGCCTAGCCAGCGAAGCGGCCTTCGGCCGGGCCGACTGGGGCGTCTACGCATGCCCATGTAGCGGCCCGGCGCCGCTGCCTCACGGGATGGCGACCGCGCGCCCGACGACGAACTTGAGGTAGCGCCCCTCGGGGTGCTGGGCGGCGACGGGGTGGTCGAGGGGCTGCCCCGCCTCATGGACGAGCTGGAGTCGGCAGCGGGCCCGCGCCGCGCCCTCCGCCAGGGTGGCTCGAAACTCGGCTGGGCTCACCTGCGCCGTGCAGCTGGCGGCGGCGTAGAGCCCGCTCGGCGCGACCACGCCGAGCGCCGCTGCGTGGAGCCGGACATAGGAGCGGAGCGCTGCCCGCTGCTGCGACCGGCTCCGGGCGAAGCTCGGGGGATCGGTGATCACGAGATCGAAGCGCCGCCCCTCGGCGCGGGCGCGCTCAAGGAACGCAAAGGCGTCCTCCGTCACCGCGACGTGGCGGTCCTCCGGCAGCCCGTTGAGGGCGAAGTTGTCCCGCGCGGCGGCGGTCGCCGGTGCCGCCGAGTCGACGCTCACCACCTCGCGGGCGCCCCCGCTCGCGGCGTGGAGCGAGAAGCCGCCCGTGTAGGAGAAGAGGTTGAGGACGGTGCGACCGTGGGCGATCCCGGCGACGTAGCGCCGGTTCTCGCGGTGATCCAGGAACAGCCCCGTCTTCTGGCCCCGCGCGAGGTCGACGTGGAAGCGCACCCCGTGCTCGACCACCGTGAGCTCGGCGGGCGGAGGGTCGCCGCGGAGCACCACGAGCCCCTCGGCACGGTCCTCGAGCGCCCGTGGACGCTGCACGACACCGCGGAGGCGGGCCACTCGCCACAGCGCGTCCACGATCCACGGGACGACGGTCGCCACCGCGTCCGCGTAGGTGACCAGGACGGCGTGGTCGCCGTACAGGTCCACGACCACACCCGGCAGGCCGTCGCCCTCGCCGTAGAGCCACCGATACGCGGTGACACCGGCGTCGCGCAGCGGCGCGCGGAGCTCCCAGGCCGAGCGCGCGCGCTCCGCGAAGAAGCCAGCGTCGGGGACCGCGTGCGCGGAGAACAGCCGGAGCGCGATCGGCGACGTGGCGTCCCACAGCGCGAACGCCGTCCGCCGTCCGGCCTGCACGCGCACCCAGGCCCCGGTCTCGGCCGTGAAGCGTGGGGGCACGTGGTCCCGGTAGACCCACGGGTGCCCCGCCGTCAGCGCCGCCTCGAGGAAATCGGGGAGCACGACCGTCCGCGGAGCCGGAGGCATGGCCAGCATTCTGCCACGGATCCCGGGTGGACCTCGGCGGTCCCGATGGCTCGGTGCCACGGGCGGCCGGTAGCTGGTGTATGGTGCGTGGAGGCCCCACCGATGCCCCCGAGTGCCGCGCCCGCTGCCGATGTGAGGGTCCCCTCCCTCGCGGACCCGAGCGAGGGCCCCCTCGGCGCCGTGGCTGACTCGCTCGCCCAGCCCGTGTTCGTCAAGGACCGGGAGGGTCGTTTCGTCTATGCGAACGCCGCGTATGTTGCCACGATCGGGCTCGCTCCGGACGCGCTGCTCGGTCGCACGGACTACGATGTCTTCCCGGCGGCAGAGGCCGAGCGCATCCAGTGTCGGGAGGCGGAGGCGCTGGCGTCGGGCGTCGCCGTCGAGCTGCGTGAGGAGCCGCTGACGGATCGGGCGGGGCGGGTGCACGTCGTCGACGCGCTGGTCATGCCCCTCCGGGCGGCCTCCGGCGAGGTGACCCACCTGGTGGGGATCATCCACGACATTACCCACCTCAAGGAGCGGGAGCGCGCCCTCCGGCAGGGCACGCAGGAGCTCGAGCGGCTGGTGAGCGAGCGGACGGAGGAGCTCCGCCAGGCCCAGCAGGAGCTGCTCAAGAAGGAGCGGCTCTCGGTGGTGGGGCAGCTCGCGGCCGGGCTGGCGCATCAGGTCCGCAACCCGCTCGCCTCCATCACCAACGCCGCCTCCGTCATCGAGCGGCGCCTCGAGACGGGGAAGACGGCGGAGGCGGCCCTCGCCCTGTCGATAATCAAGGAGGAGGTCCTCGCCGCCAACCGGATCATCAGCGATCTGCTCGAGTACGCCCGCGTGCGCCCGCCGCGCCCGATGCACGTCGCGCTCGGTGAGCTCGTGGACTCTGCCTTCGACGCCCAGGCGCTCCCCCCGGGGGTCACCCTGGTCCGCGAGGTGCCCGAAGAGCTGACGCTCCTCGGGGACGGCGACCAGCTGCGGACCGCGCTGCGCAACGTCCTGCGCAACGCCCTCGAGGCGATGGTCGGCGGAGGGACGCTGACCATTACGGCGGAGCGGCGCGACGAGGGCGTCCGCGTCCGGATCCGCGACACGGGGGCGGGGGTGCCGGTCGCGCTCCGCGAGCAGATGTTCGATCCGCTGGTGAGCAGCAAGCCGTTCGGGCTCGGGCTCGGGCTCCCCACGGCGCGGGCGCTGGTGGAAAACCAGGGCGGGTCGCTCCGCTGCGTGTCCGGAGCTGTCGGTGGCACCGAGCTGGTGATGGACCTCCCGCTGGCGCCACCGGCGGGTGGCGACGCGGGGCGCTCGTGACGTCCTCGGTGCGGTCGTCGCTCCTCGCGTCGTGTCGCCTCGGGTCCCGCGTAGGCGCCACGCCCGTCCGACGGGGGTGGGGGCGGCGCGGGCGGCGTCGGTGCGCGTGGGTCGTGCTCGCCGCGGCGCTGCTGGCGGTGGTGGGGTGCCGGCGCGAGCTGCCCCGGCCGGCGTCGGCGTCCGCGGCGGCCGGCGTCGGCTCCGCGTCCACTGCGCCGCCGGCCGCTTCCGCGTCCGTCGCGGCCCCGGACCGCACCTGGCGGCGGCCGTTCCTCTGGCGCCTCACCCCGCCGCCGAAGGCCTCCTACCTGCTCGGGACCATGCACCTGCCCGATCCCCGGCTCGCCGTGCTCCCCCCGACGCTGGAGCGCGCCCTGGTCGAGTGCGAGGTCTATTTCGGCGAGATCCCCCTGGATGCCGTGACCCAGTCCCGCCTCGCGGCGGCCTTCATGATCCCCGGCGGGCGAACGCTCAGCGATCTGCTCCCCGCTGATCTCCACGCCCGCGTCGAGCGGGAGTGGACCTCGCGCGAGCTGCCCTTCGCGCCGTTCGACCGCATGAAGCCCTGGGTCGTCAGCGTCCAGGTCACCCTGCTCGATCGGTTCGCGCTCCTCGCCCAGCAGCCCCCGCTCGACTCGGCGCTCTACGCTCGGGCGGAGGCGGACGGCAAGGAGGTCGGCGGGCTCGAGAGCATCACCGAGCAGCTCGCCGTGTTCGACGAGCTCACCCCGGCGGAGCAGATCGCGCTGCTCCGCGACACCATCGACCAGCTCGACCGCTACCGCCGCGAGCGACGCGACCCTACCGCGGAGCTGGTCGCCGCCTACGTCTCCGGGGAGGAGGCCCGCATCACCCGCCTGCTCGACGAGGACTTCGACCCGAAGGACCCGCTCGACGTGAAGATCCGGCAGCGCCTCTTCACGACGCGCAACGCGCGGATGGCCGAGCGCATCGCCGAGCGTCTGCGCGCGACTCCGGTGCGGGCTCACCTGTTCGCCGTCGGGGCGGGGCACGTCGTGGGCGCGGACGGCCTGGTGGCGCGGCTGGAGCGGGCTGGTTTCCAGCCGCGACGTACGACGGAGTGAGCGTCAGGCCCGAAGGCGGCGCCTCCCCCGGGGAGGGCGCGCGCCGCGCTTTCAGGTCGCTTCCTTGGGCGCGTCTGCCGGATCGTCGGTCATGCTGTGGATGAAGGGCGCGTACCAGGCGGCGATCAGGCCGGGGATGGCGCACACCAGCACGATCAGGAAGAACGTGTTGTAGCCGACCAGCTCCTGCAGCCAGCCGCTGACGAAGCCGGTCGAGAAGTTGCAGAGGCCCATCGTCCCGGTGGCGAAGGCGTAGTGCGCGGTCTTGTACGGTCCCGGCGCGATCTGCCGCATCATGTAGTACATGTGGGCCACCGCCCCGAAGCCGTAGCCAAACTTCTCGATGAAGATGACGGCGGTGATGAGCCAGAACTGGCTCGGGTCGGGCTGCGCCATGCCGAGGTAGAAGAACGTGACGTTGGGCACGTTGATCAGCGCGCAGAAGAGCAGCAGCATCCAGCGGTTGAGGCCGAAGCGGGCGAGCGTGATCCCGCCGAGGACGCTCGCCGCCAGGAACGCGACCGAGCCCCAGGTACCGATGATGGCGCCGGCGGCCTCATTGCTCAGCCCGAGGCCACCCTCGGCGCGGTCCGCGATGAGGAAGACGTTGCCGACCTTCTCGAGCAGGTAGATGCCGAAGCGGTAGAAGAAGGCGAGGGCGAGCATCCGCCACACCATCTTCTTCTCGAAGAACGTCTTGAAGGCATCGCCGAAGGTCCTCATCGCATCGGCGGCGTTCTTCGGCGCGTCCGCGCTCCGACCGCCGGGCGGCAGGATGAAGGCGTGCCAGAGGGCCACGACGGTGAGGAAGATCCCGGCGGCGATGAAGACGATCATCCAGGCGCCGTTCCAGGTCTGACCCTGGCTCGTGTGCAGCCAGCCCGCGAGCGGGACCAGCGCGCCGGTGGCGATCAGCGGGCCCGCCGTCCACGCCATGCTCTGGATCCCGGCGTAGCCGGCCTGTTGCTTGGCGTTGAGCGTCGTGACGTAGACGCCGTCGGCGCCGACGTCCTGGGTGGCACCCAGGATGGAACAGAGCATCAGGGCTCCGAAACAGAACGCCAGCCAGGCGGGGAGCTGGAGCGCCAGCCCCGCCAGGGCGAGGCCCCCCGCGATCCCGACCTGCGTCGACACCACCCAGAACTTCTTGGTCCGGTACAGCTCCAGGAGCGGTGCCCAGAGGAACTTCAGGACGTAGGGCAGCGTGAGGACGCTGGCCAGCATCGTGATCGTCCCGTTGGGCAGGCCGAGATTCTTGAACGCGAAGTTCGTGCTGAGCGTGACCGAGCTCAACACGAACCCCATCGCCATGTAGGAAGTCGGAACCCAGAGGTACGGGGGGGAAACCCGGTTGCCGGCGGCAGTCATGTGGCAGCGGAGTCTACCGGGGTCGGGTTCGATTTGAAGCGCTGCCGCCGGCAATCGCGAGGTGACGCAACGTCACGCCAGACGGCGCTGGCGAGCGTCGGGCTGAACGCATGTCCCCGCTCGGGTGCGCGGCGCGGAGCGGCCCTCCCCGCTGAGCGGGGTCGGGGCGCCGGTCGCCGCCCCGTGACGATCGTTGACGATCGGATCTCGTGACCAAAGTATCTTCTCGCTGGGACTCGCGATGAGCCGCCGCCCCCCCACCCAGCGATCGACGGAACGGACCGTCGTCCCGGCGCGCGCGCGGCGTGGAGCTCGGGTGCCGCTCCGGGCCGTCTCGGAGCGCCGCCGGGACGGCGTCGCGACGCGACGGCGATCGCTTGCAGGTTGACCATGGTCCGCGCGCCACCGCTCCCCAATTCGCACCGGCACGACACCGGGACCCCCACCGACGTCGGCGCCGAGCGGCGCACTTGGATCGTCATCGCCGTCACCCTGGTGATGATGGTGGTGGAGGTCGGCGCCGGGATCCTGTTTGGGTCCATGGCGCTGCTCGCCGACGGCTGGCACATGGGTAGCCACGCGGCGGCGCTCGGCATCACGGCCGGCGCCCTCGTCGTCGCGCGGCGCTTCCGCGACGATCCGCGCTTCAGCTTCGGCACCGGCAAGGTCGGGGTGCTGGGCGGCTACACGAGCGCGGTCGTCCTCGCGGTGATCGCGCTCGGGGTGGTCTGGGCGTCGATCGAGCGGCTCCTCGCCCCGCGCGCGATCGCCTTCGACGAGGCGCTGGCGGTGGCGGCCCTGGGTCTCGTCGTCAACCTGGCGAGCGCGTGGCTGCTCAGGGGCCACCCGGCGGAGCACTCCCACCCGCACGATCACGCCCTGCGCGCGGCCTACCTGCACGTGCTGGCGGATGCCTTGACCTCGCTGCTCGCCATCCTGGCGCTGACCGCCGGCAAGCTGCTCGCCTGGGGGTTCTTCGACCCGCTGATGGGGCTCATCGGTGGCGGGCTGATCCTGCGCTGGTCTTGGGGTCTGTTGCGGGACACAGCCTGGATCCTGCTCGACGGGCGCGCCGACGCGGCGCTGATGGAGCAGGTTCGCCAGCGCATCGAGGGGCTCGGCGCCGTCACCGTGCGTGATCTGCACCTGTGGCGGCTGAGCGGCCGTCACCTGGGGTTGATCGTCGCCGTGGACGTCGACGGAGCCTGTGGTCGAGCCCAGATCCACGAGGTGCTCCGTGACGTGCCGGGGCTCACCCACGTCACCATCGAGATCCGCGCGCGCGCCGCGGGGGCGTGAGCGGCACACGCGGCGCCCCGCCGACCTGGCGGTGGTGCGAGCCAGCGCGCGCGCGCTCAGGGGGCGGAGTCGGCCGTGGACGCCGGTGACGGCGCGGGGCTCGGGACGGTCGCTGTCGGCTGGGCGTCAGCTCGCGGCGTCACCGCTGCGGACGCCGCCACGCTCGCCGCGGACTGGGGCGCTAGGTCGCGCGTCACCGCGTTCGACGCCGAACCGGGGGCGTGGGGCGTGGCGCGGAGCGCGGCGCCGCCTTCGAGGTACGGGGCGAGGATCTCGGCGGGGTCGGACCCCATGTGGAGCTTGCCGTCCACCAAAAAGCTCGGCGTGCCGCGGATCTGGAGGCGGATGCCCGCCTCGAGATCGGGTCGGATCTTGGTCCAGGCGCGCTCCTCCAGGCAATCCTCCAGGGCCTTGCGGTCGAGCCCGATCTCTCCGGCGAACCCGGCGACCTCGATCGGCTTGGCGTCCCGGCCGTGCAGGAAGAGGTGGTCGTTGGCGGCCCAGAACTTCCCCTGCTCCTCGGCGCAGGCGGCCAGCCCCGCGTAGTAGCAGGCGGCGCCGTGGAACGGCTCTTGGATGATGGGGTTACAGGCCTGGTCGAGGGGGAAATGCCGGTGCACGGTGCGGATCACCCGCGGGTGCGCCTCGATCAGCGCCCGCAGCTTGTGGTGGGCGAGCGCGCAGAACGGACATTGGTAGTCGCTGAACTCGGTGATGATTACCTTGGGGGCCTGGGCCCCGATCCACGGCAGCCCGTCCTCGGTCGTCCCCGTGGCGATGCCGGACTCGGGGCAGGCGCTCGTGCTGGGTGGCGGCGCCGGCATCGATCGCAGCGCCTCGGTGATCGGGTCGTCTACCAGCCAGTACTTGGGGTAGAACCAGGCGAGGAGGCCGACCGCGAGGGCGCCGGCGGCCCCGAGCTGGACCGTCTGCGCCAGGCGCTCGCGCAGCAGCGCCAGGGCGTCGGTGAAGGCGGCGCGCCAGCCCGTCTTCGCGAAGAGCGTGAGAGACAGCATCGCCAGGGCGCCGTTCACGCCGTAGGTGCCGATGCAGAACGGGCAGAGGACTCCGATGGCCAGCTTGGACACGACCCCGAGCGTCAGGCTGACGACAACGCAGACCGCGGCCAGTACGCCGAGCGCTGCGATCGCAGGGGCAGGGCGGCGACCGAACCAGCCCCAGAAGCCGACGGCGGCGATCACGACGTAGCCGAGGACACCCCAGCCCGCGACCGGCAGCCCGAGGAACGCCGCGTAGGGGCTGCGGGCGACGACGGAGCAGGAGAGCGTCTCGTTGATGTCGCACAGCGCCTTCACTCCCGGATCGGTCCAGGCGACGTGGTGCTCCTGCAACAGGTACGCCGACAACGCTAGTCCGATTGCTGCCAGTCCCACCACGCCGATCCAGACCCAAGGGGCGCCGGGGTCGTCGTTTCGGGGGCGTTCTGACTTGGGTCTTCGAGCGGCCATGAGTGCGGAGGCCGGACCCTCCGGGGCCCGTGTTGCCGCCTATCTACCATCCCCTCGCCGGGGTGGCAGGGGTCTTCGTGCCCGCGCCGAGTGGCCCGGGCGCGGGGCCGAGCCTGGCCGCGAGCCCGCTGCTGCGCCCCGGGTTCTGCGGGGACCGCGCGCCCTGCAGCGCCGCCGCTTCACGCCCCGAGGCGATCGAGCACGCGGGGGGCCAGGTGGCGGGCGAACGCGTAGATCGAGAGCTGCGGCGGGACACCGAGGCTGGTGGGGAACAGCGATCCGTCGAGCACGAAGAGTCCCTCCACCTGGTGGTGCTCGCCCGCGCTGTTCACCACGGCGCGTCGCGGATCGTCGCCGAGGCGCAGGGTGCCGAGCGGGTGCACCGACGTCACGGCGATCGAGCGCGGGTCGGCGGCGGCGTCCGGGAGCCGCTCCACCTGCGCCGGGTCGTCGAGCACGATCGGTGGCGAGCAGGGCACCAGCACCTCGCGCGCCCCGGCGGCGAGGAGCAGGCGCGCCGCTGCCCGGACGCCGATCGCGAGCTGGCGCCGATCCGACGGCGACATCGCGTAGTCGATCCGGGCGCGCCCGTCGGGGCGGACGCCGACGTGCCCCGACGACTCGTCGTGCACCATCGCCGTGAGCGCGGCGAGGTGCCGGTAGCGCAGCATCCAGCGCCGGTGGTCCGCCCCGAAGCCAGGGAGCATCGCGGCGGCGCCCACCGGGTGGGCGAAGACGGTGGTGATCCACGCGCGGAGCTCGCTCCCGGGCGACGGGTCGAGCCACTCCGTGCACTCGTAGCTCTGCGGGATGCCCCGGTGCGCGTCCACCGGCTCGTCGAACCAGCCCGCGACGGCCACGCCCGGGTGGAGGCGGAGGCCGTGACCGAGGGTGCGGTGCGGATCGGGCAGGCCGCTCCGTCCGGCGACCACCGCGCTCCCGATCGCGCTGCCGGCGAGCACGACGGCGGCCGCGTCGACCTCCACGGTAGCCCTCGGCTGGCCGCGCGCGTCGAGCGCCACGCCGGCCACGCCCCGGACCCGGCCGCGCCGGTGGAGCACGCGGACGACCCGCACGTCGGCCAGGACGCGCGCGCCTTGGCGCCGCGCGCGCGGCAACAGCACCCGGGCGGCGTTCTGCTTGGCATCGAAGGGGCAGCCGAGCTCGCAGAACCCGGACCCTTGGCAGCCGATCCGGTTGTGGGAGAGCGGACCGCCGCGCCACCCGAGCCGGGCGACGCCGAGGGCCAGCAGCGCGTTGTTGCGGTTCCGGCGCTCCGCCTCGATCACGCCGACGGACAGCTCCTCCTCCACGCTGGCGTACGCGGGCTCGAGATCCCGCGCGGTGGCGCCGGACACGGCGTGCTCGCGCGACCATAGCTCGAGGAGCTCGGGGGGAGCGCGGCGGCAGAGGCAGGTGTTGTGGACGGTGCTCCCCCCGACATTGCGCCCACCGAGCACGCGGATCATCAGATCCTCGGTCGAGCGCCCGCCCCGCTCCTGGTAGAGTAGCGGCAGCATCTCGTCCTCGAGCTGGCGCATCTGGTTCGGCTCGAGCGCCGGCCCCTCCTCCAGCACCACCACGCGGGCGCCGCGGCGGGCGAGCTCGAGCGCGGCCATGGCGCCGCCCGCCCCGCTGCCGACGACGGCGATGTCCGCCGTCAGGCGGAGATCGCCCGTGAGGTGACGCGCCGACTCGACGGCGGGCGTGGAGTCCGGTGCCGCGGGCGTCGTCATCGGCCGTAGTGGATCACCGGGCCGGCGTAGCCGAGCGCCGGCCAGGTCCGTGGGTCCTGGTAGAGCGCGAGGTAGGCCAGCGCCTTGAGGACGCCGACGCCGCCGCGGAGGCTCGCAGACGGGCTCCGCTCGAGCGCTCGGAGGACGGCGTCCTGGTCGACCGCCTCGAGCGCGGTGAAGCGCCGCCAGCGCCCGGTCCCGAGCGGCGCGCCGTGCTCCACCACGGCGAGCAGTCGCCGCACGTCTCGCTGATCGGCGGGCGGAAGCTCGGCTAGCGTCGCGTCCACGGTTCGGGCCACCTCGGCGCGCTCGGGCGCCACGATCCGGGCCCCCACGGCCTGTGCCACCCAGTACTCCCAGACCGTGAGGAGTCGGAGCTCGCGCGCCGCGGCGTCCGGGAGCGTTTCCCCGCGCGCGCGCGCGCGCACGAGCCATCCGCCCGCGGCGCCCGCCGCACCGACCGCGGCCCCCGCGATGAAGCCCCGTCGGTCGAGCCGCCGCACGCGCCAAGCCTCCCACCGCCGACGTGGCGCCGCAACGGGCACCGGCCCGACCCAGACGAGGCGCGCCGTCGCGCGGAGGCGGGTCGCGTTGCGGCCGGACCAGGCCGCCTCTAGCCTGTCGTGGATGAATTTCCTCGGCCACGCCGCCGTGGCGCGCTGGTGGACTCGTGACCCCGCCGCTCTCTTCGGCGCCATGCTGCCGGACTTCGTCGGCATGGTTGCCGCGGCGCCGCCGCGCGTCGCGCACCCGGAAATCGCCCGCGGCGTCGCGCTGCATCTCGCGACGGACCAGCATTTCCACCGGAGCCGCGAGTTTCGCGCGCTGGCCGGGGACGGCGCGCGCGACCTGATGGCGCGGGGTCTTGGCCGCGGCCCCGCGCTCGCCACGGCGCACGTCGGCGTCGAGCTAGTCATCGATTGCGCCCTCGGTCGAGACGCCGCGGTCGCGACGGACTTCCTCGCCGCGGTCGCTGCCGGCGCTCCGGCCCGGCTCGCCGAGGCGGTGCTCTGGGCGTCGCCCGACGAGGCCGCCCGATACGAGCGGCTCCACGCGCTGCTCACCAAGCGCGGGCTTGCGGTGGCCGATCCGGAACCCGCCCAGCTCGCCGATCGCGTCCTGCGCGTGCTCGCGAGGCGCCCCCGCCTCGCGGTGTCCGAGCCCCAGCGCGCAGCGGTCACCGCCTTCTTCGCGGGCGCGCGGGAGCCCGTCGTCGCGGCGCTGCCGGCGCTGCTCGCGCGCCTCCACGACGATCTCTCGCCCCACCTTGGGCCGTCCGGCGCGATCGCGTCCGGGGACAGCCTCGCCTCGGGCGTGGGGGGCTCGTGACCGCGGGGGGCCCGGGGCTCCAGGAGCGGCGCTTCGCCGTCACCCGCGACGGGTGGGCGCTCGAGCTCTGGCGTTACTCCCCCGCGGGAGGCGACGAGCCGCGTCGCGCCACGCCGGTCCTCCTCGTGCCGGGGTACGCGCAGACGCCCTACCTCTTCGGGGTACACCCGCGCGGTCCGAGCCTGCTCGCGACGCTCCTCGCCGCGGGCTTCGAGACGTGGACGCTCCATTTGCGCGGCACCGGTCAGTCGCAACCGCGCCGCGGTGGTGCCGGGCCGGTGTCGCTGGTCGCCTACGCCGACGAGGATCTCCCCGCCGCCCTCGAGCTCGTGCTCGAGGGGCGCCGGGCGAACGGCGGGCGGGCCTTCTTGGTCGGATCGAGCCTCGGGGGCAGCGTCGCTTACGGGTACCTGGCGCGCTCGGGCGCGGCCCGGGTCGCGGGCGTGGCGGCGCTCGGGGCGCCGCTTCGGTGGGAGTCCCCGCACCCGCTCCTGCGGGCCCTCTTCGCGTCGCGGCGGCTCGCCGCGCGCGCCCCCATGGACGGGACTAGCCGCCTGGTCACCCGCGCGCTGCCGCGGCTCGGTCGGGTCGGTTGGCTAGCGCCCTACATCAACCCGGCCCACGTCAACGTCGAGGACGCCCGCACGCTCATCGGCGCGATCACCGATCCGAAACCCCCGCTCAACGCCGAGATCGCCGCCTGGCTCGCGCGGCGGGACCTCGTCCTCGCCGGCACCGACGTGGCGGCGGCGCTGCGGCGGATCACCGTCCCGCTGCTGGTCGTGGCCGCCAACCGCGACGGCATCGTCTCGCCCGCGGCGGCGCGCTCGGCGGCGGCGGCGTGGGGCGGCACCGACCAGGAGGTGCTCGAGGTGGGGACGCGCGACGACTGGTTCGCGCATGCGGATCTCTTCGTCGCGCCGACGGCGCCGCTGCGCGTGTTCGCGCCCGTCGCGCGCTGGCTCGCCGCGCGAGACGGCGGTCCTGCGGACCCCGCAACGAACCCCGGTGGCCCCTGACTGAGTGCGCCGGAGAGCGCGGCGGCGGGCACCGCGGCGGCGCGCGGCGGCGCGCGACCGGGCGCCGCGCCCGCGGTGAGGCCGGAAGAACGCGCTTGACGGCGCTCCGGTGCGGCCCGATCTTGAGCAGGAACGGGAGCTATGGACGACGCCCCGCACGGCGCGAACATTGCCGCCACCATCTTCCTGGACTTGCGGCGACAAATTCTCGCCGGGGAGCTGGCGGCCGGACAGCGCCTGCCCGGGGAGCGCGAGCTGGCGGCCAAGTACGGCACCAACCGTAACACCCTGCGGGAGGCGGTGCGCAAGCTCGAGCAATCGCGGCTGGTCACCGTGCGCCACGGGCAGGGCGTCACCGTGGCGGATTTTCGCCGGTTCGGCACCCTGGAGCTGCTCTCGCCGCTCCTCGAGACGCGCCCCGACCCGACGGAGATCGCGCACATCCTGGCCGACCTCTTGCCCGTGCGCATGATGGTGCTCGAGTTCGCGAGTCGCCTCGCCGTGCAGCGCGCCGATGCCAGCGATCTGCAGCGCCTGCAGGACATCACCGATCTGCTCATCTCGGCGTTCGACGGCCACGATCCGCAGGTGATGGCGCACGGCTTCCAGGCCTGGCTCGACGCGCTGATTGACGCCGGCCACTCCGTCGCCGAGCGCTGGATCGCGAACCCATTCCTTGACGCGTACCGTGAGCTGGTCGACCGCATGCCCGGGATCTGGGTGATGGATCCCGCGTTCGTGCGCCACCTCCGGGAGCTGATGGCGGCGCTCCGGGCTCACGACGAGGATGCGGCGAGCCAGACCACTCGCGACTACTACTCGGAGATCGACGCCAAGCTCCTGGCGCTCCTCGCGGGTCCGCTCGGAGCCCGAGTGCCAGTGCGCCCCGCGCCCGGCCCCAACGATGCGCGAGGGGTGGCGTGACCTGGCGGTGCGCGTGTGCGGTGTGGGCGTGCGGGGCGTGCCTGCTCGGCCTGGTCGCCTGTGACCCGAAGCCCCAGGTGTGCGCGGAGGGGGAGCCGTGCGACTGCGGCGGGATGGGGCGATGCCGGGTCACCTGCGAGGGTACGGGCTGCGATCTGCGCTGCGGAGCGAGCGGCTCCTGCGATTTCTCCTGTCCGGAGGGGGACTGCAACGCCGTCAACGAGGGGTCGGGGAAGATGACCCTGCTCTGCGGCGGGGGCAACTGCACCGCGCGCTCGACTGGAGACGGGACCACGGTGGTCAAGTGCCCGGGCCAGGGCTGTCGCCTCCACTGCGCGGGGACCGGGGACTGCTCGATCGCGAGCTGCCCCAGCGCGTGCTCGATCGACTGCCACGGAGCCGGCCAGTGCGTGTGCACTGCCGGTTGTCGCTGAGGGCGCTCGGGTTCGGGGGCTGAGCGGCGATGGCGCGGGTGTTGATCGTCGGCGCCGGCTATGTCGGCTCCGCCCTCGGCGGTCGCCTCGCGGCGCGCGGGGACGAGGTCTTCGCGCTGCGGCGTCGCCCACGGGCCGTGCCGGCGCCGCTCCGGCCGGTGGTGGCCGACGTCACCCGTCCCGCCACGCTCGGCGCCATCCCCGACGCCCTCGACGCCGTCGTCTTCACGATCGCCCCCGACGCGACCACGGACGAGGCGTACGCGCTCACCTACGTCGAGGGGACCAGCAACCTGCTCGCAGCCCTGGATCAGCGCGGGATCCGGCCGCGGCGGATCCTGTTCACCTCCAGCACCGCGGTCTACGCGCAGCGGGACGGTGAGTGGGTCGACGAGGCGTCGGTGACCGAGCCGGTCGCATTCACCGGGCGCCGCGTCCTCGAGGGGGAGCGTGCCGTCGCCGCGTGCGGGCACCCAGCGGTGGTGCTGCGCTTGGGCGCCATCTACGGCCCCGGGCGTGCCGGGCTCGTCGATCGGGTGCGCGCGGGGACGGCGACGTACCCGGCGTCGGGACCGAGCTACGGCAACCGCAACCACCGCGACGACTGCGCGGCCGCGCTCGAGCACCTGCTCGACCTCCCGACGCCCGCGCCCCTCTACCTGGGCGTCGATCCGGAGCCCGCCGAGCTACGGGTCGTGCTCGAGTGGCTCGCGGAGCGCGTCGGCGCGCCGCCCCCGCGGGCCAGCCCCGCCGCGGTCGGGCCGCGCGGTGCGACCAGCAAGCGGGCGTCGAGCCACCGGCTTCTGGCCACCGGCTTCTGCTTCACCTACCCGTCCTTTCGCGAGGGCTACGCGAGCTTCGTCCCGCCGGCGTCGGCGCCCGAGTGACCCGCCGCACCGGTCGGCGTCGGGTCCGTTTCACCGGCGTCGTCGCTCGACGTCGCGCCAGCGTCGCCGACGTCCACGTACGCTGCCAGGCGGCGGACCAGGTGTCGCGGCCGCTCGACGTAGAGTCGCGCGCCGAGTTGGAAGGCCGTCCGCTGGAGCTCGGTCCGGCGCGCCTCTAGCGCGACCAGGATCGCCTCGAGCTCGCCGCCCGCGACCGCCGCTCTGGCCCCGTCCGGGCGGAGCAGCTCGGAGAGCAGGGCGAGGTCGTGATCGTCGCCGAGCAGCTCCCCGAGCTCGTCGAGCGCGTCACGGCGCACGCGCAGCGCCGCGGTCCACCCGTGCCGGAGCAGGCGGAGCTGATACTGGTGGTGCTTGACCCACTTGCGCCACTCGTGCAGGCGCGACACCGTGGGATGACGGCGCGCGGCGGCGAAGCCGCTCCGACCGCGGGCGTAGGTGCGCCGCAGGCCGCCCCGGAGGGCGGACCAGCCGTCGCGGTCGAGCGACCAGGCCTCCACCCGCGCGTGCGCCGCGACGAGCGCTGCGGTCGCCGCCTCCAGCGCTGCGGCCGTGGGGCGGTCCGCGCCACCGCCATCGGTGACGGCGTCGAGCTGTATGCGGGCGCGGCCCCAGGTCGCGGTGTCGGGGCCAATCGTGGCCGCGCGAGCGGCGAGCCGCTCCAGCGCCACCCGCGCCGCCGTGTGCTCGCGGGCCGAGGCGAGCAGCCGGGCGACGTCACGGAAGGTGACGTCCTCGCGCTCGAAGCAGGGGCCGTCGAGCGCGCCCAGAACCAGCCGCAGCAGGGCGCGGAGGCTCTTCATCGTCTTGCGCGCCTCGTGGACGGGGCCAGCGGGATCGGTGTCCTGCGCGGCGCCGGCGAGGTGCGACAGGGAGGCGTCGAGTTGCTCGCGGGCGAGGCGTCGCAGCTCCGCCTCGACGGAGGCGTTCGGCACCAGGGCGTAGGCCGGGCGCGGCGAGTCCATCCAGGCCCCACCCTAGAGCATCGGGCAGTTTTCCGACAGCGCCCACGTCCCGACCGGCGCTGACGGCGCGCGAAGCGCCGCTCAGCCTCCGAGCCGCTCCTCGAGCGTCGCGGTCAGCTCCTCGCGGGTGGCGGGCCCGTCGGCTTCGGCGAGACCGGCGGGCGCGACGGTGAAGTCCCGCGCGTCGGGTCGTCGCCGCGGCGTTGCCGAGTCCGCCTCGCTCCCCCAGAGCGCGGCGGAGGAGCCAGTGCAAATGCTGCAGCGACCGCAGCGGGCCTCTCCGCTGCCGCCAAAGTACCGGGTGAGGACCGCGGCGCGGCAGCCGCGAGCCTCCCCCAGCAGGTGGACGGCGCGCCGCCGCTCCGGGTCTTGGACGAAGAACGTCTCGAGGGCGTCCGCGAGGCGTCGCGCTCGATCCACCAGCGCTGCCCGCGGCAACATCGGCTGCACCCAGCCGTTGGCGAGGCCCACCCACCCCGCGCCGGCCAGCAACTGCGCGAGCGCCCCCGCCTGCGTCCGGGTCACGCCCGCCGTCAACGCGAGCGAGTCGAGCGTGGTCGTGCGCCCGCCGTCAGCCAGCGCGGCGAGCTCGCTCGCGAGGCGGACGAGCTCGCCGGAGCGGGGCCGAACCTCGGCGAGGGACCGCTCCCAGCGGCGGAGATCCTCCGGATCGTAGAGCAGCACCGCGTTCGCCGGCTCGCCATCGCGCCCCACGAGGTCGATCTCCCGAGCGAGCTGCTCGAGGGTGGACGGCGCCTGGTGGTGGATGACGAAGCGGAGGTCGCGCTTCTCGAAGCCAGGGCCGATCTCCAGCTGCGCTGCGGGCTCCGCGTCGCTCCAGAGCGGCGGGGAAATTGGCGGCGGGGAAACCAGCGGCGGTGACGCCAGCGGTGAGTAGGCGCTGGTCGCGACCAGCACCGCGCGCCGCCCGGGCATCGAATAGGCGAGCAGCTCGCTGCTGCGCTCGGCGGCCGAGAGCCCCGAGTGGAGGCGATGGACCGGTACGCGGAGGGCGCCGAGCGCCGCGTAGACCGCGTCCACGTCCACCGCCGTGTGGCAGAGCACGACCCCGGGGCGGCGGAGCCGCGACACCAGCGCGGTCAGCGCGCGGTGACGCGAATCACCCCGGCTCACGACGCACTCGAGGGTGACGTTGGGTCGCAGGACGGGCAGCTCGATCCGGAGCGCGTGCCGCAGTCGGAGCCGCTCGGCGACATCCCGGGCGACGACGGGCACCGCGACGGGGACGTGGGCTACCAGCGCCGTCGGCCCGAGCTCGTCGATGGTCTGCGGAAGCGAGCAGAGCGCGGGCGACAGCTCGTGGCTCCACTCGGAGAGGGCGTGCGCCTCCTCGACGGAGATCGCCGCGACGCGGGCGGCCCGGAGCGAGCCCTGCACGGCCGGATCCCGCAGCGCCGTCGGGCTCGCGAACACGAGCAGCGGTCCACCCGTCGCGATCCGGGCGAGCGCCTCGCTGTGGTTGGCGGTGGTTCCCGCCGGGAGGTGGACCGCGGGGAGCCGGCGCAGCCGCAGCCGGTCGCATTGGTCGCGGAGCGACTCGGGCCGCGGCGAAACGATCACGAACGGGGCCGTCGCAATCAACCCCGCGCTCTGCACGGCCGCGGGGAGCCGGGCCGAGTCGGGCGCCAGCGCCAGCACCGAGCGCCCCTCCAGCAGGGCGTGCGCGACGCGCCGCCCAGCGCGGCCGAGCTCCGGCAGCCCGGCACTTCGCGCCGCCTCGTCGAGGCGTCTGTCGAGGTCCCCGCCGGTCGGGCTCGGAGGCGGCTTGGCGCTCACCGCCACGACGGGCCCGCTCGCGGCAGGGGGCAGGCGCGGTGAGCCCTCCGGCGCGGCGACGCCGAGCGGCCTACCGCGCACGACGCCGGCAGGGAGCGGGGCGCGCGCGAGGGACGACGGTGCCGGGAGGGCGCTGGTCCGAGCCAGCGAGGGCCCGGTGCCGACCTTGGCGAGGGGGGCCGGCTTCATCGTGCGGTGCGAAACCGCCAGCCGAACGATCACGCCGGTCCGTGTCCGTCGCGTCAGGGCGGCCTCGGGCGCCGCCGTGCGCGCGGTCCCGAGCCCGGAAGCCACGACCGGGGCGTCGTCGCGTGGCGCCGACCGGTCTGCGCTCGGCGCGGTGGGCGAGCTCGGTTGCGCGGTGCTGGGCGCCGGGGGCCGGTTCCTCGCGGCGCAGTTGCTGCGGCTCCCCGTCGCGGTCGAACGGGGAGCGGCGGACGCTCCAGCGCGAGTGTCGCGCGCGGCGGGCCTGGCCGGGTTCGGCCTTCGAGCGGCGGGCTGGAGCGCGGCGGGCTTGCGAGCGGCCGGCTTGGCCGGGTTGGCCTTGCGAGCGGCGGGCTGGCGCGCGGCGGGTTTGCGAGCGGCGGGTTTGCGAGCGGCGGGCTTGGTCGGGTTGGCCTTGCGCGCGGCGGGTTTGCGCGCGGCGGGCTTGGCCGGGGTCGCCCTGCGCGCGGCGGGTCTGCGGACGGCGGGCTTGGCCGGGTTGGCATTGCGGACGGCGGGCTTGGCCGGGGTCGCCTTGCGCGCGGCAGGCTTGGCCGGGGTCGCCTTGCGCGCCGCGGGCTTGGCCGGGGTCGCCTTGCGCGCGGCAGGCTTGGCCGGGGTCGCCTTGCGCGCGGCAGGCTTGGCCGGAGTCGCCTTGCGCGCGGCGGGCTGGCGAACGGCGGGCTTGGCCGGGGTCGCCTTGCGCGCGGCGGGTTTCGTTGGGCGGGACGCTCGCTCCGATGCCGTCGGCTTGCGCCCGCGGAAAGGAACGGAAGGTCGCCTCTGACGCGGTCCGGCCATTATTCGGGGATCTCCAGGGAGTCACACCGGTAACACCGACGGACCCCGAGGTGAACAGAAATTCACCCACCATCGGTTCCGGACCGCTCATCGGTCCAGGGAACACACGATCAGCCAAGACCGTCGCCGCTCGAACCGGCATACCCGGCGGACCCGCGCGTTCGTCGCCTCGACGCGGGCTCACCTTCGTCTCCGATCGTGCCCATGCCCGAGCTCCCGGACCGCAAGGCGCTGCCCGCGCCACACCTGGGCGACCGGGCGCTGTTCCCGCACCTCGAGGCGCGCGCGTACCTCGCCCACGCGGCGATCTCGCCCGTCTCTCTCGCCGTGGAGGCGGAGGTCGCCGAGCTCTTGCGCGACACCGCGCGCCTCGGCGTCCGCGCCTTTCCCGCCTGGGCCGAGCGCCGCGCCGCCCTGCGGCAGGATCTCGCCCGGCTACTCGGGGTCGACCCCGCGTCCATCGCGCTCACGGCGGGCACCACCCGTGGGATCGGCGACGTCGCGCTCGCCATCCCCTGGCGGCGCGGCGATCGCATCGTCTGCTTTCGTGGCGAGTTCCCTGCCAACGTCACCCCCTGGCAACGCGTGGCGCAGCGCTTCGATCTCGAGCTGGTCTGGCTCGATGCCGATGCCTTCCGGGTTGCGCCCGACGCGGCGGCGTTCGCGCTCGAGCGGGCGCTCGAGCGCGGGGTGCGCCTGCTCGCGGTTAGCGCCGTAGAGTTCCAGACAGGCTTTCGCATGCCGCTCGAGGCGATCGGGGCCCGTTGTCGGGGGCACGACACCCTGTTCGTCGTGGACGCGGTCCAGGCGTGCGGCGTCCTCCCGACCGACGTGCGCGCCTGGCAGGCGGACTTCGTCGCGTGCGGCGCCCACAAGTGGCTGATGGGGCTCGAGGGCGCAGGGTTTCTCTACGTGCACCCCGACCGAGCCGGCGAGCTAGAGCCGGCGACCGCCGGCTGGCTCAGCCACGAGCATGGCGCGGACTTCCTCTCTGGAGGGCCGGGGTTGCTCCGCTACGATCGCCCGCTGAAGCGGGGTGCCGGAGTCTTCGAGGGCGGGACGCCGGCCGCCGCGGGGCTCGCCGGCCTCGGCGCGAGTGTGCGGCTGCTGCTGAAGCTCGGCACCGCGGCGATCGCCGCGCACGTCGGTGAGTACCTCGATCGCCTCGAGCCGGCGCTCGTCGCGCGCGGCTTCGTCAGCCTCCGGGCCGCCGATCCCGCGTCTCGGTCGGGGATCCTGTCCGTGGTCCCGCCGGCTGGGGTGGAGCCAGCCCGGCTCCAGTGCGAGCTCGCCGCCCGCGGCGTCGTCGTTTCGATGCCGGACGGTCTGCTGCGGTTCGCCCCGCACTGGCCGAGCTCCCTCGCTGAGCTCCCCGAGGTGGTCGCCGCGCTCGACGCGGCGCTCCCGCTCGCGACCCGCGCGGCGCCCTGATCGCGTGCCGGCCGGGGGTGCGGCCAAGGAGCACCACGAGGAGGTGGGCGGCGCGGTGGCGGCCGCCGATCTTGGCCCCCCGCCCGCGGCTGGCCGATGATCCCGCCCCTCGTGCGACGCCATGGGTCTGCCGGTCTGCTCCTCATGCTGGGGCTCGCGGCGTGCGGCGATCTCGGTGCCCTCCGGGACCTGGGCGACGACGGTCCCGGCCTGTCTCAGCACCGGAGGGCGGCCGTGCTGCGCGTCGGCGCGCACGTCCCGGCGACGGGCGAGGCGGAGACGGTGGGTGGGCTCACGGACCGGGTTCGCCGCGGTACGCCCGCCTTCACGGGCCTGGTCCGGTGCACCGACCCGAGGGTGGTGTTCAAGGACGAGGAGGGGACCGGCGCGGATCGCTGGATGACCCCGCGCCTGCGCGCGCGGATCGTGTCGCTCGGCGAACGCGTGCGGCGTGAATGGCCCGGCGTCGAGCTCCGCATCACCGAGGCCTGGGACGAGGACGTCGAGCACGGCGACCGAAGTCTGCATTACGAGGGTCGCGCCGCGGACCTCACGACCTCCGACCTCGACCAGCGCAAGCTCGGCCGACTGGCGGCGCTGGCGGTCGAGGGTGGGTTCGGGTGGGTGTACCACGAGCGGACCCACGTCCACGTCTCGGTCGCTCGGTGAGCACGCCGGCGGCGGCTCACCGGGAGTGCCGCCCCGAGGCTCATCGCGGCTGCCCGAGGGCCCGCCCGGGAACATCACGGTGGGTTCCCTGTCGATGCCCCCATGTTCGTCCCCGCCTCTGCGTTCCGACTGCGCTGCCTGGCGCTCGCGTTCCTGCTCGGCCCCCTCGCGCTCGGTTGCGCGCGCGACGCCCGCCCGGTCAGCACCGCGGACGCCGTACTGCCGCTGCGCACGGTGCGCCTCTACGAGACCGGCGTGGGCTACTTCGAGCGCGAGGGGGCGCTCCCGGCCGGAGGCGGCGTGGCGCTCCCGGTGCCTTCGTCGCACCTCGACGACGCCTTGAAATCGCTGGTGGTGCTCGACGGCGGCGCGGGCGCGACGATCGGGGGGCTCGAGTTCGACGCCTCGGTGACGGCGGGGATGGCGCGCGCGCTCGCCGGCCTGCCGAAGGACGCTGACACGCCGCATGGGGCTGGTGCTCCGCAACGACACGGGGCAGACGCTCCCCGCGGGGCCGCTCGCCGTCTACGCGGACGGCGGGTTTGCGGGCGAGACGGTGCTCGACCGCCTCAAGCCCGGGGAGCGCCGCTGGCTCGGGTTCGGCGCCGATCTCGACGTCGAGGTCGAGGCCACGACGCTCGACACGCAAGAGGAGGCACGGGAGGTTTCGTTCGAGGACCAGCGGCTGCGGGAGCATTTCGTGCAGCGCGAGCGGCGAGAGGTCCGGATCGTCAACCGCGGCGGCCAGGCGCGCACGGTCGAGTACGCGCTCGACGTGGTCGACAGCTCGCGCGTCGAGGGGGCGGACGGGGTCGAGCGCGACCCCGGGACCGGGGCGACCTACGTCCTGCTGGAGGTGCCCGCTCGCGAGCGCGTCGCCCGCACGATCACGGTGCAGCAGGGGCTGGCGCGGGTGACCCACGTGGATAGCGTGGACGCGGAGGCGCTGGCGCGCCTGGTGGCGAGCCCCGCCGTGCCGGCCGGGAAGCGGGCCGTGCTCGCCGCCGCGGCGGACCCGCAGCGGGAGCTCGAGCGAGCGCACCGTGAGCGGGTCGGCACGACCGCGGCGCTCGCCGACGTCGAGGCGGACCTCGAGCGGCTCCGCGCCCACCTGGAGGCGCTGGGTGGCGACAGCGGCGGGGCCGCCGCCCCGCTCGTCCGGCGCGTCCTCGACACCGAGGATCGGCTCGCCCAACTCCGGCTCGAGATGCCCGAGCGCGACGCCGAGGTCACCCGGCGCCGCGCGGCCCTCGTCGCCGCGCTCGGCCCGCTCGGCGAGCAAGGGACGGTGGCCGAGGGCGAGCCGTAGGACCGCGCCAGCCGGCCGGGCCGCGGGGGGGGCCGCGCGCCGTGGCCCCCACCGGACTTTGACGGGCCCGAGAACGCGGGTATGGTTACCACTATCGTGGAAGGGCCGACGCGCACCGCCGTCCAGCACCGCTTGCCGTCGGCGGCTCGCGCGCAGCGCCCCTCCTCGTCGGGTCCTCGCGGTTGAAGCCGCGGCGCGCGGGCTGACCCGCGGGCGCCGCGGGCCGTTCGGTGGGCCGTGATCGCCATTTCCAAGGAGACCTCGCCATGCTCATGTCGCTACTCGACCACTCCCGCCTCGTCCCGCTCGTGACGGCCGCGCTCAGCAAGCGGGCGAGCCCCTTGCTCGACGCCCTCGACGAGATCCTGGCCGATGCCACGCTGGTGGCCCCCACCGAGGTGCCGGTCGACGTCGTCACGATGAACTCGGAGGTGCGCTTCGAGCTGCCCCGAGGCAGCTCGCCGCGGCAGGCCCGTCTCGTCTACACGACGCCCCGACCCAGCGATGACGGTGGCGTGGTGTCCGTCTTCTCGCCGCTGGGATTGGCGCTGCTCGGTGCCCGCGTCGGGTCCACGGTGCCCGTCGGCGTGGGCGCGGCGGACCGACCCCTGCACGTCAGCGGACTCCCCTACCAGCCGGAGGCGAACGGCGACTGGGAGCTTTAGAGCGGAATCAAACGGATTGTCGCTCTAGCACGGTGGCCGCGGACCGAGCCGCGCTCGGGGCGTGGTATCCTGCCCCCCTGGGAGGTGCGATTGAGGACGCTGGGGTGGTCGATGGGGTTGGGCTGCTGGGGGGTGGTGGTGGCGCTCGCGCTCAGTGGCTGCGGGAACTCCGGGTCCGAGGGCGGCGGCGGGGCGAGCGTCCCGTCCCGCGCCCCGCCACGCGGGGGCAGCACGACCGGCGGCGAGAAGACCGTCACCTGCGAGCCGGGCACTACTGCCGGCGCGGTCCGGGCGCCCGAATTCTGGCAGAACCTCCCGGGGCAGACCTCCTGGTACGCCTCGCCGGTGGTGACGGACCTCGACGGCGACGGGCGGCGCGAGCTCGTCGCCGCCTACTACGACGTCTTCGTGTTCGACGAACAGGGTGAGCTCCTCGCGCGGATCGAGCAGGAGAGCCGCGTGTACGCGCCGCACGTGGTGGCCGACCTGGAGGGCGACGGCGTCACCGAGATCGTGTTCGGCAACGGTCCCCGGGTGCACGCCTACGAGTGGCGCGACGGCGCCGCGGTGGTGCGCGAGGGGTGGCCCGCGAGCGCGACCCGGTCGTCCGATGGCGTGGAGGTTCGCGGCCTCGCGGCGGGCGATCTCAACGGCGACGGGAGCCTCGAGATCATCGCCACCACCACGGAAACCGCCGAGGAGCCCGACGGCGGCGCGCAGGTCTGGGTCTACAACGCGGACGGCACCCTTTACCAGCCGCCGGGGATCGCCTGGGACGCCTGGCCGCGCTACAACGCCGCCAAGGGGACCGGCAACGACGCCGACCGGAACGGGTACGGCCACCATGGCTACGGCTGCTACGGTCTGAACGCCGGCATCGGAAACATCGATGACGATCCCGAGCTAGAGATCCTCGTCACCTACGACAACCACCACCTGCAGGCCTTCGATCACGACGGGGTCGCGATCGACGCCGCGCCCTGGTTCACCAACCGCGCCAGCGAGTTCGAGGGCGAGCGCCTGACCTGGGGGCAGTTCATCCGCTGGTCGGATCCCGAGGTCGAGGCGGCCCACTACCACGAGCACGACGGGGACTGGCCCCACCCGAGCTGGGCGGAGTGGCTGCAGTGGACCGCCTCACCGCCGAACGTGGTCGACCTCGACGGGGACGGCCTGAACGAGGTCCTGGGCGTCCCCAACGTCGAGCTCCATGAGCCGTACGAGACGCAGGCCTACGCGATCATGGTGCTCGAGGGCGCGCACGGCGACGGCAGCCGCTCGGCGATGCGGAAGCCCGGCTGGGAGACGCTCCCGCGCGGCGACTTCCCGGTGACGGTGGACGGCTGGTATCCCCCAGGTGGCGTGCCGGCGCCGGCGACCGTCGACATCCAGGGGGACACCAGACCCGAGGTCGTGGTGTCGCTCAACGACGGGTTCCTCTACGCCTTCGACGCGGACGGTCAGCGCCTCTGGCGCTACGACTACAGCCACGGCAAATCCATCATGTACGCCTCCGAACCGACGGTGGCGGATCTGAACCAGGACGGCTCTCCCGAGATCCTGCTGACCACCTACGGCGCTCCCCAGGCGCTCGACTCGGGCTATCTCTTGATCCTCGCCGCTGATGGCGCCGAGCTCTTCGACGTGCCGCTGCCCGATCCGGGCGAGAACGGCAACGGCAACGGCGCTCCGGCCGCGCCCGGGGTGGGGGACCTCGACGGCGACGGTGAGCTCGAGATCTTCGTCCAGACCTTCGAGCACGGCATGGACGTGTTCAAGGTCCCGGGCTCCGCCGAGAACTGCGTGCTCTGGACCTCCCGCGGGGGGCCCCTGCGCATGGGTCAGCCGAGCGGCGGATGAATCAGCGAGCGCGATCCTCGGGCACCCAAGCGTCGAGTCCGTCAGGCTACTCCGGTTCCGGGGCGCCGCTGGTGGAGTCTCCGACTGGACCGCTCCCGGTGATGGCGGGGCCTCGGCTGGCGACTCTCGTTGCCCGCCGCTCCCGCCACCGCGAGCGGAACAATGCGGTCAACATGCAATCGACTCCGGCTCACCTCGGTGAGCGAAACGGAGGTTAGCCCTCGGCGGGTGCTTGCGGCAGACTTGCGGCGTCAACCCTGCGGTGCGTCTCCTCGCAAGATGGTCGGTGAGCGAGGTGCGTGAGGGAGGTTTCGTCATGTTCGCTCGTCGTCTACTGGCCGGGAGCTGTTGGCTCTGCCTCTTCTCATGCGCGGAGCCCGAAGAAACGCAGGGCGGCCCGGAGGGGAGCGCCGCGAGCGGGACGGGAGGCGCGGCCGTCACGGGTGGTACGGCGAGCGGCGGCGCGGTGACGGGCGGCACCACCACGGGCGGGATCGCGAGCGGTGCCGCCACCACGGGTGGCGTCGCGACGGGCGGTGCGGTGACGGGCGGCGTCACCACGGGCGGGATCGCGACGGGCGGTGCGGTGACGGGCGGCGCCGAAACCGGCGGCCTCGCACCCGGTGGGACCAGCAGCGGCGGTTCCGATACCGGCGGGTCCGCTGCGGGTGGCGCTGACACCGGCGGGTCCGACACTGGCGGCGCCGCCACGGGCGGGACGGCGACCGGCGGTGCGCCGGCGGGCGGGGCCGAGACGGGCGGCGATGCCGCGGGCGGGGCCGAGACGGGCGGCGATGCCGCGGGCGGGACGGCGACCGGCGGTGCCAGCACCGGTGGGGCCGAGACGGGTGGCGACGTCGGGTCCGGGGGCACTGCTGGCAGCGTGGGCTGCGACCGCGCGGGGCTGCAGGCGGCGGTCGACGCCTACCTGGCGGCGATGGCAGCGGGCGACCCCTCGCTCCTGCCGCTCGCGGCCTCGGCGACCTACGAAGAGAACGCCGAGGCCGTGGCGCTCGGGCAAGGGCTCTGGGCGACGCCGCTGCACGCGGACCTGACGCTCAGCCTGCTCGACGTGTCGCGCTGCGCCTCCTTCACCGAGGTGATCATCGCGTCCGGGAGCCACGACTACGTCAACGGCGTGCGCATCGACGTGAGCGACGGCCTGATCTCGGCCATCTCGGTCATCGCCACCGACGCTGACGACTGGGGCTTCAACGGCGACACCTACCTGAACTACTCGAGTCAGGAGGTGGAGGGAGGCGGCTGGGACGAGGTGCCAGAGGCGGAGCGCTACGGCTACGACGAGCTCGTGGCCGCCGGTGAGGCGTACTTCGCGTTCTGGGCCGACAAGACGGTTGCGGTACCCTGGGGCGTTCCCTGCGCGCGCCTGGAGGGCGGCATGTACACGGGCTACCGCGCGGGCGCCGACTGCTCCGTCGGGATCCCGGACCAGAGCTTCGCGCCTCGCCCCAACGACGCGCTAGCGGATGTCGATCGCGGGCTGTCGGTCATCTTCTTGAACCTCCCGGGTCCCGACTCTCACCTCTTCCGGGTCCAGAAGACGTATCCGAACATGGAGAGCCCGGGCATCCGTTACGTGCACACGCTCACCGTCTGCTACGTCAACGGCGAGTGGCAGTGCCCCGGGGAGCCCCCGACGGGCTGAGCGTGCCGTGCGCCGGACGTCCCGGCAGTGCCCGCGATGGCCGCCCGGTTCTGTGCCAGGGTGAGGCCCCGTGGCACAACCGGGGCACCCCGGGATCTGGATGGAACCCCCCTGGAATCAGGGAGATGCCAAGGGTTTTCCCCTGGCACTCTTCTTGCTCCACCAGACCCCATGTCTCGTAGACTCCCGCGCGTCGTCGGCTCGGTCACACACGCTTCGCTCCTGCTCGGGGCGGCTCTGGTCTTCGCTGGGTGCGGAGGCGGAGACGAGCCGTCGGGTGCCGCCGGCCCCGGATCGGGTGGCGGCGGCAACCCCGACGACCCGTCCGGGACCGCGGGGGACCAGGGCGTCAAGGATCCGGGTGGCACCCCGGTAGCGGGCGATGGCGAGACGGACTTCGTCTCGGACATCGGTTTGCACGGTGCCGCGCGCTGGGGCTCCGAAGGGGGCGGTGACTTGGCGGGAACCGGCGGCAGCGCGTCCGCGGTCCCCGGCAACGACGGCGACACCGGCGCCACCAGCCCGGAGCGGGCGATCTCCGAGGCCGACATCATCAAGGTGGAGGGCGACACCCTCTACGCCCTGTCGCGCTACTCGGGCCTGACCGTCATCGACCTGGCGGATCCGGCCGATCTCCGGGTCCTCGGGAGCTACCGCAGCACGGCGATGCCCTTCGAGATGTACCTCGAGGCGGGCACCGCCTATGTCATGTACAACGACTACTACCACCGCGAGTGGGACGAGGACGCGGGGTACTACGTCTGGCAGTCGTCGAGCCGCATGCTGGCCCTCGACGTGAGCGATCCCGCCGCGCCACGGGTCCTGGGCTACCAGGATCTGCCCGGCGCCATCTCCGACTCGCGCAAGGTCGGAGACGTCGTCTACGTCGTCACCTACCAGAACAGCTATTGCTGGAACTGCGATGCGGTGGCGAACACCCGCATCAGCTCCTTCGACGTCTCCGATCCCAGCGTCTTCGAGCCGGTCGATCAGGAGCGGTTCGAGAGCGAAAACGAGAGCTGGGGCCTCCGGCACGTCAGCGTCTCGCAGGACCGCATCTACGTCTCCGGGTACGCGTGGTCGAGCGACGACACGCCCCGGTCCGGGAGCATCCAGGTGGTCGACATCTCCGACCCGGGCGGCGACATCGTGCCGGGCGCAGTGGTAGAGGTCGCGGGGCAGATCGACAATCGCTGGCAGATGGACGAGTACGACGGCGTGCTGCGCGTGATCAGCCAGCCGAGCACCTGGTCCTCGCTCCCCGCGCCCGTGGTCGAGACCTTCGCCATCGCCTCGTCGCAGGAGCTCACCCCGCTCGGCAGCCTGACGATGACGCTCCCCACCGCGGAGTCGCTGCAGAGCGTGCGCTTCGACGGGCCGCGGGCGTTCGCGGTCACCTTCGAGCAGATCGACCCCCTCTTCACCTTCGATCTGAGCGATCCCGCCCGACCGGTCCAGGTCGGCGAGCTCGAGATCCCGGGCTTCCTCTACCACATGGAGCCGCGCGGGGATCGCCTCTATGCCCTCGGCTTCGACAACGCCGTCGACGACGGCGCCCTGCACGTGTCTGTCTTCGACGTCGCCGATCTCGCCCGACCGACGATGCTCGACCGGGTGAACTTCGGCGGTGACTGGGCCTGGCTCGCCGAGGATCAGGACCGCGTCCACAAGCTCTTGAACCTGGCGCTCGACGAGGGGCTCATCTTCATGCCGTTCAGCGGGAGCGTCTACGACGACACCACCTGCTTCTACGACTACGGGAGCGGCATCCAGATCATCGACGTCCGAGGCGACGATCTGGTCCTCCGTGGCGTCGCGCCCCAGGTCGGCGAGGCGCGCCGGGCGCTGCTCCACGACGACACCCTGTTCGGCGTCTCCGACAACGCCATCCAGGCGTTCGACCTCGGCGACCTCGATGCGCCGGCGCTCCTCGACCGGCTCGACGTCGCCCGCAACGTCTCCGCGATCAAGGTCCTGGGGGACGACCTGTTGCGCTTCGGGCAGGACTGGTGGACCGACGAGGTGATGCTCGACCTGGTCCCGCTCGCGGCCGCCGAGGCGGCGGAGTCGGCGGCGATGCTCGATCTCTCCTCCCTCTCCGACGTCCGCGATCGGACCTGCAACGAGACGGACGGCAGCTACCGGTACAACTCCACCTACTTCACCGGGCAGGTCTTCGTCCACGGCGACCATGCCTTCGTCCCCCGCGAGGTGTACGAGTACGGCTACGAGAACGGCGGCAGCGACTACTACAACCGCGAGACGATGCGGATCATTGTCGTGGCGCTGACGGGCGCGGGGGCCCCCCGCGTCGTCGGCGAGCTCGCGCTCGAACCCATCGGGTACGACTCGACGCGCGAGGTTTGGAGCTACTACGCGGGCTTCGTGCAGACCGAGCGCGCGCTCCTGGTCGGCCGTCGCACGGGCTACTACTCCTACGATCCGGCGACGGGCGAGCGCTCGGAGACGAGGTTCTCCTATGACGTGATCGATCTGTCCGCCGGCGCCGACGCGCGCGTGGTGAGCCGCCTCGAGGTCCCCGACGACCTCGCCCGGGGCGGCTGGGGCTACGGCGCCTACGGCTGCATGATCGACATGTACTGGGGCTGGTACGGCTACGACTCGGGAGCGACCCCGGTTTCCGGCGACATCATCGCCAGCCAGCACCAGGAGCCGGTCGAGGACGACCCGGGCCGGGTTCGCTACTACCTCGATCGCATCGACGTGAGCGACCCCGCCGCGCCCGTGCTGCTCGATCCGGTCAACATCCCCGGGCAGGTCCTGCACTACGACCACGACCGCGGGCTGCTCGTCACGGTGGAGGACCTCCGGGAGGAGCTGGGCGAGCTCGCCAACTCCCAGGCCTGCTACGACCTCGAACCCATGGCGTCGTGGGAGTACGACCAGGCCGCCTACGAAGCGAACGGCTACGACTATGAGAACACGCCCGGCACCTGCGTGCGGTGGCACCGGCGGCTCAGCTCGCTGCTCGTCGAGGGCGACGTCGCGCGCCGCGTCAGCATGCTCGATCTCAACCAGTCCGACGACCAAACCTTCCGCAGCGTCGGCTCCATCGCCGTCTCGGACCTTCGGGTCTTCTTCCAGACCTACGAGTATGACCGGGACGGCTACCAGTACCTCGACAATCAGGTGACGGCGCTCGGCTTCGGCACCGACGGGCGGCTCTCGACGCTCGGCAGCGTGACGACCGACGCGGACTACTGGTATGGCCTCGTCGCCCGCGGCGAGCGCGCGTTCGTGTCCGGGTACGGGACGCTCTCGGTCGTGACGAGCCCGAACGATCAGCGCCCCACGGTGGGGTCGTACGACCTCCGGAGCTGGTATTGCGACAGCGGCTCGCTGGAGGTGGTCGGTGACGTGGCGTTCTGCGCCGGCGGCGGGTTCGGCGTGCAGCGCATCGCCCTCGACTAGCCGGCGGCGCCCCGGCCTCGCGCCCGGGGGTGAACGGACGGCGCCCCGCGGGGCCGCGGCCGGCCCTCGGTAGCCGGCCTCCGCCGGGGTGCCCTATGCTCCGCGCATGTCGCAGAGGGTCCACCCGCTCGCCGGCAAACCGGCACCGCGCAGCCTGCTCGTCAACGTCCCCCGGCTGATGACGGCGTACTACACGCTGATCCCCGACCCGGAGCAGGCCGACCACCGGGTCACGTTCGGCACCGCGGGCCACCGCGGCTCGGCCCTGCACCGGAGCTTCAACGAGCGGCACATCCTCGCGGCCACCCAGGCCATCTGCGACTACCGCCGGGAGGCGCGCATCGACGGGCCGCTGTTCCTCGGCATGGACACGCACGCCCTGAGCGAGGCCGCCCAGGCCACCGCGCTCGAGGTGCTGGCCGCCAACGAGGTCGAGGTGATGGTGGAGAAGCGCGGCGGCTACACGCCCACGCCCGTCATCTCCTTCTCCATCCTGCGTCACAACCGGGGGCGCACCACGGGCCTCGCGGACGGCATCGTGGTGACGCCGTCGCACAACCCGCCGCCGGACGGGGGCTTCAAGTACGATCCGCCCCACGGCGGTCCGGCCGATTCCCTGGTCACGCGCCGGATCGAGGACGCCGCCAACGCGCACCTGCGCGACGAGTGTCGGCGCGTGAAGCGGGTGACCTTCGCGCGCGCCATCGACGCCAGCACCACCCACCACTTCGATTTTGCCGGCCCCTACGTCGAGGAGATCGGGGGCGTGATCGACATGGAGGCGATCTGCTCGGCAGGGATCACGCTCGGGGTCGACCCGCTGGGGGGTTCCGGGCTCCGGTACTGGGAGCAGATCGCGCGCCGCTACTCCATCGAGATCGACGTGGTCAACCCGATCATCGATCCGACCTTCAGCTTCATGACCGTGGATCGCGACGGCAAGATCCGCATGGACTGCTCGTCGCCGTACGCGATGCGGCGGCTGATCAAGCTCAAGGATCGTTTCGACGTTGCGGTCGCCAGCGATCCCGATCACGACCGGCACGGCATCGTCACCCACACGACGGGCCTGTTGAACCCGAACCATTACCTCGCGGTCGCGGCCTGGTACCTGTCTCTCAACCGGCGCGGCTGGCCGCGGGAGGCGGCGATCGCCAAGTCGCTGGTGTCGAGCAGCATGATCGATCGCGTGGCCCGCTCCGTCCACCGGCCGATCGTGGAGATGCCGGTGGGCTTCAAGTGGTTCGTCGAAGGGCTGCTCGAGGGGCGTTTCGGCTTCGCCGGTGAGGAGAGTGCGGGCGCCTCGTTCCTCCGCCAGGATGGGACCGTGTGGACCACCGACAAGGACGGGATCCTGCTCGGGCTCCTGGCGGCCGAGATCACCGCCAAGACCGGGCTCGACCCGGGGGAGCATTACCGGCGCCTCACCAAGAAGTACGGCGAGCCCGTCTACGAGCGGATCGACGCTCGCGCGTCCGTGGACCAGAAGGCGGTGCTCAAGCGACTGGTGCCGGAGACGATCCCGGAGCTGACGCTCGCCGGTGAACCGATCCTCGCCAAGCACAACACCGCGCCGGGCAACGGCGAGCTCATCGGTGGCATCAAGATCGTGACCGAGAACGGCTGGTTCGCGGTGCGACCGTCCGGCACCGAGAACATCTATAAGCTGTACGCCGAGAGCTTCCTCGGGCCCGACCACGTCCGCCGGATCCAGGAGGAGGCGCAGGTCATCATCGAGCGCGCGTTCGAGGACGCGCACGTCGACGCGGCCATGCCGCCCAGCGTCCCCGGTGGGCCGATGGGCGGCGGCGGGCACTCCGGCGGCTCCCGGGGCGACACCGCCGACGCCGGGGTGCCGCTCTACGAGGGAGCGGACCCGCTGCTGGAAGACGCGGACCTCGGCGAACCGGGCGCCCGATGAGCGGCGCCCCTCGGGTGGCTGGCGACGTGTCGCCCATCGTCGCCGCCTTGGTCGGTCCCGCTCCCGCTCCCGACTGGGACCTCACGGCGTACTTCTCGGCGCACGGCGCGCCCGACTACGTCGAATTCGTCGCCGCGCTCGCCCGGGACCTGCCGGCGCTCGGGGCGCGCGTCGCGGCGCTCCCGCCGCTCGAGGCCACCGGCTTCGCCGAATGGGCCGCCCTGCTGGCCGATCTCGAGGCCTTCTCCGCGCGCCTGTGGCACCTCGGCTCCTTCCTCGGCTGCGTCTCGGCGGGGGACTCGCGCGACGAGGCGGTGCGCCGGGACGTGGCCGCGCTGGCCCGCACCCGGGCGGACCTGCAGCAGGCCCTGGCGGAGCTCCGCGCCCGTCTCGGGGCGAGCTCCGACGCGGACTTCGCGGCCTTCGTCGCGCGTGACGACGTCGTCGCGATCGCGTACCCGCTCGCTCGCTTCCGTTACGAGGCGTCCCGTTCAATGGCGCCCGAGCTCGAGGCGCTGGCGGCCGACCTCGGGGTGGACGGCATCGCCGCGTGGGGCCGGCTCTACGACCAGCTCTCCGGCAAGCTGGAGTTCACCCTCGAGGTGCCCGGGCGCGCGCCCGAGCGGCGGCCCGCCTCGATCGTCCGGAGCCTGCTCGGGGATCCCGATCCGGCCGTGCGCCGCGCGGCGCTGGCGGGCGGCAACCGCGCCTGGGAGGGCGTGGGGGACACGGTCGCCGCAGCCCTGAACGCCATCGCGGGGACGCGGCTCACGCTGAACCGGCGTCGCGGGGTCGCGCACTACCTCGAGCCGGCGCTCTTCGACGCGGCGATCGAGCGGGAGACGCTCGACGCCATGCTGACGGCCGTCCGCTCCCGCCAGGAGGTCCCGCGGAGTTTCCTGCGGCGCAAGGCGCGCGCGCTAGGCCGCGAGCGGCTGGGGTTCCAGGATCTCGAGGCGCCTTGGCCGACGAGCGAGGAGGGGCGGCTCGGCTGGGACGAGGCGGTGGCGCGAGTCCGCGCCGCCTTCGCGAGCTACCCGGCGCTCGGGCGCTTCGCGGACCGGGCGATCGAGCGGTGCTGGATCGATCACCAGTCGCGGGAGGGAAAGCGCCCGGGAGGGTTCTGCACCAGCTCGCCGCTCATCGGCGAATCGCGCGTGTTCATGACCTTCGCGGGGGCCCCGGGCGACGTGCAGACGCTGGCGCACGAGCTCGGCCATGCCTTCCACAACGAGCTGATGAACCAGCTGCGCCCCTGGCAGCGGAGCACCCCGATGACGCTGGCCGAGACGGCGTCGACCTTTGCCGAGCAGCTCGTCACCGACGCCGTCCTCGGCGACCCGGCGGCGTCGCGCGATCGGCGCCTCGCCGTCCTCGACCAACGTTTGAACGACGGGGTCGCGTTCCTGCTCAACATCCCCATGCGCTTCGACTTCGAGTGCGCCTTCTACGAGGAGCGCCAGCGCGGGGAGATCGGCGCGGCGCGCGCCACGGAGCTGATGCTCGCGGCCGAGCGCGCGGCCTTCGGCGACGCGCTCGACCCCGGCGAGCTCGACCCCTGGTTCTGGGCCTCGAAGCTCCATTTCTATCTCGTCGGGACCAGCTTCTACAATTTCCCCTACACCTTCGGGTACCTCGTCTCGCGGGGGCTCGCCGCGCGGGCCTCGGCGTCCGGGCCCGCGCGGGGCGAGTTCTTCGCGGCCTACGAGCGGTTCCTCGCCGCCTCCGGCAGCGCTCCCGCGGAGCAGGTGGCGCGCTCCACCCTCGGGATCGACCTCCGTGACCCGGGCTTCTGGCACGAGTGCCTCGATCTGGTCGAACAGGACCTCACGGCGCTCGAGCGACTCGCCCCGGGATAGGGTAGAAGGACCCGGCCACCATGCTGCTCGCCGTCGGATCGATCGTCCTCGGGCTCGTCGTCCTGGGCGTGGGGGGGGACCTCCTGGTCCGGGGCGCCACCCGCCTCGCCACCCTCGCTGGCATCTCCTCGCTCGTCATCGGGCTCACCGTGGTCGCCTACGGCACCAGCGCGCCCGAGCTCGTCGTCTCGAGCTACGCGGCCCTGCAGGGCAAGCCCGACATCGCCCTCGGCAACGTGGTGGGCAGCAACGTCTTCAACGTCCTGTTCGTGCTGGGCCTGTGCGGAGTGCTGGCGCCGCTCGTCACCTCGCCGCAGCTCGTCCGGCGCGATCTTCCGCTGCTGGCGGTGGTGAGCCTGGCGTTCGTGCTGATGGCCTGGGATCGCTTGGTCCACCCCCTCGAAGGCGCCCTCCTCCTCTCCGGCGCCGTGGGTTACTCCGTCTACTCGGTCGTCACCAGCCGCCGCGAGCAGCGGGCGGCGAGCCTCCGGCCCGGCGCGCCGCCCTCGGCCCCGCCCGCCCGAGCCCGGGAGTGGCTGGTGAGCGGCCTGTTCGTGCTCGTCGGCTTCGGGGGGCTAGTCCTCGGCGGTCGGCTCATGGTCGATGGCGCCACCGCCGTCGCTCGCAACCTCGGCGTGGGCGAGGCCATCATCGCCCTTACCATCGTCTCCGCGGGCACTTCGCTCCCGGAGGTCGCGGCGTCGGTCATCGCCACCGTGCGCGGCGAGCGGGACATGGCCGTCGGCAACGTGGTCGGGAGCAACATCTTCAACGTCCTGATGATCCTCGGCGCCTCGAGCGTGGTGTCCGGCTCCGGCCTGGTGGTGAGCCCCGCCATGCAGGGCTTCGACATCCCACTCTGCCTGGCCATAGCCCTGGTGGCGTGGTCGATGCTCGCCACCGGGCTCCGGCTCGAGCGCTGGGAGGGGGCCCTGCTCTTCGCGGGCTACCTGGCCTACGTCACCTACCTCATCCTGGCGGAGCTCCGCTCGCCGGCCCTGGGGGGCTTCACGATGGCGATGGGCTACGCCGTGCTGCCCCTGGTCGCGGCGCTGCTCCTCGGGCACCTCGCTCACGCGCTCGTCCGGCGACGGGCGAGCGCGGGGGTTGCCCCGCCGCCATGAGCGCGCCGCCTGCGACCGCCCCCGCGCCGGGCCGGCGCGCGCCGCTCGCCTGGGCCCTGTACGACTGGGGCAACTCTGCCTTCGCCACCACGGTGATGGCCGCGCTCTTCCCCATCTTCTTTCACAAGGTCTGGTGCGTCGGCGCCGCGCCCGGTGTCGCCACCCTGCGGCTCGGGACCGCGAGCTCCACGGCGAGCGCGATCGTGCTGGTGCTGGCGCCGCTCATCGGGGCGCTGGCCGACGCGGGGCGGCTGCGCAAGGCCCTGCTCGCGGCGTTCGCGCTCCTCGGTGTCGTCGCCACGGCGGCGCTCTACTTCGTCCCCGCTGGCGCGTGGTGGCTCGCGGCGGCCCTCTACGTCGTCGGCACGGTGGGGTTCCTCGGCGCCAACGTGCCCTACGACGGCCTGCTGGTGAGCGTCGCGCGGCCCGAGGCGCGCGATCGCGTCTCCTCGTTCGGCTACGCGCTCGGCTACCTCGGTGGGGGGCTGCTGTTCGCGTTCGACGTCGCCATGGTCCTCTGGCCCCACGCCTTCGGCCTCCCCGACCGGACGGCGGCGACCCGGCTCGCGTTCCTATCCGTGTCCCTGTGGTGGGCCGGCTTCACCCTGCCGCTCCTGCTCTGGGTGCCCGAGCCCCCGAGCGGAGGGGCGCTCCGCGGCGCGGTGGGGCGGGCGCTGCGCGAGCTCGGCGGGGCGGTGCGGGCGCTCCGGGCCCTGCCCACGGCCGCGCGGTTCCTGCTCGCGTACTGGCTGTACATCGACGCGGTGCAGACCATCATCGTGATGGCGACGAGCTTCGGCAGCGAGCTCGGCCTGCCGGACTCGGCGCTCATCGTCGCCCTGCTCGTCACCCAGTTCGTCGGGTTCCCCTCCGCGATCCTGTTCGGGCGGCTCGGCGAGCGGCTCGGCACCCGGACCAGCATCCTCGTCGCCATCGGCGTTTACCTCGGCGTCGTCGGGATGAGCGTCGCCATGACCGCGACGCTCTTCTACGTGCTCGCCGCCGTGGTGGGACTGGTGCAGGGGGCGGCGCAGGCGCTCAGCCGCTCGCTCTACTCTCGCCTGATCCCCGCGCGCAAGGCGGGCGAGATGTTCGGTTTCTACAACATGCTCGGCAAGTTTGCCGCGGTGGTGGGGCCCCTGCTGGTCGGGATCACCTCGGCCTCGGTGGGGCCGCGCTGGTCGGTGCTCTCGCTCGCGCTGCTCCTCCTCGCCGGCGGCGCGTTGCTCTGGCGGGTGGACGAGGCGCGGGGGCGGGCCGAGGCGGAGCGGCTGGAGGGCGCGGAGGCATAGACGATCGAGCCCCGAGCTCGGTCCCGACGGCGCCACGGGCGCTAGCGCCGTTCGAGGCTTGCGTTGCCCTCGCGGACCCGCAAGAGTTGTCGCCCCCCGAGCGAACCCAGGGAGGACGGACCAACCATGCAGAATCCGCGCGTATTCTTCGACATCACCATCGGCGGCACCCCGACGGGCCGCGTCGTGTTCGAGCTCTTCGCCGACGTCGTCCCCAAGACGGCCGAGAACTTCCGCGCGCTCTGCACGGGGGAGAAGGGCGTGGGGAAGAGCGGCAAGGCGCTCTGCTTCAAGGGTTCGGCCTTCCACCGGATCATCCCCGGCTTCATGTGTCAGGGCGGCGACTTCACCCGCGGCAACGGGACCGGCGGCGAGTCCATCTACGGCGAGAAGTTCGCCGACGAGAACTTCCAGCTCAAGCACACGGGCTCGGGCATCCTGTCCATGGCCAACGCCGGGCCGAACACCAACGGCTCGCAGTTCTTCATCTGCACCGCCAAGACGGAGTGGCTCGACGGCAAGCACGTCGTCTTCGGCAAGGTGGTCGAGGGGCAGGACGTCGTGAAGAAGATGGAGGCCCAGGGGTCGCGCGACGGCAAGACCTCGGCGGCCGTCGCGATCGCGGACTCCGGTCAGCTCTGACCGACGAGCCCCAGGCGCCCGCGGCGCCCGAACCGCCCTTGCCGCCGGTGGCGGCGCCATCGTGGGCGGCGCGCGACCCCTCCGGACCGTCACCGGGATCGCGCCGCCCGCCGGGGCCGGTCCCGGTCTGGCGGCGCCCGGTGCCCTGGGCGATCGCGAGCCTGCTGTTCAACCCGCTCCTGCTCGTCTCCGCCGTCGCGCTGCTGCTCGGCGCGGTGGGGGTTCGCGCGCGGCGGCGCGCCGGAGAGTCGGCGGAGGACGAATGGCTCGGCGTCGCGCTGGCGCTCGGGGGCGTGGTGTCCGGGCTCGCGGTGCACGCCCTGATCGGGGGGATCGGGTTTGCCGTCTACTCGGGCTGGTCGCGGGCCCAGCTCGAGCACGGGCCGATCGGGCTCGCCGGCTACTCCTACCGCGAGGCGCGGGCCGCGCACCGCACGCGCCTCACGCGCCGCGGGCCCTCGCCCGACCAGGCCTCCGTGACGCCGCCCCCGGTCTACGCGACCGAGGTGACCCTGGCGGGCGCGAAGGGCCCGCTCGAGGCCTGGCTCATGCTCCCGAGCGGGGAAGAGCCCGTCCCCGGCGTGCTGTATCTGCACAGCGGGTTCGCGCTCGCCGAGTCCGACGCCGTGAGCGCCTGGAACTTCGTCACGGCGGGCTATGCGGTGCTCCTCCCGTCGCTGCGCGGCGAGAACGGCAACCCCGGCGACTTCGAGCTCTGCCTCGGCGAGGTGGACGACGTGAAGACGGCCGCCCGACACCTCGCCGGGCACCCGCGGGTCCTGGACGATCGCCTGTACGTCTTCGGTCACGCCGCTGGCGGCGCCCTCGCCGCCCTGCTGGCGCTCGACCCCGAGCCGTCGGTCCGGCTCACGGGCAGCGCGGGGGGGCTGTACGCGCCGAGCGTGCTGCTCGCCTGGGCGAGGGAGGGCTACGTCCCGTTCCGCCCGCTCGCCGCGCGCGAGCGCGATCTGCGCACCCCGGTGCGTTTCGCCGATCAGCTGTTGGTGCCCCACCACGCCTACATCGGCGAGGACGATCCGATCCGGGCCGACCTCGCGCGCATGAAGCCGGCCCTCGAGGCTGGGCGCAACCTCCGCGTCGAGACGCTCCCGGGCGACGCCGAGCGGAGCCTGCTGCTGGCCATCCAGCGCTTCATCCGTCGCGCCGCCGACGCTCGTGACTTCGACGATGCCCGCGTGCTCGCCGACCTCGTCGCGCCCGAGCGTGCCCGGCGCGCGGCGGCGCTCACGGCGCTCCGGCGCGTCCGGCGCCCGCTCACGCCCGCGCAGACGACCCGCATGTTGCGCCTCGCGCTCGAGCTCGATCGCGCCGGGACGCCGCCGGAGCCCGCGCGGGATCCGCGCGCCGCGTCCGAGCGCCCCCTCGTCGGGTCGCGCTCCGTGCCAGAGGGGCTCGAGCTCCGGGTCGATCCGCGGCCGGCGGCGCTGCTCGACGCCGCCGCGCGCTCCTCCAGCCCGGAGGATCTGCGGCGGATCGACGAAGGTTACGCGGCGTTGACCCCGGCCACGCGGAGCGCCGCGCTGCGCGCGCTGCTCGAGCCGAATGATCGCGGGGCGCTCGCGCGCGGGATCGCGCGGGTCGTCGGCGAGCGGGACTCCGCCGTGGAGTTCCCGGCGCGGGCGCTCTTCCCGATCCGCGCCGAGCTCCTCTTCCCCGAGCTGCTGCGGCTCGGGGAGGCTCACCCCTGGTGGCCGGAGTTGCTCGACTTCGTTGTCGAGCGCTGCGGTGACGTCCGCGAGGTCGCCGCGGCCGGGGCGCGCGGTGAGGAGCTGCTGCTCGCGCACCTCTCTCCGCTGCGCGATCGGCTGTCCGCGCACGTCCGTGCGCCGGCGCGCCCGTCCGAGCCGCACCGGGCGCTGCTCGACCAGGCCGCGCTCGCGATCGACGCCCTCGGCTGCTTCGCGGAGCCCAGCGCGAGGCGCCTCGCGACGTTGCGCGTCCTGGAGGGGGAGCCCGACGCGACGCTCCGGCTCCACTCCGTCCAGGCGCTCCTCGCGCTCGACCAACCGGTGAGCGACGCGACGCTCGCCGGTCTGGCCGGGGATGACCAAGCCCGGGCGACGATCTTCCGGATCCTCGCGCCGCGCGGTCAGCTCGCGCGGCTCCCGGCCGAGGCCTGCACCCAGGAGGCGCTCGCCCGGTCGCACCTGGTGGGCTGGCTCGCCCACCCGGCGGAGCTGGGGCAGCCGCCGGCGGCGATCGCGCTCTTAGGTCGGGTCCACCGGGAGGAAGGCGACTACTTCGTCTTCCGCTTTCGCGAGCAGGTGGGCGCCGCGTGGCTCGCCGGTGTGGCGGGGCCCTACGAGGCCGATTCGGTCACCGCCGACGAGCCCGACGACGTCTTCAGCGAGTTCCGGCCCGCGAGCCTTCGCACCGCGGAAGGTCACGTCGAGAGCGCCGTGCGTTGGCTCGCGGAGTGGCGCAGGCGCGCGGGGGACTGAGGCCCCGGTGCCGGCTCGTTGCCGTCCCGGCTTGGCGCTGTCGCAAGGGCGCGGCGCGCGGTTTTCGCGACGACCTGCTGGCGAGCCGACCCCACGCACACTAGGTTAGACCGCGTTCCGCGGAGCCATGAACGAGTTCTTCACCTGGTTGACGCTCACGCTGGAGTCCTCTGACGCCCTGACCGTCTACCTCGTCGGCTGCGCCGTCATCACGATCTGTGGCCTCGGGCTGCCGATCCCCGAGGACATCACGCTGCTCACGATGGGCTACCTCACCTACCTGCCGCTCCCCGACGGGAGCCCGCGGCCCAACGCGAGCGTGCCGCTCGCCTCGGTGATGGCGTTCGTCGCGTGCATGGCGGGCGACGGGATCATGTTCGGCATTGGCCGTCGCTACGGCCTGGGCATCGTCAGCCACCGGCCGTTCCGTTGGGTGCTGACGCCGAAGCGGCTCGAGCACGCGCGGAAGGTGGTGCAGGAGCACGGGCCCAAGATGCTGTTTGCGGCGCGGTTCATGCCGGGTCTCCGCTCGGTGGGGTTCTTCACCGCTGGCTCGCTCGGGATCCGGTACCTGACGTTTCTCACCTTCGACGGGCTTGCGGCGGCGTTCTCCGTGCCGTTCTTCATCTTCGCGGGCTGGTACTGGGGCGCGGATATCGACTGGGCGATCGCCCAGGTGCGGCGGCTCGAGCACGGGGTGCTCCTGCTGATCTTGCTTGTGATCGCGCTCACGATCGCGAAGGCCTGGTGGTCGCGGCGGCGGGAGGCCGCGGCGGCGCCCACCGCCAAGGTCGCACCGCCGGCCGAGTGACACGCGGCTTGCCCGTGGCGAGCAGAGCTGGCGACCGACGGACCGGATGCGACGTGCGCCGGCGCCGCGGCCGCCCCGATCTGGACCACCCCTCGAACGTGCCGCGGCGAGCCTGCTGCGACGCCACGGCCGGAGCCGGGCGCCCGCCCCCCGCCGGGCGGGTGTTGCAGATCCGCGGATCTGCTGGCATGTAGTGGCGTGTCGCCCGGGGAGCGAGGAGCGCGACGTTGAGTACGCCAGGGACGCCTGATCCAGGAGGTGGTCTTCCTCCCGCGGAGGGAGAAGGGGCCGCTGCGCGCTCCACCGTGCGTCCGGCGACGCCCAACGTGATAGGTCCCATCGACCTCATCCTGGCCGCTCGGCCCAGCCCGATGCTGCGGGCCGTCGTGACGCGGCTCGGGGAGCTCGGCCACGCCGTCGTCGCGACGTCGCCAGTCAGGGCCCTGGATCGGCTCGCGCACCTCGAGCCGCGGCTCGCCGTGCTCGACCTGGAGGCCTGCACCCGGTCGAACCTAGTTCATGCTCTGCACGCTCGCCAGCTGCCCATCGTGGTGCTCGGGGGCGGTGCGCGGCTGCGCACGGTGATGGCGGCGCGGTCGCTGGGGGCGCGTCAGGTGGTCGATGCGTCGTTCAGCGTTGAGGCGCTGGCGACGACGCTCTCGGCGACCCTCGTCGCCGAGCCGAGCCCGCTCTCCCAGCTCGCGGTCCCGCGGTCGGCCACGCTCGGGGATCTCCTCGCCACTCTGGAGCAGGAGCTCCGCGCGGGGCTCGCCCGCTTCGCGCCGGTCCCGTCGCACGGCGACGTGCGGTTCACCCTGCGTGACCCCGAGCTGGTCGCGACCTACGTGCGGCGCCTCCGCGCGGCCGTCTCACGCGTCGTGGCGGACGTCGCCCCCGCGCCCTGCGAGCTCAGCGGCACGGCGATCCCGATCTCGGGCGAGGCCCCCCGCGAATCCGAGGCGGACGGGCCCCTGGCGGGAGCCCGCCTGGTCCTCGTTGACCAACGTGTGTCGCGCGTCGATGCCGTCTGCACCGCGCTGCGCCGCGCGGGCGCCGCGGTGTTCGCCTGCGCGCCCGAGGAGCTCTTGAGCGAGATGTCGCGGATCGCGGAGCTCGATCCGACCGCGCTCCTGGTCGAGGAGGAGCTTGGCGGCACCGTCGAGCGCCTGCTGGCGGAGATCGCCAAGGACAGCCGGCTGAACAACTCCCGCCTCGTCGCGGCGCCGCTCGGCGAGCTCTGGAACGCGGGCGAGCGCATGCTCGACACCGAACGGCTGCTCGAGCTCATCCTGCCCAGCCACCGGGAGGAGCGCGCAGTGGCCGAGCGGCTCCTCACCGGCTCGCGCTTCGGTGTCGACCTCGCGTCGCTCGGGCCCGGGCGGCTCCTCCACGCGGTCGCGATGGCCCGCGTCCCGGTCCGGGTGACCCACATCGAGGCGTCCTGCCTGCTGCGTGTCGAGCTCGCCGCGGACGGCGTCGTCGCTGGCGCCTCCGCGCGGCTCCCCGATCGCAGTCGACTCGAGGGGCTCGCCGCGCTGGCGGTCTTCTTGCGGCGCGGCAAGGGGACCGTCGACGTCGAGCAGTTGCTCGATCCGACGCTCGTCTCCATCCTGGCGCCGGTCGCGACCGCGATCGGCCTCGCCTCGGGGGAGCCCGTCCCCGTCGTGCACAGCAGCTTCCCCCCGGGCCCCGTGACGCGCGTGACCTGGTCGAACCTGCCGGGACCGCTCGCCGGGCGCATCACCTGGACCTCGATCCCGGCGCTCTCCGCGGAGGAGCTCTCCGCCTACGCCATCAAGGACCCCTCCGAGCTCCTCGACGCCGTGGACGACGATGACGAGGAGGAGGAGCGGGAGCAGGACCGCCCCACGCTCGCCGTCGATCCCGCGCGGATCCCGGGGGCGTCGCTGCGCATGGCCCCGCTGCCGGCCATCGAGGACCGCGCCGCAGACGCGGCCCCGCCCATCGCCGCGCCCGCCGGGGGTGTCGCCGGTTCGAACGCGCCTGTCGACGGGGCGCCGTCGGCCGTGGGCACGGTGGCGCCGGTCGTCGCCGTGCCCGCGCCGGAACCGTGCGGTGCCGTGCTGGAGCTCAGTTCGGAGGATCTCGAGCCCATCGCACCGCGGACGGAGGAGCCGACCGAGCCACTGCCGGAGACGGTGGGCGCCGCGGGTTTGCCGGCGGCGTCGGGGCAGGGGTCGTCACGCCTCGCCGCGCTCGATCAGCAGCGGCAGGCGAGCTCACTCGAGCCCGAGGCGCTCGCGGGCGCCCGCGCCGACGGCGCTCCCCAGGAGGCCGTCGGCGCGGTCACCATGCAGCGCGCGGCTCGCCCACGCCGCGCCGAGCCCGGCGCCGATCGCCGCAAGACGCGGCGGGAGGGCGTCGCCGATCGCCGCCGCCCCGCCGGCGAGCGCGCGGCCGCGCCGGTCGCGCCGCGAGGGCCCGCCACCGCCGAGCCACCCGCGACGGGCTCGGGGATCTCCCCCGAGTTCGTCGCGATCGCCCTCGTCGTCGCGCTCACGCTGCTGGTCGTGCTGATGGTGACGAGGTGAGGGCGGGCCTCACTTCGCCTTCGGCGGCGTGGCGCCCGTCCCCGCGCTCACGTCGCCGGACTCCGTTGCGTCAGCGAGCGTCGTGACCTTGGCGCCCTTCACCGCGTCGACCATCGCCGCCGTGGTGTCGCGCTGCTTCACCCGGCCGTTCTCCGCCGCCTCGGCGAGCTCGGCGTGGGCCGCGCACAGCCGCGAGAGCGCGTTCTTCGCGTCGACGTAGCCGCGCGAGAGCGCGGCGACCTGGCCGTAGATGGCGCCCTGATCGAGGCGATCCTGCGCGGACTCGCCGACGCAGAAGCTCCGGTTGTCCACCATGCCGCAGCGCCGATCGGACCGGTTGGTCTGGCGCTTCTCGACGTCGCGTCGGATCTCGGCGAGCGCCCCGAGCTGCGCGTCGAAATAGGGATCCATCCCCTCGCAGAGGGTCTGCACGTAGGGGGCGGCCGCCTTAACCGTGTCGTCGAGATCCTGCTTCTGCTCGTCGCGTTCGAGCAACTCCACGAGCTTCGCGACCGCGGCGCGGGCCTCCACCTCCGCGGGATCGTCCACCTCGATCCAGGTCGGGCCGGTCACCCCGGTGCGCGCCGCCGCGAGCTGGCCCGAGCTCGTCGCATCGGCGCCGGCGGTCATGGCCTCGAGGCGCGCAGTGTAGGCGCCGAGGACGATCATCGCCCGGCGCCAGAGCTCCTCGCTCGTCGCCGCGTCCTCGCAGGTCTCCCGGAGCGGCTTCTCGGCGCCGGGGGTGGGCGCGGCGAGCGCCTTCTGCATCGCGCACACCTCCGCTCCACGCGGCACCTCGGTCGCGCTCCCGGCGAGGTCGCGCCCCACCGTCCCCGCCGCGGCTCCCGTGCCAACCGCGGCCTTCCCACAGGCTACCGCGCCGCCCGCGAGCGCGCCGCCCAACAGCACCAGCCCGATCCCCCGCCCTCTACCCCCACGTCTCGGTTTCATGAGCGGGATGATAGTCCGAGGCCGCCCGCCGACCAACCGGCGTTGTGGGCCGCGATCCTCGCCGCGGGCCGGGCGCCGTGGCGCCCTGGCGGGTCATCAGAGCAGCGCCGTGCTGAAGTAGCGCTCCGCGCGATCGGGCAGCAGGGTCGCGATGTTACCGCAGCCTCGCGCGGCGATCTGCCGCGCGGCCCAGACGTTGGCTCCGGAGGAGATGCCGACGAGCAGCCCGTAGTCGCGACCGAGCTGCCGCGTCGTCTCGATCGCGTCCTCGTCCGTCACCTCGATCACCTCGTCCAGGAGGGCGGTGTCGAGGACGGCGGGGATGAACCCGTCCCCGATCCCCTGGATCTGGTGGAGCCCGGGCTCGTGCCCCAGCAGGGCCGACACGTTCTTCGGCTCGACGGCGACGATCCGCACCTCCGGTCGGTGCTCCTTCAGGAACTTCCCGATGCCCTGGATCGTCCCTCCGCTGCCGACACCAGCCACGAAGCAGTCGACGTCCCCGCTCATCTGGCGCCACAGTTCGTGCGCCGTCTCGTCGTAATGCACGCGGGGGTTGTCGGGGTTCTCGAACTGGTTCGGCAGGAACATCCGGGGGTCGGAGGCGGCGATCTCTCGGGCTCGCCGCACCGCTCCCGGGATCGACTCGGCGTCGGGGGTGAGGACCAGCTCCGCCCCCAGGGCGCCGATGAGCTTCTTCCGCTCCTGGCTCATGCCCTCCGGCATCACGATGATGACGCGATACCCCTTGAGTCTTCCTACCAGTGCGAGTCCGATGCCGGTGTTGCCCGAGGTCGGCTCGACGATGATCGAATCGGGCCGCAGGCGTCCGTCTCGTTCGGCCCCCTCGAGCATCGCGCGGGCGACCCGATCCTTGAGGCTACCCCCCGGGTTGAGGAACTCCGCCTTGGCGAAGATGGTTTCCCCCTTGAGGCGCACGAGCGGGGTGTTGCCGATCAGATCGAGCAGGTTGTCGGTGAGCATGGCCCGCGGGCCGTATAGCAGACGTCCCGCCTCGGATCAGCCGGCGCCGGGGGCGCCCGCCGCACCGGGGGGGCCGGTGGTGAAGCCTGGCGTTCGGGGGCCTTGCGCTCGGGGACCGGGCGCGCGAGCGTTCGCGGGGTCGCGACATGGCTCACGGCAAGTCCCGCCTGCCCCAAGCGCGGCGGCTCCTCTCCCCCCGAGCCCGGCGGTCCGCGCCGCGCCCGGCCGGGTCGCCCTCGGGCCCTGCTCCCGGGCTCACCGTCACCGCCTTCGGCTACGGCCCCGAGGAGCGCGAGGAGCGTGTCCTGACGGCCTTGTCCGACCTCGGGCCGCTGCTCGGGCGCTGGCCCGTCCTCTGGGTCGACGTCGACGGCACCCCGAGCCCCGCGGAGCTGGAGCGCCTCGGGGCCCTCCTCGGGCTCCACCCGCTGGCGCTGGAGGACGCGGCGCGGGGCGACCAGCGACCCAAGGTGGAGCTTTACCCCGAGCACTGGTTTCTGGTGCTGCGAATGATCTCCCTCGGTGACGCGGTGGGGACCGAGCAGCTCTCGATCCTGCTCACTCGGAGCGTCGTCGTTACCCTCCAGGCCGGCGCCCCCGGCGACAGCCTCGACGCCGTCCGGGCCCGCCTGCGGGCGCCGCGCTCCCGCCTGCACGAGCGCGGCGCGGACTACCTCACCTACGCGCTGGTGGACGCGGTCGTGGATCGCTTCTTCCCCGTGCTCGAGGCCTTCGGCGAGCGGCTCGAGGCGCTCGAGGACCAGGTGCTCTCGCAGGTGAGCCGGAGCCACGCCTCGGAGATCCAGGCGGCGAAGCACGATCTGTTTACGGTCCGGCGCGCCCTCTGGCCGATGCGCGACGCGATCGGGACGGCGCACCGCGAGGACAGCCCGTTCCTGACGCCGGAGACCCAGCTTTATCTCCGGGATGTCTTCGACCACACCACGCAGCTCGGCGACGTCCTCGACACCTACCGGGAGGTCACTTCGGGGCTGATGGAGATCCACCTGTCGGCGATGAGCAACCGCATGAACGAGATCATGAAGGTCCTCACCGTGGTCTCGACGGTGTTCATCCCGCTGACCTTCATCGCGGGGGTCTACGGCATGAACTTCGACCCCGCCCGGTCTCCCTTCAACATGCCCGAGATCGAGTGGTACTTCGGCTACCCGTGGGCGCTCGGGCTGATGGCGGTCACCGCGCTCGGGCTCGTGCTCTTCTTCCGGTCGAAGCGGTACTTCGACTAGCCAATTGAGCTCGGCGGGGCCCGGTGCCGCCCCCGCCCTAGCGCTCAGGCGCGGCTCGGCGTCTCGGGGTGGTCAGGGCCGCGTCCGCTCGCCGCCAGCACCGCGCCGTCGTCGTCGAGGATCTGCCGGATGAGCTCCCGGGTGTGCTCGAGGCTGCGGGTCGAGCGGTAGCGAACACGGGTCCTCGTCACCGCGTAGTCGTTTCCGCCCGGCCGGATCGCGTCGCCGATGAAGAGCGCGTCGTCCTCGCCGATGCCCTCGCGGAGGAGCTGGAGGAGCACCTGGCGGATCCCGTAGTCCTTCTCGAACCCGGAGACGTCGATAGAGCTGCCGCCCCCGGCGCGGATCGAGAGGTACGCGGGCAGGAGCCTCCGCAGCGCCTCGATGACTGGGCCGCGCTTGGCCAGGTCGGGATCCCACCGCTTCTTCTCGGCCGCCGGCGCCTGCTGCCCGAGCGCGGAGTAGGTCACCTGCGAGACGCGGTCCTCGAACTGGGGGCCCCAGATCTGGGTCGGTGACTCGAAGCCCGACGCGGCGAACGCCTGCTCGAACGCCGCCACGATCTGGGCGAAGGTGAGCCCGAGGTGGCTCTCGTTCACGCGCTGCCACTCCCCGTTGCGGAAGCGGTAGATCTGCCCGCCGCTCACCGGGGCGATGACGAGGCGGTCGTAGCCGCTCGGGTCGAGCTTGGCGACGAACAGGTCACGGAACAGCTCCCACTTGGTGCCGGAGATGACCGCGACGAACCGGGTTTCGAGCAGTCGCTGCAGCGACTCGGCCATGTCCGGGGCGAGCGCGGACTTGGACACGGCGAGGGTGTCGTCGAGGTCGAACAGCACGAGCTGGATGCGCATCGGGGACCTGGTCGGGGGGAGGGGGCGTCCGCGCCGGCCCCGGAGCGGGCCGGGGGTCGACGATCGCCGATCTGATACCGCGCGGGGCGGCGCTCGTACAGCGTGCGCCGCCTCCCTCTCCCGCGGCGCCGTGGCCGCGGGCGCTGCCGTCAGCGCCCTTCGCGCGCGAGGTCGGCGCGCACACGGGCCGCGCGCTCTGCCAGGAAGGTGCGGAGCGCGGTGCGGTGCTCGGTCGTGGCCCGATCGCTGTGCTCCTTGCGCTCGTCCTCGAGCCGCGCCGCCTCGGTCTGGGCGATGATGGCGTCGAGCTCGCTCGCGAGCGGCAGCCCCTCGAAGGTCGCAACGGCCGCCTCCACCGCGTCGAGGTAGCGCTCCCAGCAGGTCGGCGCGCGCTGACACTGTTGCAGGACGTGCCCCGGCTCTCGCTCCGACGAGCCGTGGTCGATGCGGTAGCCGAGGTGGAAGAGCGGCTCCCCCGCGGCGCCGTCCGTGATCCCGAAGGTCTGATCGATGCCCCACGGGAGCAGGAGGAAGCGGTCGCGCTCGAGCTCGTGGTAGAGCTTGTAGTTGTTGCGCGCGCCAAAGTACCCGTCCCAGTCGGCGATGATCGCCTGGGCGGCGCCGAGGGTGAGCCACTCGGACCAGTCGAGGTGGTCGCTTGCGTTCACGTAGGCCTGCTCGGCGTCGCCGCCGACCGCGGCGATCAGCGCGGCGAGGTCCGAGCGGTCCGCCGCGGCCTGGTTGGTCTCGAGGTCGAACCGGTCCAGGTACTCCGGCAACAGATCGTAGAAGTACTCGCCCGTGGGGACGTCGTAGAGGTTGCCCGGCGCTGGGGACCAGCGCGCCTCGGCGAACTCGTCGTCGAGGGTCTGCAAGTTGGCGTAGAGCCCGTAGTACTCACCGTTGACCAGGACGCGCGCGTGGTTGCAGAGCGGCGCCGGCGCCCCAGTGGCGCGGAGGTAGCGGTACCCGAGCCGCTCGTGCACCATGCTCGGGTCCTGCGCCATGTTGTTGAGCGTGAGGCGCCGGATCCCGAGCAGGCGCTGCCCCTTCACGAACTCGTCCAGCTTGACCTTGAACGCCGCCTTCTGGTCGAGGGTGCGGAAGGACGCCGAGCCCTTGAGGCGGATGCCGACGTTCGTGAGCGTGAGCTCGCTCCCTGTCGCCGTGCCCGGGACGTACCGGAGATCGCCGGCGCAGTAGACGTCCGGCGTCCGCCCGAGGGCCTCCGCGCAGTCGGGCGGGATCGTCAGCTCGAAGGTCGGCAGCGCGTCCTCGGCGTAGAGCTCGGCGAAGGGGGGGGCGCTCCCGTCGCCGTCGCCGTCGCCGTCGCCGTCGCCGTCGCCGCCACCCCCGCAACCACCGAGCGTGAGCGACAGTAGCAACACCGGACCCAGCGCTCTCGGCATACGAGCACCAAGGATACCCCGCCGCGTGCTCGTCCCGCCAGGGAGCGGCCACCGGTGGGAGGATGGCCTTGCCCTCGGGGCCGCAGCAAACGGGGAAGTCCCTTCCGGCGCGGTCGCTGCGGCTCGGGCCCTCACGACCGGTCCACCTCGATGGTCGGGGCTGCGGGGGCTCGCGGCGGGGCGCAATCCAATGGGGCTGTAGCGCTCATCGTTCACACGACCTGCCGCGGATCACCCCTCCGGGTGATTGACCGCGGCGCTGTGCGCGTGATCATCGCCGTCGGGGAGCGAGGGACGGCTCCCCGACCGAGGAGGGCGAGATGGTGGCGGGGAGAGCGTACACGGTAGCGTTGTGGGGCATCTCGGTCGCGGCGGTGGCGTCTGCCACCACGGGCTGCAACGGGCGCGTCGACGAGGAGCGGATTGGTCGCGTCGGGCAGCGCATGGCCGTTGGGGGACTGCGGGTGGAGGCGCACCACGCGGAGGACGGCAGCGCGACGAACAACGAGATCAAGCCCGTGCTCAGGATCGTGAACGCGGGTGGCTCGGCGATCTCGCTGAGCGATCTGACGTTGCGCTACTACTTCACGAGTGAGGGAGCGGCGGTGAGCGGCAGCGTCTGCTACTGGGCCGCGGTCGGCTGCCAGAACCTCCAGCACCAGGTTTCTCGCCTGGCGGAGCCCGCCGAGGGCGCTGACAGCGTCCTCGAACTCCGCTTCGGCGCCGGCGCCGGGAGCCTGGCGCCAGGTGCCTCTACCGGCGAGCTCAAGCTGGCCGTGCACAAGTCCGACTGGACGGCGTACGACGAAGCGGACGATCACTCGTACCTCGCGGGAGCGACCACCTTCGCCGCCGCGCCGCACGTGGCGCTGTTCCACGAGAGCGATCTCGTCTGGGGCAGCATCCCGACGGGCACGTCGGGCGGCACGGGGGGCGCGGCGGGCACGGGCGGCGCAGGTAGCGGCGCCGATGGGCTGCTCGTCTCGCTCCAGTTGCCGCGCGGAGTGGGGCTTCACTCCGTCGTCCTCGGGGGGACCGAGGTTGTCACCGTCGCGGACGGCGTGGCCATCACGGCCTCCACCCCGGATGGGGCGCTCGCGGTCACCAGCGTGGGCACGAGTGAGACGAACCTCGGCGTCGAGGCGCGGATCGCCGGTGAGGTGACCTCGGTCGGTCCCGTGAAGCTCCGCGATCGCGCGGTCGTCGAGGGCGACGTCACCACCGCCGCGGAGCTCCGGCACGACGCCGTGTGGTCGGTCGAGGGCGCCGTCACGGAGGCGGCTGACCTTACGCCTTTCACCGCCTACTCCTGGACCGTCGCGTTCCCGCCCTCCGGGGAGTCACGTCTGGCCGGACCCCAGCAGACCGTGACGCTCGCGCCGGGTGCCTACGCCAACCTGGACGTCCACCCGGGCGGCGTCCTCGAGCTCAGCGCGGGCACCTACACGATGAGCGCCCTCCGGGCGGAGTCGGGCTCCACGGTACGCCTCGACTTTTCCGGTGGGCCCATCTTCCTCTACGTGCGCGACACGTTCACCTTCCGCGGTAGCCTGGACGGGGCCGATGCCGCCGAGCTGTTCGTCGGCTATCTCGGCGCCGGCACCGCGGACATCGACGCCCCGTTCCAGGGGACGGTGGTCGCGCCCAACGCGCACCTCCGCCTGAGCCCGGTGGACGGCTCCGGTCGCGAGGGCTCCTTCTTCGCGCGGACCATCGCGGCGGACGCCCACAATCCGCTCGTCTTCACCCCCTTCGCCCATTGGGACCAGCTCCTCCCGCCCGAGCTCATCGTCGAGTGCTTGACCCGGAGCGCCAGCGGCTACGGCGCGGGCGTCTTCGGCTACCTCAATCGCCTCGACATCCCGGTCGAGATCCCGGCGGGCCCACGCAATTCGCTCAGCGACAGCCGGCTGGAGAAGGGACCGCTCGAGGTCTTCCTGCCCGGCGAGCACCGCGATGCGTACTCGCTCCCGTTCCGCGGACCGGCGCTGGAATGGACCCTGGACGGCGACGTAGCGCGGGTGGACGACACCGTCGAGCGCTGCACGTTCGACGACTACGAGCTCGTCAAGGTCGACGCTCTCGAGCCGCTCGAGCCGCTGCCGCGGGCGATGGCAGCCCTCGCCGTGCCGTTCGCCCCCTCGCCTCCGCTCAGCCCCTTGATCGAGCGAGCCGCGGGAGAAGACCTCACCCGCCTCCTGCGGGCCGCGCTCGGGGGGCCAGTAGACCCTGGAACCCCGGGCGCCACCGCGGACGAGAGCGGCGGGTTCAACCTGCTGATCACGACCGTCGGCTTCAAGGACGAGGACCGGTGCCTGGTGGGCAGCATCAACGTCGATCTGGTCGTAGAAGCCTATCGGGATACCCCGTACTACCAGAGCGAGCAGATCGACGTCTACCGGCACGGGTGGTCCCTGTGGGATCATGTCGATCAGTTCCTTGGCATTCCCGGGCTCGCGGATCTGTTCGACGACAAGATCAAGGACGTGAATCGGACAATCTACATTCCGTTCTACCAGGATCAGCCAGCAGCGACCTTGCGCATCGACCTGCTGGAGCGGGACAAGAAGGTGTGTGGGGGAGACGACCGCTTCGCGCGACTGGTGGCCGTCATCGATCCTTCGACGCTCGCGTGGATGGAGGGCACGGGGTTGGAGGGGCACGACCCGGCGTGGCAGGTCGTCATGCCGACGGCTGACATCCTGCCGCCCGAGGGGGACCTCAACCAGCCCCTGCACTGCGTCCGGGGCCGCCCCGACTGGGGCTTCTGCTTCCAGCTCCTACCGGTGAAACCTCCCCGCCTCTGTGCCGAGTTCCCGGCGCAGTATCTCGACGTGGCGGGGGGTGAGGATCACCTGGCGACCCCGGCCGTGCAGGCCGTCCCGGCGAGCTATGCCGAGGTGGTGCTGAGCGTATCAGGCGCGCGCGCGCCGTTGGAGCCGATGCGGGTCGTGCTGGATGAGGACGGCTGCGTTCCCGAGGCCCTGATGCCCAACGTCGCGCAGCTCACCCCGGCGGGCGGTGAGTTCGGCGTCACCTTTGCCTGGCAGGGGACCCTGGTTGCCCCGCTGGACCCCGCGGGCTTGACCTCGATCACGATCCAGATCGACCGCGTCCCGGGGGACACCGTCGACGCAACCTGGGCAGCCTGCGGGGAGACGGGGGCCGCCTTCGAGTGCGTTCCCTCGGGCGAACGATGCTTGTCGACGAACGGCTCGCCGAATCCACCCTGCGACCCATACCCGGCCTCCTGCCCGCCAGGCCCGCTCCCACAGGGAGTCCCGTGCTACGTTCCCGCGTCGAGCGAACACCTGGCAATGAGCGACGGCGCGAGCCCCGGCGAGCTTCGGGCCGTCCTCGGCACGTCGGATCCCAACGTGCCGACGGCCTTCTCGAGCTCCGCCGCACTGGCGGCGCACCTGCTGCGGCAACAGCTCGACCTGGGGCAGGACCTCGGCATCGTGCCGGGCAAGGTGCACCTCTGGCCGGAGTCCGTGAACGCCTTCCTCCTGCGGAGTCCCTTTCACTCGTCGGATTACGGAACCGACGTCGAGCGGTACGTGCACGCGCGCCCCGAGTGGAGCACGCTGGAGAACGGCTCGAGCACAGACCGAGAGGCCGACAGCTCCCGCAAGTACACCCTCGTCCACGAGCTCACTCACGCGATGCAGCACCTCAGCATCGGAGATGACGGCAACGGGATCTACGGGTACAACGTGATACAGCCGGACGGAAGGGAGATGTACAGCGCCGATCCCGAGGGCTTCCCGGTCGAGTGCCGCTGCAACCACATCGGCGACCAGTTCTCGCCGGCGCACTGCCTCGACTCGGTGGAGGTCGTCGGCGCCGCCTCGGGAGAGGGCTTCGCGCACGCAATGGCGGCGCGGGCGTTCAACGACGCGAGCGACCAGGCGGAGGACTGCTGGTTCCTGTACGCGAAAGACGTGCTGGTTCCGCCGCGGGAGGACGGGAGCTGCCCGAGCGGGAGCGTGGATCCGGCGCACCCCGGGTGCATCCAGGTCGGCAGCCCCGAGGGCCAGGCGATGGTGGCGGAGCGATATAGCTGCCCGACCTGCG
>CAYOLF010000018.1:0-25988 GCA_964404725.1 uncultured Polyangiaceae bacterium
TCGCGCGACGTCGCCCCCGACGGCTCGCTCGAGCTCCCGTTCCGGGTCACCCTCCCGCTCTGGCCGGTCACCTACCACGGTCAGATCGTCAAGATCCACTGGCAGGTCGCGGTCCGAAGGCGGGCAGCGCCGTGGAAGATCGAAGCGGAGGAGCTCCCGTTCGAAGTGATCCCCTGACGCGCGCCCGCGGCGCGCACCCGTTCGATCAGCACTGCGGCGAGAAGCCGAGGTAGCAGTCGACGAAGCCTTCGCAGCCGGCGAGGTTGAGACAGTTCCCCGTCTGCCCGGCCCAGTCGTGCCGCTCGGCGCTGCTGAGCCCCTCCGTGCAACGCTGCGTGTCGTCCGTGCACTCGCCGACGCTGTAGCCGAGCAGGTAGTTGCAGGTGTCGAGCTTGCGGCAGAGGCGGGCCTCGACGGGCTCCGCCTCGTCGTCGCCACCGCAGGCGGCGACGACGCCGGACAGGACGGCGAAGAGCCGGGGGAAGTGACGGGGTGGTGGGGCCGCCGGTGGTACTTCGAGCCTCGCCAACGCCGCCGGGACTTGGCGCGTCGCCTTCGGCGGCGGGGGTGGTGCAGACGGACTTCGAGAAGCCCGATCTGGAAGTGGCCGGCGTCAGGGCTAGGGCAGCGTGATCTTTCCCGACAGCAGGCTTCTGTCGCCCTGCAGGAATTCGGCTTCGAAAGCGGTTCCCGAGGCGGCCTGGCTGCTCGCCACGGTCGCGCTGACGGTGGTCGCCTCCGCGGCGGCCACGACCACATCTTGCTCTACGACCGCGCTGCCGCCGAGCCGCAAGATTGCCTTCACGGTCTGGCTCGGCTGCGTCAGCATCGCGGCCACGTTGAGCACGGTGTCCGTTCCGGACTTCGAGCTCGACAAGTGCATCGCGCCGGACGCGCTGGCTGCCGTGATCTCCTCCAGACCTACGGTCGGGAAGTAGCTGTCCGTCCATTGTCGGACTTCGTTGGCGGACATCGTGCCGCGGGTCCAGAACTCCGGGGTTACGCCGTGCCACATTTCGATGGTGGGGCGGAGCCACTGCGTGCTGTCGTTGATGTTGATGCTCACACTGTCCCTGCCGAACGTCCACAGCTTGAGCCCCGGCGTTCTCACGTTCTCGGACACGCGGATGACACCCGTGCCGTTGTCATCGTTCATCAACCCCGACCAGTTGGCGCGATAGTCGGGGCTCGCGTAGGCGATGCCTTGGTCCACCCAGTTCTCGAAGTAGGCAAGGTTCTTCCACTCGAAGACCTCGCCGCTGACCCGCACCTCGGCGCTGCCGAACCAGCTCCAGTCGCCTTCGAGCAGGTGGACCTCGTCCATGACCGCCAAGATTCTCGTGTTGAGCGGAATGGAGGTGTTGCCCGGAGTCGAGCCGGGCGCCAGCGTGGTGTTGGTCCAGTATTCGAACTTGGGAATGGCGGTGCTGCGGGTGTTGGTCAGCTTGGTGCCCAGCTCCAGGCTGGTGCTGCCCGCTCGCAGAGTCACGTCCACCTCGACGAGGACGTCCGTGCGGCCGACGTCGTACTTCGCGGGAACACCACTGGCCAGATCCAGGTCGTCCTTCCTCGACATGCGCACCGTGATGGCGTCGCTGCTCTCGCTGACGACTTCAAACTCATAGGGCTGGTTCCAGTACTTGCCGTGCTCGGGCTCGGGGAAGCCGGGGAAGATGCCACCCAGGATGACAAGATAGTCGTAATAGAAGATCCCTTCGAGCATCAGATACGGGGTGCCGATCGGGTTCTGGTACAGCAGCTCACGGCTCGTGGGCTTGTGCACGATGCTCAAGATGCGGCCACCGTAATCCGGCAGCAACGTGACCCTCAGGTAGCCGTTCTCCAGGACCACCGTGTCGTACGTGGTGGTGGTGACCTGGGTGTCGGGGGTCGTTGGGCCGTTCCACACGCCGTTGGCATCCGTCTGGATTGGAAAGTGCTTGAACGCAAACGTGGAGGCGGTACGGGTGACGCTGTCGGTGACACCGGCGCCGCCGGTGCCGGTGCCGCCAGTTCCGTCGCCACCCCCGCCGCCGGTCGCAGCGCCGCCGGTGCCATTTCCCCCGGTGACCACACCGCCGGTATCGAGGCCGCCCGTGCCGGCGCCGCTCCCACCACCGGTCGTGGCGCCGCCCGTGCTCCCGCCGCCGGTGCTTGCGCCGCCCGTGCCGGCGCCCCCACCACCGCCGGTCGCAGCGCCACCCGTGCTGTTGCCGCCGGTGGGCGCGCCGCCGGCGGCAGCGCCGCCCGTGCTCTCCCCGTCCGTGCCCACGCCGCCCGTGGCGGGTTCGCCGCCCGTGGCTCCGGCAGCCCCGCTTGCTGAGCTGTTGCCGGCAGCGCCGCCGGTTCCGAGGCCGCCACCGGTGGCGCTCTGGGTCGCGCTGGACCCGCCGCCGCTTCCCCCGACTGCGACCTGTCCATTGCCGCCGGTGGCACTGCCGCCTGCGGCGGCTGTGTCGCCCGCGCCGCCGGTTCCGTCCTCCGAACAGCCAGTGCTTGCCAGCATAGAGAGAACGCAAAGCCCTGGTCCCCCCAGGATCCACCGGAAGTGGTCTGGTGAGGTTCTCGATCGCGGTGCCGTCGGAGCTTGCGCAGGAAGCTTATCGACATGGACGGGCAGTCGCGCGGGGGCGGCATTGGCCATGCCGCGCAGGGTAGCGCGACCATCGTGACCACGGAAGGGCCGAGCATGGCTGGGGGATCTGCGGGTGCCCAACTGATTCGTGGGGGCAGGGCGTACGCATCAAAGACGGAGCACATTCGATCACTCGGACGAATCCACTGCGCGGCAGGAACGCCGTCCCGCCGACGGTGAGCGGGACGGCGGCTCCTGATCCGGTGTCCTCCGGCTAGAACGGGCCCGGGTCGCGGCTCTCATCCCCTGGGCCGATCAGGGTTGCTGGGGCCTGCCTTGTCTCGTGTCGCCCTGCAATCGTAGCTCCGCTGGCCGCGCGGTGGCGGCAGTGTCCCCCTGGCCCGGGTGTCCGCTGGCGGCACCGGGGTCTGCGCTTTCGCGCGTACTACCTGGGATGCTGACGGCCCTCGCAACCGAGGTCGGGAATACCGCCGCGGCATCCTGCAACCTACCTTGGGCGGCGCGGTCGGGTCTTGCCCCGCGGTGCCGATCGTTCGGCAAGAAACACGCTCCATGAATGGTGAACTTCTTGCCCTGCGCCAGCCTGGCCTCGATGAACTCGAGCGGTACGCTCGTGCCCACGCCGCGGCCGTAGCCAGCAGCGCGAGGCGTTTCGGGGTCGAAGCCATGGAGTACATTCTCGTTCCTCGACGCCGCGACGGCCATGGGGCGCCCCGGGGCAGCGGAAGATCGACGTCAGGCCGGGGACGAGCGCCCGTCTTGGCTCCGCTGGTCCGGCGTCGTCGAGTTGCCGCTGCGGGCTCCCGCGGGGCAGGGAACCGATCTCCGCGCCGAACCCGAGGCTCGCCACCTGCTCGTGGTCGGCGGGGGCTAAGGCATCCAACCGTCCTGGCCGCGGGACCAGGCTACATGATCCCCGTTCGATCCAGATCGCGCAGTGATGCTGGACTTTCGGCCGGGTTGGCCGGCGCCGAGGGCCACGACGGATCTCCCACCGCCACTGAAGCCGAGAGCGAGCGCGCGGACCCCGCCTGAACCAGCGCGCGCCGCGCTCGACGGCCCACCACGGTCGAGAATAGACGCGGACCGGAGCACCGCGACGAGGCGTCGGATCGCGGCGCGCGAACACGCCAGCGAGCCGGCGCGGGGCTTCGGCTTTCTTGGGCCGCCGCGCGCACGGTCGGTACGATCACTGCCGCCTTGTCACGACTTCCGCTGCTCCCCGCGCTCCTGATGGGGGCGCTCCTCTCGGCCTGTCACCCGTTCTCGTCTCCGCCGAGCTTCGCCGGAAGGCGGGGCTTGGACCCCCCGCGCGAGGCGAGTGAGACGGTCAGCGGTGCTCGAGCCGACGCCACCCCCCCCGGCGAAGCTCTCGGCACGAGTGAAGCCGCCGCGACCGGGCGCCGCACGGAGGGCGCCGAGGCCCGCGGGCTGATCGCGGCTCCCGGCGGCGGCTCCGGAAGGCGACAGGGGGCTTGGCTCGAACGGCTGCCGGATCCCATCCCGGGCGGCGACGCCTGCCTCGCCCTGCTCGATGGACTGGGGGTCGGGTTCGAGCCGCTCGACACGACGCGCGGCGTCGACACCCCGGTGCGGCTGACAGGTCCCATCGGTAGGCTCCGCTTCTATGCCTGGGGGGATCCTCCGCTCGTCTGCGACTGTCGGCTCGGCGTCGCGCTGGTCGCCCTGGCGAGGGAGCTCGAGGCCTTGGGGGTGACCGCGGTGCGCTTCTCGGGCGCCTATGTCTGGCGCACACAACGCAGCGGCAGGCCGAGCCTCCACGCGCGCGGCCTCGCCATCGATCTGCACGAGCTCGAGGTGGGCGCGCTGCGCTACCGCGTGGATCGCGACTATCGCCGAGCCGAGGACGACGGCACCCCACCGCTGCTGCAACGGCTCGAGCGACGCCTGCGCGATGACGGCCGCTACCGCGAGATCCTCACGCCGGCCAGCGACGCCGACCATCGCGACCACTTCCACCTCGGCCTCGCGCCCCTGCCGGACTCGCCGGGCTCACTGATGGCTTCCCCAGCAGCGGCACGCCCCTCGCCGCCGACGCCAGCCGCCCGTCGCGGTTCGACGGCCAAGCGCGCCGCGCCCCCGCCTCCCGCGGCTGCCCCCACGCCAGCCATCGACGACACCGCGACGGTCGCCGCCGCGCCCTCCGCCGCGCCCCCCACGACGCCCGAGCCAGAGACCAGCGACCCGCCGCCCCTCCCCGCCGAGTCGGCAGAAGCCCCGGAACCCTCGCCCCCGCCCTCGAGCGACGACCCGCCACCGCCCCTCCCCGCCGAGCCGGCAGAAGCCCCAGAGCCCTCGCCTCCGCCCTCAGGGGATGCCCCCGTTGACGCCAAAGCCAAGCTCGAAGAGCTCGACCTCGAAGGGGTCGTCGCCCCCGGTGGCGATGAAGGACGGCCAGACGAACCAGCCAGCTAGGTCGATGTTGCCGCTGCGGCCGAGCACGCCGCCGCCGTGGATGCCGGCGGGGATGGCTACGCCGTCCGTCTGGCACACGTAGGCCCCCGTGCGCAGCCCGAGGAACCCGCGGGCGCCGATGTCCCAGGTGAACACCGCCGGGATATCGAGCGCGACGATGGTGTCCGGCTCCCAGAACGGGAACTCGAACTCAGAACCCGTGTCGACGCGGAAGCGTCGACTGACGTGGGCAATCCCCGCCCCCAACCTCAACCTGGCAGAGCGTCAGACTCCCCGATGACGACGTAGCGCCCGAGCTCCTGCCGAACGCGCGCGCCAACCTCGCCGAGCACCGCGCCGTGGTGCAGCTTGCCCGAAAGGGCGGGGTGGTGGCACAGCTCGACGGCATCGAGGACTCGCTCCAGAAAGGCGAGGCGAAGGTATCCGCGGCGCCTTGCACGATCAGGTACGGCGCGACGCTGGTGTAGGCCGTGGGCTTGTAGGGCTTGGTCATCGCTACTCCTGTCGAGGAAGAGCACCTCGCGCAGCGGACGCCCGTCGATGGTCATCTCTTCCTGAAGGCCGCCGCAGGGGTGCGCGAGGACCTTGAACTCCTCCGGGATCACCCCCGCGACGAATTCGGCGAGATCACCGAAGCCGGCGAACCGCCGGAGAAGTCAGGGGAATACCTGGAAGGGGCGGCTGCCCGGGTGGGTCCCGCAGTGCAACCCACACCAACCGCAGTGGTAGCGAGCCTCGGGGTCGACGGCCCTGGCCAGGGCTTCGCCCGTCTTCTCATCGGGGACGATGGCGCTGATGCACTCCTCTTCGAAGCAAGGATGGTGCACGAAGCGCACGGTTCGGAATTCGGGGTGCTTCTGCAGGGCCTGCTGCAGCAGCACCCGGGCCTGCTCGATCGAGATGCGCCAGGGATCCCGATTGATGGGATCGCGGTCGCTCAGCGCCAGCACCGGGGCCACCGCGTGGGCGCAGGTGTCGTCCCAGTTGAGCCGCTGCTCGAGCAGCGACTGCTCGTCGCTCTCCAGGACCAGGCGCACCGAGCTGCTGCCTCCGGCGGTGTTGAAGAGCAAGCCCTGTCGCGATGCCGAGAACGCTAGCCACAGATCCCCGGGACCGGCCTCCCACACGCTCACGGCTGTGCTCTTGTCACGACAGCAGGCGCACTCGCATCCGGGCTCCAGCGCCGGCAAATGGGCGACGGGGAGGAAGCCCTCGGGCGACCACCGCAGCAGCTGGCGACCGGACAGAGCCCAGAGGCGGTGGTCGTTGCTGGTCACGACCCGAAATGGCTCCGGCAGCGCGGGCTCCGGGACCCATGCCCCCCCGGAGAGCCGGTGCAGCCACGAAACCTCTGACGTGGACGACGCCTCCAGCAAGAGCAACTGCTCCCCTTCCGCAAACAGCTTCCAGTCGTTGGGACTGGACTCCGGATCGCGCGTGGAGGGCAGCGGCAGGCGCTCTGTCGCCCAGCGCCCCCGCACCCGGGCGGTGGCCCGGAAGAGCCCTGCTTCAGGGCCCGTCAGGTTCTCCCACCTCGTGTCCGGCTTGCAGCCAAACCCGAGGACCTGCGCCTCCGCCCCACGAACGAGCCAGGGGAACGCCCCCGGGCAGAACGGCAGGGTCCACCGCTCGAACAGGGGCGGTGCCAGCCAGGCAACCTGCACCGGTGAGGTGAAGGAGTCGAAGTCCCAGGCGTGGCTGGCGATCAGCATGCCCCCCTGCCAAGCCAGCAGCTCGGTCACCAGGCGACCGTGCTCATGGATCAGGTTCCAGCTGCCCGATAGCGCTCGTTCGTTCACCTTCGGCGCGGGCACCCAGCGGTAGAGCCAAGCGCAGCTCGGTCCCGCGTCGGACCGCTTCGAGAGGGCCAACCAAACGTTGCGCGGCCAGCTCCCTGCGGCCTGCACCGAGGACATGCCCGCGTTGTCCCGCTGGAGGTAGTCGTCGAGCCCCTCCACCGCCACCACCTCCCCCTCATGGACGAGGTAGGGCGTCCTGCCCGCCCAACTGCCAGCGAAGAGCAGCGCCGCCTCCCCGAGCGCGAACAGCTCGAGCGGGGTGTCTGTGGCGGTGACGTGGCGCAAGGGCATTCCGGCCAGCTCACGCTCGGGTGCGCCGGGTGGCAGCGGTGCCCAGGGACAATCCCGGCGCGTCACGACGACCGGGGACGCGCCGCTGGGTGAGGACGCGGAAGGTGCGGCGGGTCCCTTGGGGGCCACGGAAGGCGGCTCGCTCGAGGCCGCGGGAGCGTTCCCTCGCCACGGCGGCTCGGGGACGGCGCCTCGGGCGCACGCCGCCAGACACACCACGAGCCCCGCAGTGCTGGCGACGCGCAGGGCAATGCGACTTGCTGCCCGTTCGTGGAGGGACCAGAGCGCCTCCACGTACCGCGGCGTCTTCCCGCCTCGACTCTCCATCTGCTGCTCACCGTCGCGGCTAAGGCATCCAACCGTCCTGGCCGCTGGGCCAGGTTAAATATTCCGCGTTATACGATCCAGGCCGACCAGTGCTGCTGGAATTTCGGCCAGGGTGGCCAGGGTGGCTCGCGGCCGCCGTTCCCGGCATGGGTGCCGTGCGTTGGGTGCGCGCGCGGAGGAGCTCGGTCCTCGTCATGGGGCCAATCAGCGGGGTGAGGGTGTCGCGGGGGCGCAGGAGGAGCGGCGGAGCCGAGGCGTGCGCGTTCCTGACCACGAACCACCGCGGGGCCAGGCGCTGCACGGTGCGGGCGAGCTCTTGCTCGCCGTCGCCTTCGGCCGCGCCGGCGTCGAGGGAGGCCGCGAGGCCGTCGACGACCCGCTCGCGATCGGCATCGGTCTGCAGCCGGCCGATGCACCACAGGCCGGCGTTGGACAGGGCGCGGTAGTCGAGATCCATGGGGTTCTGGGTGGCGACCACCACACCCACCCCGGCGCCGAGGGCCTCCTCGAGCAGCACGGTGACGAGGCCCGTCTTGCCGCTGCCGGTCATCCCGACGACGACGCCGTGGTTGACGAGGTGCGCAGCGGGGAGCCGAACGCGGCGAGGCCTGCCGTGCTGACGCGCATGGCGCGGAGGGGAGGCGCGCGTACCGCGCCAGTGGGCGCCCTACGCGGCGAGGGCGGTCGGTAAGGAGGCGCAGCAATGGGGGACCCTCAGTACACATCGAAGAGCTGCTCCTCGGACACGCCGGCTTCCTTGATGATGCTCCGGGCCGTGCCCTCCTTCAGCGACCTGCCCTGGTGCATCGGGACAGTGATCGGGCTCCGCCCGGGGCAAGTCAGGATCGCATGGCTGCCCGACTGGCGCGCGACGGTCCACCCAAGTCTGCAGAGCGCTCGCACGAGGCGAGCCGCCACCAGCGTGGCCATTCGGCCCAAGTCAGCGAGCTTTCCGGGACAGGGTTGGCGTGGCCTGCACCGCAAGACGCAGCCGGATGGCGTCCGCCACCATGACCCGCGCCTCCTTCAAAGTGTCAGACTCGGTGAAAACCCCAGGCAAGGACGGGACCTCGATGCTGTAGCCCCCTGCCACCAGATCTGGCGTGAGGATAGCCTCGTAGGCACACCCCTGGACCTTGACGAAGATGCTGCGCGGCGCGCTGAGCGCAGTGACCTTACCTCGTAGGTCTTGGGCGATGGGTCCGACGGCGAAGCTGATCATGAGCTGTCCATTTGCCGTGGCGTCGAGGAGATGCTTCCCTTCCAGGGTGCGGACCAGGATCCGCTTCCCTTCGACGATGAGCGTGAGGCGTGCGAGCGGTCGAACGACGCTCTTGAAGTGCTCGCGAAGGTAGCGCGCCGCCCTCCGAACCGTGGGCAGTGACACGCCGGCCGCGAGCAGGCGGCCGATCACCCGAAGTTCCACCAAGTCTTCGAAGGAGTATACGCGGCGGGAGCCTTTTCCCCGGGCCTTCTCGATGGAGGGGCGGACTAGCCCCGTCTTGTCCCAGTAGTCGAGCTGGCGGTACGTAATCCCCACTAACCTGCGAGCGACGTCCGCACTGAAGCCAGCCTGCGTCTTTGCCACGCAGCTAGAATAACACGGTTGTGATTCGCATCAAGGCAGCGGGAGAGCACGCGCTCCCTGGGATCGCGCCGTCGCTCATCACCCCTGCACCACGACCACGCTCGAACAGCGGCTCCGGCGATCATCGATGCCGATGTCCGCGCCGCGCTGCTTCGAGACGCTCGCGACCTGTCACCACGCGGGGGAGGATTTGCTCTGCTTGTTGGTCCTTGGGGCCCCGGGGCCCCAAGGACGGGTTCAAATCCTTCCCGGGGACAAGACTGAAAACCCCCGGGGCACGGGGGTTCAGGATCGGACTCTTGGTTGAACGAGCGGGTTGGCTGCGCGAACGCTCTCGCGGCGAGGGTTCCGGAGAGGCGAGAGCAGCAGAAAAAACGCGGTGGCGATTCTGCTGGCCCTCGGAGCGGGCCAGCTGGGTAGAAACCTCGGGTGACCGAGATCGCGAACAAAGAGGGGACAGAGAGTGCCGGAGCGAGTTCTGCTCGGAGCGGAACCGGCCGCCGATAACCCGGCGGTCAGGCGCCCCAGCGGACCGAGGGGCCGAGCGACGTGCCGCCGACGTGACGCGCGGCGCAGGGCTCGACTCCGGGCAGCGCGCCCGGCTCGGAGCCACGTCCCGCCACGGGTGAGGCACCCCCGTGCGGTCCACTGGCCGGCTGAGCCATCGAGCAACTGGCTCGGCGGGCGAGCCGCGCCGGCGACGGGCCCCGCTCGGGCGGCTCCGGCGAGCGCCAGGCGGTCCCGCACCTCGTTCACGCAGCGGTACTCGTCGTCGTGTCGCGAGGGCTCGGCGGCGTCGCCGAAGCGGACGGATGTGAGGAGGTTCGGCGCCAGGTTCGCCGACGCGGTTTTCGTCGGGCTAGAGGAAGCGCTAGGCTGTCGGTGGTGGCCACTCCGCTCCAGGCTCGCGATCTGATGCCGCTCGTCCAGAAGCTCTCGCACGACGAGCGCGTTCGGTTGGCGCGCATCGCGCTCAGCGCGGCAGCGGCGGAGGGTGCCGACAGCGCCGCATACGACGCAGCACCGCCGCGGGAGGACGAGTTCTCCACCGAGGAAGAGCCGCTCTGCTGGGAGGCGGAGGGTTGGGAGGAGTTCATTGCGTCGCGGTGAGATCCGCTGGTACCGGTTTGCTGCGCCCGACAAGCGACGGCCTGTTCTCCTCCTCACCCGTGACGAAGTGATCGACTCGCTGAACGAGCTCATCGTCGTTCCCGTTACGCGCACGGTGCGAGGGCTTGCGAGCGAGGTGGTCTTGTCGGCGGAGGAGGGCGAGGGCGGCGCGGATCGCCGCCAACCGCGCGCTCGAGTGCAGCGACTGTCACGCCGTCGAACCTCCAAGCGTAGTGGAGGCCGAAGAGAAAGCTGCGTGATTTCTCGGAGTATGCAGTTGCATCACGGAACGAGCAGAAGGTCCGGCGACACAGCAGGGCGGCCCTCGGCGCAACCCGGTCCGCACCGGCCGTAGGGCGGGTGGCGGGCCGCCACCCCGTGCCCGGCGCTCGCCGCACCCGGATTCCCCGACGCGTCTTCAGCGCACCAGGGCCGCGCCGTCCCAGCGGAGCTCGACGTCCTTGCCCGTGACGGGCAGCTCGGCGTCGACGGTGAGCACCCGGGGCAGCTCCCCCGCCTTGCCGGGTAGGAGCGCGTGCACGCGCACCGGCGTCGGCGGCTCGGGCTCGGCGCCCTGGCGGCGCGTGAGCAGGAGCTTGGCGCCGCGGTCCGCGACCGGATCGAATTCGAGCGTGTGGAGCCCGAGCCCCGCGGCGAGGGTGGTCGCCATGCGCGTCGCGCGCTCGCTCCCCGCCGGGGGGACGAGCCGCGCCCCCACGGGGACGCTCGCCGCTGGCGAGCGGACGAGCAGCACCGCCCCGTGCTCGTCGAGGGCGAGCTCCAGGAGCGCGGCCCGCAGCAGCCGCTGCTCCTCCGGAGCGCGCGCCGCGGCGTGGGCCCGCGCGAGCAGGACCGCCGAGAGCTCGGTCGCCAGCGCGCCGAAGGCGGCGTCCCCCGTGCGGCCCCCCGTCTGCGTCAAGCGGAGCAGCATCCGGGCCGCGATGTCGGTGCGGCCCGCGCCCTCGTGAGCGAGCGCGAGGCGCAGGGTCGCCGCCGGCTCGTCGGGGGCGAGCTGCTCCAGGGACTCGCCGGCAGCCGTCGCGTCCTCGAACCAGCCCACGTTGCGCAGGCGGTCGACGAGGAACGCCCGCGCCCAGGGGTCGGTCGGCGCGCGCTCGACCAGCTCGCCGAAGGCACGGCGGGCCTCGGCCGCGTCGCCCGCGCGCTTCAGCGCCTCGGCGGCGTCGGCCAGCAGCGCGGCCTCCGCGAACGGATCGTCCCGCACGCGGCGCACCTCGGTGAGCAGCGCCGTACCGTCGCCGGCCGCGGCGAGCAGCGCGAGCAGGCGGCGTCGGAGCCGCGGGTCGTGCGGCGCCACCTCGAGGAAGCGGCGGACGACGGCGAGGCGCCCCTCGGGGCCGGTCGCGGCGGCGTACTGCTTCTCGAAGGTGCCGATCGGGTACTCCTCCAGGCCGAGCAGGTGTCGCCGGAGCGCGCGCAGCTCGCCCGGATCCCGCGCCCGGCGCACCGCCTCGCGGCGGAGGAACTCCGCCGCGTCGTCCTCGCCGGCGAGCGCGAGCTGGTCGGCCACGCGCAGGCGCTCGAGCCCGTCCGGCTTGGCGTCGAGCACGAGCTCGAGCAACGCCCGCTGATCGGTCCAGGTCCGGAGCTCGCACCGCGACTTGGCCACCACGTAGGCCTCGGCGGCGTCCCCGCCGACCTGCTCCCGCCAGACCCCGCGCCGGAGCGGCATCGGTACCCGCGAGAGCTCCGAGCATTTCCGCGGCTGCCGCACGATGGCCACCGGGAAGGTGATCTGGTGCTCGACCCGGATCTCTCCGATGACGCCGCAGGCTGGGTAGTCGAGCCCGCCGAGCACCGCTTCGAGGCAGCGGGTCAGCGCGGCGTCGTCGATGGTGCGCGACAGGGGCGCCACCTTGGTCCGCTTCACCCGCCCCTGGCCGTCGATGGCGAGCTCGACGCGGAGCGCGCCCTCGAGGTCGGGGCGCAGCGCCGCCCTCGCGTCGCGACAGGCGCGCATGGCCACGCGGGCCGCGTCGATCACGCGGCGCGCGGCCGCGGCGGCGGCCTCCTCGAGCAGCCGCGGATCGTCGCGCAGAAGATCCGCGGCCTCGTCGTGCCCGCCGTCGAGCGTTCCCGCGCCGGTGAGCGGCGCCGCGTAGGCCACCCCCACCACCGAGGAGAGGTCGAGGATCCGCGTCGCCACGCGGCTCGCCTGGTACCCGGACCCGGTAGCCACGAACGCGGTCCAGGGGGTGAGCAGCCCCGACCGCGCGGCGACGTCGATGGCAGCCTCCTTGCCCTTGCCGGTGAGGATCACGTCGTCGTAGCGCGCCTTCGCCCAGCGCCGACGCAGATCGTCCGCCACCGCGGGCGTGAGCTCCACCACCCGGCGCACCTCCTCGTGCGCGCCGTCGGAGGCGCGCCAACGGAGGGTCAGCCGCTCGGGGCGGCGGCCCGCCGGCACCCGCGCCACGACCGACAGGGTGTCGCCGGCGCGCACGGCGCGCGCCGCGCGCGGGTAGATCCGCTCCACGAACGGCTCGAGCTCCACCTCCACCCCGGCGTAGGTGGGGCGCAGGGCCTCCACCAGCAGCCGCACGGCAGCCGCGGCGGCCTCGCTGGCGTCGGCGACCTCGAGCAGCGGCCCCGCGCTCCGCGTCAACGCGGCTAGCAGCGGGCGGTTCGCCAGCGGTCCGACCGCCACGGCGGCGAGCCGCGGCGCGCCGCTCGGGCGCCGCGCGAGCCTCGCCTCGACGTCCGCGAGCCCGGGGTCGCCGAGCGTTGGCCAGCCGTCGCCGACGTACACCACCATCCCGCCGGGCGCGTCCTCGGGGAGCGCGTCGGCGCCCGCCTCGAGGGCCCGTCCGAGATCGGTCGCGCCCCCCGGCGCGAGCCGGTCGAGCGCGGCGAGGACAGCCTCCCGGCGCGCGCCATCGACGGGCCCGATGCGCTCCGGACCGAGCGGACGCGCGGTCTGGTCGGCGGCGAGCACCACGGCGCGATCGCGCGGGCCGAGGCCGCCGAGGATGGCCGCGACGACCGCCCGCGCGGTGCCGAGCAGCGCGGCGTCGACGCTCGCGGACGTGTCGACGACCAGCGCGAGCGTCACGCCCTGGTCCGCGGGCGCCGCCGGGAGCTCGGTACGGAGCCACACGGTGTCCCCGACCAGGTCCCCCTCGGCCGGCGCGACGTACAGGCGTGCGGGCTCGTCCCAGCGCGGCAGCGCCAGCTCCACGACCAGGTCGGCCGTCGGCCGGAAGTCGGAGCGCCGCACCACGACGGTCCGCCCCTGGACCTTGGCGCCGACCCCGGCCGCCACGGAGAGCGCGCCGGCGCCGCTCGCGTCGACCCGCGCGGAGAACTCGCCGACGAGCGGCGGCTCGCCCGTGCCCGTCAGCGGGTAGCGGTACTCGACGACCTCGGTGGTGCCGCGCCGCTCGGGGTGGAGCCACTCGGTGTACTGGACGAGAACGGTCACGGTGCCGCCCGAGCGGATCGACGGGAGGCGCCCGCGCACCCAGCCGTCGCCGGCCCACTCCAGCGCCGCCACCGACGGGAAGCGCTCCGAGGACGGCTCGCGCCCGATGGCGAGGGTCGTCTCCGTGAGCGGCTCGCTGCCGAGGGCGAACGCGAACCGTGACACCAGCGCGCCCTCCGGCAGGGCCAGGCGAAAATCGCCGGCCACCGGCGCGCTGCCGCCGTTGAAGAAGGTCGTCTTCACCGTCGTCCGCGCCACCTCGCCGAGGACGGTCGCCGTGACGTCGTGGGCGCGGATGGCGAGCGGCGAGCCCGCGCTCCCCGGCCCCGAGTCGTCGCCGATGCCCCACAGCTCGCCGAGCGCCCGGCGCGGCTCGCCCCGCGCCGCCCAGGGCGCCGCCATGCCCGAGGTCCAATCGTCGAACACCTTCTCCGGCTCGACGGTGACCTTGCCGCCGGTCACCACCGCCGACTCGCCCGAGCGGACGCGGTGCTCCCCGACCACATCGCGGACCACGATCTCCTCGCGCGAGCAGTAGATGCGGCCGCCGTCGCCGGCGCGCTGCAGGCCCACGTCGGCGCCCTTGACCAGCGCCACCACCTCCCCCACCGCGATCTCGTGCAGCGCGCCCACGGCGCCCTGCACGAAGATCCGGCCCCCCTCGAGGCGGCTGCCGCCGGGGCGGAGCGAAGCGCGCGTGCGGCGGTCGAGCAGGATCACGGTCCCGTCGTCGCTGCGCACCCGCGCCAGCCCCTCGTCGCTGGTCTCGACCGGTTCGCCGTCCACCAGGCGCCGCGCCCCGCGCACCTCGGCGCCGGCGACGGTGACCAGCGGGTGCACGACCTCGAGATCGGCGACGGTGGAGGCGAGGGATTTCGGCGCCCCGCGCCCCCGGAAGCGGGCGCAGGCGACCGCGCCGACCAGGACGACGAGCGTCAGGACCAGGAGGAACGGGCGCCGGAGCGGGGAGCGGACGGCGCTAGCCACGGACCACCTCCTGACCACGGAGGAAGAAGCGCTGGACGGCGGCCGCGCCGGGTCCGTACCGGATGGGGACGCGCACGATCCGCTCGCCCCGGTCGAGCTCGGCGAAGACGACGGTGAGGACCGCCTCGACGCCGAGGCGGCTGGCCGCCTCGAGCTCCGCCGGGTCGACCCGGACCTCCACGGCGGCGTCGTCGCGGAGCGGCACCACCGCCTCGGCGATCCCGAGCGTGAGATCGCCGGTGGCCGCCGGCATCGGCGCGCCGAGTGCGTTGCTCCAGAGCGTCGGGTGGAAGTCGGGGTGCGTGAAGGTCAGGGTCACGCGCGCCGCCTTCGTCGCCGGCTCCTTGAGGAGCCGACGCGCGCGCGCCGCCAGGGCCTCGCGCTCCTTCTCCCGCTGGGCCGCGTCGAGCCGCCCCCAGGCGAGGAAGGTGGTCGCGAAGGTGCGCGCCGTGACCGCCGGGCCCTGGGCCACGTCGGGCGCCCCGGCGTCGATCCCCTTCTCCGTCCAGCGCACGGCCTCCTCGAGCCTCCCCTCCCCCTGGGCGGCCGCCGCGATCAGGAGCGCCACCGTGGCGTCGTCGGGGGTGAGCTGGGCGAGGGTTTCGTACTGGCGCCGCGCCTCGGCGTGCCAGCCGTGCGCGCGCAGCAGGTCGCCGAGCCGCCGGCGTGCCACCGGGTCGCTCGGCGAGAACTCGACGATCTCGCCGAACGCGCGCCGTGCCTCGGCGATCGTCGCGGCCCGCTCGGCGGCGACCGGCACGCGCGCGGCGAGGCGGAGGAAGAGCTCGCCCACGGCCGTGCGCACCGCGGCCTCGGCGTCGGGGCGAGCCCGGAGCTCTCGGGCGAGCGCGCGGGCGCCCGCGGCGTCGCCCGCGTCCTCCAGCGCGTCGAGCAGCCGGAGCGCGAGGACCAGATCGTCGGGGAACTGATCGCGCAGCGCGCGAAGCTTCACGACCCGCTGCCCGGGATCCTTCGCTCCCGCGACGGCCTTGGCGAGGACCCCGGGGTCGACGGAGCGAAGGCCCAGCGCGTCGTGAAGCTCCCGGATCTGGGCCACGGTCTTGGCGCGAGCGAGGATGCCGCGGTAGAGGACGTCCGCCGCCCCGAGCTGGTCCCTCATCATCCGCCAGAGCTCCACCTGACCGCGGATGGTGCTCATGGCGTCCAGCATCAGGGCCAGCAGCCGCGCCCGCTCACGGGGGGTCGACGCCTCGCAATGGCGCAGCGCCCGCGTGTAAACGCCCGCCACGGCCGCCGCCTGATCCCGGACCTGCGCGAGCCGCTCGGTCCAGAGGACCACGCGCTCCTCGAGCGACACGCGCGCCGCGTCGCCGCACAGGAGCGGAACGCGCGGCAGCACCCGCACCAGGAGCGTGGGCGCGATGGCCTCGGCGGCGGCGGTGCCGATACTCCCGCCATCTGGCGCGAAAAGGATCGGGTACACCACGGTGACCCGCCCGTACTCCGGCGACGGGAAGTCGAGCCCTCGGAACGACCCGACGACGCAGCCGACGACCTCCGCGTCCGGCAGGTCGGAGCCCTTGGGGCTCGCCGACTCAACCGCGCCGCCGGGCCCGATCACGAACGCTACGGCGACGCGCCCGGCAAGGTTCGGGTTCCGGGCGAGGCCCTGCTCGTAGCACATGCGGTAGCGCCCGTAGCTCTGGCGTACGACGCGCTGCACCACCTCCGACGGCAGACCGCCCTCGATGGTGGCAGCGCCCATGCGCACGATGGGGACACGCACCGAGCTCGAAGCCCCGAGGCGACCGTGACCGGAGCCGAAGCCCTGGCCCGGGCTCGAGGCCGCGCCGAGCGCGCCGCCCTTGGCCTTGGCGAACCGATCACCGCCCCCGCCCACCCCCGTCCCCGAGGAAGCGAGGTCGCCGCTCGACGCGGCGAGCTCCGCCGGTTCCTGGGCCTCCTTCAGCGCCGCGACGCGTGCTGACTGAGGCTTCCCCCTGTCCGCCGGCAGCGCGGCCTTGCGGGCCAGCCGGGGCGGCGCCGGCGACGGCGCGCTGGAGGGCTTCGCCTCCCCGTCCGCCGCACCGAGCGCTCCCTCCTCGCCCTTGGCGCGCGTCGAGCTGCCCCCTTCGCGATCGTCAGCCTCCACCTCCGTCGCGAGCGCGGGGGCCGGCATGGCGCTCGCGACCGCCATCGGCCCACTCGCGTCGGTCCTGCGCCGGCCGCGAAGACGCTCGAGCAGCCCCGGTCGCGCCGGTCGCTCCTCCTGGCGCGCGACCGGCGCCTCCCAGTCGTAGTCGCTCGCCAGCTCTCGCGTCGTCGGCACGTAGAGCGAGGTGACCGGCGTGATGAGCCCCTGCCGCGAGCCGAGATCGACCATGGCCGCGTGCCCAGCGCCCTCGTCGAGCAACTCTGCCAGCCGCCCCATCCCCCAACGCCGGGCGGCGTCGCCCTTGTCGGCAAGCGACTGGACGGTGAGCGCGACCTCGCGCCGCCCCGCCGGCCCCCCGAGCACGATCCGCTTCGGGGGCTCCTTGCCCGCCAGGCGCCCCACGACGATCACGCTCTCGTCGGCCACCCAGGTGCTGGTGTCGCGAGGGTAGACCCGCTCGACCGCGGGCCCGAGATCCACGCTGGCGCCGAGCCAGACGGGCCGCTCCGCATGCTCGAGGAGCTCCAGCGCCCGCCGCGCGGCGCCGAAGCCGTCCTCGACCCGGGCGGCGAAGCCGCCGCGCGCGAGCCCGCCGAGGACCGGCAGCTCGGCGCCGAGCCCAACCGCGAGCGCGTAGACGCGGACCGGCCGCGCCCGCTTGGCGAGGCGCTGCCGGAGCCCCTCGAGCCCGAGCTCGCCCACCGTCGGCCGCCCGTCGCCCACGTACACCACCGCGCCGCGCCGCGCCGGATCGATCGCCATGGCCGCGTCGCCGAGCATCTTGCCCAGATCGGTGGCGCCCCCCGGCTCGACGCGCGCGAGCGCGGCGCCCACCTCGGCGCGGAGCGCGGCGTCGACCGCGGTGAGCTTCCCGCTGCGCGGCGTGACGGGGCGCAGCGTGTCGGCCCCCGCCCACACCGTCACGCGATCGTCCGCGCCCAGGTGCGCGAGCAGGGCGCCCGTGGCCGCCCGCGCGAGCGCGAGCGAGGCCGCGTCCGTCGCCGCGGAGGCGTCGATCACGATCGCCAGGTCGAGCCCGCCCTCGGCGAGGGGGACCTCCGCCGCCCGCACCGGCACCACGAGGTAGTCGGGCTCCTTCGCCGCCGCGGCGCGCGCGGGCGCGCGCTCGCTCTTGGGCAGGGAGTCGAGCGCGAGCGCGTGATCCGCGCGGTAGCCGACCACCCCGCCGACGCCGTCGTCGAACAGCTCCACCGCGAGATCGCTGCGAGGCACCAGATCCTGGGCGCGCACCTGGATCTCGTTGCCACGCCGCACGCCGGCCATGCCCGCGCGCACTTGAGTGGCGCGCGCCGAGCCCAGGCTCATGGTGAAGGTGAGCTCCTCGATGCGCGGGAGCGACGCCTCGGCGCCCTCCGCCGCCATCGGGAAGACGTACAGGCGCCGCTCGCCCTTCGCGCCCGTCCGCCCGAGCCACTCCGCGTAGCGCACGACCACCCGCCGCGTCTCACCGGCCTGGATGGGGTAAAGGCGCGCGCGGTACTCGCCGGCGGCCTCCCACTCGAGCAGCGCGGGATCCTCGGTCGAGCCCGCGTAGACGTTGGACTGGTACTGCGCCGCGGCCGCGACCTTCTCCTTGACGTGCCCCCAGGCGATGCGCCCCCCTCGGTCGACGCCGAACCGCTCGAGAGTCGCCCCCGGCGGCGTCCGGAACCCGTAGAGCCCCTCGACCACCTCCGAGCTCGGGTTGAAGAAGGTCTGCTCCACCTCGGTGACGGCGAAGTCGCCGCGAACCTCCACCTTCACCGCGAGCTTCTGGATCGCGAGCGGGAACCGCGCGTTGCCCTGCTCGCCCGGCTTGCGGGCGCCCACGGTACCGATCCCGAACGGCGCCGGCGCTGGCGCGCGATCCGTGGTCGCCAGCCCCCCGGTCCAGTCCTCCCAGGCGACGGCAGCGACGGCCTTCGCGCCCTTCCCGTCGTGCAGCAGCCGTTCACCGGCGCGCGCGCGGACCCCCCAGCCCCGCACCTCGCCGCGCAGCACGTAGGCCTCGGGCGCCCCATCCGGTCGGACCTCGACGCTGGCGCGCACGGCGGCCAACGTCATCGGCCCCTGCGGCGTCACCAGCCGAGAGGTCTGGTCCGGGGGGACGTCGACGAAGACGCGCCCCGCCTCGAGCTCGACCGCGTCCGTACGCTGACGCAGCCGCGCCGGGCCGCGGACGAGCAGCGTGGTCCCGCCGTCATGGCGGAGCCAGGCGAGCCCCCCAGCCTCCACGCGCACCGCGGTCCCGTCGGCGAGGCGCTCACGCGGGAACGGCGCCCGCTCCGCGCCCGACGGCGGGGTGACGGAGATCCCTCGGCGCACGGTCCGGAGCTCCGCCCAGGTGGTCGTCTCGGGGGCGAGCCGCTCCTCCTTCGGACCACACCCAGGACCGAGGAGCCACGCCGCCATCAACAGCAAGAGGCAGGCGAGCGGCTGCGGGAACCACGACGACCGACACACCGAAGAGGACCTCATGACCCACCTCTGACCACGGAACCAGCCCCGGGTTTGGCGTCTTCATTGATCTCCCCTCGGCGCCGGGAGGGCAAGCCTCGCGAAACCGCGCGGCGCGTCACCGCGGGATCGCGGCCGGCACCGCGTCCGGAGCCCCCCCTTCCCCGGCCCACCCTGCCGGCTTGACGCCACCCCGCCCCGTGGCGAAAACGAACGCGCTCGCCACGGGGGCGGCGCCGCCGCGCCGGCCAGGAGCGAATGGAGCCACGCGCGATGCCACCACGACCTGCCCGGACGTTTGCCTCCGGTTGCGCCATCACCACGTCGCTCCTGATCGGCGCGCTCGCCCTGCAGCCAGGCCCCCGCACCGCCCACGCCCAGGACGCCACCCTCGGCGCCGCCCGTCTGCCCGAGTCGGGTGAGGCGCTCTACCTCAAGACCTGCGTCTCCTGCCACGGGGCCGACGGTCGCGGCGCGCCCCGGAGCGAGGTCGGCTTCGATCTGCCATTGCCCGACTTCACCGACTGCAGCTTCGCGTCGCGCGAGCCGCACCGCGACTGGCTGGCCGTGGCGCACCGCGGCGGGCCGGCGCGCGGCTTCGACCCGACCATGCCGAGCTTCGAGGGGGCACGGACGGACGCGGAGCTCGAGCGGATCGTCGCCCACGTCAAGTCCTTCTGCCCCGAGCGGCGGTGGCCCCAGGGGGAGCTCAACCTGCCGCGCGCGCAGGTGACCAGCAAGGCATACGTGGAGGACGAGGTGGTGGTCGCGGCCAGCGCCGCGCTCGAGGGGCCGACGGACGTCGCCGGCAAGCTCGTCTACGGCGCCCGCCTCGGGGCCCGCTACCAGCTCGAGGCCTCCCTCCCCTTCGGGTTCCGCGAGGTCGAGCCCGACGAGCCTGGCGCGGCGGGGAGCTGGGCGGGGGGCGCCGGCGACGTCGGGGTCGGCCTCAAGCGGGTGCTGCTGCACAGCGCCCGCTCGGGCACGATCCTCACGCTCGCGACCGAGGTGTTCCTGCCAACGGGCGACGCCAGCGACGGCTACGGCCGGGACACGGTCATGATCGAACCCTTCCTCTCCGCCGGGCAAATCGTGGCTGGCACCGGCTTCGTGCAATTTCAGGGCGGCTTCGAGCTCCCCATCGAGACTGATCTCGCCGAACGGGAGGTCTTCGGGCGCGTGGCCGTCGGCAACAGCTTCCGTCCGCACCCCTGGGGCCGCGTCTGGTCGCCGATGGTCGAGATCGCCGCCGCCCGCGCCCTCGAGTCGGGGGCGAGCACCCACTGGGATTTCATCCCCGAGCTGCAGGTGAGCCTCAGCGCGCGCCAGCACGTCATGGGCAACATCGGGGTCCGGTTGCCGATGACCGAGCTCGATGCCCGCCCCACCGAGCTGCTCTTCTACCTGCTCTGGGACTGGTTCGACGGCGGCGTCCTGGAGGGGTGGTGAGGTCCCGATGACGATCCGACGACCGCTGAAGACGACCCTCGCCACTGCGACGATCGCGGGGATCGCGGCGCTGCTGGCGCTCCCCGCCGCCGCGCAGCGACGCCCGCGCGCCGGCAAGAACCCGGCGCTCTTCGCGCCCAGCGGGCAGTGCGTCGCCTGCCACAACGGCCTCACCACCGACGCGGGTCGAGACGTGTCCATCGGTGTCAACTGGCGCGCGTCGATGATGGCCAACGCGGCCCGGGACCCCTACTGGCAAGCGGCGGTCCGACGCGAGTCGCTCGATCACCCGACGGCCACGGCTGCGATCGAGGACGAGTGCTCCAAGTGCCACATGCCGATGGCGCGCTTCACCGCCCACGTCGCTGGCGGCCAGGGCGAGCTCTTCGCCCACCTGCCGATCGGTCGCGCAGCCGCGCCCCTGGCCGCCCTGGCCGCGGACGGCGTCTCCTGCACCGTCTGCCATCAGATCTCCGCCGACAAGCTGGGCACGACCGAGAGCTTCGTCGGCGGGTTCGTCATCGACCGCCGCCTCCCGCTGGGCCAGCGCCCCGTCTTCGGCAAGTACCCGGTCGACGCGGGGCGGTCGCGGGTGATGCGCTCCTCGTCGGGGTTCGAGCAGCGCCAGGCCGAGCACCTGAAGACCTCGGAGGTCTGCGCCACCTGCCACACCCTCTTCACGCACTCGCTCGGCCCGGACGGCTCGGTCACGGGGAGGCTCGCCGAGCAGGTGCCGTACCTCGAGTGGCAGCACAGCGACTACGCCACGCGACGCTCCTGCCAGGACTGCCACCTGCTCCCCGAGACCGAGCCGACGCCCATCACGAGCGTGCTCGCCCAGCCGCAATCCGGCATGCGCCCGCACGTCTTCCGCGGCGGCAATGCGTTCGTCCTGGGCATGCTGGGCCGCTACCGCGGCGAGCTCGGCGTGACGGCCGTCCCCGCCGAACTCGAGGCGACGGCAGCCGGCGCCCGCGAGCAGCTCGAGCAGCGCTCGGCCACGCTGGCCATCACCCGCGCCGAGCGGTCGGCAGCCTCGCTCGTCGTGGACCTCCGCGTCGAGAACCAGGCCGGCCACAAGCTGCCGACCGCTTACCCGTCACGACGGGTCTGGATCCACCTGGCGGTCCGCGGCGCGAGCGGCAGCCTGGTGTTCGAGTCGGGGGCGCTCGCGCGCGACGGCTCCATCACCGGCAACGACAACGACGCCGACGGGGCGCGCTTCGAGCCCCATTACGGGGTGATCGAGCGCCCCGATCAGGTCCAGATCTACGAGCCCATCCTCGGCGATCCGTCCGGCGCGGTGACGACCGGGCTGCTCACCGCGACCCGGTACCTCAAGGACAACCGCGTTCTGCCGACGGGGTTCGACCGGCGCACCGCGTCCGCCGACGTGGCCGTCTACGGCGCCGCGGCGACGGATCCGGACTTCACCGGCGGGGCGGACGAGCTCACCTACCGGATCGCGCTGCCGGACAGGGCCGGGACCCTGGAGATAACCGCAGAGCTACTCTACCAGCCGATCGGCTTTCGCTGGGCCGAGAATCTGCGCGCCGTCGCCGCTCCGGAGCCCGCGCGCTTCGTGCGCTACTACTCCGCGATGGCCCCCGCCTCCGCGACCACGCTCGCCGCCTGTCGCCTCACCGTCGAGCCGCCGACGGACTGAGCACCACGACCGTCACCGTCGTCCGCGGCCGCGACGCCGCGCAGCGCGGTCGACCGGATCGCCGGAGGCTGGTAGCCTCGCGCGCGATGACAGCCTGGGCGAGGACCGCTCGCGCGGCCCGCGGCGCCGTCACCGTCGGCGCGCTGGTCGTCGCGGCGCGGGGGACCGCTCGCGCTGCGGGGGCCGCCCCCGGGAGCGGCCCGATCCCGATCGGCGTCGAGCGGACTCGGGCCGCGGTGGACTGCCCCTCCGCCGCAGCGCTCGCCGCCCGGGTGAACCAGATCGCACGCGGGGATGCCGTCGTGGCCGCCCAGCCCGGGGAGCTGCCGGGGGTGATGGTGACGCTGGACCGCGACGGCGAGGGCTACCGCGCCCGCATCGAGGCCTTCGCACCCGTCACGGGGGTGCGCGTGATCACCGATCCCGGCCCGTCCTGTGCGGGCCTCGGCAGCGCCGTGGCGGTCACGCTGGCGCTGCTCCTCGACGCGACACCCGACCCCGCGGCGAGGCCCGCTGCTCCCGCTGCGCCTGCCCCCGCCGCGCCCGCGGGTCCCGCGGAGGGACCGGCGCGCTCGCCGTCCCCGCGCGAGGAGGCGCGCCGCCCGCGCTCGAGCCAGCGCGGCGAGGCCCGCGCGGACGCGACCCACGTCGGCGAGGCCGCCGGGCTGGGTGTCGCGCTGGGCATGACCTTCGACGTCGCCCCGGCAGCGTGGTTCGGGGCGCGAGTGACGCACGAGCCCTGGCGAGCAGAGCTGGTCGGCCTGCTCCTGCCGCGGCAGGACCGCGCCGTCGAGACGGTGAGCCTTTCGCTCGGCCTCTGGGGCGGCCGGGCGCGTGGGTGCCGCCGGCTGTGGCGTGCCGAGGGCCTCCCGATCGACCTCGGCGCCTGCGCGGAGGCCGCGCTCGGGGCCCTGAAGGCGAGCGCCACGCCCGTCGACCAGGCGACGACGCAGGTCGCGACCTGGCTCGGCGTCGGCGGCGGGCTCGAGCTCGGCGCCCGGATCTGGGGCCCCCTCACCCTCGGCGCGAGCGCGACGGCGCTCGGTCCCGTCCTGGACGAGCGCTTCCGGATCCGAGGCCAGCCGGACCTGCTCCACGATCCACCCCGGATCGCCGGGCTCGCCGGGCTCACCCTCGGCGTCACGGTCTGGTGACCCTCGCGCTGGAACGCCGCGGAGCCGAGCGCCCGGCATCGCTTGGCGGCCAACGTCATCATTTCAGGCTTCACGCCCTGGGGACCAGGCCCGTGCGGTGGCCCTCCTCCCCCCTCGGCCGCCTACGACGGCCCCCGTGGAGCCGCTGGTTCACGATGCCGGGCGGCCCGCTGTCGCACGCGCGACACGGGCGCGACCCGGGGCACCGGTGACCCCAGCGGGGTGAGGGCGGCCGATCGACGGGCGGCGCTGGCTCCGACCGGGCGGCACGCTTCTGGCAAGGTCACGCGGTCAACGCCATGGCCTCGTCGCGCGATCTCGCCTTGCCCCTGTTCCTCCTCGCGGCCGCGAGCCTCGCCTGCGGCCAAACGGTGACCCAGCGCACCGCCTACTGGCTCCCGAGCGACTCGGGCGCAGCGGCGCGGAATTGCGTCGAGGCCTGTGAGGCTCGGTTCGCGGCGGGCGGGCGCGGCGCCCAGGGCGGTCAGGCGGAGCGCCTGGGCCGCTGCCTGAGGGGCTGTCCCGGCGTCATCGAGAGCGAGGACGGAGTCTGCGCCGATCCGACGGAGAGCGCCTGGTGCCAGGAGGTCATCGTCTCGAGCTTCGAGGTCAACGAAGGAGTGACCGCGGCCGTTATCGAGGGCGCCTTCGACGTGGCGTCTGCGGCGTCCCGCTTGTCGCGAGAGGACCGTGACGACGACGACGACGACGACGACGACAAGGACGAGCCGCGCCGCGAGCGCCGGCCTGCCACGCCCTCCGCCGCCTCCGATCGCCGTCCCGCGACCCCTCGAGCCAGCAAGTGAGGGAGCTCCCGCCAGCGAGCTTGGCGCGCTCGATGGTGCGCCGCGCGGCGGCTCAGCGGAAGCGTCCTACCACCGCGACGCCGCTGGGGGCCACCACCAGCGTCGGCCCCCGCCGCGCGGTGGCTCGAGCGGTCGGTGGGGCCGTGACGTAGAGCAAGACCCCCGTCGCGAGCCCGGCGATCCCTAGCCCCAGGCTGGCGTTCCCGTAAGCCTGCAGCGCCCGATCGTGGGCGGCGGCGTCCGTCAGCGCCCGCGAACAGTCGTCGTCCTCGCACTCCGCGTCGAGATCCCGGTAGGCGCGGTCGTTGACCGCGGTGAGCACGGCGAACGTCCCGAGCCCCACCACCCCGACCCCGCCCACCACCCAGGCCACGGACCGTTGCCGCACCCGGCCGCGCTCGGGCGGCGGTCCGCCGGCGACCGGCGGACACGTGGGGGCGGCGGCCGCCGCCGGCGGCGGCGCCGGCGGCTGCGGATCCACGTCCACTCGCGCGCCTCCGGCGAGGGACAGCTCCTCGGTGCGCGCGTCGCCGACGAGCGGCGCGACGGTCACCGTCGCCGGCCCCGCCTCGACGGGGAGCGGCTTGCCCCAATCTGCGACCGGCACCTCCCGATCGCGCACGGTGACCTGCGCCGGCACTTGCACGGTGACGAAGGCGATCTTCGCCTCGAGCTCCTGGCGCAGCGCCTGAGCGGCGCGCGCGGTCTCGGCGTAGGTGTCGCGCGACTCGAGAGCCTCCACCTCCGCGATGACGCCGCCGAGCTCGACGTAGGCCTCGGCCTGGCGCCCGAGCTCGATCAGGACTCTGGCCATCATCAGGTGCGAATTCGGGCTCGCGACGATGTCGTACGACTTCTGGAACCGCTCGAGGGCGGCCTCGAAGTCCCGTTTCTCGAAGGCCGAGGTACCGGCCGTGTACTCCTTCTTGGCCTCGTTCTTGACCGCCCAGCTCGCGTCGTCGACCGGGACCCCGGCCGCGAAGGCCGACGTCGAGCCGAGCGCGATCGCCACGCCGAGCGCGACGGCGCAGCGCCGCGCCACGTGGCGAGCCGGGGTCGAGAGCTTCACTCCGATTGCTCGTGTCATCAGATCCCGTCCGGTACGTAGGTGGGCTTCGGGGGCCGACGGGTCGCGGTGGGTGCGCTCCGCGGGGGAACCCTCGACGTCGACCTGGGGCGTGCGGCGGCGGGGGCGCTCGACGCGGGCAAACGCGGCTCGGTCAATGCAGAGGCCGCGGTGAGCGGGGACACGGCGTCTGACGGAGCGCGAGGCTCGCTCGAGGCGACGGCGGCGACGCCCGCCGAGGGCTCCGCGCTCGCGACGACAGGGGACGCGGCCGGCGCCTCGGTGATCGCGGCCTCGACGGCGGGGGCGCTGCCCACCGAGGGGAGCCCCTGGCTCGACCCGGACGGGAAGCCCTGCGAAGCGCGCTGCGCCGCGGGACGCCGGACGACGGCGGTGGCGATCGACACCGCGACCACCAAGAAGATCACGGCGCCACCGATGACCAGGATCGCCAACGGCGGCCGGCGTCGAGCACGCGACGCCCGGGTGTCGTCGAACCGGTGATCGTGCACCAAGGGAACCGCGGACGCGCCGAGTGCGAGCACGGGGACGTCCGTGGCGTCGACGGCTGGCGCCTCCTGCGCAGCCGCGGGGAGGAGCGGCGCCGCCACCGACGCGACGGGGCTCGCCTCCCCCGCGGGCAGCGCCGGCTCCGGTGCAGCGGGGCGCGCTGCCTCCGCGGGCGGCGCCGGCTCCGG
>CAYOLF010000018.1:26088-60282 GCA_964404725.1 uncultured Polyangiaceae bacterium
GCCTCCGCGGGCGGCGCCGGCTCCGGTGCAGCGGGGCGCGCTGCCTCCGCGGGCGGCGCCGCCACTGGCGCGGCGGGGCGCTCTGCCTCTGCGGGTGGCGATGGCTCCTGCGCGGCGGGGCGCGCCGCCTCCGCGGGCGGCGCCGGCTCCGGCACAGCGGGGCGCACTGCCTCCTCCGGCGTCGCCGGCACCGCGCGTGGATCCGGCTTGGGTGGCGCCATCCCCAGCAAGGTCGCTCGGCGCAACGGAGGGAGCCGTCGTCGACTCGTCCCGGGATCCGGCGTCGCCTCCCGTACGGGAAGCGGCGGGGGCTCCTTGGCGGGAGTCGGCTGACCAGCAGCGTCCGCGACCGGGCGCGCGGCTTCCCGCGGGGGAGTCCGGACGATGCCCGGGAGCGGCCGTGGCGGCGCGGCGCCGGGCGCGGATCGAGCCAAGCCCGGCAGCGGAAGCCGCGCGACGGTGGGGGGCGGCGGATGGATGGCGTTGCGCTGGCGCTCGAGGTCGCCCTGCCCCACCTCCTCCACGAAGGCGCCGACCGCGTCGGCTCGAGCGCAGTCCGCTCCGGTATCGACGATGGCGGAGATCAACTCGGCCATGTCCTGCGGGCGCGCGCCCGGATCCCGCTCGAGCGCCTGCGCGACCACCGCAGCGAGCGCCGACGGGATCCGGACGCGCTCACCCGCCCCGAGGTCGTCGAGGCGCGGGATCTTCAGCGAACGAACCTGCTGCTCCAGGTTGCGCCCGGACCCCGCGAACAACCGCCGACGGGCGAGCAACTCCCACAGCAGCACGCCGAGCGCGAACACGTCAGCGCGCGGGTCGCCCGCGCTGGCCGCCGCCTCGGTGAGGGCCTCCGGAGCGGTGTAGGCGATCCGGTCCACGTGCGACCGAACCACCGGCGACCGGATGGAGGTGCCGGAGACGAGCGCGTCGGTCAGGCGCGCCCGCCCGTCGGTCCCCGCGAGCACGCTGTCCGGAGTGAAACCGCCGAACGCGCCCAATCCCGCCTCGTCGAGCCCCCCAGCCTGCGCGTGGAGCGCCGAGAGCGCCTCGGCGAGGTCCCGCACCAGACGGAGCGCCACGTCGGGCGCGAGCGGCCGTCGACGAGCGCCCGACGCCCTGAGCAGCGCGCGGAGCGGAACTGCTTCGACGTAGGCGTAGACGACCGTCACCTCCGAGCCTTGCGCGAGCACCTCGACGACGGGGGGCAGGAGCGGGTGGCTCACCTCCATCGCCGTCCAGGCGGCCTCGGTGATGAGGTCCACGATCGGCCCCTCCGGCACTCCGGGTCGGACGCGCCGAGCGAGGAATGGGCTGGTCGCACCGTCGGCCGACGGCGCTCGCAGGAGCCACATCGGCCCCAGGTGGCTCGACGCCAGGTCACTCGAGAGCTCGAAGCGACCAATCGACTGGGGTGAGTCGCGCGGAACCATGAGAGCTGGAGAGGAGACGCGCCGCTGGACCGGCGCCCGATCCCCGCCACCGGTGGCCGACCTCCGGCTGGCAGCGCCGCACGCGGGGAGCCTGGTTCCCCCGGATCCGCCGACGCCTGGCGGGGCCGAATTCTACCCGTTCGTTGGAGGCAGCGTCCACCCTAGAGCGGCCCAGCGGCGGATTGGCGGTCCGGTGAGGCCAGCACGACGGATCCGCGACGGAATGCACGGAGCGGCGCACCCCCTGGAACACTGGTCGGCTCAGCCCCTTCCCGCACGAGCGGGTCCGCGCAAGGACGACGGCGACGTCCGTCGCCCACGGTTGGGGGTGGTCGTGCCGGAGCACCTGATCGATGATCCCGCCGATGGGCCCGGATCCCAGAAAGGCAACCGCGAGTCGGGAGGCGGGCAGCGAGGGCGACCTTTGGATCCGACCTAGCCATCACCCGCGCCCGGCGGAGCCGACGCGCGTGAAGACGCAACCAGCGGTGCTGATCGTGGGCGCTGGCGAAGCGTTGCTGGTGCCATTGACCGAGGCGCTGGTGCGCCACGGCGTCTCCGTGGAAACCACCACGGTCGCGAACGTGAGCCAGGCGGCGCTGGCCGGGGCGCCGGACCTGGTGCTCCTGGCGGACGAGGCGCTGCTCGACGGCGGGGTGAAGGCGATCGGCCGACTCGCCACCTCGCCCATGAGCTCGGTCATCCCGGTCGCCGTCCTGACCGACGACACCGGGCTGGACGCCCGGCTCCAGGCATTTCGTCACGGCGTGGCCGCGGTGATCCGGCGAGCCGCGAGCGTCGACGCGATCGCGACCCAGATCGCGACGCTCATCGCCGAGCTCCCGAGCCACGCGGAGCGCGGCCTCGGCGACATCGGCGAGGTGACCTTCGACGAGCTGGTCGCCACCCTCGCGCAGGAGCTCCGAACCGGGATCTTGAGCATCCGGGCCAAGGCCGCCCCGGACCAGGCCCCCGTGCGCATCGTCCTCGGCGGCGGACGACCGGTGTCGACCATCATCGACGAGTTCGTCCAGCGGATGGGGTCGCAGGTGGTCTCGGCCGAACCGCTCGACTACGAGTTCGACGAACGCGCCGGCGGCACGGTCGCCTGGCTCGGCGCCGACGCGGAGCGAGTCGGGGGGGCGACGGCGGATCTCCACGGTCTGCGCGTCCTCCTGGCCGACGACGACAGCGCGCGCGCAGACCTCGTCGCGCAGGAGCTTCGAGCGCATGGCGCTGCCGTGGCCGTCACCGATCTTTCGCCCTCCCCCCAGCGGCTCGCGCGGCTGCGTGAGCTCGACCCCACCGTCCTGTTGATCGGAGAAAGGCAGCTGCAGGGGCCGGGGTTCGCGCTCGTCCAGGCGCTCCGCGAGGACGTGAGGCTGCGCTGGGCCGCCCTCCTCGTCGTCCCCTGGCAAGAGGTCTGGCCCGAGGAGACCGGAGACGCCTCGCTCGGTGCGCTGCTCGGCAAGGTGGAGTCACTGGGTCAGCCGGAGCGCACGATCCGACGGTGGGTGAACGACGGGACCCCGTTCGAGCTCCGCCTCGAAGCCCTCGGACCGGCACGAACGCTGCGGACGCTCGGTGATTCGGGCTGCTCGCTCCGGGCCACCGTGCACAACCCGCGCGCGCTGGTGCGCGTCGATCTCTCCGACGGGATCATCGCGGGCGCCACGGCCGAGACTCTCGGCGAGGGGACGCCCACGCTGCAGGGCGCCCACGCGTTGAGCGCGCTCCTGATGCTGGCGTCGGGTCGTGTCCGAGTGGAGCCGGTGGCGCAGCCGGCGGTCACCAACGTGATGGCCCCGCCCGACGTGGCCCTGGGAGCGGCGGGGGCCGAGCCGGCCCCCATCGCACCGTCGATCCCGGCTCCGGAGCCGGGTGGAGCGGCGCCCCCACCCAAAGGAGGCCAGCGCCTCGGCCTGCCCACCTGGGCCTGGGTCGTCGCGGGCGCGATCGTCGTCGTCGGCGTCGTCACGGTGGTGGCGGCGCTCGGGCTCGCCGCCTTCCGGAGGCTCCGCGCGAGTCCGGTGCCCCTGGCGACGACCTCCGGCGCGACCGCCCCGGCCCCTGCGCCACCTTCAACGCCCTCCAGCGTCGCGACCTCGACCGCGCCCCAGGGTGCTCCCGCGGCCTCCGCGACCGCGACCGCAGTACCGCCAGATCCCCCCGACGCGACGGCGGCGGCCCGGATCGCGGCCTGCGCCAAGCTCGGCGAGGAAACCCACGGCGGCGTGGGCGCGGAGATCCCCAACGCCCGGCGCGCCCTGGTCCGCGGCGATCTGGACGAGGCGGAGCGCTGGAGCTGCGTCGCCGCTCGGCGCTACCCCGAGGAGGCCGCGACCCACGTCGGGCTGGTCAAGCTCTTCCTTCTGCGCCGGGAGCCGGCGGTCGCCACCCATTTCGCCGAGCGAGCCGTCGAGAAGCACCCCGGCAGCCTCGAGCTGCTCGCCCTGCTTGGTGACGCTCTCGCGCTCGCTGGGAGGACGGAGGGGGCTCGCGAAGCCCTCACCCGCGCCGCCAAGATCGACGCGGCGGACGCCGCCCAGGTCGCCCTCCTGGAGCGACGCTACCGGGCGTTCGCCGACGGTGCGCTGGGCGAGCGGCGCTACACGGAGGCCGAGCGCCTCTACCGCCGCGCCGCCGTGCTCCGACCCGACGCCATCGCGCCGACCATCGGCGTCGCCCGCGCCCTCGCCGCCCAGGGTCGCCGCGAAGACGCCCTGGCCGCCGCCGAGGCCACCGTGAAGCTCGATCCGAAGGCGGCGGAGGCCCAGGTAGCCCTCGGCGACGTCCGCCTCCGCTTCGGCGATCGCGACGGAGCGCGGCAGGCGTTCGAGCGAGCGCTCTTCCTCGACGCCGCGAGCGCGGCCGCGCTCGCGCGCCTCCGCAAGCTCAACGCCGGCTGAGCGGGTCCGGAAGCGTGCCCGCCACTCGGCACCGTGGGGACGGCGGCCGGCTATCTCGTGAAGAACGACCGCTGGAGGAAGCGCAAGCCAGCGAGGATCTGGTCGACGCGCGCCGCCGAGAGCGCGCCGATCCTCTCGCCGAGTCGGGTCTTCTCGACTGAAGAAATCTGCGACACGACGACGACGCTCGGCTTCGGCAAGCTTCCCTCGCCAGGCTCGAGCAACACGTTCCCTGGCTCGGTCGCCTTCGCCAAATTCGTCGTCAGCGCGCAGACAACGATGGTCGAGATTCGTGAGTGGTTGAAGACATCGTCCTGCACGACGACATGGGGGTGGGAGTAGCACGGCGCCGGTCCGCGCGAGTCATCCGGCGCAATCCAGAAGATGTCACCGCGGTTGATGGTGGGGATGTCGGTCATTCGTTCATCTCGCCCCCACCGCGCGCGGCAGCTTCGCACAGCGTGCGCTCGCGCGCATCGCGGCTTCGTTGAGCGGTCACGTCGAAGGTGGCCGCCACACCGGGAGGGCACGGCCGCGTCCCCGGTGCGTGTGCCTCGGCCGGATGCGGTGGAGGCTTCACTCCGGCGGGCGCGAAGCGGAAGCCCTGCTGATAGGTGTCTGCCCCAGCGCCGTCCCCAGCCACTCCCCCGTACAAACGATGACTTGCGGCTGATGTCACTCCCTATCCTCCGACCGGCTCGGCTCCCGCGGTTGGGATCGCCAGGGTGGAGCTCCCCCGTTGACGTCTCCGTAACCGCACCTCCTCGCTGAGAGAGTAGAGCACCGGCACCACGAAGAGCGTGATGACCTCCACGCTCATGCCGCCGAGCAGCGGCAGCGTCATCGGCACCATGACGTCTGAACCGCGTCCGGTCGAGGTCACCACGGGCAACAGGGCCAGGAGCGTGGTCGCGGTCGTCATCATGCACGGTCGCACGCGCCGCATTCCAGCGTCGAGGGTGCGCTCACGGACCTCCTCAATCGATGCGGGAAGCGCGCCCTCCGTGAAGCGTTGGTGCAAATAGGTGCTCATCAACACCCCGTCGTCGGTGGCGATGCCCAAGAGGGCGATGAACCCAACCCAGACGGCCACGCTCAAGTTCACGCTGTGGACCTGGAGCACCTCTCGGAAGCCGATCCCGAGGGGCGTCACGTTCAAGAACCACGGCTGACCGTAGAGCCAGATGAGCAGGAACCCACCGGCCATTGCCACCGCCACCCCACTGAAGATGCCGAGGGTGGTCGCGACTCGACGAAACTGCAGGTAGATGAGCAGGAAGATGAGGGCGAGCGCCATCGGTATCAGTACACTCAGCGTCTTGGCGCTGCGCACCTGGTTCTCGTAGCTGCCCGCGAACGCGTAGCTGACTCCTGGCGGAAACTTCAGCTCCCCCGACTCGAGTCGACTCGTGAGAAAGGCCTTGGCGTTCTCGACCACGCCCACCTCGTCACGGTCCGCGAGCTTGTCGAAGACGACATACCCCGTCAGGAACGTGTCCTCGCTCTTGATCACCTGGGGGCCGCGCACGTAGCGGATGCTCGCGAGCTGGCTGAGCGGGATCTGATGACCCAGCGGACTGGGGACCAGCACGTTCTTCAGATCCTCGACATCCGAGCGCTCCTCTCGCATGTACCGCACTCGGACCGGGTAGCGTTCACGGCCTTCCACGGTGCGCGTCACCGTCATGCCGCCCACGCCCATCTGGATGGTCTGCTGCACCTGGTCGATGGAGATCCCGTGCCGGGCGATTTCCCTTCGGTCGATAACGATCTCGAGATAGGGCTTGCCGACGATCCGATCCGCAACCACGGTTTCCGGGCGAATTCCGGGTACCTGCTTGAGCAAGCTCTCCATCTCGATGGCGACTCGCTCCAGCGTGTCCAGGTCGGGCCCACGGATCTTCATGCCCATCGGCGCGCGCATGCCGCTCTGCAGCATGACGATCCGGGCGGCGATGGGCATCAGTCTGGGGGCGCTGGTCATCCCCGGCATTGCCGCTGCGCGCTGGATCTCGTTCCAGACGTCGTCGGTGGTCTTGATGTGGTCCCGCCACTGGCGGAACGGTCGCCCCCGCGGATCGGGGATCAGCTCACCCTGGGCGTCGCGCGCATACTCGCCGCTGGCTGCGTCGAACTCGAACGTCACGCGACGCCCGTTGGCGTCGAGCTTGTACTCCGACTTGTAGTTGACGACCGTCTCGTACATCGAGATGGGAGCCGGATCGAGGGCACTCTCCACGCGGCCCAGCTTGCCCACGGCTTGCTCGACCTCGGGCACCGCCGCAATCGCCGCGTCCATCGCCGCCAGCTGACGGAGGGCTTCGCCCATCGAAGCGTGCGGCATCGTGGTCGGCATGTAGAGGTATGACCCTTCGTCGAAGGGGGGCATGAACTCACGCCCGAGGCCGGGCACCTGGTGCGCGATCTTGGAGACTGCCGGCAGCGTGCGGAGGGACTGCGGGAGCCAGCCAAAGACCGTATCGAACCCCAACCAGCTAGTGAAGCCGAAGACGATGAGCGACGCCGGGACCGCGAGGAACGTGGCCTTGCGACGGAGCGCCCACCTCAGGATGAAGGGGTATCCCAGAATGAAGAGCTGAATCGCACCCAGCACGGCCGCGAGCACCCCCGCCACGAACATCCGGTTCACCCACCAGCCACGCCCTGCACCCAGTGGCAGCCAGTCGTCCGCCAGGAGAACCGTCACCGCGACCACCGCAGTCGCCAGGCTCACCAGCACAGGAAGCCGCGACCAGGGGCGCGGCAGCACCGCCCCGGCGACACCCGAGCCCGCCACCACGACGAGCAGCAGTCCGAGCACCACGTTGACCGCAATCGCGAAGTACGCGCCCGCGATCACGAGGGCAAGCTCGACGAGCCGCGCGGGGCGAGTCAATGCACGCCACCACCCGCGGCGGCCCTGAGGCAGCTGGCCTGGCGGCTCCGCGGTCCGGCGCAGGATCAGGTGTCCAACGACCGGCAAGACCGTCAGCGCCAACAGTAGGGCGCCGAGCATGGCGAAAGTCTTCGTGTAGGCGAGCGGCGTGAAGAGCTTGCCCTCGGAAGCGGTGAGCGCAAAGATGGGAAGGAAACCCACCACGGTGGTCAAGGTCGAGGTGACGATGGCTGGAGCGACCTCCGCGGCCGCTCGGCGGATGACCACGCGGCGGTCCGCGTCTGGCCCGGCGCGCTCCAAGTGCTCGACCATGTTCTCGGTGAGCACGATCCCCATGTCGACCATCGTGCCGATCGCAATGGCGATGCCGCTGAGCGCCATGATGTTGGCATCGACCCCGAAGTACCGCATCAGGATGAACGCCCCGAGCACGCCGAGGGGCAACACGCTCGAGATGATGAGTGAGCTCTTCAGGTGCCGCAGCATCACCAACACGACGATGATGGTGATGAGGATCTCTTGCAGGAGCGCGGTCGAAAGAGTACCCAGGGTTTCGTTGATGAGTGAGGTCCGGTCGTAGAATGGGACGACGGTGATCTTGCTCGTCGTTCCATCCTCCAGCGTGCGCGTGGGCAGTCCCGGCGAGATCTCGTCTATCTTCTCCTTCACATGCTCGATGACGGCCATCGGATTGGCGCCAAATCGTGCCACGACGACCCCACCGACCACCGAAGCTCCGCCCTTGTCGAGCGCCCCGCGCCGAAGAGCGGGGCCGAGGGTCACCTGTGCAACGTCGCGAATCCGGATCGGCGTGTGCTCGACGTTCTTGACCACGACCTCCTCGAGGTCTTCCACCCGCTGGATGAATCCTACGCCTCGCACCACGTACTCCACGCGGTTGAGCTCCAGGGTGCGAGCGCCCACGTCGAGGTTGGCCTGCCGCACCGCGTTGGCGATCTGGTCGATGCTGACACCCGCCGCTCGCATGGCGGCGCTGTCGACGTCGACCTGGTATTCCTTCACGTAGCCGCCGACGCTCGCGACCTCGGCGACGCCCGGCACCGACTGCAGCGCGTAGCGCACCGTCCAGTCCTGGATCGTCCTCAGTTCGTGCTGATCCCAGCCACCGGTGACCTCGCCATCGGGGGTGCGCCCCTCCAGCGTGTACCAAAAGACCTGTCCTAGCGCGGTGGCGTCGGGCCCCAGGGCTGGCGAAACGCCGGCAGGCAGCGTGTTCGAGGGAAGCGACGCCAGTTTTTCCAGTACCCGCGAACGCGACCAGTAGAAGTCAACCCCGTCCTCAAAGATGATGTAGATCGTTGAGAACCCGAACATGCTGAAGCTGCGCACGGTGCGCACGCCGGGGATCCCGAGCAGGGACGTCGTCAGCGGGTAGCTGATCTGGTCCTCGACGTCGCGCGGCGAGCGGCCCGGCCACTCGGTGAACACGATCTGCTGGTTCTCTCCGATGTCCGGGATCGCATCGACGGGAACCGGGTTGCGCGGCAGCCCAACGTCGAACCGGAACGGCGCCGTCGAGATCCCGCCGAAGACGAGCAACGCCAGCAGGACGGCAACGACCAGCTTGTTGTCGATGCAGAACCCAAGGAACACTTCCCAGATCCCGCGCGGGGCCGCATCGTCGCTCGACGGGCGCAGCGCGTCCTCACTCTTGGTGAGTTCGGGCTCAGCCATCAGTGCTGGTGCCCGGCTGGGGCCCCGGTGGGAGGGGCCATCTCAGGTTGGGGGAGTTGCCCCTTGGGCTCGGCGGTGCTGCGGATCTCGCCGCAGCTGGCCATCTCCGAACCGAAGTATGGGTTGTGGACGGAGGCGGCCTCCTGCAGCCACTCGGCGCCGCGGTTCTCCATCGCCATGGGGCAGAACGCCAAGCGCACGTCCCTGTCGAGCGGATTTCCGTAGCGGCGCACGACCTCGATGACGAGCTTGCTGAGTTCCTCGAAGGCCCCACGGGCTCCCTTGAGATTCTTGGCTTCGTGCAGCGCCTGCGCCTGGCGCCCCAGGTGCTGTTGCAGTTCCTTCCACCGCTTGGCAGCCGGTGGCGGCGCGGCGATGACCACCAGCGCCGCCTGTCGCTTGGTGGCCAGAGCCGCTTGCTTCGCCGCGTCGAACCGATCCCTCGCCAGCGCCACCTGGACGTCCAGATAGGCCCGCACCACCGGCTCTAGCTTTCTCAGCTCATTGGCGCTGAGCTTGAACGGCCGATACTTCTCCCGCGCGAGATCGTCGGGCATCGTCATCATGCTCTGGCCACCTCGGATCTGCAGCTCTGCATCCAACACGAACGCAGCTGCTGCGACCACCTGCTCCCCTTCCTTCAGCCCCGTGACGACGGGAAACACGTTGCCCGCCCGCGGCCCCAGACGCACCTCGCGTACCTCGTAGGTCGGCCTCTCCTCGCCGGGAACAGTGACGTAAACGACTGCCCGCTCTCCCGTGAGGAGCACCGCAGTATGGGGCACGACCAGTGGGGCTTGCGCCTGGCGGTCGCCCTCTGAAGCGTGGATGACAGCCTCCGCAAACATGCCGGGGCGCAGCCGGCCCTTTTTGTTCGGCACCTCGATGCGCACCTTCACCGTACGCGACGCCGGGTCGAGCACCGGGTCGATGAACGTTACCTTGCCCTCGAAGCGCTCGTCCGGATACGAAGCGACCTCGATCGTGACCACATCGCCGAGCTCGATGCGCGCCAAATCGGTCTCGTAGGCGTCGAGCTGCACCCAGATCCTGCCGAGCGCGGCAACCCGGTACATCGGAGAACCAGTGGAAACGTAGGCACCCTGGTGCACCATCTGTTCGAGGACCGCCCCGCCGAACGGCGAACGGATGAGGACGTGTTGACGTGGCGTGTCCTCCTGCTCCATCTTGGCGACTTCGTCGTCCTCGAGACCCAAGAGCTTCAAGCGCTGCCGAGCGCTCCCCTGCGCAGCGTTCGCCGCGCTGCGGGCCACCGGTAACGATTCCGACATCCGCGCCACCTGCCTGCGCGCCAGGATCAGGTCCTGGTGGGCCGAGTAGACCTCCGGGCTGTACACCTTGGCGATGATTTGCCCTGGACCAATGGACGCGCCCAGGGTGCTGACATAGAGGCGATCGAGGCGTCCGGAGATCCACGAGGTGACCGTGCGCACTGCTGTTTCGTCGTACTCGAGCCGGCCCAGCAAGCGGAGCTCGCCAGTGGCCTTGGCCCGGTAGGCCTTCACGGTGCGGATCCCCGACAGCTTGGCAGCGTTCTCCGAGATCGATACGCGCTGGTCGGACTGTTCGTCGTCGGAGCCCGGCGCCAGTGGGATCAGGTCCATGCCACAGATGGGGCATGCCCCCGGCTCGGGGAGCTGGATTTTCGGGTGCATCGAACAGGTCCAAATGGTCGCTCCCCCTTGGTCGGCCACAGCGTCGTGCGCCGTGTGGTCTTCGGCCGGTCCCGGTGACAGCCAGATGCCCAGCACGAATGCAACCCCGATCGCGGCCGCAATCGTCAAGTGCCGTAGGATGCCATTCAGCAGGGCCACCCAACGCCGCTCTTTGGCAGGTGGTGGAGTCGGACTCGGGGGCGCTTCAGGTCCCTCGGTGAGAGCCGCGTCCTGCGGCTGGTTTTGCTCAGGAAGGTCGGTCATTTAGCCTCTGCGACCCGGATCGGGCGGCCCACGATGGCCTCGAGTCGAGCCCAGGCCAGCGCGTGTTCCGACTGGGAGCGGTAGAGGCCCAACTGCAAGTCCAGGAGATCCCGTTGAGCGGCGAGCATCGCCGACACGGTGGATTCGCTCGCCTGATACCCGCCGAGAACGGAGCCGTACACCGCCTCTGCCTGGGGCACCAGCGTGTGACGATAGAGCTTCACGCGACGGATACTGTCATCAAGCTGCGACAGAGTCTGCTCGAGCTCGGCTGTCGCCGTATCCTTGATCGCGTCCTCGCGAGATCGGAACATGGCGCTGCGCGCGTCAGCTTCGTCTTGCTCAGCGCCGTACACGCCACCCCAGATCGGCACCTTCACCCCGAGCATGACCATCACGGCGTCCTTGCCGCTGTCCTCCACGCCATCCATCCGTGCTTCTTCCGTGACGATGTAGTCGGCACCCAGCGTGAATCCTGGATAGCGTTCGGCGGCGGCGGCCCTCCCCCGTTGCGTTTCCGCCTCGGCGAGATACGCCATCGCCTGGACCCGCGGGTGCTCGACGGTGGCTCGTCGCAAGTCCGCACTCGACTCGGCGGGGCGCAGCAGCGGGGGCGGTTCGTCCGCGATCGGCGTTTCCGTGCCCGGCTCCGCCCCGATCGCCGCGATGAGCTCGGCGCGCGCCTGCCGCTCGGATTCCTCGAGACCAGCCAGCGTGTCGGCGATGCGCGAGAGGTTCAGGTTGATCTGGGACAGGTCAGCGAGGCTGCCCTGGCCGACCTCGAGCCGCGCCTGAGCCGAACCGGAAACCTGTCCGAGCAGCTTCTGCTGGTCTCGCTGGACCTCTCGCGATCGCTCAACTAGCCAGAGCTTCCAGTATGCCTCGGCCACGCGGCGCATCAGCTCGAGCGCTGCCGCCTCGTAGCGTTGCTGGGCACTCTGCGACGCGAAACTGGCCGCGTCCGCTGCCCTTGCCAGTCGTGCAGGCCAGGGGAACGTCTGCGAGATCCCGACCCGATGCCGTTGGGGCCCAACGCGAGTCTCGACAGCCCTGACGAAGTAACTGTACGACACGGTCGGCTCCGGCAAGCGTCGCGCCTGCTTCATCCCGTAGGTCGAGGCGTGCCACTCCTCGTACTGTGCGCGCAAGGCGGGACTTCGCTCCAGCGCCCACCGGGTATACGCTTCGAGGGACCCATCGATGGCGATGGACGACCGCTGTTCCGAGGGCGACCGTGGCGTGACCAGATCGCGATAGGCGGGCGGTGGCGTGCCCGGCGAGGTCGTTGCGAACTCCGAGCCAGCGCTCTCTTCCAGCGTCGTCGCACAACCGGTCACGGTAACGAACGCCAGCGCCGCGAGCCGGGGCACACTCGAGCGCCAATCAGTTTGCCGATGGCGCCGCCGTCCTGAAAGACGCCCCCCTGGCACCGCTGGTTGCCAGGGGCGAGGGAGCATTTCGCAGGGCGCCTTGGGCGAGATCCGCTGCTGGCTCGGGGCTCCCGGTCGTTGATCTTCCGCGTCAATCAAGCCGATTGCCGCTCCGGCGCGCCGCCGCGATTGAATCATCTCGGCACCACCTCCTGATTGCGAACCGTTCGATCAGTGCATCAATTGATCACGACGGCGCTCTTGTACATCCCCATTCCGCACTGGAAAGCAAGGCGGCGGGGTTCGCCGGTTGGAACCTTCACGTCTACCGCCTGGTTCAGCGGTAGCTCCTTCTCGACCTTCAGCTCTGGAAAGACGACCTTGGTGGCACAGGTGCTTTCGGACGTACGAGTGAACCGCAGAGTGGCATCTTGCCCCTTCTTCAGCTCGACGCGACTTGGCTGGAACCCCTTGTCACCCACGGAGACGGCGATGATGTGCTTCGTCGCGTCCGCTTCGATGACCTGGGCGGCATGCTCGCCCATCTCGTGGTCATCCATCTGGCGGTCCGCCATTTCTTGGTGTCCCGTTTGAGGCGCGGCCGCGGGTTGCTTTGAGTGGTCATGGCCCACGTCGGCGGCGGACTGGTTGCAGGCCCCGACAGAGAGCAGGGCAACGGCGGGAACGATGGCGAGGGCTCGTGTCATTTCAGCTCTCCGAAGCACCTTGCGTGGCGTGCGTTCTTGGCTGGCCTTCTTGGAGTTGCTTCCGCGAACCGGAGGATCTGTCATCTTCGAACGCGCTGGCATCGTGTCCTTCCCTTCTTGATTGAAGACCCCGAGGTCGAATCCATGGGGTCGTCCAGCTCGGGCCACAAGGCAGAGGCCTCCCTGGCGACCGACAGGGCCGCATTGCCGATAGGCGCTCCGGGCGCTTCCGTGACGCCGTCGCTGCTCTTCGGCGTCCGGTCGGGCGTTCGCCACGTCCGCGACCGACCAGGTTCTTCCCGGCGAATCCTAGTGGGTCCGCGGGGGTGCCGGCTGCTTTCACTGCCGCCAACCCGGCTTGCAGCTCAAGAGCCGGCGGAGACTGCGCTCTCCAGCCCCGGGGAGCAGCAAGACTGGGCAGCGCCGCGAAGAGGGGGTCGGATCTCCGGTGGCTGCCCACCCCCAGCGGGACCCGCGCCGCCCGGGTCCCACAGCGCGCAGCGATGTCGGTGGCGGCGTGGGGTGTTCGCCGCGCTGCGGCTGCGCGCCGCTGCCGCTCCCAAATCGCGCGCGCCGCGCGCTCAGGGACGCTCGGCTTTGGCAAATCTCCCTCGCCAGGCTCGAGCAACACGTTCCCTGGCTCGGTCGCCTTCGCCAGATTCGTCGTCAGCGCGCAGACAACGACGTTCAATATCCGTGAGAGGTTGAAGATATCGTCCAGCACGACGACATCGGGGTCGGAGTGGCTCGGCGCCGGTCCGCGCGATTCATCCGGCGCGCTCCAGAAGAGGTCGCCGCGGTTGATGGTGGGGATGTCGGTCGTCCGTTCAGCTCGCCCCCACCGCGGCCGCGGTCACGAAGGCGGCCAACGTCTCCCGCAGAACGGTCGAGGCACGCACCTCCCTCCGCGCCAAGAGCCATGCGGAGCCTGGTCCGGAGGCGCGCCTTCCGATCGTCGACCGTCCTTACCCTGACAGCCTACGTCAGGGCGCCCGCAGTCGGGAAGAGCGCCGCAGCAGCGATGGCGCCCAGTACGGCACCTCCCGTTCCGTCGCCGAACGTGGAGTCTTCGTGCCGTCGACCCCCTCCCGGCGGGAGCAACCCCGGGGGGGGGCTCCCTCGCGGACTTCTCGCCAGTTTTCCGAGGCGGCCTCGTTGTCCGCTCCTCCCGAAACGCCCCCAGGCTAGGACACCGGGCGCGCGGTCGACGCGACGGTTCTCTTCTCGAATCCTGAGGCCTTGCTGATCCGCTCGATTCGTAGAATATGAACCACGTCCTCTCGACCGATGGCGAGGCGGATTGGGGGTTTTTCCCCTACGCCGACGCTCCCTAATCGTGGTCGATTCCGGAAGCGACGCCCATGGAAGAAGCCGGATTGCAACCCCAGAACGCCCTTCCTAGCCCCACGACGGCGCGACACCCGCCGTTGGCTCGGCGGCTGGCAGTTCCGCTGGCAGCCTGCGTCGGGCTCATCATATTTGCGCTCGCCGTTCACCCGCACTCCCCCATCTCCACCTGGCTCTTCTGGCGCTACCTGAAGTACTGGGCGCTCAGCTTGCTGTGGTCCGCGGCGTGTCTGAGCGGCGGCGACGCCGTCGTCCGCAGACTGACGACGTCGCTCCCCCTCGGTGAGCGGATCCTCTTCGCGTTCGCATCCGGGCTCCTCCTCTTCGTGACCGCCACGTTCGTAGCGGGCATTCTTCACCTCTTCTCTTCGGCGTTCTTCCTCGCACTGCCTTGCCTCATGCTCCTCGCGGGAGGAAGGCCGGTCCTCCGCCTTGCGAGGCGCATCGCGCGTCGACGCTCGCTCTTGCTCCCCAAGCAGAGCGCCGAGAGCTGGGTTGCAACCCTGTTCGGTGTCGGTGCCCTGGCACTCGTGTATTTCACCGTGCTTTCGCCACAGAACGCCACGGCGGACGCCCTGTGGTACCACCTGACGATTCCCGAGCGATACGCGGCGCAGGGTGGGATCTCATGGCATCCCGAGGGGTGGTACATGGGCACGCTCCCACAGTTGGCGTCGCTGGTGTACACCTGGGCATTTTTACTTCCCAATGGGGATCTATTCGATCGAGTCGCGTTGGCGGCTCATCTGGAGTTCGCCATCTTCCTATGGACGCTGTTCGGCATCCCCGTTCTCGTCCGCTGGGTCTTGGGGCCAGCCCGCTCCCGGCGCGGACCACCCGTCAGCACGGCCGGCACCTGGGCGGCGATCTTCCTGTTTCCCGGGATCTTCCTCTACGATTCCTCCCTCGGCGTGGCCGCCGACCACGTCCTGGCCTTCTGGGCGGTGCCGATACTCCTTGCTCTGCGCCGCGTCTGGTCCTCTTACGACCCGAAACACGCGGTTCTGTTTGCCATCCCCGTGGCCGGAGCGCTGCTCACCAAGTATCAGTCGGCAGCGTTGGTGGCGCTGCCGCTGGCCGCATTTTCGACGCGGGGCGCCTGGCTCGCCCTGGGCCCACGGCGCAGCCCCTCATCCCGACTCCAAATCGCGTCGACCGCCCTGACGTGTCTGGGCGCGGGCCTGTGCCTCACCGCCATGCATTGGCTCAAGAACTGGGTCTGGTATGGTGACCCGTTCTATCCGCATCTGTATCGATACCTCACCTTGAGTCCTTGGAGCAGCCACGCCCAGCATCTGTACGAGAACTGGTTCTTGCCGACGCAGCTGTGGAGGCCGTCCGGGACCACGACGGAGAAGCTTCTGGCGACGGGTAAGGTGCTCTTTACCTTCTCCTTCATCCCCCACGACTACGCCGTGTTCCACGGCAAGGTCCCCGTATTCGGGTCGCTCTTCACGTTGCTGCTGCTGCCGCTGGTATTTCTCACGCAAACCCGCCGTATCTGGTTCGTGGTAGCCGCGGCACTGTGCGGTGTCACGGTGTGGTTCTGGATGTCCCACGTGGACCGGTATCTCCAAGCGCTGACGCCTTGGATGGCGGTCGTGGTCGCTGCGGTGATCGCGCGAATGTGGGCGGGGGGCCGGCTCGATCGCGCCGCCGTGTCTCTACTCGTCGCCTTTCAAGTCGTGTGGGGTGGAGACATTCCCTTCTTCCCCACCTATGGAATCCACAGCGTCTTCTCAGCACAGAAGACCATCGACCTGCTGGCGGCGAACCGGGTGGGGGACGTCGAGAAGCTCAAGACCCCGTTTGCCGGCGCTAGGATCGCCAGACTCCTCCCTCCCGACGCCACGGTTCTGGTCCATGACAGGAACGGCGCGCTGGGAATAGGCCGACCCACCGTTTCCGATGTTGGCCCCTTTCAGGCCTTCTTCGACTACGGCCGCATCCCCTCGCCCCGGAGGTTCCAGGAAACCCTCCGAAGCCGGGGCGTTACGCACCTCTACTGGCGGGGCGGCACCGTGAACGGGCTAGACACCCTCGCTGGCGATCTGGCGTTCCTCAGCTTCGTCGCGTTCTACGTCGGTGACAAACAGTCCGCTGAAGACGACGTCGTCGCGCCGCTCCTCGAGCAAGCTCCACCGGACCATCGGTGGCTCGAGTGGCCCGTCGCCGTGTTCTCATGCTCTGAGGGATATTCGCCAGGCCTCTATCAGCTCGGCGATCTCGCCGTCCCGATAGCAGCGCCGCGGCAGTTTCCCGCGCCGCGAACCCCTGCGGGCGACAAGAATGCCCGATCATTGGTCGATTTGAGTCGGATCGTGGTTCGAGAGGCGACTTGCGTTGGGAACGTCGCGCCGACGCCCGGGGTGGGCTTCACCCAAGTGGGTGTTCGGCTAGGCGCAGAAATCTGGCTCAAGACGTCCCCACGGCCCAAGCACTGATGCTGCCGTGACGACCGGCGCCAAACCCGCCTCGCCGCCCGCCACGCCCGCCATCGAGGGGACCCCACTCGACGAGGGGGCGGGGTTCTGGAGCGCGACCGTGTAGGTCAGCGCGAGGTCGCCGGCGTCGAGGTGCCCCCAGTGGAGCGTCCCCGCGCCGGCACCGCACGCGGGGCGATGGTCGAGCGCACGTGGTCGAGGTAAGCCGGGGAGCGGACGAGCTCGATCCGGTCGCCGGCGCGGACGATCTGCGCGGTGGCCGCACGCGTCGGGCTCGACGCCTGCGTCGAGCCGGACTACCCGCGTCTCGGTCCAAGCGGTGCCCCGGCCCGGCTGCATCGCGACCACGGTGAGGCGAGCCACACGAAGCCCGATGAGCTCCACGCTGCCGAGGCAGCCGAGGATCCGCGTACCCTCGGCGGCGTGCTGGAGGTTCGTGACCGCGGCGGGATCTGGGCAGTGCACCAGAATTCCGGCGGGCAACGAGCCGGCTTCGACCTACTCTTCGCGCTCCTTGCGTCCCGTCCCGACGCGCCCTTCACGTTGGTCGTGACGGACTGAGGTCGTTCCCCTCCTCTGGCACCGCGGCGAGCGGCCCTGTCGAGACGGGGCCCATGACGGCGCAGCGCTCGCCGGTACCCTCGGACCCACGCGCCGCTCGGTCGCGCCGCTCGGTCGCGCCGCTCGACCGCCGTGCCGCACCTCGATGCCCGAGCGCTTCCCCTCAGAAGAACCGGGGATGCCGTGGCGATCCCGGCCCGTTCATGGCACGCCCCCCTCCCGCACCCAGAGCGGCGTGAGCGTGAGTTCGATGTCCTCGTAGGGCGGGATGCGCGGCGATGGGGGACCGCGAGGAGGGGCCGCCCCCACCCGCAGGCGGATCGCCGAGGACGGGGACCGCCCGGCGCGACCCCACCCGGGGGCATCCCTCACCGGATCTGCTCGGGCCGCTCAGAACCGGCTACGATGTCCATCGATGCCCGCGTTCAGCGATCGAACCATCCTCGTCACCGGCGCCGCTTCCGGCATCGGCCTGGCCGTCGCGCAACACCTGGCCGCAGCGGGGGCCGCTCGCCTGATCCTCGTCGATTGCGACGAGCAAGCCCTCGTCGGCCTCGATCTCCCCTGCCCCTGCGAGCGCGTCGCGGGCGACGTTCGCGACGAGTCCCTCTGGGACGCGCTCGCTCCCCGCCTCGCGGCCCTCGACCACGCTGTGATCAACGCGGGAGTGGCGGGCGCCGCCGCGATCGTTGATCTCCCGCTCTTGGAGTGGCGCCGCATCTTGTCGATCAATCTCGACGGCGCCTTCCTGACGCTGCGCGCCGCCCTGCGAGCGATGCAGCCTCGCGGCGGCAGCATCGTGGCAACCGCCTCCGCTGCCGGGGTCAAGCCGGATCCGGGCGTCGCCGCCTACGGCGTGTCCAAGGCCGCCCTGATCCAACTGGTGAAGGTGGCCGCAAAAGAGGGCGCACCCCATCGGATCCGCGTGAACGCCATCGCCCCCGCCGGGGTCGAGACGCCGGTGTGGGACGCCGTTCCCTTCTTCGTCAATCTCGTCGAGAAGACGGGGAGCCGCGAGGCCGCCTTCAGCGAGATGGCGAAGCTCGCCACTCCGCTGGGGCGTTTTGCCAAGCCGGAGGAGACGGCAGCTCAGATCGCGTTCCTGCTCTCCGATGCGAGCGGCCTCATCACGGGCGCCACCCTCGTCAGCGATGGGGGATACACCCTTTAGGTGGCCGCGACCGCGGCACGCCCGGCAGCCCCACCGACTCCCGAACGCCCGGGCGCGGCGCGGCGAACCCCGGCATGGAGCCCCTCTGACCGGTGCGGTCGAGGGGTTCCCGGGCAGAGCGATGCTGCCGCGGGGTCATCGACCGGGTCCTATGCCCCGGTCGAGCGTGGCATCACCGCTCCCGTCGCCCCTTGCGCTCTGGCCGGGGAGTCACCACTAGTAGCCGCCTCGACGGCCCCGACGGCCCCCTACGTGAGGACCCCCGATGGTAAAGCGACTCCCGCCCCTCTGTCTGCTCGTGGCCGGCACCGGCCTCGGTCTGCTCCCCGCTCGCGCCCTGGCGCAGCAGCCCGCGGCCCCCGCCCCCGCGGTCGCCCCGGCGTCCCCCGGCGGGATCGCGACGGACGAGCCCGCCGGGGCCACCGCCGCCCCGGGCACGGGCGCGCCGTCCGACGCGGCCCCCGGCCCCGACGCGGCCCCCGCCACCGCCGCCACGACGACGACCACGGCGACCGCGACGGCGGCCACGCCTCCCTCGGCCCCGGCGAGCGAGCCCCCGCCCGCGGCCGCCGCGCCCGACGCGGCGGGCGTCACGACGGCCGCGACCGCCCCCGCGGGGCACCGGACCCTGGGCGTCGCGCTCGCGGCGGAGCTTGGCTTTTTGGCAGCCCTGCACCACACGGTCCAGTTCTCCCAGGACGGGAGCCGGATCGATTACGTGAAGGACGCCGGGCAGGACGTCCTCTTCCCCTTCGCTCGCCTCGGGGCCGATCTCTTCCTGCGGGAGCGCACCGCCATCACGCTGGTCTACCAGCCGCTGAGGATCGTCACCCAGGAGGTGGCGCCTCGCGATCTCACCATCGACGACGAGGTCTTCGAGCAGGGCACGCCGATGACCTTCACCTACGGCTTCCCCTTCTGGCGCGCCGGCATCGCGCGCGACGTGCTCAGGAGCCCCCGGCACGACCTGTGGCTCGGCGGAGGGCTACAGATCCGCGACGCCACCATCGAGTTCGCGTCGCGCGACGGCGAGCAGCTGGCCACCAACCGCAACGTCGGCCCGGTGCCGCTGCTGCGCGCCGCGGGGCGCGTCACCTTCCCGTCGGGTCGGTTCCTCGAGGGGGAGGTGGACGGCTTCTACGCGCCCATCAAGTACATCAACGGCGCCGACACCGACGTCGAGGGCGCCGTGGTGGATCTGAGCGTGCGCGGCGGCATCCCCGTCGCCGACGTCGGCGAACTCTTCCTCAACCTGCGCTACTTCGGCGGCGGCGCCGACGGCACCGGCAGCGACGACGGCCCTGGGGACGGCTACACCAGCAACTGGCTCCACTTCCTGACGCTGTCGCTCGGCGCGCGACTCCGGGCGCCGTAGCGGCACGGGCCGCGGCGGAGGCGTACTCCTTCCGCACCGCGCCCGTCGGGCTCAAGGTCGCGCCACCGGCGGCGGACGGATCCAGGCGAGATGCCCCGGCCACTGCCCCGGTACCACCCGTGCCATCGTCGCCGTCTGGAGCACGAATCATGCCAGAAGAGTGGCGAGCCCGGGCGGATTCGGGTGGGGGGCTGCGAGACGGCCGGCTCCGGCGCACGCGGCGTTCTTCCGGGTTCGAGGGAGACTCGGGAGCGCCGAGAGAGGTCGCCAATGACCGGAAGCTCGGCCCCTGGCGAAAACCGTCGGACGCGACGCCCAATGGGGCGGGCGGCGGTGGAGCCACGTAACCCCTGACTACGAAATCGCTGGGCCAGGCCTTACTATTTGGCCTGCCGTGCCGACTACCTTGTCAGGGGTAGCCGCCCCGACCGGCCGCCGATCGAGCAGAGGCGCCAGTACTGGAGGAGACGGGTGACGATGGGGGACAGGAAGAAGATCCTGCTGGTCGATGACTCCCCGACCGTGACCTGCGTGCTTCGCACCTACATGATGGGTCATGGTTGGGAGTTCATCCACGAGCCGGACGGCGAGCGGGGGCTGCGTCGCGCCCTGCTCGATCGCCCCGACGTGATCGTGTCGGACGTCGAGACGCCGGTCCGCTCCGGGCTGGAGCTGTGCGCAGCGGTGAAGGCGGCGCCGGGGTTGGCGCACGTGCGCGTGATCCTGATCTCCTCCAAGTGGACCTCGTCACGTCGCCAGGACGCCATCCGGGCCGGGGTCGACGGTTGGCTCCCGAAGCCCGTCCAGGAGCAGGCGCTGATCTCCCTCGTCACCTCGCTGCTGAGCGTGGAGAGCTCGACGTCCCCCACCGTCCCGCAGGGATCCGACCCCGTGCAGCGACGCTAGCGGGGCGGAGCGCGACGACACCATGTCCCCATCGATCGACGCCGTCACCGAGCTACGCCGCCTCGAGGCCGAGCTCGGCGAGCTTCGGGCGCGTCTGCTGCCAGCGCGGCCCCCGGTGCTGGACCCTTGGCAAGGCGCGACCCAGGGGTTCGCCTTCCGCACGGAAGTGGAGCGCTTCGCGCTTCCCCTCGATCAGGTGGTCGAGGTGCTGCCGATGTGCCTGCTGACGCCGTATCCCGAGGCGCCGCCGTGGTTTCCGGGGCTGCTCAACCTTCACGGGCGCCTGGTCCCCGTGCTCGACCTGAGCGCCCGGCTTCGCCGCCACGGCCGAGAGACCGACCCCGCCGAGTTCATCGTCATCGCGCGCCACGGGGCGACCCCGGTGGGACTGCTGGTGGCGCAAGCGCTGGGCACGGAGCCGGTGGACGCCGGCCACCTCCAGCGGGTGCCACCGGAGCTCCCGCAAGCCCCGTACGTCGCGGGTCTATTCGAGGCCCGCGGGGTGTCCACCTTCGCCCTCCACCTCCAGGCCCTGATGACGGCCTCGGAGCTGCCGGATCCATCCCCATGACGCCGCTCTCACCCCTGGAGCGCCGCCTGACCGAGCGGCTCGGTCTGGCGCCGCGCGCGGCGTGGCGACGGCAACTCCCGAGTGCCCTCGCCGAGCTCGGCGGCAGGCTGCGGCTGTCGCCGGCGGAGCTCGAACGACGGCTCCTCACCGATCCGGCTGGGCTCGACGGACTCGCTTCCCACCTCGTCGTGTCCGAGTCGTACTTCTTCCGCCACCCCGAGCAACTCGCGCAGCTGGTCGCCCACGTCCGTGAGCGCCGAACGGCGGCGCCGACCGACCGCGTAGCGGTGTGGTCGGCGGGCTGTGCTCGAGGCGAGGAGATCTACTCGGTGGGACTCGCCCTGGCCGCCGCGTTCGGGGTGGCCGCCCCCCAGTGGGTCACCCACACCACCGATCCCACGCTGCCCTTTCGCGCCCTCCAGGTCGGCGCCGTCGAAGCCACCGGGAAGCTGCCACCCCGGGACGACCGGACCTACCCCGAGCGGGCCTCACAGCTCGCACGACTCGCCAAGGCGGTGGCCCGCACGCCAATCCTGCATCGCCGTCGGTCACCACAACGCCCCGAAGGCCCCGTCCCCACCCGCGCCACGCAGGCCAGCCCAGACCCGCCAGCGCCCCGGGCCCCGCGCACGGAGCTCGTGCTGATCGGCGGCTCGACGGGAGGTCCCCCGGTGGTCGCGCAGCTGCTGCGCGCCATCCCCGTGCCCAGCCCGGTGCCGATCTTGGTCGCGCAGCACATCGCGAGCGGCTTCGCGGCCAGCTTCGCGGCCTGGCTGGCGGACACGACTGGGCACCGCGTGGTGGTCCACGGGGACCACTCCCCGCTGCGTTCGGGCGTGGTTCACGTCGCCGCGGACGATCATCACCTGGAGCTGACCTCGCGGCACCTACTGGCCGCGATTCCGGGGCGGGAGGGCGCCTGCTGCCCCAGCATCGATCTGCTCTTCGGTTCGGCGGCGGTCCACTGGGGCCCCGGCGCGACCGCGCTGCTCCTCAGCGGGATGGGCCGCGACGGCGCCGCGGGCCTCGCCCAGCTGCACCGCGCGGGGGCCCAGCTCGTCGTCCAGGAACCCGCGTCCTGCGTGGTGGACAGCATCCCGACCAGTGCCCTCGCCACCGGAGCCGCCGCCATGGTCCTCGACCCGAGTCGGGCCGCCGCGTGGCTGGCGAGGCGCGAGTGGCCTGACGCCCCACGGATCGAACCGACCTCGTCGCGAGCTGCGAGCCCGGCGCGACCCCGTCGCCAGTGAGCAAGCCGTCCGCCGGCGTGCCGCCTGGAGGCGGCCCGCACCGAGGAACGCCTCGACGGCGCGAGCGCGCCGTGACCGTGGAGCAGCGCCACGATCGCGGGTCCGAGGCAGGGTCGAGAGCGGACGCCACCACCAACCCATCGCTGAAGGGAAGGTCCAGGCGGGGCGGCCCGCGGGCAAGGACACCCACCTTTGACGGCTCACGCGCTCAATCGAGCTCGTCTTCGTCCGCTTCGAGCTCTTCGTCGCGCTTCGGCTTCGTCGCGCGCTTGAGATAGTGGCGGGAGGTGGCTTGAAAGCCAGCCGCGAGCAGGGCCTTGCCCAGCCGGGAGCGCGCCACCTCCTCGCCATCGACCGCGGCGATGAGGTACGCGGGCCGCTCGCGCCGGGCGAGGCTACGAGAGAGCGCCTCTGCCACGAGCCGCGCCTCTTCGTCCGCCTGGCGCGGCTCGCTCGCGAAGAAGGTCAGCAGCGTGCGTTCCTGGCGGCCGAGCCACGCGAGGAGACGGCCGTCGGGAGCCAGCACCACGTTGGCACCATCGGCTCGCATCGGACGCGCCCCTTCGCGCGCGGGCCAGGCGAGCGCCGCCCCCCAGGGCGAGGCAGGGTCGGTCGCCGCCAGGATGCGCGCCCCCTCCGCGCCGCTCCGGTCACGCTCTCCACGCAGGAGCTCCTCCGCGCCGCCGTGGGCGAACTGCGTGGCCCCGAGCCCCTCCACGAAGTAGCCACGCCGCACCCGCCCCGCGTCTTCCAGCGCCCGCAGCACCTCGTACACGGCCGAGAAGCCGCCCGTGATGTCCTCCGCCCGCATCGCCTCGCGCACCAGCACCCCGTGGCGCACAAGCAGGGTGCCCACCAGCGCCATGCGCTGCTCGGTTGGTGTGCTGGCGCCATAAGACAGCAAGGTCCAGCGCCCCTCGCTGCCGGGCAGGATGCGGCTCGTGCGCACCCCTCGCCTGCGTTCGGGCTCGCCGCCCCGCGCACGCGCGCGCAGCGGGGTCAGCGTGTCGTTGGTGATCTGGCCGGCCCATACCAGCTGCCAGAGCGCCTCCAGCACGTCGGGCGGGAACGCTCCCACCTGCTTGACGAGCTCGAAGAAGAACATCGCCCCGCGCTGCCCGAGCAGCGCCCGGATCTTGTCGACCAGCGGCCCCGCCACCGCCGTGGGCGGCGGCGCGAGCAGCTCGAAGTGCTCGCGGAAGTACAGCGCGATGCGACCGCCGCCGAGCTGCGGCTCGATGCCGCGCCACACCAGCTCGCCGCTCGCGAGCAGCAGATCGAGATTGCCCACCTCGAAGCCCTTCACCCGTGCCGGCAAGATATCGCGCGTGAGCGCCTGAAACGGCAGCTTCGCCCCCTCGAGCCGCTCGATCGCCTGGCGCAGCGCGGCCGCGCCGCGGGCGCCCTTGCCGACGCCGTGCCAGCGCCAGAGAAAGCGCGCGTAGCCGAGCTGCTCCACGGCCTCCACCTGCTTGCGCAACACGGCCAGCGACCGCCGCTTCAGCGCGCGCAAGACGTCGCTGTCGCAATAGGTGATGCCGGGCTTGTCGGGATGGAGCTCGCCCCGGACCACCCGCCCGCGCGCTACCAGCGCGCTCAGCACCTCGAGCACCTGCGCCGGCCGCAGCGCATAACGCGCCGCGCACTCCTCGGGCGTGAACGGCACGTGGGTGCGAGCGTAGCGGGAGACGAGATCGGAGAGTGGCGCCGGCACGCTCTCGAGGAACACCGAAGCGACGCCGGCCGGCGGCATGACCCCGAGCGCGTCGCGAAAGCGCCCGGCGTCCTCGGCCGCGATGTAGCGCGGCTCGCCCGCGATGTTGACGCGCAGCGCGCGGCGCGCGGCGAGCAGCGGCTCGAGCACCTCCGCCTCCCTCTCACCCAACCTGACCGTCACCTCACCTTCGGAGAGATCGCCCACGAACAGCAGGAGGTCGTGGAGCTCGTCGGGGTGGCGCGGCGGATGCTCGAGGCGCAGGATGTTGTGCTGTACCTCTCGCACCGCCTCCGGGTCGATGAGGTCGCGGAGCTCGGCCTGCCCCAATAGCTCGCGCAGCTGCGTGTGGTCGATGGTCAACGCCTGCGCCCGCCGCTCCGCGAGCGGGGCGTCGCTGTCGTAAATGAAGTTGCCGATGTAGCTGAACAGCAAGCTCGACGAGAACGGCGACGGGCGCTCGCTCTCCACCGTGACCACCTTGAGCTTCTGCGACTCCAGCTCGCCCATCAGCGCGGTCAGCGACGGGACGTCGAACACGTCCTGCAAACACTCGCGGTAAGTCTCGAGCAAGATCGGAAACGAGCCGTAGCCCGAGGCCACCGCGAGCAGGTCGGCCGCGCGCTTTCGCTGCGCCCAGAGCGGGGCGCGCTGCCCGGGTTTCCGGCGCGGCAGCAGCAGCGCACGCCCTGCGCACTCGCGAAAGCGAGACGCGAACAGCGCGGTGTTGCCGAGCGTGGACACGAGCAAATCCTCGATCTCGTCGGGCGTGGGGAAGAGGGCCGTCAGATCGGGCGGCTCGTCGCTCTCGGGAAAACGCAGCACAATGCCGTCGTCGCTCCACACGGTCTCCGTCAGCACGCCGAGGTCTCGCTGGCTCTTCTCCGCCATGCACAGCGCGAGGGGCGCGTGCACCCGCTGACCTAACGGCGACAGCAGGCAGACGCGCAGATCGCCCACCTCGTCGAGGAAGCGCTCGACCACGATCCGGCGATCGTTCGGCACCACGTACGGCGCCTCTTGCTGCTCGCGCACGTAGCGCACCAGGTTGTGGGCGGCGCGTTGGTCGAGCTGGTGGTCCTGCTTCAGGAACGCGAGCGCCGCCGCGTCGCTCGCCCGCTCGATCTTGCGCAGCAGCGCGCCTATCCCGCGCCCCAGCTCCACGCTGCGCCCGAGCCCGTCACCGCGCCAGAACGGGAGCTTCCCCGGCTCTCCCGGGGCCGGCGTCACCAGCACGCGGTCGTGGGTGATTTCTTGGATGCGCCAGCTCGAGGCGCCCAGCACGAACACCTCGCCCTCGCGCGCCTCGTAGACCATCTCCTCGTCGAGCTCACCCACGCGTCGACTCGACCGCTCCTGCCCGCCAGCGGCCAGAAACACCCCGTAGAGCCCGCGGTCCGGGATCACGCCGGCGTTGGCGATGGCGAGCCGCTTCGCGCCCTGGCGCGGCTCGAGCAGACCCTCGTCGCGGTGCCAGGTGAGGCGCGGACGGAGCTCAGCGAAGTCATCCGACGGGTAACGACCCGAGAGCATGTCGAGCACGCTGTCGAAGGCCGCGCGGGTCAGCTCGGCGAAGGGCGCCGCGCGCCGCACCATGGCGAACAGCGCGTCCACGTCCATGCCCTCCTCGCTCGCGACGATGGCGACCACCTGCTGCGCCAGGACGTCGAGCGGATTGCGTGGAAAGCGCGTGAGCTCGATCTCGCCGCTGAGCATGCGCCGCACCGCCTCCGCCGAAGCGACCAGATCGCCGCGATGCTTGGGGAACAGGGTGCCCTTGGGGTTGCCGCCAACGTGGTGATTGGCGCGGCCGATGCGCTGGATGCCCGACGACACCGAGGGCGGCGCCTCGATCTGCACCACCAGCTCGATCGCGCCGATGTCGAGGCCGAGCTCCAGCGAGCTGGTGGCGACGATGCACGGCAGGGCGCCGCTCTTGAGCGCGTCCTCGATCTCGGCGCGCTGCTCGCGCGCGACCGAGCCGTGGTGCGCCCGCGCGAGGGGCTCGCCGGCGCTCTCGTTGATGGCCGCCGCCAGCCGCTCCGCGAGCCGCCGACTATTGACGAACACCATGGTCGAGCGGTGCTCCCGCACCAGCTCCACCAGACGCGGATGGATGCTGGTCCAGATCGACTTGGGTGCGTCGACGTCCTCGACGATCGCCGCCTCCTGCCGCCGCAACGGGGGGCGCAGCGCCCCCATTTCCTCGACCGGCACCTCGATGGTGAGCTCGAGCTGCCGCTCGGCGCGGGCGTCGACGATCGCCACGTCGCGTGCGACCAGCGGACCGCCCGGCGCCCCCTCCGTGAAGCCACCCAGGAGCCGCGCGACCTCCTCGAGCGGCCGCTGAGTGGCCGAGAGCCCGATGCGCTGCAGCGGCAGCGACCCCGTGCGGAGCGCCTCGAGCCGCTCCAGCGAGAGCGCGAGATGAGAGCCGCGCTTGGTCGCTGCCATGGCGTGGATCTCGTCGATGATCACCGTGTCCACCGAGCGCAGGACCTCGCGCGACCGGGAGGTCAGCAGCAAGAACAGCGACTCCGGCGTGGTGATCAGGACGTCGCTCGGCTGGCGCAGGAGGCGCGCTCGCTCCTCGGCAGGCGTGTCGCCGGTACGCATCGCCACCTGCACGGTGCGGTGCTCGATACCGAGTCGCTCGGCCGTACGCTCGATCCCCACCAGCGGGCCCCGCAAGTTTCGCTCGACGTCGACCGCCAGCGCCTTGAGCGGCGAGACGTAGAGCACGCGGCAGCGCTCCCGCCGGTCAGGCTCGGGGGAAAAAAGCAGGCGATCGATGGCGCACAGGAAGGCGGCGAGCGTCTTGCCGGAGCCGGTCGGCGCGACCAAGAGGGTGCTGTCGTGCCGGACGATCGCGGGCCAGGCGCGCTGCTGTGCCTGCGTCGGCGCCCGGAAGGTCGCTTCGAACCAGGCACGCGTGGCCGGGGAGAGGCGGGCGAGGGGGCGCTGGCTCATCTCAGCCGTCACCGCGCGGCGGCTGGCAGGACGGGCAGTAGTAGGTCGCTCGTCGCTGCTCGCCCTGGCGCTTCATCTCGATGATCGTGGCGCAGTCGTAGCAGGGTTGACCCGCGCGCTCGTACACGGACAGCACACTCTCGCCCTGGCGGCGGCCGAGCCGCGTCTGCCGGAACGCGCGCGGAGCGAACGGGTCCGGCGCGCTGCGCTTCGGGCCGCACACGTTGTCGTGGAGCTGCGCGCGCGCGAGCGAGACCAGGCCCGCGAGCTCCTCGTCGGCGAACCGGCACACGGGCGCGAACGGGTCGAGCCGCAGGTTGAAGCAGAGCTCGCTCTTCCACACGTTGCCGATGCCGGCGACGACGCTCTGGTCGATGATCGCCTCGCCCAGGGGGGTGGGCGCTCGGCACCGGAGCCGCTCAACCGCGTCGTTCGGGTCGAAGTGCGGCGCGAGCAGGTCGGGACCGAGTCCACGAAAACGTAGGTCGCGCTCGAGGTCGCTCGTCCGCAGCAGCCGGGCTATCGGCGCCGAGTAGACCACCACGCGATGGCCCTCGGTCTCCAGCACCGCCGACGCCCGCGAGCGCGCCACCGGGGTGGGATCGTCGCGGGCGTAGAGCCGGATCCGACCGTTCATCTTGAGGTGCACGTGCAGGCTGTAAGGCGCCTGGAAGTGCACCAGCAGGTTCTTGCCGCGCGCCTCCACGGCATGCACGGTGGTGCCGGCCAGCCCTTCCGTGCGAGTACTGCTGCGCACGAGCTCGAGCGAGCGGACGCGCTCCCCCACCAGCTTCGGATGCAGCAGCTGGGCGGCGCGGTGGAGACTATCGCCTTCCGGCATCTCCGCAGATTGCCACGCACACGCGAGCGCAGCCCGTGAGGTAATCCCGACGCGACAAGACCTTGGTCCAATGCCTTCGGGGGCCAAGGCATCCAACCGTCCTGGCCCGTCGGCCAGGTTGCCTAGTCTCTCTTGCGCGATTCAGGCGGTGGAGCGATGCTGAAACTGCTTCCGAAGCGAGTTTGCCTGGCGCATTGTCTTCCTGGCCCCAGGACCTCACGAAGAACGACGGCGAGGTCGGTGAGGAGCGGGCTCGGCATGGTCCCGTGGAATCGGGCCGCTCCGTGGCGAAGCAATCCAGATATCGGCCCGATCGCGGCCCCTACGCGGGGAGAGCGCGAAGCCTTCGTGGCCTTCGAGTAGGCTCGTCGCCGTGGTGCGCCGGGCTGGGTTGGGTCTAGCGTGGTGGCTCGTGACCGCCGCGGCCGATGCCGAGGGGGAGCCCCTGTCCCTCGCCTGGGTGGCACCGGAGACCTGTCCGACTCGGGCTGAGGTCGTCGCGAGGGTGCACGCTCACCTCGGGGATCCCTCGCTGTCTCTGCCGAGAACCTCGCCGACGGTCTTCGCGAGGGTGACCGAGGTCGCGACGGGGTACGCGCTCGAGCTCGAATGGACCCTGGCCGACGCGAGCGAGTCGCGGCACGTCGAGGCGGCCACCTGCGAGGAGCTGGCCCGCGCCGCCGCGCTGGTCATCGCGCTGGCCATCGATCCGAACGCGCGCCTGGCGACGACCCAGACGCCGTCGGCCGAGGGTGAGCGCTCGACCGACGGCGGCGGCCCAGCAGCTCGGCCGTCACCCCCGGACGGTTCTCCCGCGATCCCCGCCGACGCTATCCCGCCCGCGACGCGCCCGCCGACGACGCCCCCGCCCAAGGCAACGGCCCCCGAGGCACCGGGCACCACGCCGAACCCGCGACGCGCGCCGCGTGCGTGGTCCGGGGGCGCCACGGCCGTGCTCGAGGGAGGGCTGGAGGTCGGCGCCCTGCCCGAGCCGGCGGTCGGGGTTGGCTCCGGCGTCGAGGTGTGGCGCGGTCCAATCGCCCTCGGCCTGGTGGTGCGGTGGTTCGGCGTGGCAGAGGCCGAGAACGCAGCAGGGCGCGGCCATTTCTCGGAGGGAATGCTCGCCGTGCTCCCTTGCGCGACCCAGCGCTGGACGCGCTTCGGCCTTTCGGAGTGCGTGACCACCGAGCTGACCGCCACCTACGCGAGGGGGATCGAGGTGGACTCTCCAGACACCCGACTCGCCTGGAACATGAGGCTCGGAGCCGGGGTTCGCGGCCACCTCGCCGTCGGCCGGGGACTGAGGCTCGGCGTGGGGGCTTGGATGCTCGCCGTGCCAGCGCGCCCTCCCTACACTCTCGGGGGAATGGAGCTGTTCCAACCGGAACCCGTTCAGGCGCGTGTCCTGGCGGGAATCGAATACGGACTGGAGCGTGGCCGGCTGGCCGAATAGCATCCCGAGCGGAATTGGCGTCGTTTTCGTTCCCCCAGAGCAATGCGGTCGGATCACTCAGTGATGGGAGGAAATGAGCAACCGAGACGGCTCGGCCCGCGACCTCGAAGTGGCTTCTGGCGGGGCCGTGCCTCGCCCGACGTTTGACGACGTCTACTCCGACCATAGCGCCTTCGTCTGGCGGACCCTGCTCCGCCTCGGCGTCCCGGCGGCGTACGTCGCGGATGCCACCCAGGAGGTCTTCATCGTGGTCCACCGGCGCCTCGCCTCGTTCGAAGCGCGGTCCTCGGTCAAGAGCTGGGTCTTTGGCATCGCCCAGCTGGTGGCGATCGAATGGATCAGAAGAGTCCGCCGCCGGCGCACCGAGGAGCTCGCCGGCGACGTGGTGGACGAGACTCGACTGGATCCCCTCGATGGAGCGATCCAGAGACAAGCGGTCGAACGCCTCTACGCGCTGCTGGCCGGGCTCTCGCCGGACAAGCGCGCGGTCTTCGTGCTGGCGGAGCTCGAGCAGATGACCGTGCCCGAGATCGCGGAGGCGGTCGCCGCCAATGTCCACACCGTGACGTCGCGACTGAAGGTCGCTCGACAGGAGTTCGACGGAGCACTCCATAGACAGCGTCTGCGCGACGCCCGGAGGTCACCATGGTCCCACAACTGAGCTCGCAAGCCCGGGACTTCGTCGACGAAGCGGTCGCGCAAGAACTGCCGTTCCCCGCGGCCGAGCGCGAACGGATCCGCCGGGGGGTCTTGGCCGCGGTGGGCGTGCTGGGAACGACGGCAACGACCTCGGCTACGGCTCGGGCGGCTTTGGCGGCGGGCAAATCGATGGCGGGGGCGGTCAGCGCAGGCGGTGGGGTAGCGCCGGGCGCCGGCTTCGCGGCAACGGGCAAGACCCTGCTCTGGCTCTGTTCAGGTTTCGTGGTCGGGCTCGGAGGACTGGCGGTCGCTGAGGTCGCATTCACGCCAGGGGTGGCGATGCCGCCACGCGCTCCGGTGCCGGCGGCTTCCGTGATCGACGTCGCCGGCAAGCACGGGCCGATCCGCGCCCGCGAGTCCGCTGTGCTTGCGCCAGCGGGCAGCCCAGCGCCGGAGGCCGCGCCACCGTCATCGCTACGGCTTCCTTCCCCTCACCCTGGTGGCCCCGCCAGACCTGCGCCCCCCCCCCCTCCCCACGCCGATCCGACGAGTCCCGCGCGTCCGTCGCTGGCCGATGAGCTAACGCTGCTCGAGCGGGTACAGACGGAGCTTCGGGCAGGGCGAGGCGGCGAGGCACTGCGACTGCTGGACGGCTCCGAGGATGCCGCCACCAACGTGCTCCTGAACGAGCGACTCACGGCCGAGGTCATCGCGGCCTGTCAGGAGGGCGACCAGCAGCGAGCCCGGCGGGCGGCTGAAGCCCTGGTGGCACGGTCACCGGATTCACCAGCGGCGGAGCGAGTCCGCACCTCCTGCGCGTTTCGCGTCGTCCCGGGCCAGGGCGACGAATGATGCGCCCCGAGGTCGATTCCTTCACCGAGTCACGGTGAGGAGCGCCACTACTCGAGTGGAACTGGATGAGTGTGGAGGTGCCATGTCGTCAAATCTTCGATCAACACTGACGCTCCTTGCCTGCTCGATCGCGGCGCTCTCGGCGCCCGCGTGCTCTTGGGGGGACGACGAGGTCTCCCTCGGAGATAACCAACCCGAGTCGTCCGGGTCGGACGTTGGGAACGGCGGTGCGAACCTCGGGGGTGGCGGTGCGAACCTCGGCGGCGACAGTGGCGCGAGCCTCGGCGGTGGCGGCGCGAGCCTCGGCGGTGGCGGCGCGAGCCTCGGCGGTGACGGCGACGCGAGCCTCGGCGGTGACGGCGGCGCGAGCCTCGGCGGCGACGGCGGCGCAAGCCCCGGGGGTGGCGGCGCGCATTCCAGCGGGAACGCCGGGAACGCCGGGAACGCCGGGAACGCCGGGAACGCCGGCGGCGACAGCGAGTGCGATACCGTCGTCTACCGAGGCGACCTCTACCGCCGCTACTCCGTGGAGGAGTATTGCGCGGACCGCGACTGCATGCTCGAGGGCAAAGAAGACAGGGACCACTTCTCCTGCCCCGATCCGGACGAGCGCTTCCAGAACGAGCGGCGTGTCGGCTGCGGACTGATCGTGATTGTCATGCACTGGACCACCCACACGGGCCAGTATTACTTCGACGCCGAGACTCGGGCTTTCGTCGGAGCTTTCATCGGTGGTGACATCGCCGGCGAGCCGATCTGTGAAGGGAGTTCGTACGTCGTCGGCGAGATCCCCGAAGACGACTGCGCCGACGCAGAGGTCTGCAATCTGTGCCTCGAGCCACAACCCTGGAACGACCTGCCCGTGTGCGCCTGAATCGCCCCCGCACTTGATGCCGAAGCATTCCCGGAAGCTTCGGTGTTCACATAGCGTGTCGTCGTAGCGCTACCTCAACGGCGCGAGTCTCTCGCCTGGCAAGTTGGGCAGTCTTCGTGCCACGCCGGCATCAACAAGGGCAGCTCCACTGCCCACCTGCACAGCTACATTCGCAATACTGATTCGACATGGACGTGCACGCATACCCGGGGAAGCCCTCCGCTGGACATTCCGGCAACGGCTCTGGACAACAGGGCTGGCAGACGGGCGGACCCATTCCCGAGGCGGTAGCGAAGAGATTCAGACAGAGCCCGGTGTCGCCATCGATGACCGGCGGCGTCCCTGCGCCGGCTCCGGCGCTGCCACCTGCCCCGGCTTCCGCGCCGCCTCCCCCCGCTTCTGGACAGACACCATAGTCCTGGTAGCTACTTGGGCGGTCGGTAACGACGCAATCCTTCGCCACGCCGACGCCGGCGGAGATACGAGAGCTGGTTCCGTCGCGGAACGCCGGCCCGTCCGCCGCGGCGGCTGCGCCCACCAGAACCCGGTCGCCTGCACGTTCGGGGCCGTTGGATCCATAATCGTAAGTGCAGATCTTGCGGCGGTCGGCCCAGCGGACTTCCACGAAATACACCGCTGGCCCGTCACAGACGCCCGTGTATCGAGCGATGGGCGGGGAGGCGAAGGACTCGCAGCTCGCGGCCCAGGCGACCGCCGCGCACACGGTGTCTGGACAATCGAGGTCCCCGGCCATGCGGACCTCCTCGAGGTCCGCCGCGCAGCCCGCTCCCGCGGCGTCTTCACTGCCCGCGATCCCCGCGGTCCGCCCGCCCGTTCCCGCCGTGCCGCCATCTGCTCCGATGGTCGTCACGTCCTCCCTGCAGGCGCCAGCCGCGGCCGGGCCGCTCACCAGAAGAACCAGGACCGTCCAGTTTCTACTCCTCATGAGGACCTCGGAGCATCCGGGCGTGGCCTTGCCCGCGTGGGGGCTGCACGCTTTCTAGTGCGGCCCGTTCCGCGGAGTGAGTGGAGGCACCACGTCGGCGCGATCAGTCGATCTGCCATCCCCGCGTGGGTTGCGGCGGGGCTCCGCTCGCTCGGGTCGCAATGTGCGCGGTTTCTCACCGGATCTGCTGGCGCACGCGCGCGGCGAGGGGGCTCTGTGGATATGCTAGCAGGAACGCGACACCGACGCGCCGTGCCCGCTCGCGCTGGCCGGCTCGCAGGAGCGCCTCGACGAGCAGGGCGGCACGCTCGTGCTCCAACGCGCCCCGCGGGTGGCGCGACGGCATCGTCTCGAGGAGCCCGAGCGCGCGGCCCACCTCACCTGAGGCCAGCCATTGACGCACGAGCGCGATCTCGCGCGCCTCGGCAGCGAGCGCTCCCTCCGCCGTGGTCGAGGCGGGTCGGGCAATCTCGCGCGACGGGTCCGGCGCCAGCAGATCGGGAAGCGCCAGCGCCGAGCCCGGGCTCGGGTCGTTGGGCCATGCGGCCTCGACCCGCTCCGGCAGGCCCGAGGCACCGCTGGTAGGCCCGGTCAACACGAATGACGCTGGCGGCGTTCCGCGACGCGGGGACGCGGGTGGCGGGGTGGACCCGGCCGGGAGCGGCCAGGCGCCAACTTGGCTCGCCCCTTCACCGCGGAGCGGTTCCGTGACCCGCGCTGCCGAAGCGGACGCTGCCGGCGTCTCGGCCGCTCCCGAAACCACGACGTCCGTGACGAACGCGGTCCCCAGGCCGAAAGCCATGCCGAGCGCCAGCGCACCCACGAGCCCCTTCGCCGCCGCCGCCCCCGAAACCGCGGCGCCGCCCGCGAGCGGCGCGCTCGCCGGCAGTCCCGCCTCGATGCCACCGCTCATCGGTGGCCCACCCCCGCGACCTCCAACGGCAACGCCCCGAATCCGGCGTGCGGGCGAGCAACTGGTCCTCGCGCTGGCTCGGCCGGTGACTCGCGCCGCGGCGCGGCCTTCGGGGTGGGGTCAGCCAGCACCAGGATCGCGATGGCAACGGCATCGGCAAGGCCGGCGCAGGCCGGATCCTCGTCCGAGAGCTCGCGGCGACCGCTGGCGCGCCCCGTGGTTTCGAGAACGGCGCGGTGTCCGGTCCGTCCCGGCGCGATCGATACCTTGACCACATAGTCGGAGGCTGCTGCGCTCGGGTTCCGCGCGACCGATGAGCTCGGGGCGAGCGATCGGAGGCGGTCGAAGACCGCCTGCTCGTCTGGGCAGCGCTCGGAGCCGGGCGCGCGCTCCACTGTCAAGTACACCCCCGCGGCG
>CAYOLF010000018.1:60382-63102 GCA_964404725.1 uncultured Polyangiaceae bacterium
GGCGAGGCGGAACGCGTCGAGTCGCGACGGCACGACGGGAGGATGTGTTGGGGGGCTGATGGCTCGGCGACGGCCGAGGCTCGCTCGGAGCGCGGCCCCAGGCGCTAGCGGCGCCACGCGCGGGGGGCGGCCGCGCCCCGCCCGCTCACTCGAGCGGTGCGGAGTAGAGCGCGCGCGGCGGCCCTGGCGGCGGTCCACCGTACTTGGTGCCAGCGGTCGGGGGGGGCGGCGCCGGCTCTACGGGGTCCAGATCCGCCGGGACGCCGTACTTGACGACCACGTCGCCGGGCGGAGAGGGCGGCATGGTGTCGCCGTCGTCGACCGGCGCCGTCGCGATGGGCGCGGCGGGGGACGTGCTGCCCGGCGCCGAGGCGCCCGGCCAGGCGTCGGCCGGCTCCGGCGCGAGCGGGCCCGTGCTCTCGGGGTGGGTCGGCGCGAGCGGGCCGGTCGCCTCGGCCGGGACGCCGGGCTCCGCGGAGCGACCGGGCTCGCAGGACCCGCCGTGACGGTGGCAGCCGCCCAGCACCGCCGCGACCCCGATCGCGATGGGGACCGCGCGGTACCGCCACCTCGGCAGCTCCCCGGACGGTCCCCCGGCGTCGAGCGCCGCGCAGAGCTGGTCGAGGAAGCGCCGCATCTCGCCGGCTTGGTCGTTCATCATCGAGGTCCCTTCCCGTCTCTGGCTCCCGGTCCGGGACGGATCCTACGCCGGGCGCGGTCGATCGGCGACCGCGGGGCGTCCCGGTCACGATTTGGTGATCTTGGCCCGCCGTTCGCGGCACACAATCATTACGAGCCTCCCCCTTTGGCGCCGGCAGTCCCCTTCGAAGAGCTCTACCGAGCGCACTTCGCCTATGTCTGGCGGACGCTGTGCCGGCTCGGCTGTCCCCGGGCGGAGCTCGCGGACGCGACCCAGGACGTCTTCCTCGTGGCCTTCCGCAAGCTCGACGGATTCGAGAACCGCTCGACGGTGAGCACCTGGCTCTTCGGCATCTGCTACCGCACGACCCTGGCGCGCTGGCGCCAGGCGAGCCGCGGGGCCATCGCGGAGCCCGCGGCGGTGGAGGCGCTGGTGGACGAGGGACCCAGCCCAGCCGCGAGGCTCGAGGCCTCGGAGCGCCGGAGCACGCTGGAGGCGATCCTCGATCAGCTCACCCTCGAGCAACGGGCGGTGTTCACCCTGCACGAGCTCGAGGGCGTGGAGGGGAGCGCCATCGCCGAGGTGCTCGGGATCCCGAACGGGACCGTCCACTCCCGGCTGCGTGCCGCCCGCGCGATCTTCTGGAAGGCCGTGGAGCGTCGCCAGGCGCGGGAGCGCTTCGACGGGGCCCTGGCCGAAGGTAGCCGATGACCCACCTCAAGCGTCTCGAAGACGAGCCCGGCGCCCGCGGAGAGCGCGCACGCGAGGTGCTGTCCGACGAGCGCTGGGCGGAGCCGCCGCCGCGGGCCGAGGACGAGATCTGGTCGCGCCTCCACCTCGCCCTGCCGATTGCGCCGCTCCCGGGGGCGCCGGCGACGCCCGACGGCGGGGCGCTGGGTGGCGTTGGCGGCGCCGCGAGCACCGCCCCCGCGGCGGCCGGGCCCATCGCCGGGCTGGGGGCGGCAGCTGGGACCGCGGGCTCATCGGTGTTCCTCGGCGGCGCCGTCGCCAAGACGCTCCTGATCTCGGCCCTGGTGGCGGGCGGCGGCGCGGTCGGGTGGCAGCTCCTCCCGCCGCCACGGGCGCACGAGTCGGCGCCGATCGCGGCTTCCGCCACCCCAACGCCCGCTCCGGACCGCGACCCGCCGGCGTCGCGCCCCCCGGCGCCGCTCCCGTCAGAGGTGGCGGTCGCACCGGTCGCGGCACGCGAGCACGCGACCCGATCTCGTTCGGGTGAGCCAGCGCCCCTGGGCGACGCCGTCGCCGCGGAGCCGCCCCGCGCGGAGCCGCTCCCGGTCGGCGTGGCGGCGCTCCCGGACGCGCCCGCGGAGCCCGCGCCCCCGGCGGTCGGCGCCACGGACACGAGGTTGAGCGAGGAGAGCGCCCTGCTCACGGGCGCGCGCGCGGCGCTGCGCGAGGGCTCGCTCGCCGCGGCGACGCGCCACCTCGACGCGCACCGGCGGCGGTTCCCCAGCGGCCGCCTGGTCCAGGAGCGGGAGGCGCTGCGGATCGAGGTGCTCCACCAGTCCGGCCACGCCGCCGCCGCCGCGCAGCGGCTCGAGGATTACGCGCGCCGCTACCCCGGGAGCCCCCACGCAGCCCGCCTCGAGCAGCTCGTCGACGGCGACGGCGGCACGGCGATTGGCAAATGACGGACGACCACCCGCGGCACTCATGGACATTGCGCCGCACGAACGCGCGCTGGAGGAGATGAGACCATGAAGCAACGGTGGATATCGACGCGCAGACTCGGAACCCTCGGGATGGTCCTGCCATTCTTCCTCGGCGCCGTGGGCTGCGAAACCGACGTGTCGGATCTCGGAGAGCAGGGCGCGGGCGTGACCACGGCCTGCGGCGACGGCGCCCTCGACCTCGGCGAGTCGTGCGACGACGGCAACCGGGCGGCGCTCGACGGCTGCTCCGCCGACTGCGAGCTGATCGCGGGCTACGTCTGCCCGGTGCCCGGCGAGGCATGCATCGCCACCGACGGAGAGTGCGGCGACGCCATCGTCAACGGTGACGAGGAGTGCGACGACGGCGTCAACGACGGCGACGGCTGCGAGCCCGACTGCACCCTGCC
>CAYOLF010000018.1:63202-67497 GCA_964404725.1 uncultured Polyangiaceae bacterium
GACGAGCAGTGCGACGACGGCGTCAACGACGGCGACGGCTGCGAACCCGACTGCACCCTGCCCGCCGCCCCGTGCGGCGACGGCCGGGTCGATTCGGGCGAGGCCTGCGACGATGCGAACCGGCTCAGCGGCGACGGCTGCGCCGCCGACTGCAGCCAGATCGAGGCGAGCTTCGTCTGCCCCGTGCCCGGCCAGCCCTGCGTCCCCACCGACGGGGAATGCGGCGACGGCATCGTCAACGGTGACGAGCAGTGCGACGACGGCGTCAACGACGGCGACGGCTGCGAGCCCGACTGCACCCTGCCCGAATCCCCCTGCGACCCCGGCTTCGTGCTGGAAGACGGCGTCTGCCGCGCCACCGCCTGCGGCGACGGCGTCGTCGCGGGCGACGAAGAGTGCGACCTCGGCTCGGAGGGCAACGACGGAACCTACGGCGGCTGCAACCCCGACTGCACCCGAGCCCGCTTCTGCGGCGACGCCATCGTCAACGGCGACGAGCAGTGCGACGACGGCGTCAACGACGGCGACGGCTGCGAACCCGACTGCACCCTGCCCGACTCCCCCTGCGACCCCGGCTTCGTGCTAGAAGATGGCGTCTGCCGCTCTACCGCCTGCGGCAACGGCGTGCTCGACCCGGGCGAAGCGTGCGACGATCTGAACAGGGTCAGCGGCGACGGATGCTCGGGGGACTGCCAGACCCTCGAGCCTGGCTACACCTGCAACGAAGGAGCACCCTGCGAAGTGACCTGCGGCGACGGCGTCGTCGCGGGCAACGAGGAGTGCGACCTCGGCCCGGACAATGGCGGCGATCTCTGCACGGTCGACTGTCGCATCGTGACCTGAATCGACGGGGCCGCTGGGGCTCCACGCTCCACGCCTCCGTCGAGCCCGTGGCGCCACGACCGAGCTTCCAGCGGCACTGCCGAAGCCCCTCGCCGGGTGCGGACGCCCGCTGTGCCCTCATTCCGCCCCGGGCTATCCTCGGTTCGGGAAGGACGCGACGATTCGCCATGGAGGGGACACTCGTCACCTGCGAGGCCTGCGGGCGGAGCTACCCGCGGCCAATACCCTGAATGCCGCTCTGGCGAGGGGGCGGGGCAGAGCTCACTCTGCCACCCCACCCTCATGACGAAGGGGTCCTCCGGACCGTCCGCCGCATCGAGCGCGGTCCCCCGCGGCCAAGCTCCCAGCGTCGCTTCCTGGCGACCGGAGCCGTCGTACCCGCAGGCGACGCTCACCTCTCGTCGACGCCGCGCGGCGCACGCTGGGGGAGACGCTGTTCGGGCGCGGCCAGGCGCGGCGTGGGCGCGAGCGCCGTCGCGATCGAGGGTCGCGTTCATCGGGTCGGGCTCCTTCTCGCGCTCCTTCTCGCGCTCCGCGTCCCGCAGCCGCCCGTGACCGCCTGTGCCAAGCTGAGCAAGGCCCACGATCGAGCGGCCAAGGATGCCACGAGGAATCCCGGGAGAATGCGCATGGCACGAGAAGTGCTTGTCACCTCCCCGGCTTCTTCTCATGCGCGCATCTGGCACACCCCGTCCCGGTGGGGGTCGTTGGCGTTCACGCCTCATGGGACGCGCGCTGGGGCCGTCGATGGGTCTGGCTGCAGCGGCGAGCATGGCGCTGGTCCTCGGCTGCTCGGCAAGCAGCGGAGGGGACGTGCCAGCCCCCCCCGTCCTCGTCGAGGTGACGGGTAGTGACGGCGAGCCGCTGGCGAAGTATGTCGCCGTCATCACGAGCGTGGACGGGTCGGTTCGCACGGCGTCGTGCCCCGACTCGCCGGCACCCGGCACGGACTGCTCGCCGGATGGGCTCCGCATCAACCCCGAACCCGGGGCGCTGGCGCTCACGATCAAGGCCCGGGGCCATGCCTTCGCCACCCTGGACCTCGACCCCGACGACGCGCCGCGCCTGGCCGGCGCAGCGGACGCGGAGGTCGCGCTCGAGGTGCTACCTCCCGCCCTGGTGAACGACGACTACGCGACCGGCCTCGACGTCAACGACGGTTTCACGACCTTCGAGCAGCTGGCGGTGTCGATCCCGACCGAGCTCGGGCCGTCCCAGGTGGTCAAGTTCTACGTCTCCGACCTCGGCGACGCGCCGCAGGTGTACCTCCAGAACACCCGCGCCCACCCGCTCCACTACCACTTCGCCAACCAGGTGCTCGGCGTCGAGCAGACGCTCTCCGAGTTCGAAGCCACGACCTACTCGGGCGCTGACCGCACGGGCTACGCCGGCACGCTCACCCGCTACCCCGAGGTGGCCGCGGCGAGCGCTGCGCTGGGGGTCACCCTGGTGGCTCCGCTCACCCTCTCCTTCTTCCCGAGCGACGATCTGACGCCCGCTCAGGCCCTCGACTGCCATCGACTCCTGGAGGAGCGGTTGGGGATCGCGGCCCTGGCCGGCGGCGAGTCGCGGCTCGCTTACCTCCCCGCCGGCGACGAATTGGAGCTGGCGCTCGCCGACGACCAAGCGGCCTTCGCCGGCGGCGGCGCGGCCTGGCTCACGCGACGGGAGCTCTACGGCTCGCTGACGCAGCAGCTGCTCAACGACGGAGTCGCCTACGGGACGCTGCGCCTGATGGCTCCGGAAGAGCTCGGCATCACGCCCGTCTCGTACACGGACGTCCTGGTCCTCCCCCGCCTCCCCAACGAGCTGCCGGTGGTCGGCGGTACCATCACCGAGGAGCTGCAGACTCCCCTCGCCCACGTCAACGTCGCCGCCCGGGCCCGCAAAACGCCCAACCTGGCCCTGCTCGACGCCGCCAGCGACTCACGGATCGCTCCGCTGCTCGGCCAGCTGGTGCGCTTCGAGGTGGGGGACGGGACGTTCTCCCTCGAAGCCACCACCCTCGTCGAGGCGGAAGCATTCTGGGCTTCTCGGGCCCTCGCGCCGCTCGTTCCCACGTATGATCTCGAGCGCGAGGGGCTTCCCAGGTTCGACGAGGTAGGGTTCGCGGACTCGGTCGCCATTGGCGTGAAGGCCGCCAACCTCGCCGAGCTCCACCAGTTGCTGCCGGAGCAGGCCCCCGACGGGTTCGCCGTGCCGTTCCGCTACTACGACGAGCACCTCCATTCCGGCCGCGTCACCGTCGAGTCCTGCGCGGCAGCGCGCACCGCCTGCGTCGGGGAGGGGCGCGCCAGTGCCCCCTGCGACGACGCCGAGGCCCTTTGCGCGGAGGCTCCCGCGGACGAGGATCTCTGGAACTACGCGGCTCGCCTCCTCGCGGCACCCACCTTCGCGACGGACTCCACGCTTCGCGACGCAGCGCTCGCCTCTCTGCGCCACCACATCGTGGCCACACCGGTCGCCGTGGACTTCGCCGCCGCCCTCGACGCCCGCGTGACCGAGATTTTCGGCGCTCGACAGGTCCGACTCCGCTCCAGCACCAACAGCGAGGATCTGCCGAGCTTCAGCGGCGCCGGGTTGTACGAGTCCGTCTCCGCGAGCGGCACCAAGCCGCCGGCCTCCCGTCGCCTCCCCCCGGTCTGGGCGTCTGTCTGGGGGTTCCAGGCGTTCGAGGAGCGATCCTACTGGGGCATCGACCACCTGGCGGTGCGGATGGGTGCCGCGGTGAACCCGGCCTTCGACGACGAGGCCGCGAACGGCGTCCTGATCACGCAGAACATCGCCGATCTGACGACAGTTGGCCTGTACGTGAACGTTCAGCTCGGCGAGGTGAGCGTCACCAACCCCACGGACGGCTCCGTCCCGGAGATCTTCTCGATCGTGCCCGCCCCGAGCGGGATCCAGGTGGCGCGAGAGCGGTTCTCTTCGCTGTCGCCCGACGCGCCAGTGCTCTCCGACGCCGAAGTGATTGAGCTTCACCGGGCCGCGACCACCGTCCAAGACCATTTCTCCGATCTCTACGGGGACTACGCCTACAACTTGGCGCTCGATCTGGAGTTCAAGCTCGTGGGCTCCGACCGCCAGCTGGTGATCAAGCAGGTGCGCCCCTACGTCCGCTGAAGCAGCTTCTGGTCCGGCAGAGCGCCGGCGACCGGCCAAGAATGGAAACGACGATGCGACGACTTGGATTACTGGGATGCGTCATGCTGCTCGGGCTCGGCGCCAGCTGCGCGAACAGCGACGACGACTCGGGCACGACCGCGGGTGGCGGCGAGAACGGCGGTGCCACGACCGGCGGTGCCACGACCGGCGGCGAGCAGACTGGTGGCGCGTCATCCGGGGATACCGAAGACGCCGGTGCGTCCTCCGGCGACGTCAGCGGCGGCGCCACGACCGGCGGCGCCACGACCGGCGGCGCCACGACCGGCGGCGCCGCGACCGGCGGCGCC
>CAYOLF010000018.1:67597-82973 GCA_964404725.1 uncultured Polyangiaceae bacterium
CGACCGGCGGCGCCGCGACCGGCGGCGCCAGCGGCGGCTCTGCTACCGGTGGCGCGACGATGGGCGGCACCCCAACCGGCGGCGCCACGACCGGCGGCGCCACGACCGGCGGCGCCACGACCGGCGGCACGACGACGGGCGGCGTGACCACGGGCGGCGCGACCACGGGCGGCACCCAGAGCGGTGGGGCCCCCTCCGGCGGCGCCACGACCGGCGGCACCCCGAGCGGCGGGAACACCACCGGCGGCACGACGATCGCTGGGGCAGAGAACGGGGGCGCGTCGTCTGGGGGTGCTGGCGGCGGTGACGGCGGCACCGCCACGGCCGGCGCCGCCGGCGCGGGGGGCGCGGACGCCGCGGGTTTCGACATTCGTATCCCCGAGACACGCACTGTCGAATGCGACGATGGAATCGACGCCACGTTCGCCGACGCCGACACCCTCTGCACCTTCAGCGACGGCACCGTGACCGGAGAGATCTATGTCCAAGCCTCCGCGGTGTCGTGCCGGATGCTGAACTCGGCGGTGCCCACCTACGAGGGGTTCGCGCAGATCATGATCGACGGGATCGTCACCCCGCTGAGCGGCGCCAGGTACGACAGCGGCGGCGGCCACAACAACGACTCCTTCGACTTCGCCTACGGGAACACGACGTACCGCTACTACCACTCCTCGTTCAACGTCGGCTGGCGGCGGTGCCAACCGATGGATTGTGTCCAGCTCATCCCCAGCATCGGCGCGCTCCCCAACGAGGTCCTGGACGACGGCTGCACCTGCGAGCGCACCCGCCCCATCGTCTGCTCCCAGATTCGGGCCGACGGAACCTACGCGCCCCTCGATGTCGACCGCTTCGCGGTGTGCCCCTACGACACTACCTGCGGCGGCTAGCTCGCAGCGGCATCCGCGGCCGAAGGGGCCGCTCATGGCGCGTCCGTGACGCCGAGGCCATCGGGCTGGGCGATCCCGGCACCGACCCCAACCCCGGGGCGGGGCCGCGCTCCAGGTGCCGCTCTCGGTGCTGCCCGTCCCCGCTGCCCAGGAAAACGGCCGAGCCGCCGCGCGGCCCGGAGTCCTCGAGCTGTGCCACTCCGTGGTGGTCCAGCGGTGTGCCATCGCTCACCCCCAAGGTGCGACCCGAAGCCAAATTCGTCCCTACTGCGCTGGCACGGCGGTTGCTTCACAGTTGCGGGCGCCACCGCGCGGGTGGGCAATGGCACATTCAGGGAGGACCCGTGGTCGACATGAAGCGCATTCTGGGACTGCTCGCCGCGTTGGGACTGGCCACGGGCTGCAGCGGCGACGGCTCGGACGGGCCACGGGGCGGTAGCGGCAACGAGGGCAACGCCCTCTCGGGCAGCGAGACCGGGGGAGTCACGGGCGGAACCGGCGGCGAGCGAAGCGGTGGAAGTGGCGGAGAGGGTGCACCGACGGGGGGCCGGAGCACCGGCGGTGGCGAGGCGACGGGCGGGGCGGTGACACTGGGCGGCAGCGGAGCCCAGGGCGGGGCGGTGACGCTGGGCGGCAGCGGAGCCCAGGGCGGGGCGGTGACACTGGGCGGCGGCGGAGCGCAAGGCGGCCACGCTGAGCTCGGCGGCGCCGAGGGAGGCGTCGGTCCGACGCCGACTGGCGGGCTACCTCCAGTGACGCCCGCGGACGTGAGCTACGTACCGGGTTCGGTCGTCGTCAAGGCGCCACTCATCTCTGGCAGCACCTCCGAGGTCGCCTACTCTGCCCAGGTCCCGAGCTACGAACTGCCGCTCGATGCGAGCGAGATCGTCAACCTCCAGACCGAGGTGACCACCAGCAGCCTGTTCGATTGGACCCCCGAGGCAGAGGCATTGCTGGCGGCCCGGGGCATCGTCCTGCTTCGAGGCCAGAACCGGCTCAGACGCTTCGACCTCGCCTACTGGCAGCTCGAGGCGACGGACGCGCCCATCCTGGTCACCACCGACTCAACGCTGCACCTCTATCACCTCTTCTTCGATCAGATCCTCAAGAGTCTGGAGCTCGACGAACTGCTCCCCGTCTACGAGGTGCTGCTGCCGGCGGTGGTGGAGAAGCTGCGCGGGTTGGGCGCGGCGCTCGAAGGAGACGGCGCCGAGGCCGCGCGTCGCAGCACGGCCGCCCTTTCGGTGGCCGCCAAGCTGATGTTCCCCGACACCTTCCCGGTGCCGCCGGAGGTCGCGCCGGAGGTCGCCGAGGTAATCGCCTTGGTGGAACAGGCCAGTGGATTCGCGCTCGAGCCCATCTTCAACCGCGACTGCATCTTCGACGTGGCCTGTAACGGCGACGACGTGAGCCCTCAGGACTACGAGGCGGGGGCCGCCTGCTTCTGCGAGGACTATACCCAGTACAAGCCGCGCGGCCATTACACCGAGCACGAAGCGCTGGAGCGGTACTTCCGCGGCGCGATGTACCTTGGCCGCATCACCTTGCGGGTCAAGAGCCCCATGGAGACCCGCATGGCGGCCTTGCTGACCTCGGCGATGGCCTCCACCTCGGTCACGTTCCGCGACGCAGAGGTGCCGGCGATGGAGCTCTGGGACCGGATCCGGCGCGTCACCGGCTTCTTCGTGGGGGCGCCGGACGACCTGACCTTCGTCGAGTACGACCGGGTGCTGCGGGAGGTCTACGGCGAAGAGTTCGAGCTCACCGCCCTCGACGACGGCGCCCGGCTGGAGATCCTGCGCGACCGGCTGCGTGAGGAGCGCGAGCCCCAGATCCAGTCGGGGATGGTGCAGTGGTACCTCGACCTGACGGAGCAGACCCAGGGCCTGCGGTTCCTCGGGCAGAGCTTCGCGTTCGACTCCTACACGCTGGGGCAGCTGGTCTTCGACCACGTCGGGCCCAACGTGGCTCGTGACGACTACCAGTACGTGGTCGACTACCCCGACGCGGCGGTGAGCAGCTACTGCACCAGGCCCGACGGCGTCACCGGCGCCTTCGCCTCGTGCGAGGGCCAGACCGAGGCGGACTGGGCGTGGCTGTGCTGCAAGGCTGGGGCGATCGCCGAGCTGGAGGGCCGCCCCGAGCTGCTGGAGCTGTGTCGGCTGCTCCCCAAGGGGCTCGACGTGGCCGCAGCGTTCGGCTCGTCCCGCGCGGAGCAGCACCTCGAGCCGGACCTTGGCCACTGCGGCTACCCCGAGCAACTCGCCAGCTTGCAGGCGGAGACGGCGGCGTTCACGGAGGAGGACCACTGGCGCACGCTCTACAATGGTTGGCTGCACTCCCTTCGACCGCTCTTCGAGCGCGACTACACCGGGCTGCCCACGTGGATGGGCGGCGACGCCTATCGAGACAAGGCGCTGCAGACCGGGCTCGCCTCCTGGGCCGAGCTGCGCCACGACACCATCCTGTACGTGAAGCAATCGTACACCTCGGGGATGGGTGGCTCGTCCGCCATCCCGCCGGTGGAGGTGAACCCCTATTACGTGGAGCCGCAGCCCGAGGTCTACTCGCGTCTGGCGGACCTGACGCGGCTGACGCGCGCTGGGCTCCGCGAGCTCGAGATGCTCGCCACCGACCTCGACACCCCGATCACGAGCCTGGAGACGCTCCTCGGACGGCTCACGAGCATCAGCGTCGCCGAGCTCGAGCACGAGGTCATCAGCGAGTCAGACCAAGAGTACATCTCCCACATCGGCACGACCTTCGACAACATCATCCTCTCGATCGCCGCGGCGACCTCCAACGTTCCGGAGCCCCCGGACCCCTCGATACCGTCGACGCTGGTGCGCTCCGTCGAGGGCGACCCGTACAAGACCACCGTGGTGGCCGACGTCCACACCGACGGCAACACCCATCGGGTGCTCGAGGTGGCCTCCGGATACGTCGACTGGGCGGTGGTGGTAAACCTCGACCCGACCGGCGCGCTCGTGGCCAACATCGGCCCCGTCTTCAGCTACTACGAGTTCCCCCACCCGATGGACGATCGCCTCGACGACGAGGCTTGGCAGGCGCTGCTCGATGGCCCGGATGCCCCGTCTCGACCCGCGTTCGTGAGGGATCTGTACGTCCCGTAGGGCCGGGCCGAGGCCGGGGCCGGGGCAGTCCGACTGCCACGGCCCCCGCGCTCCAGCGTCAATCCTGGAACGATCCATCGACGGACGGCTGCATGATCCCTGTCGGCTGGCGACGTGGGGCTGGAAGGTCGTGGGATGGCAACGGTCACGATCATCAGCCGTGGTCGGACCGTTCCCACGGGCAACACTGGACCAGGTCTAGCCCTTCGGAATCGAGCGGGTCGTAGCCGAGCTCGCGGCCGTGATCGACCGAGTAGCGCGCGGCGATCCCTTCCCTGTCCGGCGCCGTCGCCCCGTCCAGAACCGCCGCTAGGCAGCGAGAATCGCCTCGTCGGCGAGGATGGCGACGCCGTCGAGGAGCAGGTCAGGCCCGAGCCGGTGTCTTCCGCCACCGGATCGACGCTCCGGCACCGGGCCTGCGGCTCGAGCACGAGCGAGATCAGCTGGACCTCGCCCGCGCTCGTTCCAGGCCTCAGCGCGACCCCGGTCCCTGCCGGTCGCGGTACGCCTTCTCGATGATCTTGGCTGCGACCTCACGGCCACCGAGCCCGAATGCCAGCGCCAATCCCAGGCAGACCGCCCCCACCACCAGCCCGAAGGCGATCGCGATCAGCTGCGCCCCCACCCCGAGCTGCTGGAGCGCCACCATCACCGAGAACGCGACGACGACGACGTAGGCACTCGCCCCCAACGCCTTGAGCAGCGGATCGGCCGAGGTTCGGGTCAAGGCATCGATCCGGCGCCGTGCCCAGCCCGCGGCCCAGAGCCCTGCCCCGAGCACCACGACCGCTACCAGCGCGTTGGGCAGGAACGCCAGCATCCCGTCCAGGAGCTGCCCCACCCCCTCGAGCCCCATCGTGTGGAGCACCTGACGCAAGAACAACAGCACGATGATGGCCCCCACCACCACTCCCGCCACGTCGGCCGGGGTATGGATCCCACTGGTCCCGTGCTGAGCGAGCAGCTCGTCGGGCGCTCCCTCCGACGAATCGACGTCTTCCGGCTCGTCCGCCTCGTCCGCCTCGTCCACCTCGCTTCCATCGTCGTCCTCGGTGCGGGACGCCCCTGAGGCCGCAGCCTCGCGACGCCTCTCCAGGATCTGCTTCGACTCCTGCTCTTGCTCCTTGGCCTCCTTCGACAGGTGCTTGAACAGTCCGATGTGGACCATCAACGTGTTGAACCCCATCGCGGCGAGCAGACGTGAGGTGACGTTGGTGGCCACCCGAGCCACGAGCACCCCCACCGCCAGGAGGACCCCTCCGACGAGCAACTTGGGGAGGTAGGCGTAGATCTGTTGCAGCATCACCCCCAGCGGCTCGCTGATCTCCTTGATCTCGAGGCGACCCACCGCGCTGATGGCAAACTGAAGGAGGACGAACACCATCGCGACGGTGCCCACGATCCCGCTCAGCTTCTCCTCGCGCGTGACCTGGCCGAACCCCAATCGGTTCATCGCCGCATCGACCCCGACCCGCGCCAGCACTCCGCTGACGAGGCTGCGAACGATCCGTGCAAGCACGTAGCCCACAAGCATCAAGACGACCGCACCGGCCACCTGGGGCAGGTAGGTGGCAATGGCGGCCAGCGCCGACTGGAGCGGCACGGCCAGGGCCCCAATCTTCAACGCCTCGAGCACCGGGACGGCGGCCACGACGATGATGAACCAGTAGGCGACGTCCGCCAGCGTGTGCGTGATCGGAGTGGCGGAACGAGGGTGCTTCTTGCCCTTCTTCCGCTCGCGACGGTCGGGCTCCTCCACGAGCGGGCGAGCGTCGAGGTCTTCGCCCGCCAACCCCCGCATGTACTTCTCGAACCGGACCTTCTCGAGGAGGAACACGATCAGCCGACGAACGCCGGTTGCCAGCAGGAAGCCACCGAACCCGATGATCACCGCCTTGGCCACGCTGGGCACCGCGCTGGCGACCTGGTCGAGAACGGTGAGCAACGGCTGGGTCACCGCGTCGATCCTCAGGAAGCCGAAGAACCCGACCAGCACCAGCATCAGCAGGATGTAGTAGACGCTTTTCGCGATGATTCGCTCGATGCGGGAGTTGTGTTCGCTCCCGGTGTCGATCCCCAGCAGGTCGGCGATCCGGTCATCCAACGTCGTCCGCTTGAGGGCAGCGAACACCGCCTGCCGGACGATGTAGGCAATCAGCCAGCCACCGATCAGGATCAGCAGCGCCGTCCCAATCGTCAGCACGTGCTGCGAGAGCATCAACTCGATGTCTTTCGTCCATGCGGCCTGCAACCATTCGGGCATCACGTCTCCTCCTGTTTCGCGTCCGCAGCCAGAGCGGCGTCCCCGAACGGGACGTCCCCCTACCCACCGACAGGGGAGCCGAGATCGTGTGCGAGCGCAACCCCCTATGGGATCGGGCGCTTCTCCTGCATGAACGCCACTGCTGCGCCCTGCACGGCCGATCGCAGAGCGGCGAGGTGAGCGTCCGCTTGAAGCGAACGATGTTGGCCGACGGCCACACCGACGGCGATCATCGTGGGGTGCTCGGGGCGGGCCCCAAGACCGTCGACTGCGCAGTGGTGGTGAACCTCGACCCGACTGGCGCGCTCGTGGCCAACATCGGCCCCGTCTTCAGCTATTACGAGTTCCCCCACCCGATGGACGAACGCCTCGACGAGGAGGCCGGGGAGGCGCTGCTCGATGGCCCGGATGCGCCCCAGCGCGGCTCGCGCTCGTGAGGGATTTGTCCGTGCTCTAGCGCCCGGCGCGGTCGCGACCTGCCAGCGAGCGGCCCCGCGTGGTTCGGGGCTCGTGCGCGCTCACGCCCCGCTCCGAACGGCTAAGTCAGGTGCTGCGAACCCGGTCACCGTCCCCGAGTTGCCGCCGATCGGGGCTGGAGCGTGCGGGATCTCCCGCCGCCCCACTTGGCAACGCGCCGCATCACTCCATATCCCAGCCGTTATCTCGTGCTCGGCATAGGAGGAGAGGATGCAGTACTCATGGAGGGCGGTTGCCGTCGCGGTGGCCTGGGCGGGGCTCGTCGGCTGCGGGTCGGACGGAGAGGGCGGCGCGCGTAACGACGTTGGCACTGCGGGGGAAGGCGGGGGCAGCCACACGCGGAGCGGTGGCACGGCGGGCCTCGATGCCGAGGGGGGAGCACCCGCCACCGGTGGGGCGGGCGCCGAGGGTGGGGCGGGCGCCGAGGGTGGGGCGGACGCCGGGGCCGGCGCGGGCGCCGAGGGCGGGGGACGCTCCGGCGGGATGAGCGGGGCGGCAGCGACGGGCGGCGCCGCCGGGGCCGGCGCGGTCATCGGTGGGGAGGGCGGAGCGATCGAGCTCGGGGGTGAGGTGACAGCGCCGCTCCAGCCCTCGGGCATCCGCCTCCGGCTCGACTCGGTGGTGTACGCCGTCGGCGATTCGGTGACGCTCGAGCTCGACTTCGGGGCGCGCGATCCGGGGGTGGATTCGCTCACCGTTGCCCTCGCCTCGCCCGACAGCGGTGACGGCGAGCCGGTGGAGCTGCTGCGAAGCACCGGGAACCGCTTCGCGTCCACCGCGGTCCCGCTCACCGATGGGTCAGTGGTGGCCGCCGACGGAGCCCTGACGGTGGCGGCCGGCGAGATGTTCCACGGGCTCTACTTCGTGGATCGCAGCCACGGCGCGCTGGCGGACGTCGAGGAGGACCTGGTCACCGACTTCGCCTTGATCGCGGCTCCGGGCGCGCCCGCCAGCGTGATCGAGCCCGAGCTCGCCCTGACGGACGATGAGCTCGATCCGGCGCCGGGCGCCAAGGCCGTGGGCACGCTGCTCCCCGATGGCGCCCGCCCCGTCCAGATCGCGACCGAGGAGCTGATCCTCTTCCCGGCGAGCGACGACGAGCTGACCGACTTCCTGGACCGCAGCGGGGGGACGGTGATCGCGGAACAGACGGTGGATCGTGGTGACGGCGAAGACAACGGGACGGCGGTGCTCGTCAGCGTCGATCCCGGGCAGGCGGACCCCGCTCACCTCGGGGTCCTGCGCGAGCTCTTCGGCGAGTCCGGCACCCTGTTCGCGAGCCGCGAGGACGTCCTGAGCATCCTCGCCCTCGCCCTGATCTACCAGGCGGAGGGCTTCGTGGTCGCCGTCAACCCGAGGCTCCAGATGCAGGGCGCACCGTCGATCTCCGCGCTGGAGTCGGCCAACGTCACGCACACCATGCAGATGGTCGCGGCGGCGGACGTCACCGGGCCGTGCGTGCCCGGCGATCCCTCGCGCGATTGCGTCGAGAACGTCCCGGCGCTGTGGACGTTCACGGCGCTGTGGGACGCGGACGAGCGCGAGGTCGACGTCGGGGTGCTCGACATCGGCTTCGCCCCGAACGCCGACTTCCGCTCGCCCAGCAGCGGGACCCCCGTGCAGTGCGACATGACCGCGCGCGGGATCCCGGGCTACCGCTGCGGCGCGGGCGCGGCGGAGGGGCCACCCACGGTCGGCAACAGCTTCTTCGGCGATCGGAGCTGGCACGGCACCGGCGTCGTGACCACCATCGGCGGCGTCGTCAACGACGGCTTCGGCGCGGCCGGCGTGGCGGGGCTCAACGCGGTCCCGATGCTCTACAAGTACGATTTTCTCAGCTACGCCTTCGAGATCGGGGGTGGCGTCCTGCGCGCGGTGGCGGACGGCGCCTCGGTCGTCAACATCAGCGGCGGCTACCCCTGTCGCGTGCTGACCAACGTGGGCCCCGATTTCGACATCTGCTCGGTCGCGGGGCGCGCGGGCATCTGCGCCATCGTGACGGCCGGCGTGCACGCCGCGGCAGCCACGGTCTGCGCCACGCTCGGCCCCATCCCCTTCGTCGGAGCGGTCGCCTGTGGTGCCGCGATCAGCGGCGCGGTGGCGGCGACCAGCGCTTGCGTCGCCACCTTCGCGCTCGGCGACGTGCGCAGCCCGATGGCTTCCGCCATCGCTCACGCGAGTCGCGCGGGCGTTCCAGTGGTGACGATCGCCGGCAACCGCCTCTCACGGGAGTCGCTGCCGGAGGTGATCCGGGATCTGGTGGACGTCGACGACGCGCGGACCGAGAGCTGGGGCATCGTCCCGGCGATGATCCCCCAGACGATCGTGGCGGGCGCGGTGAACGGCGACCTCGACAACGTGCACTTCTACGGCTCCCGCGTCGACCTCTGGGCACCGATCGATACCGCCTACATGTCCCCGTCCAGCGTGGACGATCCGTCCTCGGCCCTCGTCCGGGGGACGCTCGGCGGCACGAGCGCGGCCGCCCCGTTCATCACCGGCGTGGTCGCCAGCATGCAGGCGCTCAACCCCAGCCTGGATCCGGCCACGACGTCGCTCACCGACGCCCAGCGGCGCGCCATCGTGCCTTCCATCAAGGAGCTTCTGACCGCCGAAGCCAACACCCTGAGCAACGCCGAGCTCCGCGCCCGGGGGTATACCGACCAACCGGAGGAGCGGCGTCTGCTCGTCGATCCGTTGGCCGCCGTGCGGGCGGCCGCCGCGCCGACGCTCCCCGACCTGACCGGCTACGACCTCACGCTGAACTTCTCGGAGGCCATCACCCCCAACGACACTGAGAGCGACGCCGTGCCGCTGGCCATCGGCGTGCCGGCGACGGGAACCATCGTCACCATTCCTGCCAGCGGCACCGCGACCCCGGCGGTCGACGAGGACTGGTTCGTGGCCACGATGCCCGACCTCGGCAGCGCCGCCCCGGGGCGGCTTCGCGTCGAGCTCGCCTTCCCCTCGGGCTGGGGGAACCTGGCGCTCGCGGGAGACGGACTCGTCGTGGAATCGCGAGGCACGGTCACCATTTACGCGGCCGTGGCGACGGCGGGGACCGAGGTACCGTTCCGGGTGATCGCCGGCGCCGGAGAGGACAACGTGTACCGCGTCACGGTCCTCGACGCGGAACCGGCGCTGCCCGCGGTGGAGATCCTGGAGCCGGTGGCTGGTACCTCGGTCTGCGCGGATACCCCGGTGACGTTACGCGCCAGCGCCTCCCATCCGCAGTTCCCGAGCGTGACGGTCCCGGGATCGGCGATCGCCTGGTCCTCCGGAGGGACAAGCCTCGGCACGGGCTTCACATCGACGGCGTCCTTCGCCCTCGGCGAGCACACGGTCACCGCCCGTGCCTACGGCTCGGCGGAGGCCGAGGCGACCACCACCTTTGACGCCATCGACTGCGCGGGCGAGCCTCCCACCGTCACCATCCTGAGCCCGACGTCCCCGGTCCCCGACGCCTTCTACGACGGGTACGACGAGGAGCTGGGGCTGTGGTACGTGGATCTCGCGGTCGCGGGCAGTGGCACGGATCCGGAAGACGGAGCCCTACCCGGCTCGTCCCTGGTGTGGCGAACCGATCGCACCGACCTCCAGGACGGGGACCTCGGCACGGGGGCGAACCCGACCTTGCGGCTCTACAGCAACGACTGCTTCGGCGTGACCCACACCGTGCGCCTCGAGGCCGTCGACAGCGACGGGAACCCCGCGCCCGCACGCACCTTCCAGATCTTCATCTACACGCTCTGCTGAGCCGGCAGGTCCGGTCCACCGCACCCGAGGCGAGCCGTGTCGCGCTCACCCGCGACGCACCGCCTCTCGCGGTGGGCCGTCGCCCGCGTTGGCGATGTTCACGGTGACGCGCGCCGCGAGGGCGCGGGCTCGGACCCGTCCCGCGGCTCACCACCGGTGAGCACGGCAAGCGCCTGACGAACGCGAGTGAGCAGCGCGGCCGCTGGTTGGGCCGCCTCGAGCTGCGTCCGGGCGCGCTCCAGCGCCAGCACCGCAGCCCGGACCTCCGGGTATCCCTGGTCGCCCGACCCCCGCCGCGGTCGGCCGCGGCGTTCGCCCGCCGCGCGGTGGAGCTCCACGACTTCCTCGCGAAGTCGGCGTACGCTCCACCGCTCCCGTTCCGTCCGTTCGAGCATCACGGCCCGCCGCTCGGGTGGGAGCGACAGCACTGCGGCCACGTGAGACGGCCCGACATGGCCGAGGGTGCGCACGCGCGGCATCTCCTCGCAGAGCAGGTACACGCCGATCGCCTCTGCCAGGCGCGATTTGCGGAAGGGGCAGTTCGGGTGCTCGGCGATCCGTCGAATCGAAACCGCCCGTCGCTTTGGCTGCCGGCAGGCGTCTCGGTCCCCGCCGTACACGCGCTTGACGATGATCTCGCCGATCCGCAGCACCCGGCGCCAACCTGCCTGGCGGTCGACCTGCTGGAGGTCGGCGACGACGGCCTCGAGGTCGTGATCCTTCACCCTCGACCCCCGTCACGGGAAGAGGGCCGGCGGGAACGTCGCTCGAGCTCGTGGTTCATCGGCAACGCGAGCCCCCGCCGGTGCGTCTGGCCGTCGGATCTCGCCAGGGTATCGGGCGCGCTCTGGGCGACTTGTCGCTTGAACGGCCCCTCACCAACTGCTACCCATGGATAGCCGAAGCGCGGTAGCGTGTCCACACGTTCGGACACGCATCGCGCTTGAGTCACCTGTGGTCGACCTGGCGAAATCCGCCTCACCCCGAGGGGTGATCGCCGCCGGCGCAGAGGTGGCGAGAATGGCCAGGTCGCGGGGGCGGGACGTCACTCCGGCGGCCCCACGGCTCAGCTCTGGGTCGCTGGCGCGTCGGCGCTTGCCCCTGTGCGCTCGGGGCGGAACTTGTAACCGTACAGCACGGTTCCGCGAGGGCCATCGGCCCGCAACCGACGCGTCACCATCTCCACCGGCATCCCGATGCGCACCTCCGTCGCCTCGACGTCGGTGAGCTGGGCCGCCAGGAGCGGCCCCTCCTCCAGCGCGACGAGCGCCACCAGGTAGGGGACCTGGTCCGAGAGCCGGCCTGGCGCCTGCCGCACCATCGAGTAGGAGTAGACCGTCCCGCGCCCAGAGAAGGCACACTCCTCGGTGGCTGCCCCGCACGCCGGGCAGCGCGGGCGCGGGGGAAAGTGCGGGATCTTGCAGCGCCCGCAGCACGCACCCACGAGCGAGTACCTCGCGGTCCGGGTCCTCCACTGTCGCGCTCCGTCCATCGCTTCCTCCTCCGCCGCCGGCCCTCACCCTGGGCCGCGGCTGTCACCGTGCCCGAGCAGCGAGACGGCCTCCGTCGAACAGCTCCGGGCTCGATGCCCGCTCAGTCTCGCGCCTCCAGGATCGTCGTGACCGTGGTGGCCGCGCTGCCCCCGATGTTCTGCGTCATCGCCAACCGTGCGTTCGCGACCTGCGCGCCGCCGGCCTCGCCTCGCAGCTGCCGAACGGCCTCCACCACCTGATAGATGCCGGTAGCGCCGACCGGGTGGCCTCGTGCCTTGAGGCCGCCGAGCGTGCTGATGGGCAGCTTGCCTCCCCGGGCGATGGCGCCGGACTCCCCGAGATGCGTCCCCTTGCCGCACGGCGCGAAGCCACTGGCCTCGAGGGACAGCACCGTCATGATGGAGAACGCGTCGTGGGCCTCGAACAGGTCGATGTCGTCCCGTTTCAACCCCGCGAGCTCGAGCGCCTGCCCGGTGCTACGGGCGACGGATCCAAGCCGCAGCGGATCACGGCGGTCGTGGAGCGCGAGCGAGTCCGTTGCCATCGCGCAGGATCGCACCTCTACCGCGCGGGGCCCCCTCGCCGGGCCCTGGCCCGAGCGCTGCGACGCGACCACGACCGCCGCCGCCCCGTCGCAGATGGGCGCGCTGTCGAACAGGTTGATCGGGTCGGCGATCATCTTGGCCTGAGCAAACGCCTCCCCGGAGACCCGAAACCGCAGCAGGGCGTCGGCGTTGAGGAGCGCGTTCTCGTGCGCGTTGGTGACGAAGGGCGCGAAGGCTGCGTGGCTCACCCGGTACTCGTGCATGTACCGGCGCATCAGGAGCGCGTTGAGCGCCACGAACGACAGCCCCTGGTCGGCCTCGAAGTCGGCGTCGGCGGCGGAGGCGAGCGCCGCGGTGACGTCGGGACCGGAGCCGTCCGTCATCTTCTCGACGCCGACCACGATCGCCGTCTCTAGCGCGCCCGTCTCGACCATGGCGCAAGCGACCCGGAGCGCGGCGGCCCCCGAGGCGCACGCTGCCTCGATGCGCGTCGCCTCGATGCCGGCCAGGCCGGAGTGGTCCGCGACCAGCGCCCCCAGGTGCTGTTGCGACGTCAGCTCGCCCGACAGCATGTTGCCGACGAAGAGCGCGTCGGCGCGCTCGCGCCCAGCGTCGGCGAGCGCGGCCCGCACGGCGTCGGCGGCCAGGTCGGCCAGCGACCTCGTCCAGTGCTCCCCGACCGGAGTCTGCCCTGCACCTATGATGGAAGCTCCCATGAACGCTCGCCTCTGATCAGCGGTCCCTTGTGTCCTGCGACGATGACCCCGAGCGCGCCGCGCCGCGGCCCCGCGATTCCTGGACAGGTCCTGGTCGCTGGGGCGGTCATTCCCTCGAAATCTTGCCGCAATGCCGGGCGTACTCGGCGTAGTCGAGCTCCACGCGTTGCGCGACGTAGTCTCGTGTCGAGCGAACGCGGGGGCACCGGTCGCGGATCCGGTCGGTGACGCGGAGACTGAAGGCGTCGCTCCCGGCGCCGCTGCCGTAGGACACCAGGAGGATGCGTTCGTTCGGCCGCGCCACGTCGAGCACGGCCGTCAGCCCGAGCAGCGCGGAGCCAGCGTAGGTGTTGCCGACGCGGTCCACCTGCATCCCCGCGCGTAGCTGCCCCGCGGAGAATCCGAGCTGCCGGCCCGCCCGCTCGGGGAGCTTGGGGTTGGGCTGGTGAAAGACCACGTGGGCGTAGTCTCCGGGTGAGGCCCCGAGCCGCTCGAGGAGCAGCCGGCACGACCCCAGCACGTGGTGAAGGTAGCCGGGTTCCCCAGTGAAGCGCCCCGCATGCGAGGGATAGTGCGCGCCGGGCCTCCGCCAAAAGTCCGGGGTGTCGGAGACGAAGGACACGCACCCCTCTAGCTCGGCGATCCCCTCCGCCGCGGGTCCCACGACGAAACCCGCACCGCCGGCGCCGGCGGTGAGCTCGAGCGCGTCGCCGGGGCGGCTCTGCGCGGTGTCGGCCCCGATGGCGAGCGCGTACCTCGCCATCCTCGCACCCACCAGCCCGAAGCACGCCTGCAGCGCCTCGCTCCCCGCCTTGCACGCGAACTGCAGGTCCGCAGCCAGGGTGACCGGGGTCGCGCCGATGGCCTCGGCCACCACGGTGCCCGTCGGCTTGACCGCGTAGGGATGGCTCTCGCTCCCCACCCAAACGGCCCCGAGATCGGCCGCCGCGATCCCCGCTCGGGCGAGGGCGTTGCGTGCGATCTCGATGGACATCGTGATCACGTCCTCGTCGAGCCCGGGGACGGCGATCTCCCGGACTGGAGGCGCCGCCCCGCACCCGCCCCAGACCCGCGCGGGCTCGGTGGCGGGGAGGCGGAAGCGCGGCACGTAGGCCCCGTATCCCAGGATCCCTACGTCCATGCCGGCCTGCCTCGGACCCGGCTGCCGCTCAGCCATCGGACGCGCTCCCCACTCCGTCATCTTCCCGACACCGGCTCACTTGCGCGCAGCATGCACGGCGGCAGACGACACTGCCAGTCCGATCCCGCCTCGCTGTGCGCGTCCAATACCCTTGCCGTATTCGCGAGACGACGACCCCACGGGTGTCGAATATCGCCATTTCCTCCGCGATGAAGTGAGGTGGGCGGCGACGATTGACCATTTCCCGAGTCCGGGGTTAATGATTGTCCCAAGGCGCCGTCCATCGGATTGCCGCACCCCTCCAGCACATACGGGTGACGCCAACCAGGGGAGCTCGCGGGCAGACGCGGGCGCCGGCGGAATCCACAGGCGCGGAAGTGGAGGTCTTCGCAAAGAGCACCGTGAGCACCGACCCGAAGGAGCAGCGAAATTCCCCGTTTCCGGGTGAACCTGGCGGACCGCGGGCCGCGGGCGCCCCCGGCGCGACCACGCCGACACCAGCGGAACGGGGAGAGGCGCCACCCGCCCCGCCGCGCTGGCCATTCGTTCCCTCCCGCGGGTCGAGTCTGAGCATCCTCCTAAAGGAGTGGCATCTTGTCGCGGATCATTCTCATTGACGACGATGCGTTGTTTGCCAGCCTCGTGAGGCGCCGGCTCGCGTCGAGCGGCCACGAGGTCGAGTACAACGAGGGCGCCTTCGGCGCCCTGACGGCCGTGCGCAAGGGGACCTGGGACGTGATCCTCGTCGATGTTCAAATGCCAGAAATTCAGGGCCCCAAGCTGGTCGAGCTCCTGCGCAGTCGCGGGGTCGGCTCGGCGAGGATTCTGCTGATGAGCAGCATCCCCGAAGCGGAGCTGAAGTCCGCCGCGAGTTCGTTCGGCGCGGACGGGTACATCTGCAAGGGGTGGGGCCTCGAACGGATCGCCGGTCGCGTCGAGGCGGCGGCGAGGGGCCACTGAGGCA
>CAYOLF010000019.1:0-57268 GCA_964404725.1 uncultured Polyangiaceae bacterium
CGAGCCGGGGCCCGTCGCTCGCGCGAAACGCGCGAACGACGGCGAGCGCGCTCGCCAAGGCGCTCCACGTCTCGCCGAAGGAGGCCAGCCCCGGACGCAGGGTCGCGTGTCCCCGCAGTCCGTCCGGTGACGGCGCCAGGGCGAGGGAAACCGTGCCGGTCAGGCCGGCAACCTCCAGGCGCAGCTGGACCGCTTCGCGGGTTCGCTCGTACTGGAGTCGTTTCCTCTCCAAGAGAAGACGCAGGAGCTCCCGACGCGTGGCGCGAACGGTGGCGGGGTCGCCCGGAAGCTCGGGCGGCACGAAGTAGTCGTTCGGCCACACGGGCTCGTCGTCGTCGACCCGGCGGAGGAACCAGTCGAGCGACCTCCAGTACTCGAGCGGAGCGCGTTGATCGACGCGCGACCAGTCCCACGTCGCCGAATCGGGCCAGCCTGCCCGCACCGCAGCGAGTTCGGCCACGTCCTGAGTGACCACGAGCGTCTGCCCCCGTACACCGAGCCGATAGCCCTCGGACGCCCCGATGACCGTGAAATCCTGGCCGGAATGGCGGAGGTGCCGTCCGCCGGCGGGGGTGGCCAGCCGCTCGAGGAAGCGTCGGGCTCTCGCGGGGTCGTTCACTCCGAGGAGGACCGTCTGGTCGAAGTGCACGGGCCAGTAGAAGTCCCCCCCGGCCGGCGAAGGTGGCGCCACCAACCCGGGTCGAGACAGGTAGCCGAGGTCGCCGGAGAGCAACGGCAGGAGCTCGCGAGCGATCCGCTCCACGGTGCCCGCCGCGGCGGGGGGTTCCAGCGCCGTCAGCACGGGCACCGCGGCCGCCACCATCGCCTCGGGATCGAAGGAGAACTCGAGGGCCTGCACGGGCGGCGTCTCGCCGAAGTGCTCGAGTACCGGCACGTCCGGGGACGGGGCACGAAGCGCGGCGATCGCCGCGGCGAGGGGCGAGTCCGCCTGGACCGGGAACGTGATCTCGGCCTCTATGCGATCGGCGGCGATCCGTGCCGCCGCACCGACACCCACGAGGCCCGCGAAGAGCCCCGCTGCCACCGGGTCTTGGCCGGTCACGGCCCTCGAAGCCGCGAAGAGCACCGCATCGGCCGCGGGCGGAAGACCGGCGAGCGCCGCCCGAAACGCCGGCGAGCGGTCGAGCCGCTCGCTCGCGTTGTTGCGTGCCACTCGCTCCGCGTCGTCGACCTGTTCGGGCCCGTTGGTGGCGACGAAGACGGCGACGCCGCGTTCGACGATGACGGCCAGCGGTGATTGGTGCACGGGACGCCCGCGATAGAACTCCGCCCCGTCCAGCCGCTCGACGGTGAGGTTCGCTCCCTCCCAGTCGAGCAGCCGAGCGCGCAGCAGGCGCGGATCGTTCACCGAGAAGACGACGACGACCATCCCGCGGGGACGCCCCAGCGTCGCGTAGGCACAAGGACGGTCGACCGCCAGCCCGACGGCGGCGAAGCCGTCCGGAGAGGTGAGATCCACGCCGATCCGCTGGCGCAGCTGCGCAGCGAGCGTGGCGCGCCCGGCCGCGAAGGCCTCCCCCATCTCGAGGCGCCCGAGCGCGTCCGCGGCGGCGAGGGGGTTCGTGAAAGCGACCATGAGCTCGGTGTCGGAAGGCAGCAGCGCGGCGAGCTCGAGCGCCCGCGTCGGTCCCGATAGGGACTCGTCCGTCGGACCGGGGTCGTCAGCTGATCGCGGCGTCGCGGTTCCGCCTCCGAGCGGAGACGGTGCCGCCGTCGGGCCGGTCGACCCGGGAGAACGGCAGGCATTCAAGGAGAGCACCATCAACGCCCCCAGCCCCAAGGCCCTCAAAATGGCGCGCGCCATCCGCGCACGATAGCACTCACGGAATCCGAGGTGGACGCCGTGGCGACGATCGACGTGGCGCTGAATCCATCCGGGTCCTAGCGCCCGGCGGCGGGCCTGAGGCGACCGGTCGAGGCGAACGCGAGGAGCGCGAGCACGCTCGCGAGGACGGTCCAGACCGAGTAGCGATAGTCTCGGGCGCCCGCCGCGAAGAAGAGGCTCGACGAGTAGGAGAGGCTGGACAAGGCGAACACGAGCGGCAGCGCGGAGCCGGTCCTCCGGTAGAACGGGACCGCGGTGACGGCGGCGGCGAGCGCGAGCGACAGGTAGATCCAGACCCGGAACAGCGGGGTGCTCGCGAGCGGCGCGATCGAAGCCTGGACCGAGCGGGCGGTGGGGGAGAGCGGGTAGTCCGTCGCGGAGATCCTCGAGCCGTAGGTCAGGCTGGCCCCGTGGGGGGTGAGGCCGATCGCCAAGCGGTAGACGTCGTAGCGGTGCCGGAGGTAGCCGAGCGGCTCGTCGAGCACGGCGCGTCGCCAGTTCGAGGCGAGGCTCTCGAGTTCGGCCGGCTCGGAGACACGGGAGAACAGGGGCTCTCGCCCCTTCTTCCCCGGAGCGTTGCAGCCGTAGTAGAGCGAGAGGTGATTCGAGCTTCGGTAGCAACGCTCCAGGTCGGCGACGGACGCGCCTCGGCGCAGCACGGGCGAACCCGGGTCGAACATCTGACGGTCCGTGTTGACGGAGATGCCGGCGAGGTCAAACGTCGCGATGAGCTGCCAGAACGCCTCGTGCTTCGTGAACGTCCCGAGCAGCTGCAAGACCAGCACTGTGGTGACGACGGTGGAGACGAGCGCCGCGCTCGCGGCGGCGACCAGGCGCGTGGGCCACTTCAGCCGTGGGAACCCCGGCGCCACCAGCCACGGTAGCATCAAGAACGGCCAGGTCGCGGCGAGGCCGTTGTGGCGTGTGACACTGGCGAAGACGCAGGCCAGGATGCCGAGCCCGAGCAGCCAGCGTTGCCGCGTGCGCAGAAAGACGACGAGGCAGCCGACGCCGGCGAGCAGCGCGGCCTGCATCAACGTGTCCTTCCAGATGGTTCCCGCGATCGCGAACACCGGAGGAAAGAAGCCCACGGCGAGCATCGCGACGGCGCGGAAGACGAGCGGCCGGCGGAAGGTCAGCAAGAGCGCGGCGAGCCCGGCCCAGAACACGACGTTCATGACGATCAGCATCCCGAGCGGCCCCGGGATCAGCTGATCCAGGTAGTGCCACAGGATCGACATCACGACAGGGTGGTGATCGGTGAGGTCCAGGGTGCGCGCCTGGGCCAACTGGTCGATGGAGTCGCGCGTCATGTGGCCCGGACGAGATACGAGCACGACGACCGCGCACGCGACGACGCCGGTCGCGCCCAGCACGACGGCGTCGCGAAGGGACGCGACCGCCGTCAGTCGTCGCCGCAATCGCGGCCACCCCACGCGATCGGCGGCTCTGGCCGCCGCGGCGTTCCCGTACCTGCTCACGTTCAATCGACGACGGGACGCAGTCGCCGACCAGGGCCCGCCCCGCCGTCTCCCCATAGGAGAAATATCCGGGCAGGTCCAGGGGTGGAAGCTGGCCGCCGGGTGGCGTCAGCGCCCGCGGGGCCCCGCCCACCGCGACCGCCCCCGCTGGTCGTCCCCCGCCGACGTCTGCTATCCGTCCCGTCCCGTGGAGACGCCGCGCCGGCCCGGTCGCCTTGCTCCCCCGCCGTCCGGCTCGGCCCGGGGGGGCACCGCGTGATCCCGGTCCTGGTCCTGTACGACGCCGAGCCGGTGCCGCCCGCGGCGGTGCTGCTCGACGCTTGCACGGCCGTCGTCGCTCCGGAGCGCTGCGTCGAGGCAGCGCGGGGCTCCACCCCGATCGCGGTCGTGACCTTCCGGACCCCGACTCGCGTCGAGGTCCACGTCGAGCTCGCCGGGCGCCCCGCCGCGCGCGATCTGGAGTTTCTGCCCGAGGATCTGCCGGAGGCTCGCGACCAGGCGGTGGGGCTGGTGGTCGGTGCGCTGGTGCTCGAGCTCGGCGGGGGGGCGCGGGCCACGGTCGCCGCGACGGCGGGCAACGCTGCAGGGGGCGCCGCGGCCGGCGAGCCCACCCCGCCGACCAAAGCGGGGGCGTTGCCGACGGCCCCGCCCCCGCCCGCCCCGAGCCCGCCTGCTGGCCCCGATCCCCCATCCCGGCCCCCCGCCCCGCCCTCACCCGAGGCGGAGGACCGCGTCCGGTCACCGGGGGTCCGCTGGTCGAGCGGTGTCGGCGCGCTCGTGGGGCCAGGACTCACCGAAGGACCCGCGCGGCTCGGCGGCTTCGTCGGGGTGAGGGCGCTCGTCTGGGGACGGGCGGGACTCGGCGCCACGCTGACGGCCGCCCGCCGGGCAACGCAGGACGGGCTGAGCTGCGACTGGCTCACGGCCAGCCTCGGTCCTCGCCTCGAGCCGCGGCTCGCGCCGCGGTGGGACCTGGTGGTCGCGTTCGAGGGGGCCCTCGAGCGCTGGACCGGAGCGCTCGCGGCGAGCGACGAGTCGCCCGCCGAGGACGCGGAGCGGGCCTATCTCGGGGTCCGGATGCGCGCCGCGCTCGGCTATCGCCCCGCTCCCTGGGGGCGGCTCACCCTCGGCGCGGAGCTGGTCACGTCGCCGGGCCAGGAGGTTCGGGTCGCGGGGGTTTCGGCGGGCGCCAACCCGACGATCACGGGGCTCGGCCTGGCCGGGGTGGAAATCGGTAGATTCTGACGGCCCGCCTGCCGACTTCCGGGCGGCTCGCGCGACCCTCCCCGTGCCGTGCCCTCCTTGGCTCTGACCCCAATCCCCCGGGCGTCGACCCTCCCCGCCGCGGGGTCGGAGCGCGCCGCCGCCGGCGAGATCGCGCCGGCGGAGCCCGGCGTCGAGGCGGAGCGGCGCCTCGTCGCCCGCGTCCTCGCCGGTGATCGCGAGGGCGCCGTCGCCCTCTATCGCCAGCTCCTGCCCGTCGTCGATCGCACCCTACGCCGGGTGCTCGGGCGGCGAGAGGCCGACCACGACGATCTGGTGCAGCAGAGCTTCGAGCAGATCATCAGGACGCTGCGCGAGCGCCGCTTCACCCACGCCTGTCCGCTCACCGCCTGGGCCACCACGCTCACCGCGCGCGTCGCGCTGACCGAGCTCCGTCGCCGCTACCGCGCCCGGCGCCACCTCGCCGAGCTCGCCGCCGAGGCGGACGTCGACGCGACCACCGCCCGGTCCTACGCGGAGTCCGCCGCGCTGAGCGAGCGCGTCGCCGAGGTGCGGCGCGAGCTCGGTCAGCTCGATCCGGGGCGCGCGTGGGTCGTCGTGCTCCACGATCTCGAGGGGCATCGCCTCGCCGACGTCGCCGTGATGCTCGGCATCTCGCTGACCGCCGCGCAGTCACGGCTGCTGCGCGGACGGCAGGAGCTCGTACGGCGCTGCGAGGCGTGCGCGCTGCCCGGGGAGGACCAGCCATGAGCGGAATCGAAGCCCGTTGTCGCCACCTGATCGCGCCGCTGCGCGAGGTCGTCCCCGAGGCGCCGGAGCCCCCCGAGCTCGGCGCCGAGCGCGAGGAGCGCGTGGTCGCGGCCATGGTCGCGACCGCCCGGCGCGGTCGCGCGCGGCCATGGCGCCTGGGGCTCGGCGCCGCCGGCGCTGCGCTCGCCCTGGCCGCGGGGGCGGCGCTCTACCTCCGCCCGGCGCCGCCGGCCCACCCCGGCGACGGGTCGCCGAGCCTCACCGTCACCGAGCTCACGGGCGCCGTCACCGTCCGCGGCATCGACGGTCGCGACGCGGTGGTGCGCGCCGGGCGCCGCCTGCTCGCGACCGAGCGCCTCGAGGTCGCCGCCGGGGCGAGCGCGGTCGTCGTCCTGCCGAGCGGGGCCGCCGTGCGCGTCGCCGAGCGCACGGAGCTGGCGCTCGGCGACCGCCGGGCGCCGGCGGGCGAAGACCGGCTCGGGCTCGCGCGCGGCACCGTCGCGCTCGAGGTGCCCCCGCTCGGACCGGGGCGCACCCTCGCCGTCGCCACCCCGGACGCGACCGTCACCGTGGTGGGGACGCGGTTCACCGTCACGGTGCAGCCCGCGTCGGGGACCGGCCCGCTCCGCTCCTGCGTCCTCGTCGCCGCCGGTCAGGTCCGCGTCGCGAGCGGGGACGCTCGGCGACTGCTCGCCGCCGGGGAGCGCTGGTCGTCGGACGGGAAGCCCTGCGACGCCGCGGCCGCGGTGAGCTCGGCGCGACCGCCGCCACCGACCTCGGCTGCCCCGTCGCCGGTCGGCGGGGCCGACGACGCGATCGCCAGAGCCCGCTCGAGCGTGGCGCCCCCCGCCACGGGTGATGTCCCGGCGGGCGCGGCCGTCGACCCGCCCGCGACGGGCGAGCCCCCGACGGCGAGCTTCGGCGTCTCCACCCTGGAGCGCCAGAACCAGCTCTTCGCCGCCGCGCTCACCGCGCGCCGTGCCGGCGACGACGCACGGGCGCTCGCGCTCCTGGAGCAGCTCCTCGCCGAGCACCCGGACTCGCCCCTGGCGTCGCAGGCCCGCCGCGAGCGGGACGCGATCCAGCGGGGAGAGCCGCGATGAGCCGGCGCGCGGGCGCTCCCGGAACGCCCCTCGACCTGGAATCGACGGTGACCGCGGTGACGCCGGCGAGCTTTCGCGAGGAGCGCGCGACCCTACCCCTGAGCGCCGACAGCGGCGCGCGTCCACCACTCCCTATGCCTTCCAGGAGGAGCCATGACCCATCAACTTGCTTCGATCCCCCTCGCCCTCTTCGTCCTGACCGCCTGCGACCTCGACCAGAGCGACGTCGCCTTCCGTAACGGCGAGGGCGGTGCTGCAGCCACCGGCGGCACCGGCGGCGTCGAGCCGGTCGGCGGCGCCGGTGGCGAGGGGGGGGGCGAGCCGGTCGGTGGCGCCGGCGGCGCGGCGGCGGTTTGCCCCGACGGCATGGCGACGATCGCGACCGCGGGTGAGTGCTACGCGGACGGCTCGTGCTTCGAGCTCCCCGACGGCCGCTGGTGCACGGGCGGCGCCGAGGTCGACTGCAGCGAGACGACCACGCCGGTGTGGTTCAGCGAGAGTGAGGTCGAGTGCCTCGCCAGCGACGCCTGTGCCGCCGGCTTCGGCGCCGCGCCGGACGCGGCCGCCTGTCCGCGCAATGGCGCCTGCTATCAGCTCCTCGATGGATCCTGGTGCGCCCAGTGGCGCACGGAGCAGCGCTGCCCACGGGGGTTCGCCGTCGTCGCGACGGTCGGAGACTGCGCCGCGGACGCCACCTGCTACGAGCTGTCCGACGGCGCCTGGTGCTCGGGCGAAGACTCCGATCTCGATCCGGCCGTGCTCGATGCCATCTCCGGGTACCGCTTCGAGGTCGAGGGTGACCCGGAGGTGCTCGAGGTCGCGCTCCCCACGGATCCGATGGCCTCCGCCCAGTGGGGTGTGGTCGAGGGCGAGTGCCAGGTGGACGGCTACACGCTCTTGCCCTACGCGGGGCAGACCGTGAACCTCACGCGCTACGCGGTCAACCGCACCTGCCAGGACCACCCCATCGATCTCCGCGTGATGACCCAGGGCGAAACCCTCATCTGCGTCTACTTCACGGCCGTCCCGTCCGGCGACGCGCCCTTGCCCGGGGTGTACTCCACCGTCCGCGGCGAGTGCCGGTGAGGGAGGGCTTCGCTGGGAGCGCCCGACGCCGGCGAGCGGCGCGGCCTGCATCAGCGTGTTCTTCCAGATGGTCCCCGCGATCGCGAACACCGGGGGAAAGAAGCCCACCACGAGCATCGCCGAGGCGCGAAGGACGAGCGGCCGGCGGAAGGTCAGCAAGAGCGCGGCGAGCCCGGCCCGGAACACGACGTTCATGACGATCAGCATCCCGAGCGGCCCCGGGATCAGCTGGTCCAGGTCGTGCCACAGGATCGAGATCACGACGGGGTGGTGATCGGTGAGGTCCAGGGTGCGCGCCTGGACCAACTGGTCGAGGGAATCGCGCGTCATGTGGCCCGGACGAGAGACGAGCACGACGACGGCGCACGCGACGACGTCAGTCGCGGCGAGCACGACGGCGTCGCGACGGGACGCGACGGCAGTCAGCCGTCGCCGCAGTCGCGGCTACCCCACGCGATCGCCAGTCTTCGCCGCCGCCGCGTTCCAGTGCCCCATCACGTTCGACCCACTGTCGGCCGCGGCGGCCGACCCTGACCCGCCCGCCCGCTCCCCCATAGGAAGAACGAAGCGAAAGGTCCAGGGGTGGCGGCCCCGCCCTAGATCGGCGGCTCGCGGCGCGAGCCGCGGGTCAGGGGGGCGCAGTGCGGCCAGGAGTGGCGCGGCCAGGCGCGGGGCGCCGCTGGGGGCATCGTGGATTCATGGCTATCATTCCCGCCGTCGCGGGCGCACCATGGGCGCCATCCCTGATGACGCATCCGCTGCGGGTCGCCCTGCTGGCGCCCATCGCGTGGCGCACGCCCCCTCGACACTACGGGCCCTGGGAGGCCGTCGTGTCGCTGCTCGCCGAGGCGCTCGTCGACCGCGGCTTCGACGTGACGCTCTTCGCCACCCTCGACTCCGTGACCCGAGGCCGGCTCGCAGGCGTCGTGCCCCGCGGCTACGCCGAAGATCCGAGCCTCGACCCCAAGGTGTGGGAGTGCCTCCACATCGCCTCGGTCTTCGAGCGCGCCGGGGAGTTCGATCTGATCCACAACCACTTCGACTTCCTGCCTCTGACCTACTCCGGCCTGGTGGACACCCCGATGTTGACCACCATCCATGGCTTCTCGTCGCCGGACATCCTGCCGGTCTACCGGCGGTACTCGGGCCGAACCTCCTACGTCGCCATCAGTGATGCGGATCGCGACCCGACGCTGACGTACGCGGCCACCATTCACCACGGCATCGACGTCGGCCGCTTCACCTTTCGCAGCGCCCCCGGGGAATACCTGCTCTTCTTCGGGCGGATGCACCCGGACAAGGGCGCGGCGGAGGCGATCGAGATCGCGCGCCGCGGGGGGCTGCCGCTCGTCATGGCCGGGATCATCCAGGACGCCGGGTACTTCCGCGAGCGGGTGGAGCCCCACCTGGACGGCGAGCGGGTCACCTACCTGGGCAGCGTGGGGCCTGACCGCCGCGACGGGCTCCTGGGGGGCGCGTTCGCCCTGCTCCATCCGATCTCCTTCTCGGAGCCGTTCGGGCTGAGCGTGGTGGAGGCGATGGCCTGCGGTACGCCCGTGATCGCCTTCGAGCGGGGCAGCATGCGCGAGCTGATTCGTCACGAGCGCGACGGCTTCTTGGTGCGCGACGTCAGCGAAGCCGTCGCCGCCCTCGCCCGCGTCGGAGCGCTGGATCGCCGGGACTGTCGCCGGCGCGTCGAGGAGCGCTTCAGCGTGGCGCGGATGGTGGACGATTACGTCCGAGTGTACGAGGCCATTGCTGGCCGTTCGCCGCGCGAGCCCGCGGCGCCGCCGAGCGTCGGCGACGCCGCCTCGCCGAACCGAGGATGAGCACACATGGTTCAGCTCCTGGACGTCCGCAAGATCGCCTTCGTCGGCAGCTACCTCCCCCGGAAATGCGGGATCGCGACCTTCACTCACGATCTCGCGCGGTCGATCACCGACCGTCACCCCGGCACGGAGCGGGTCGTCATCCCGATCACCGACCCCGAGCAGCACTACGACTACGGCGCCGAGGCGCGCTTCGAGGTGGAGGAGCAGTCCCGCGACGCCTACCGACGCGCCGCGGACTTCCTGAACCTCAATCGCGTCGATGTCGTCTCGCTGCAGCACGAGTTCGGTATCTTCGGGGGCGCCTCCGGCAGCTACGTGGCGACGCTCCTCCGGGAGCTCGACGCGCCGGTGGTCACGACGCTGCACACCATCCTGGACGAGCCGAGCCCCCAGCAGGACCGGGTCCTGCGCGAGGTGATCTCCCTCTCCTCCCGGCTCGTCGTCATGTCCGAGCGGGGCCGGTCCTTCCTGATCGACCTCTACGGGGCGCCTCGGGCGAAGGTGGACGTGATCCCGCACGGGGTGCCCGACATGCCCTTCGCCGACTCCTCCTTCTTCAAGGATCAGTACGGAGTCGAGGGCAAGCAGGTGCTGCTCACCTTCGGGCTGCTCGCGCCCAACAAGGGCATCGAGTCGGTGTTGCGCGCCCTGCCGGCGCTGGTCACAGAATTCCCCGATCTGGTCTACGTGGTGGTGGGCGCGACCCACCCGAACCTGGTTCGGGAACAGGGCGAGGCCTACCGGCTGAGCTTGATCCGGCTGACGGAAGACCTGGGGGTGAGGAAGCACGTCGTCTTCTTCGACCGCTTCGTGGAGCTCGACGAGCTGCTCTGCTTCATCGGCGCCGCCGACATCTTCATCACTCCCTACCTGAACCCCAAGCAGATCACCTCCGGCGTCCTGGCCTACGCGTTTGGCTGCGGCAAGCCGGTGATCTCGACCCCGTACTGGCACGCGGAGGAGTTGCTCGCCGACGAGCGCGGCGTCCTCGTCCCCTTCGGGGACCCGGGCGCTATCGCCCGCGAGGCCGCCGCGCTGCTCCGCGACGACGCGCGGCGGAACCGCATGCGCAAGCGGGCCTACCTGGTCAGCCGCGAGTCGGTGTGGAGCAACGCGGCGCAGCGCTACGTCGAGTCCTTCTCGGCGGCGCGACGGGGGCGTGCCGGCAGCTCCCGGGGGATCCTGGGGGTCAAGATGCTCGAACAGCGCGGGGATCAGCTGCCGAAGCTGCGCCTCGATCACCTCATCCGCATGACGGACGGCACCGGCCTGATCCAGCACGCCGCCTTCGTCGTGCCTCGACTCGACCAGGGGTACTGCACCGACGACAACGCTCGGGCCCTGCTGCTCACGGTAGAGCTGGAGGACCTGGGGCTCGACTCGACGGAGTTGCGACGGCTCGCCAGCACCTACGCGACCTTCGTGAACCACGCGTTGGACCCCGGGACGCGCCGCTTCCGCAATTTCCTGAGCATCGAGCGTCGCTGGATCGACACCGCCCTGCCGGACGACGCCCACGGGCGCGCCCTCCGCGCCCTGGGCGCCGTGGCGGGTCGATCGCGTCAGCTCGGGCTCCACCGGTGGGCGGCGCGCCTCTTCTCGGAGACCGCCTCGGCGACTCTCGACTCCGAGCACCCGCGGGAGTGGGCGCTCGCCCTGCTGGGCGTCCACGACTACTTCCGGCGCCTCCACGGCGACAGCGCGGTAGAGCGCTTGCGCACCGAGCTGACCGGTCGCCTGCTGACCCAGTTCGATCGGCATGCGTCCGACGACTGGCGCTGGTTCTCGGACCGCCTGACCTACGACAACGCCGTGCTGCCCCACGCGCTCATCCTGAGCGGCAGCTTCGGCGAGGATCCTCGCGCGATGGCCGTCGGTCTCGACGCGCTCTCGTGGCTCTGCCGGGTGCAACAGTCGGAGGCGGGGCGCTTTCGCCCGATCGGCTCCAACGGGTTCTACGAACGTGGCGGGACGCGCGCTCGCTTCGACCAGCAGCCGCTGGAGGCACAGGCGACGGTGGCGGCCTGCGCCGAGGCCTGCGGCGCGACTCACGACCCGCGTTGGCTCACCGAGGCGCGCCGGGCATTCGACTGGTTCCTGGGGCGCAACGACCTCGACCTGGAGCTCTATGATCCGACCACGGGTGGTTGCCGCGACGGGCTGGCGATGGATCGCACCAACGAGAATCAGGGGGCCGAGTCCACCCTCGCGTTCCTGCTCTCGGTGAGCGAGCTCACGCAGCTCGAGGCGTCCCTCGTCGCGCCTCGCCCAGCCAGTGAAGGCCCAGCAAAGCCGTAGGTCCTCCTTATGCTCGTCCAGCGCTCCTCGATCGTCATCTATCCCAATCAGCGCCGAGTCTTGGTGCGGCCGCTGCAACCGTCCAGCGAACAGCAGACCCGGAACATCGTCGCTCGAGTCACGGCCCTCACCCCGCACGAGGTGGAGCTCGAGCTCGCGCACACCCTCGAGCAATTCCAGGGGAGGCACGCCCGTCTGGAGGACTTCCTCCTCTCCCGCTGCCGGCAGCTAGCGGGCTATCTCGCGCCGGAGGCCCGCCTGTCGCCCCCTCACCAGCTGCTCCTGGGCGCCTATTTCAGCCAGGAGTACGCGATCGAGTCGGCGGCCCTCTTCAACCCCTCGATGGTGTGGCACCCGGACCAGTCGGGAGTCCCCGCGGGATCGCGGCGCTTCATCCTCAGCCTGCGCGCGGCGGGTGAGGGGCATATCTCGTCGATCGCGTTTCGGTCGGGGACGGTGGACGCGGAGGGAACGATAACGGTCGATCCGGCCACGTCGTTGGCGACGGCGCCCGAACCTCGGCGGGACGTGAGCTACGAGCGCTCCCTCTTCGCGCGCAAGCTCGGCGAGCTCGGGCTCCACAACGAGTTTACCACGGCGGTGATGGCGGGGCTCGGCGAGACGTTCTCGTGGAGCGAGCTCGAGGCGCGCCTCGACGAGGAACGACGGGAGCGCCCCGATCGAGGATCGAGCGATCCTGGCACCGCGTCCGGGATCCGGGCGCTGGCTGAGTCAAACTACGAGGTGAGCTACGAGAGCGCGCACGACCTGTCCGAGCGGGTCATCTTCCCTTGCTCCCCGGCCGAGGCGAACGGGATCGAGGACGCCCGCTTCGTGGAGTTCTTCGACGAGGACGGCACCCGGACGTACTACGCGACCTACACCGCGTACGACGGCAAGGTGATCTTGCCGCAGTTTCTCCAGACGAAGGACTTTCTGCACTTCAAGATCAACACGTTGAACGGTCCGGGGGCGGCGAACAAGGGCATGGCCCTCTTCCCGAGGCGGGTCGGCGGCGACTTCGCCATGATCGCGCGCCAGGACAACGAGAACCTCTACCTGATGCGGTCGGACAACCTCCACTTCTGGTACGACAAGCGCCTCCTGATTCGCCCCGCCCGCTCTTGGGAATTCGTTCAGCTTGGCAACTGCGGCTCGCCCCTCGAGACGGAGGCGGGTTGGCTCCTCCTCACCCATGGCGTGGGCGCCATGCGTCGCTACTGCATCGGGGCGATCCTGCTCGATCGGCAGGACCCGCTGCGGGTGATCGGCCGCCTCGACGAGCCGCTCCTCTCCCCTACCGAGAACGAGCGCGAGGGGTACGTCCCCAACGTGGTCTACAGCTGTGGGGGGCAGATCCATGGCCCTCACCTGGTCTTGCCCTACGCGATGAGTGACTACTCCTCGCGCTTCGCGATCGTGGACCTGGCGCGCTTGCTCGAGATGCTCACCTCCGCTCGTCAACGGTCGGGGTGCCGAGCGCCGTCGGCGTGAGCGCGCGGGGGGCTACGCGCCGGCGCTCTCCAGCACGCGGTGGATCTCCTCGGGCATGAAGCCGTGCCCCTCGGCGAGGGCGACCAGCGCGGCGTTCTGCGGGAGCTCGGTGAGAAACAGCCGGGCATAGGGGGTCCCGACGAGGCCCTCGAGGCGCCGCCTGAGCGGCGCCATCGCGCGGATGATGGCGTCGTGGGCGCCCGCCTCGTCGCCGAGATCCACGCGGACGTCATGGAGCGCAAGGTAGACGGTGGACTCGTTGAGCAGGCTCGGGGCGCCGCCCTCGAGCAGGTCGGCGGCCTCGCCGGCCAGCTCGAGCGCGCGCGTGAGGTTGCCGCAGCGGCGCTCCGCCTCGGCCCAGACGGCGAGGGCGACCGGGAGCAGGTCGTTGTTGCCCGTCGCCCGGTAGGTCTCGGCGCAGAACTTGAGCAGGCCCCGCGAGCGGGCGCAGACCTTGTCGCCCTTGGCGCGGAGCAGCTCCCAACCACGGTAGAACAGGGCGCCGAGGTTGGCCCGATCCGGCGCCGCCCACACCCCGGCGGCGGCCGTGTCCGCGTCGGCGCGCGTCTCGGCCAGGTGGGCCTCGAGCCCGCGGTCGTTGCCGAAGGTCGCTGCCCAGCCCAAAAGGTTCATCTGCGCGTGCCGCACCGCGCCCGGGCTGCCGATCGCGTCCGCCAGCGCGATCCCTGCCTCGAGCGCCGCGCGGGCCTCCTGCCGAGCGCCGATGGTGGTGAGCGCGAAACCGACGTTCGTCGTCAGCATCGCCTCCCGCTCCTTGAGCCCCGCGCTGCGGGCGGCGGCGGCGGCCGCGCGCCGCGCCTCGAGGGCGCCGCTGAGCGCGCCCTGGGTCTGGCGCACGATGGCGAGCGTCTGCCAGGCGTCGAGCGCCGCGCCCTTGAGGCCGCGTCGCTCCGCCAGGTCGAGCAGGCGGCCGGCCTCCGCCGTCGCCTCGTCGAAGCGGCCCGCGTAGGCGAGGCGAGACGCCAGCGCCGCGGAGCACCGCGCCTCCTCGTCGTGGATCCCCAGCCGCGCCGCGGCGTCACGGACCTCGGCGAGGCGGCCCATCAGGTCGTCGCCGGTGCCGCGCGCGTCGTCGAAGCGCACCCGCGCGCCCCGACAGCGGACCGCGCTCGCCTCGTCGTGGACGGCGGTCTCGAGCTCCCGGATCGCCGTCTCCCGGTCCCCTGCCCGCGGATCGAGGCGGTTCCAGGCTTCGTCGAGGCAGAGGGCCCGGGCGAACCCCTGCGCTGGGTTGTCCGCGAAGGCCAGCGCCCGCTCGGCCATGCGCACCGCGTCCGCCAGGGCGTTCGTCGCCAGGGCGTGCTCGGCAGCGCGCGCCCAGTACTCCGCGGCTGCCGGCTGCTCCCCGCCGAGGTCGAAATGCGCGGCGACCGTGGCGGCGTCCTCCCCCATCGACGCCAGCCAGCGCGCCGCGAGGGCGTGGAGCTCCTTCCGCTCCGCCTCGCCCAGGGACTCGTAGGCGACGTCGCGGACCAGCGCGTGCTTGAAGGCCCACTCGCGGGCGCCGACGAAGCGCGACACGTTCTGCTCGATCAGCACCTCGGCCGCGGAGAGCGCCTTCATCACGCTCTCGGCGTGGTGCATCCCGAGCGCCTCGAGGGCCGAATCCCAGCCGGACAGACCGAGGACGCTGAGCCGGCCCACGGCGTCGCGGCACTCGTCGTCGAGGGCGTCGATGCTGACCTGGATGGCCGCCTCGATGGTCGGCGCGTGGCGGGCGTCGCCGCCGAGCGCCGTCAGTCGCGCGAGCTCCTCGGCGAAGAGTGGCAGCCCGGCGGCCTGCTCCACGATCCGGTCTAGGGTGTCCTCGTCCGCCCCCTCGCCGACGACCGCCTTGGCGAGCGTCAACGACGCGCGGCGAGAGAGCGGTCGCAGGTCGACGCGGACCTGGTCGCGCCCGGTGAAGCGCGCGGGGTGCTCGGCCCAGAAGTGCGGGCGCAGCACCCCGAGCACGAGCAGCGGCCGCTCCGCCGCGCGCCCCAGCAGATGGTCGATCCAGCCGATGCTCTCCGGGTCCGCCCACTGGAGGTCCTCCATCACGATGATGGTCGGCTGCGTCGCCAGGACCTGGAGCACCAGATCGGTCATGGCGAGCCAGAGGGCGTCACGGGCACCGCGCGGGTCGATCCCCTCGGGGAGCGCCGTGTTCGCGAGCAGGCTAGCCAAGAGGCCGCGGCTCCCCGCGTCGGCCTCGTCGCGTCCCGGTGGACCGAGCCGCGTCAGGATGGCGTGCTCCGCCTCCTCCGCCGTGCTGCCCTTCGGCAGCTCGATGATCGAGCGGATCACGTCGGCGGCGGCGCCGAGGGCGTGGCCGCGGGCGTAGGCCTCGGCGCGCTGGAGCACCACCACCGGGGCGTTGGACTGGCTGAGGATCCGCGCGAGGACCTCGCGGCGCAGGCGCGTCTTGCCGATCCCCGGAGCCCCCGAGAGGGTGACCAGCACCGGCGTCGAATCCCGGAAGCTGCGCTCGAAGGCGGCGAGCACCTGGGCGAGCTCGGGCTCCCGTCCCACGAACGGCGCCCCGCCGACCCGCTCGGCGCGCGCGCCGCGGACCTGTTCGCCGACGATGGTGGAGCCGTCGTCGCGGGCGCGAAACTCGTAGCGCCCCCGGCCGAGCTCGCTGGTGGTGACGTCGGCGAGCACCACCCCCGGTCGCGCGTCGCGGGCCAGCGCGGCCGCCCGATCGACGACCTCGCCCACCGGTCTCACCTCGCCGGTCGAGCCCCGGAGCTGGATGCGGGCGCGCCCGCTCGCCACGCCGACCTGCGCCCCCGCGTGGGCCAGGCGCCGCCCGAGATCGAGCGCGGTGGAGGCCTCGGTCCCCACCGCCCGGCGCGCGCCGAGGTGCGCGACGATGGCGTCCTGCCCGAGCCGGACGGCGTCGGCGCCGCGCTCGGCGAGGTAGTCGAGCGCCCGGTCCCGCGCGCTCGATTGGGGGAACCGGAGCGCCACGATGGAGGTGAGCAGCCGCGACGCGCTGGTGCCGAGGCGGGACGACAGCACCGGCTCGCTCGGTGGGATGGAGAGGGGCACGGTCCCCGACTCGCGCAGCAGTATCGAGAGCGATCCCATCACCTCCGCCACCGAGGCGGGGCGGAGCTCGGGGTCGGTCTGGAGCATCCGCTGGACGAGCTCGTCGAGCAGCGGAGGGGTGTCGCGACGCAGGTCCGACAGCCGCGGCGCCGGCGTCGTCACCAGGCGCGCGAGCGTCGCGATCGCCGTCGGTCCCACGTGGGGCGGCCGCCCCGCGACCAGCTCGAAGAGGGTGGCGCCCAGCGAGTAGACGTCGCATCGCGCGTCGATGGGCGCATCGCCCCGCGCCTGCTCCGGCGCCATGTACGCCGGGGTCCCCACCAGATCTCCCGTGCGCGTGACGCGGATGTTTTCGCTCACCGCCACCCCGAAATCGACCAGCTTGGGGGTGAAGTCGAGCACGGACGGTGGCGCGTTGGGCGGCAGGCGGCAGAGGAAGATGTTGCTCGGCTTGATGTCGCGGTGGACGACGCCCGCCGCGTGCGCGGCGCCCAGGGCGTCACCCACCGCCAGCGCGAGCGCGACGGTCTGCCGGAGTCGGAGCGGCGCGCGAGCCTGGCGGACCGCGAGATCCTCGCCGTCGAGCCACTCCATGGCGACGAAGGCCTGCTCCGTGTCCTCGAGGTGCCCGTAGGCCACGGTCTTGACGATCCCCGGGTGGTCGAGGTTCGACAGGAGCTCGCCCTCGCGTTGCAGCCGCGCCTCGTCCTCGGCCGCCACGCCGGCGTCGCCCGCGATCACCTTGAGCGCGACCACTTGCTCCGTCTGGTTGTCGAAGGCGCGGAACACCACGCCCGCTCCGCCGCGCCCCACCTCGCGCTCGATCACGAAGCGGTCCCCCAGCCTCCAGTTGCCTCGCCTCTCCGACGTCACGGCGCGACGAGCCTACCGCAGATAGGCGGCGGTCAATAGCGGCGGCGCGCGGCGCGCCCGCACGCCGCCGATCGCGGTGCGCTTGCAGCCCATGCTCAACGCCGGCGTGCGCGCCGCGGCGGTTCGGCGGCGGGGAGGGGCGTCGCCGAGGGCTCCGCGTCGGCGAGGGGGTGAAACCCCGCGCGGGCGAGATCGCCGAGGGTCACGAGCGGGCCCGTGGTGAGGCGCGCCGCGGCCTGCAGCACGGACGCGAGCTCAGCGTCGTTGCCGGGCCAGTCGTGTTCGAGCAACGCGCGCAGAGCATGGCCTTCCACGCCGAGCGGCGCGCCGCGTTCGCGCAGTCCGGCCGCGGCCAGGCCGTCGAGCACGAGCGCGCGGAGATCCTCACCCCGCTCCCCGAGCGCGGGGACTCGCACCGGGTCGCTCCCCAGACGCAGGGCGAGCGGGGCCGCCAGGCGACCGCCTCGGCGCAGGTGCTCGGGCGCGACGGCGGTCGTGACGACCAGCCACGGCGGGGCGACCTCGGAGCTCGGGGCGCTCGCCTCCTCGCGGGCGAGTCGAGCCACGAGCGCCTCCTGGACGGGGTCGGGGAGCGCGCCGACGTCGAGCACGGCCAGCGAGCCGCTGCGGGCGAGGGCGAGAGGCGACCGCTCGGGGTCGTCCCAGGCCGCGGGATCGTGCTCGGAGCTGCTCGCCCCGTCGATCAGGACGAGCGGCCCGTCGCGCCCCGGCCCGGCCAGGTGCGCACAGGCGGCCCAGGCGGCGGCATCGGTGCCGGGCGGTGCGATCAGCACGAGCCCGCCCGTCCTCGCCGCGAGGGCCTCGACGCGCTCGAGCGCCACCCGCGCCGCGGGGCTGTAGGCGGCACGACGCACGGGCCGCGCGAGTCGCTCGGCGGCGAGGCGGTGGCGCGCCGCCGAGCCGCCGTGCGCCCCGAGGAGCCGGTCGCGCTCGGCCGCCAGCTCCGCGGCGCGCTCGCTCGCCGCTCGCTCCCGTTCCCGCGAGCGCGCCAGCGCGGACGCCACCGCCGCCAGGGCGCTCAAGCGGTCGGTCAGCAGGCGGACCGCCCGCGCCTCCTCGAGCGTCATCGGCGTGGCGCGGTTGCCGCGGGGCAACAGGATGAAGCCCTCCGGCCCCGCCTCATCGACGATCAGGGTCACCGAGAAGGCGTCGCGAGCCTCGAACCAGGCGAGCAGCGGGCGCACCTCGGGGCGACGCACCTCGACCGCCTTGAGCACGTCGGCGCGCAGGGTCCGCTCGGGCTCGTTCATCGCCAGCTCGTAGAGGCGCGGCGGGGCGCTCCCCGTCGTCGCGTGGAGGTAGCCGGCGACGTCCACGCTGAGCACGGCCTCCGGGTCCGCGCGCCACACCTCGGGGCGGACGCCGGCGGTCGCCGTCGCGCGACCGAGGGCCTCGAGCGCGGCGCGCAGGGCCGCGTCGGGATCGGGCTGCAGGGCGCCCTGGCTCGCCGCGTCGATGGCGTCGAGCCACCGCGACTGCTCGGGACCGAGCGGTCGCGCGACCGCTCGCGCGATCACCCCCACCGCGACCGCGGTCGCGGTACCGCCCAGCACGATGGCACCGGCGCTCTCCGGCATGGCACGAGCGAACAGCGCCGAGACGAGCACGGTGGGTGCGCCGAGCATCACCACCGCGAGCGTCCCGCGCAGCACCATCGCGATCGTGGCCGCGTCGCTGGCCGTCGCGGTCCAGGCCATGAAGACCGCCGTGACCAGGACGCCGACGGGGAGCAGTCGGTCGGGCGCGGTCACGTCGAGCAGGGCGGCAGGGACCGTCACGATGAGCGCAGTGAGCGCGATGGCGAGCGCCGCGGTGGCTCGCTCGGTGACGCCCAGCTCGAGGCGTCGTAGCCGTTGCGCCCGGAGCGCGGCGAAGACGAAGACGAGCAGGGTGCCCGCTGCCGCCGTGGTCGTTGCGTAGTCGACCGCCAGCGGATCGAGGCGGATCAGGCGCGAGGGGACCACCGCGCGGGTGCCCGGGAGCGCGGCGGCGACACCCCAGAGGACGCTGACGAAGGCGGCCGCGTCGAGGGAGCGAGCGAGGGGGTGTGGCCGCAGGACGCCCCCGAACGAGCCGATACGGGCCAGCGCGATCAGCGCGCCGACGGCGGCGGTGCCGACGCCGATGGCGGCCGCCGCGTCGAGCGCAGCCTCGCCGGCGGGTCCGGTTCGGGCGGCGAGCCACGCCGCCGCGCCCCAGGCCGTCGCGCGCAGTGCGCTCCGCGCGCTCGGATCGATACGGTCTGGTCCGCTCGGGGGCCGTCCCGTCCGGCGCCAGACCTCACCCAGCGCCAGCGGCAGCGCCACCAGCGCGAGCCACGGCCAGGGACCGCGCGTCCCGGCGGTCAGCGCCGTCAAGCAGAGGTACGCGATCGCCAGGCCAGGGAGCAGGGGCGACCGGAGCAGGTGCGGCACGGCGTCCCACTTCTGCCACAACGGGGCGGGAGCCGGGGCCCTCTCCCGCGCGCCGCCGCCGAGCCCGGGACCGGCCGAGCCCCGTAGCGCCCCCAATCGCTCGATATACCGGGGAATTCCCTCGCTGCCGGGCCTGACGTACCCGCGCCGCGCCCGCGGGTGGCGCGCGGCGGAGCGGCGGGCGCGCTTCTCGAGGTCGGCGGTTTTGCGGTATACGGGTTTCTCGAATGAAATCCCAGGGCTGACGGCCGTCGCGGGCCGCGCGCCCGCCTCCGGGCGGGTGCGGGCGCTCGGCGATCCGCGGCCGATGCCCCGGGTGAAAGCCAACGATGAAGAAGAACTACGTCCTCGACACCAACGTCCTGCTCCACGACCCCCACGCGATCCTGAAGTTCGAGGACAACGATCTCATCATCCCCATCTACGTGCTCGAGGAGATCGACACCTTCAAGCGGGAGGCCACCGAGCGCGGTCGCAACGCGCGCACGGTGACGCGGCTGCTCGACACCCAGCGGGCGCTCGGCTCGCTCTCGACGGGCGTCAAGATCGGGGAAGGCGGGCTACTTCGCGTGTACGTCCCGCGGGAACGCAAGGAGATCGCCATCGCCCTCAACCCGGGCTCCGGCGACCACGCGATCCTACAGACCGCGATCGAGGTGCGCGACCAGTCGCCCGGGGTGCCGACGATCTTCGTGACCATGGACGTGAACCTCCGCATCCGCGCCGATGCGCTCGGGCTCGCCACCGAGGCCTACGAGAACCAGGCGGTCGACATCGATCACCTCGACACCGGGATCGTCGAGGTGGTGGTCCCCGCCGCGGCCTTCGATCAGTTCTTCGAGGCGGGCGCCGTCGAGCCGCCGGAGGGAGCAAAGCTTTACGCCAACGTCTCGGTCGTGCTGCGCGACGACAGCCCGCGCCCCCGGAGCGGGCTCGGGCGCTTCCACGCCGACAAGGGCGACATCCGGGCGCTGAAGGTGCCGCGCGAGGGCGTGATGGGGATCCGCCCCCGCAACAAGGAGCAGTCGTTCACGCTCGACCTGCTGCTCGACGACTCGGTCCGGCTGGTCACGGTGGTCGGCAAGGCGGGCACGGGCAAGACGCTGCTCGCCCTCGCCGCCGGCCTCAAGCGCACGGCCGAGGACGGCACCTACTCGCGGCTGCTGGTGAGCCGGCCGGTGATGCCCATGGGCCGCGACCTCGGCTACCTGCCGGGCAGCATCGAGGAGAAGCTGGACCCCTGGATGCAGCCGATCTTCGATAACCTCGAGTTCTTGCTGGTGAGTGGGGGCGCCAAGCGCCGGGGGATCCGTGGTTTCGACGAGCTGTTCGAGAGCGGGCAGCTCCAGGTCGAGCCGCTCACCTACATCCGTGGGCGGAGCCTCCCGCAGCAGTACGTGATCGTGGACGAGGCCCAGAACCTCACCCCGCACGAGGTGAAGACGATCATCACGCGCTGCGGCGAGGGCGCCAAGATCGTGCTCACGGGGGATCCGTTCCAGATCGACAACCCCTACGTCGACAGCGCGAGCAACGGCCTCACGGTGACCGCCGACCGCCTGCGCGGTGAGCCCCTGGTCGGGCACCTCCTGCTCAGCAAGGGCGAGCGCAGCGAGCTCGCGAACATCGCCGCCAACAAACTATGACCGTGGCCCTCGCGGCGCTCGCGAGCGCGCTTGCGGGGGCAGAGCTGCGCGTGGCGTTGCTCGACCGTTGCCGCCCGCGCGGGCTCGCGTCGGAGCGGGAGCGCCTCGTGGCGGCGTGGGAGGCGGGGCGCGAGCTCGCGCCCCGGTACGAGCTCGCGCCGAGCCCGGAGCTCGAGTCGCTCGAGCGGCGACTGGAGGAGCTCGCGGCGGTGCTCGCCGGGGCGGGGCCGTGGGGCGCCCTCCACGCGGCGCGGGCGCACGAGCTGGCGCTGGAGGCGGCGATCGCCGCGCGGCCCGGGACGCCCCGGGCGCGGGCCGCCGCCGCGGCCCGGTTCCCGTCGCCCACGGGGCCAGCGGGCGAGCGGGCGGCGTGCCTCGCTGACGCCTGGGTCCGCGCCGCCCTCCGCGGGCGCGACGAGCCGACCGTATGCTCCGACGACGAGCGCTCGCCGACTAGCCTCGTCGCCGCGCTCCGCGCGGAGATCGGGCGACGCCGGCTGCCGGTGCGGGTCGAGGTGTCCCGCGATCTGGCCAGCACGGTGGGGGTCGGAGAGCGGGTCGTCCGCGTTCGCGCGGGCGTCGCGCTCGGGGCCGGCGACGTCGCCCGTCTGCTGGCGCACGAGCTGGAAGGGCACCTGCTCCCGCGCCTTCGCGCGCACGCGGAGCCGCTCGGGCTCTTCCGCGTCGGCACGGCGGGCGGCGGCGACGACGAGGAGGGGCGGGCGGTGGCGCTGGAGGCCGCGACGCCCGGCTTCGACGGCCGGCGGCGCCGCGAGCTCGCGCTGCGCCACCTCGGGGCGCTCGCCCTCCGTGGCGGTGCCAGCTTCGTCGAGCTCGGTCGCCGACTCCGCGGCCTCGGCGCGACGGCGCGCGAGGCGGTCGAGCTCGCGCTGCGCCTCGATCGTGGGGCCGCGCTCGGCAGGGAGATCGTGTACCTGCCAGCGCTCGTCCGCTACGAGACGGCGCGGCGATCGGCCCCCGATCCCGAGCCCTGGCTGCGTCGCGGTCGGATCGCGATCGGCGCCGTGCCGTTGCTCGCGGCGCTGGGTCCGCCGCCGCCCCACCTCGAGCTCGGCCGCGGGGTGGCGCTGGAGGCCGTCGGGGCCTGAGCCGGCGACGTGGCGCGCTTCAGGCCCCGTTCACGCGCCGGATCCAGGGGGCCAGGCGCCGCAGGGTCGCCGCGGTCAGGCTCGGCCAGCAGCGGGCGAGGGCGACGCCCACCTTGGCGTGGGTGGTGATCACCGCCTCGCGGCGCCGGTGAGCGAGCGCCCGGAGCATCTGGCGCGCGGCGCGCTCCGCCGGGAGCTGCGCCCAGCGCGGGATCGGATCGGCGCGGGTGGGCTGGTACTCGCCGTCGCGATCGACGTGGCGAAACTCGGTGGCGATGAAGCCGGGGGTCAGGTGGGTGACGTGGATCTGCTGCGCGGCGAGCTCCGCGCGCAGGCTGTCGGCGAGCCCCCGCACGGCGAACTTGCTGGTGCAGTAGGCGGAGTGGCCGGGGAGACCGACGTAGCCGTTCGCCGATCCCACGACGCCGATCACACCCCGCGTCTGCCTGAGATCGGGGAGCGCCGCACGGATGCAGCGGATCACCCCGAGGACGTTGGTGTCGAGCTGGCGCTGGTAGTCCGCCACGGTGAGCTCCTCGAGCGCGCCGCTGACGCCGAACCCGGCGTTCGCCACCAGCACGTCGATCGGACCGAAGGCGTGCGCGGCAGCGACGGCGTGCTCGACCTCCGCGTCCACGGTGACGTCGCAGGGGACCGCGAGCGCACGGTCCCGGCCGAGCTCTTGGGCGAGGGCATCGAGCCGATCGACGCGCCGCGCCGCGAGCACGACCCGTGCCCCGGCCGCGCTCGCCTCCCGGGCGAGCGCCCGCCCGATCCCCGCGCTCGCCCCGGTGATCAGCACGACCTTGTCACGGAAGATGCGGTTCATGCGCGCCTCGTACACCGTCCCCGCCGGGAGGGCCACGCGCCCGCCGCGTGGACGCTGGCGGCGCCGTCGCGGGACGCCCCTCAGCCCCCGCGAGCGTTGAGCCGGAACCACTCCGCGTCGGAGTCGGCGGGCTGCGCGGCGCCGAGGCGTCGCTCCAGCTTCCGCTGAGCGGTGACCACGGCCTGGCTCACCATGGGGTGGGAGATGACCTCGTCGGGGGCCAGCCCCAGCCGCTCCATGACGGCGATGAGCCGCTCGCCGCCGAAGACCATCATCATCGGGTCGTCCAGGCCCACGAAGAACCGTACCTGGTGCGGGTGCCTCGCGCCGATCTCCGCGATCACGCCGAGCGCGGCGGCCTCGGCGCGCGCCAGCGGGAAGTGCTCGACGAAGAGGATCCGGAGCGCGACGTCCGCGCGCTCGAGCCAGGTCGGGAGCCCGACGTCGAGCATGAGCTGGTTCGCGTCGAGCAGCCACGGCCCAGCCTCCGGCGGCAGGGGCAGGGGCGGTCGTGCCCGGGCGGTCAGGGTCGAGGTCGGGACGCCGCGCTCGACGAAGGCCTGCTCCACGCGGCGGAGCGAGGCGGGGAAGAACGAGGCGACGAGGGTGGGGGCCACGCCGTCCGTCGCCTCGGCCAGGAGGGCCTGGTCGGCGCGCACCCGGCGCGAGTAGATCCGATCGTCGGTCCTTACCTGTTGGGGGCGCCGCTTCCAGAGGCCAAACACCGCGTGGACCTTACCACAGGGGGTCAGCGCGGCGCAGCGGTCGACCGCTGCGTCTGGATCACGGCCCGACGCCAGTAGCGGCTCCGCGATTCGAGCGCGAACGGCTGGCAGTGGAGCGCTAGATCTCGATCCGCGCGCCGTAGTCCGGGACCACCACCTCGCAACCGAACCGGTCCGACACGAGGCTCGCGAACCGCCCGGTCACCTGTGCGCCGCCGTGCACGACCGCCACCCGCCGCGGGCCGCCCGGTGTCTTGCCCAGCCAGGCGACGAGCTCGTTCTGGTCCGCGTGGCCGGAGAAGCCGTGGATCTGCCGGACCTCCAGGCGGACCTCCCGGCGACCGCCGAACAGGCGCACCTCGCGCGCGCCTTCGAGGAGCTGCCGTCCCAGCGTGCCGGAGGCCTGGTAGCCGATGAAGAGCAGGGTGGAACGCTCGTTATCGAGGTGGATCGAGAGGTGATGCTTGATGCGGCCGCCGGTGCACATCCCCGAGCCGGCGATGATCACGGCCGGGCCACGGTGGTCGTTGATGCGCTTCGAGTCCGTGCGGGACGCGCAGAGCACCAGCTCCGGCAGGTTGAAGGGCGTGCCGCGCCGGGCGACGCGGCCCTGCGCCGCCGAGTCGAGCGCCTCCGGGTGATGCTCGAACGCCTCGAGCATCCGCACCGCCATCGGGCTGTCGAGGAACACCGGGATCTTGGGGACGCGGCCGGCCTCGCGCAGCTCCTGCAGGTAGTAGAGCAGCTCCTGCGCGCGCTCCACGGCGAAGCCGGGGACCAGGACCGAGCCGCCGCGCGCGACGGCGGCGTTGAGCGCCTCGGCGAGCTGCGTCTTCACGTCGACGCTGTCGTCGTGGACCCGATCTCCGTAGGTGGACTCGATGACGACGAGGTCCGCCGCGGGCGGGGACGCCGGATCGGGGACCAACGGGCGATCGTCCCGCCCCAGATCCCCCGAGAAGAGCAGCTTCTGTCCGGACGGCTCGTGCTCGAGCAGGATCATGCTCGCGCCCAGGATGTGCCCCGCGGGCAGGAACGTGGCGCGGAAACCGGGCGCCACCTGCCGCGCGACGCCGAACGGGATCCCGTGCAGGGCGCGGCAGGTCTGCTCGACGTCCTCCTCCTCGTACATCGGCTCCACGGGGCGGGCGGGCTGGCGCCCCTCGCGCGCGTGGCGCTTGCGCTTGAAGGCGACGTCCTCCGCCTGCAGGCGGGCGGAGTCGGCGAGCACCACCGGGACGATCTCGGCGGTCGCCAGCGAGCAGTGGGTCGGGCCACCGAAGCCCTGGCGCACCAGGCGCGGCAGCCAGCCGACGTGATCGATGTGCGCGTGGGTCAGGAGCACGGCGTCGATGCTGGACGGCGGCACCGCGAACGTCTCCCAGTTGTGGGCGGCGTTCGCGCGCTCCTGAAACAGGCCGCAGTCGATCAGCACGCGCGTGCCGTTCGCCTCGACCAGATGGCGCGAGCCGGTCACGTTCTTGGCCGCGCCGAGGCAGGTCAATGAGAGGGTCATGGGGAGGGGCTCGGAGGGAGAGCCCGAGCCTACCCCGAAACCGGTCGGTTCGACGCCGGTTCCCACTTCGAGGCGTCGCGCCGCGCGACGTCGCCGCCGCTCAGGGCGTCACGGCGGGCCACCGCGCGCCGGGCGCGTGCTGCTGATGGAACCCGACGCTCCGGTCCGGGTGCCCGCAGCGCACCAGGAGGAGCTGTCCCCTCGTGGGGCTCGAGGCATCGACCATCTCTGCCTCGCCGCGGCACCAGGCTCCCGTGCGCGGGCCATGCATCGGCGATCTCGTCGCATCAAGCGTCTTGCGCCGCTTGCCGTCCGACGCTCCCCTCCCTACGCTGCCCCCATGCTGCGTTACGCTGTGGTGGGGACGATCGGGTTGCTCTTGCTGGGGACTTCGCTGGGCTGCGCCGGCCGCCAGGCGCCGGAGGCGAACGCGGACTCGCCGGGCGCGGCTCTGTTTGGCGGCCAGCTCAAGCGGGAGGTGAACTGCGCGCGCTGTCACGGCGCGGACGCCACCGGGGGGATGCGCGGTCCGAACCTCAAGAAGCGGATCGCCTCCATGAGCGACGACGAGATCGCCGCCGCCACCCTGGCGGGCCCCGGGATGATGCCCTCCTTCGAGGGCAAGCTCACGGAGGCCGAGGTCGCGCAGATCGTCGTCTGGCTGCGGGGCAGCGACGGCGAGCCGCCGCGGTGAGCGCGCCGGCCCGCGCGGGTGCGCGGTCGGTTCATTTCCCGCCGGAGCCGCTGCCGACGGGGAGCCGTTCGCCGCCGGAGGCGGGCGGCGCCGTGCTGGAGTGGCCGCGCAGTGCGCGCCCCACCGCGCGCCCGAGCCCGTCCAGGGTGTACGGCTTGGCGAGCCAGGTGAGCCCGTCCCGGACGGCCGCCGCGGCGCGCTCAACCGTCGAGTAGCCGCTGGCCAGGATGGCGCGCTGCTCGGGGCAGTGGCGCCGGAGTTGCTCGAACACCTCGAGCCCGTCTCGCCCCTCGCCGAGCAGCATGTCCAGGATCACCAGATCGTAAGGGCGCGTCCCCGCCCGGGCCGCCGCCTCGAAGACCTCGATCGCCTGCGTCCCGCTGGGCAGGACGTCCACCTGGTGCCCGAGGTGCAAGAGCAGGCGGCGGCAGGTGCGGAGCTGCACCGGCTCGTCGTCGACGACCAGGATCCGGGCCCGGATCTCGGGCGGGGGCGGGCGCGAGCTCCGCGCGCGGGGCAACCGATCGACGCTGGGGAAGTACAGCGCAAACCGGGTCCCCGCGCCGATCGCGCTCGTCACGTCCACGAACCCCTCGTGCTCCTTGACGACCCCGTACACGATGGATAGCCCGAGCCCCGAGCCACTCTCCTCGTTGATGCGCTTCCTGGTGAAGAACGGCTCGAAGACCCGCGCCACGTCCTCGGGGGGGATGCCGGACCCCTGGTCCTCGACGGTCAACACGGCGTAGTTTCCCTCGGCGATCGTCTCGTAGCCGGTTCGCGGCTCGGCCAGGTGGATGCGTGACACCCGGACCTTGACCGCGCCGCGGCCGTCGGCCAGCGCGTCGCAGGCGTTGCGGACCAGGTTGGTGATCGCGCGCATCAGCTGCGCCTCGGAGGCGCGGATGATCACCGGCTCCGTCGGCAGCTCGAGCACCAGCTCGAGCGCGGGGTGGCGCGCCCGGAGGTGGCGCAGCGGCTCTCCGTTCAGGCAGCTCGCGACCGTGCGCACCAGGTCGAGGGCCTCCCGCGCCGTCTTGCCCTGGCGCCCGAGCGTCAGCAGGTCCTTGATGGTCTGGGACGCCCGGAGCGACGCGGCCTTGATGGCCGCGATGTCCTCGTGCAGCGTCGGCGCGGTCGCCGGCGTGCAGTCGAGGTCCTCCAGGGAGGTCAGCATCAGATCGGGCAACGCGACGAGCGGCCCCAGGGCATTGTTCAGGTCGTGAGCGACGCCGCCCGCGAGGACGCTCAGGGCCTCGAGGCGCTGCGTGGTGGCGATGCGCTCCTGGACGCTGCGCTCCCGCGCTCGCGTCTCCTCCAGCACGCGCCCGTACAGCTCGACGTTGCCCAGCGCGGCGCTGATCTGGCGAGCCAGCATCTGACCATTGTCGAGGTGCGGGGAGTCCTCGAAGACGACCACGCCCAGCAGGCGCTGGTCGAAGACGAGCGGGAAGGCCAGCCGCGTGTGGCGCCCGTCGCCGAGGTCGAAGCCAGGGGGGACGAGCCGGGGGGCCCGGAACCGAGCGGGCGGTGTCGCCGGGGGCGCGCCCTCGACCAGGCAAACGTAGGGCTCGAGCTCGTCCGGGCTCCCCGCCACCCGGCGCGACACGCACAGGGTCCTCACCCCCACCTCCGGCAGGCTCTCCAGCAGGGCGGTCTTCAGCGTTGACAGATCGTAGCTCGCCGAGATCCGGTCGCCGAGGACGAGCCAGCGCATGTAGGCCTCGTTGAGGGCGAAATGGCGGCTCACGTCGCGGCAGCTGCGCGCCGCATCGAGGCGGTCCCGGGCCGCGTGCCAGAGGTCCTCGAGCGCGGGCGTGCAGAACGGGCGAAGCTCCCAGCGCAGCGTCCCGACGGCGGCCTCGAGGACCGAGAGATCCTCTCCCTCCGGATTCGCCGCCGCGATCAGGTCCTCCACCACACCGAGGAAGGCGCGCCCCTGCGCGTCGGGCGCCTCGAGGACCGGGGCGAGCTCCTCGATCAGCCGATCCGTGACGCGCGCGCCGTCGGTGGAGGGGTCGGGGAGGTGGCGGGCGATCTGGCGTCGGATCTCCGCCACGCGGCCGCGCAGGTGGGCGGCGGCGGAGCCGGCGGGCGTGGTGGTAGGGGCTGGCTCGTCGCTCGCGAGGCGACTCGCGCACCCGCAGGACTGGCGCTCGACGAACTCCACCGGGACGCGGGTCACGAGCGGCACCGAGCGCCCGAGGAGCTGCTCCCGGACCCGCTCGATCGCGACCTCGGCCAGGCGCGTGAAGGGCTGCGCCACGGTGGTGAGCGCGGGGTTGCTCAGCCGCGCGAGGGCGAGGTCGTCGAAGCCGGTGACGGGGACGTCGTCAGGGATGCGCCGGCCGTGCTGCCGCAGCGTGGTCATGGCGCCGAACGCCATGGAGTCGTTGGCAGCGACCACGGCATCGAACGGGACCCCGCGCCGGAGGATCGTCTCCATCGCGGCCGCGCCCGAGCGGCTCACGAAATAGCCGGGCTCCACCAGCGCCGGATCGAACGGGAGGCCGTGCCGGTCGAGCATCTCCCGGTACACTCCCAGTCGCTCCTCCGCCTCCGGGTTTGCGGGGGTTCCCCCGAGGAACGCGAGCCGGCGCCGCCCGTGTCGCAGGATCAAATGCTCGACCACCGCCTCCATGCCCGGGCGGTTGTCGACCAGCACGCTCGGGATCCCGGGCAGCGCCACGCCGATGCTCGACATGGGCAGCGGCCGGTCGCGGCGGAGCCGCTCGGCGAACCGGGCGACCCCGTCGGCCCCGGCGTGCGCGGCGAGGCAGGTCGACAGCAGGATCACGCCGTCCACCGGGCCGCCCGCGACCAGCTCGAAGATGCGGTCGTGCCCCGCCGTGCTCGGATCCCCGATCGCCCCGCCGAACGCCAGGACCAGATCCAGGTCGAGCACCTCGATGCGGTCGATCAGCGCCCGTCGCAGCTCCGACTCGTACCCCCCGTCGAGGAAGGAGAGGTAGTCGATCAGGACCGCGATGGTCTGGCGCGGGGCCTGGTCCCTTCCGAGCATCCGCCTCGTCACTCCCGCCAACCGCGCGACGCTCTCGAAGCTACCACGCCCCCTTCTGCAGCACCATGGGCCCGGCGCCGGATCCGGGTTCGGATCCGGCGCTTGGACGACTGCGCGCGCGAGCGCTACGGAGCCGTGGTGAAGCTACGCCAATTGGACGCCGTGTAGCTCCCGCTACCGAGGCGGGGGCCCATCGGTTCTGGGTATGTCGTGAAGGAAAAGGCGTCCATGAAGCCATCGGGCGCCGCCAACTCGTCGACGCTGCCCGCCTCGCCGTGGGTTTCCACCCACCAGTGCATGACGTCCTCGGGCTGGAGCTGGAAGTCGCCCCCCAGGACCTCCGGGAGGGTGAACTCCTCCCTCGAGGTCACGATGCTCAGTCTGGTGTTGAAGCTGTTCACTATCGCCACCAAATAGGTATCGCTGTCGGGGCTGCCGACGAACCTGAACGGTGTGGTCGAGTCGACCCCGGTGGCTCCGGCGGCGGGCACCGAGAGTGAACCCGGCGTGGGCAGGGTGAGGGCGACGGGGTCGGAGCCCGCGGCTAGACCGCCCTGGTGCACCACGGAGGTCCCACCGTTCGCAAAGGTTGCCTCCGCGGCCACGGTGAGGCTGCCCTCGGGCAGGTTGGGGACGAGGTAGCTGAACGAGTCCTGACCATTGAACTCTCGCACGAGCTCGATCGAGCCGCCGGTCGGGAAGCGCGCGTAGACGGAGTTGGTGTGGCTCGGATCCTCTGCCCCACCCGACACCGTCCCCAGCAAGCTCCCGGCTTGGAGCTCGTCGGGCGAAAGATCCAGCAAGACCGTGGGGGGCACCCCCTCCTCCAGGCGAACCGGGGCCGAGTCATAGGCGACGTATGCCGTGGGGAAGTCGGTGTCGGGGTCGAGCCGCATCAAGACGGCGTGCGCGGTGGCGGTCGTCGCCGAGGGGCCGTGCCACTCGACCATCCCCGGTCTGTAGGCGGTCAGGTTGCTGGTGGAGCCCCGATAGGTCCCGTCGGGACCGGCGACGGACAGCCCGAGCAGCGGCTCGTCGATCTCGGTCGAGTTCTCGCCCCGGAACTCGACGGGCACCCATTGGTTCGGATAGCCTCGCTTGACCTGTAGGGTGGGATCGCGGCGCGTGAGGTCCTGATAGACCCAGCCGTGCGTGAAGGGCACGTTGTCCTCGACGGACTCGACGACGAGCGATGCGTCGTAGATCGAGGGGACCTCGGCGACCTCGAATTCCCCATCGTTGTCCGTGGTCGTGAGGGTGCCGCTCACCTCCACGCGGATGCCTGGGAGCGCGTGCCCCCAGAAGTCGATCACCCTGCCGCGGACCGTGGCGTCGGCGCTGCTCGCGCCGCCGGCGCCGCCGGGTCCCGCGCCGCCGGTGCCGGCGCCGGCCGCGCTGGCACCGCCCCCGGCCAGGCCTCCGCTGGAGCCGGCGCCGCCACCCTCGCCTCCGGTCGTCGCGCCGCCGGAGCTGTCGCCGCCGGTGGTAACGACGGCGCCGCCCTCGCCGCCGGTCGTCGCCACGCCGCCGCCTTCGCCGCCAGTCGTCTCGGCGTCGCCGCCTTCACCGCCGGCGCCGCCGGAGCTGGCCCCGCCGGTGGCCGCGGCCGCGCCGCCCTCACCGCCGGTCGTCTCGAGGTCGCCGCCCTCGCCGCCGGAGCTGGACCCTCCGGTGGACAGGCCGCCGCTGGCCTCGGTTGCGCCGCCCGTGCCGCCGGTCGTCCCGCCGCCGCTCCCCTCGAGGGCGCCGCCGGAGGCGCCCCCGCCCGCCTCGCCGCCCCCGCTCGGGTCATCGCGGTTCACGGTCGAGTCCTTGTTGCAGCCCAGGACGACGCTGCCGATCGCCATGGCTAGGAGGAGTCGCTTCGTCATCGAGATTTCCTTTCGCCCAGCGCGGGTGCGGTCGCCGGCCGAGGCCGAGTATGGAAGCCATGGGCGCGCATGCAAAGCGGGAGGGGGCTTTCCGCTGCCATCGCTCGGCGCCGGGCGGCCCGAGGCCCGGGGGTCGGGGGCCGGGGGGTCGGGGAGAGGTTTGGGGTTGCGGCATCGGGCGGAGGAGGGCCCCGCCAGTCCCGCGGGCACGACGGGGCCTGTCGGCCCGCCCGGTCCCGTCGTCGGGCCTCAGCCGTTCGCGGAGGTCGGGACCCTCCAGCTCGGAAACCTACCGACGGTGCCGATCCGGGCGTTCCGGCGTCGGACTCGGGTTTCGCCCTTCAGTCGGCGAGTCTTCGGCGGGATTTCTCGGCCGGTCCAGAACGGGCGCGTGGTTGATGCAAGTTCTCGATATTGCAGCCCAGATCAAGAACGTCGAGCGCGGAGCTCGGACGACGGCGCACGTGGGCGCTACGGGGCCGTGGTGAAGCTGCGCCGGCTGGACGCGGTGTAGCTCCCGCTACCGAGGCGGGGGCCCTTGGGTGTCTCTTCATCGGCGGAGAAGGCGTCCATGAAGCCGCCGGACGCGGCCATTTCGTCGACGCTGCCAGCGTCGCCGTGGGTTTCCACCCACCACTCAACGAGGTCGTCGGGGAGGAGCTGGAAGTCGCCCCCCAACACCTCCGGGATGTTGAATTCCTCCCGGGAGGTCACGACGTACAGCGCGGAGTTGTAGTAGTAGCTCGACATTGTCACGAGGTATGCGTCGCAGTCGGGACTGCCGATGAACTGGAACGACGTGGTCGAGTCGACCCCGTTCGCTCCACCAGCAGGTGCGGCGAGCCCGCTCGGCGTGGGCAGGGTGAGGGCGACGGGTTCAGAGCCGCCAGACAGGCCGTCCTCGTGCGCGATGGATAGACCACCGTTCGCGTAGGTCGCCGACGCGGCGACGGTGAGGCTGCCCTGGGGCAGGTTGGGGACGAGGTAGCTGAACGAGTCCGGACCGGCGGCGTCCGACAGCAGCTTGATCGCGCCTCCGGTCGGGAAGCGGACGAAGACCTGATTGCTTCGGTCGGGATCCACCGGCGCCGTCACCGTCCCCAGCAAGTTGCCCGCCGGGATCTCGTCACGAGAAAGGTCGAGCCTCACCGTGGGGGGGGCGCCGTCCACCAGCGCGACCCGGGGCGAGTCGTAGGCGACGTAGTCTATCGGAAAGTCATTATCGGGATTGAGCCGCATGAAGAGGGCATGAGCCGTCGCGGTGGTAGCCACGGGTCCATGCCAATCGACGCTGCTTGGGTTGAAGGCGGTCGGGTTCGTGCTCGACGTTGGGAAGCTCCCGTCGGGACCGGCGATAGACAGCCCGAGCAGCGGGTCGTCGATCTCAGTCACGTTCTCGCCCAACAGCTCGACGCGCTCCGAGTGATACGTGAGCCCCTGATAGATTTGGAGCGTGGGATCACGGCGCGTGAGGTCCTGGTAGACCCAGCCGTGGGTGAACTGCCCGTATCTCCCGACGTTCTGGACGACGAATGAGGCGTCGTAGACCGCGGGCACGTCGGCGACCTCGAATTCCCCGTCGTCGTCCGTGGTCGTGACGGTGCCGTTCACCTCCACGGGGATGTTCGGGATTGGGTGCCTCCAGAAGTCGATCACCCTGCCGCGGACCGTGCTGTCGGTGCCGCCGGCGCCGGCGGCACCGCCGGGCCCCGCGCCGCCCCCGGCAGCGCCCCCGGCGCCGCCCGTGTCGGCACTGCCGCCAGCCAGGCCTCCGCTGGCGCCGGCGTCGCCACCCGCGCCGCCGGTCGTCGCGCCGCCGGAGCTGTCGCCGCCGGTGGCTACGACCGCGCCGCCCGCGCCGCCGGTCGTCGCCACGCCGCCGCCCTCGCCGCCAGTCGTCTCGGCGTCGCCGCCTTCACCGCCGGCGCTGCCGGTGCTGGCACCGCCGGTGGGCTCGGCCGCGCCGCCCTCGCCGCCGGTCGTCTCGGGGTCGCCGCCCTCGCCGCCGGAGCTGCTGCCGCCGGAGCTGGTCCCTCCGGTGGACAGGCCGCCGCTGGCCTCGGTTGCGCCGCCCGTGCCGCCGGTCGTTCCGCCGCCGCTCCCCTCCAGGGCGCCGCCGGAGGCGCCCCCGCCCGCCTCGCCGCCCCCGCTCGGGTCGACGCGGTTCACCGTCGAGTCCTTGTTGCAGCCCAGGACGACGCTGCCGATCGCCATGGCCAGGAGGAGTCGCTTCGTCATCGAGAATTCCTTTCGCCCAGCGCGGGTGCGGTCGCCGGCTCGGGCCGAGTATGGAAGCCACGGGCGCGCATGCAAAGCGCGAGGCGGCGTTTCCCGGCCATCGCTCGGCGACGGGCGCCCGAGCCCGGGGGAGCGGGAGCGGAGCCGGGAGAAGGGAGGGGTTTCGGCTTCGGACGTTGGGCCAGCGGGTGCCTCGAGCCGGACCCGGGCCCGTCGGTCGAGCAAGGGTCCCGCGCCCGCCCCCTTTCCCCGGGCCGCTCCCGCTCCCTCAAGCCCGCTCCCCAAGCCGCTCCCCGGCTTCAAGCCGCGCCTGCTCTGGACGAGCAATCCCAGGCATTCATCCGATGGCCGGGTCCGCTCGGCGCTCCCCGCATGTCGGTGCCCCGTCGTGGTTGGCGCTTGCCTCCGCTGCTTTGCGCTGGCAGAAGGGCGCGCGGGATCAGCGTCTCCTTTGCCGCTCGCGGGCCTTAAAGGGATGCGGGAAGGTGGAACATGACATCGATGAGAGACGGGCGCGCCCACGAGGCGCGGGGTGGACGGTGGCTCGGGCTGTTGCTCGCGGTGGGACTCGCGGGTTGCCACGTGGACTCGGGCGCAAGCGAGGGAGAGCGGGGGCCCGAGGGTCCGCGTGGCCCCGCGGGTGAGGACGGTCCCGCGGGAGAAACCGGCCCTGCCGGCCCTGCGGGAGAGGAAGGTCCCGCAGGGCCCGCGGGTGCGAGGGGTGCCGCGGGTGAGACGGGCCCCGCCGGCGAGGCCGGGCCCGCTGGCCCCGCCGGGGAACCGGGTCCCGCGGGTGTCGCCGGTCCCGCGGGAAGCCCGGGCGAGCGCGGTCCCGCCGGTGAGGCTGGGCCTGCCGGGCCTTCCGGTCCCGCGGGCGCGACGGGCCCCGCCGGTCCCGCCGGACCGACGGGATCCGCCGGCCCGCCCGGTCCCGTTCCCGGGTCCCAGCCGCTCGCGGAGGTCGGGACCCTCCGGATCGGAGACCTGCCGACGGTGCCGATCCGGGCGTTCCGGCATGAGATCACTCAGGCCTTCGCGCTCACCGGGACCCCCTCGGCCTTCCCCGAGGTTGGCCCGATCGAGATCGTGAGGGACGCGGACGCCGTGAGCCCCTACCTGACCCATATGCTCACGACTGGGGCGACTCAGCCGGACGCCGCCATCGTTCTCGCCGATGGCGCCTTCGAGATCACGATCGAGGACGTGCGTCTGGCGGAGGTTGGCATCGACGGGACCCAGGATGGGTTGCCGACCGAAAAGCTCGTCCTCGAGTTCGGTTCGATCCGGTGGGAAGAAACCGAAGACTACTCCTCCGTGGACTATGACTTGGGTTCCCACGAAGGGGGGGGAGGCGCAGTGCCCAGCGAGGCGTTCGTCTTCTTTGGCCCAGGTGTCCCGGTGGACGCCTTCCCGGAGGAGATCCCGTTCTCGAAGCTCCAGACGGGGATCTCGAGGCAGGACGGCTCGTTGCCGACTGCCGAACCAGTCACGTTGGTCACCTCGGTCAGCGCGGCGACCGTCTGGCACCTGGGACAGCTCGTCGGGACGCTGGAGACGGACATCGTCAACGCTCGCTTCACGGCCCTGGGCGACGGGGGCGCGATCATCGACCGATACGCGATCCGTCTCGAGAATGCGTGGGTCGAATCGGTGCTGCTCGAAACCGATCCGAGCGGCTCCCTCAACGAGACGATCGCCTACGTGTACGGCCTGATTCAATGGTCGGCGCAACCAGGGGGCGTGGTCGACGAATGGGCGCCGTTCGAGCCTCGCTGACCTGGTACGGCTCCTCGCGCTACTCGCCCGGCTCCACGACGTCGTTGCTATCGAGGCTGACGGCGGTCTGCGCCAGCAGCCTCCCGCGGAAGGTTGCGCCCGTCCGCAGCGTGGCCGAAGTCTGCGTCAGGACGACGCCTTCGAAGTGGGCCGTCGTGCCGAGCACCACCTCGCCGCCGACCTGCCAGAAGACGTTGCTGGCTAGAGCCCCGCCCGTCAATAGAACGCTGGCGGCGCTGCTCACCGTCAGATCCTCGGCGATCTGCAGGATCCAGACGTCGGTCGCGCTCCCCGCGAGCGTGACGTCCGTCGCGATCGCCAGGCCGGTCGCCCAATGGTACACGCCCGGATCCAGGGTCATCCCCCCGATGCTCCCGGCGCCGAGCTCGGTGACGTCGGGCGCGCGCCCGGCGGCGTCGGCGAACGCGAGCTCCATGTCACCGACCGCATCGGTCAGGTTCGACGGGGTGGGTGCGGCGTAGTCGGCCGCGTACACCTTGCCCGTCACCTGCGGCGAGCTCGAGAACACGTTGGTGGCGTCCTGGGTCAGCGTGAACCCGGTGAGGTAGCTGGCCGCCGCCGGGCTCAGCCCCAGGTCGCCGGTGATCGCGGAGGCGGGTACCGTCGAGATCCCGCTCTTGGCGAGGATCACGTAGTCCGCGGCCATTCCGAGCGCGACGGGTTCGGGAGTCCCGGGACCGCCGCCGCTACCGCTCTCACTGCTCCCGCCATCACCGCCATCACCGCCGTCGCCATCGGTGCTCCCCGCGTCGCCGCCGCTGCCGTCCGCGTCTCCGCCGCCGCTGTCATTGGAGGCCTCGCACGCGGTAGCGACCAATAGCAGTGGCAGCAGCGCGACTCCCGGGTACCAGACTCGTGAGCTTGGGTTCACCATTGTCTCGTCTCCTTGGACTCGCCCCGCTCAGGGTCGGGCCGAGGTCAGGAGGGCACTCGGATGCCGGAGATGTTGCCAATCACGCCGAAGGCGGCCAGGAGCCACAGGACGACCGCGATGACCACGACGATGTTGACGATCTTCTTGATCTTGTCGTCCATCGGGACGTAGCTGTTGACCAGCCAGAGGAGCACGCCCACCACGACCAGTGTGACTACGAGAGATATGAGTGACATTGTTTTCCTCCTGTCGAGCCGCGCTGGAGAGCTCCGGTCTGCTTCTCCCCCAGCGCCTTCATCACGCCGAACCCGGCCGACCGTGCCGTGAAACGTCATTGGCAGACCGGCTGCCGGGTGCGGTCGTCTGGATCGGAAGCTCCGGTTGGTGCTTACTTCTACAGACGACCGCGCCCCGCAGTCGCTCCCCCGCCACCAGTCCCGGGGCTACCGGGTAGGTCGCAGTTGGCCCGCCCGGATTGCCCGAGGAGCGGGCCCCCGGCGGGACCGACGGGTTCGCGCGCGGGGGGCGGGCGGCGCCGGCGGAGCCTTCTCCGCCGGCCCGTTCCCCCCGGTCCCCCTCAGCTACCGCTTCTCTCGCTGGGACACCACGATCTCGACCCGGCGATTCTGCGCGCGGCCGTCGATGGTCGCGTTGTCGCCGACGGGTCGCCCCTCACCGATCCCCACCGACGAGAGCTGTTCCTTGGGCACGCCCTTCGACGCGAGGTACGCGCGGACGGACTCGCCCCGCCGTTGGGCCAGCGTGAGGTTGCTGGCGTCGGTCCCCTGGCTGTCGGTGTGGCCCTCGACCAGGATGGTCACGTCGGGCTGGCTCTTGAGCGCCTCCACCACCGCGTCGAGCTTGCTCATCGCGCCCGGCAGGAGCTCGTACTTCGCCGTCGCGAACAGGAGGTTGCTCGGGAGCGTGATGACCGTGCCCCGCGGCTCTTCCTTGACCGCGAGCGAGGCGGCCAGCGCGAGCTTGTTCATCGCGTCCTTGGCGCGAGCCTCCGCCTCCGCACGGCCCTTCTTCTCCGAGGCCAGGGCCCGGTCGGACGCGCGGAGCTCGGCTCCCGTCGCCGCGAGCTTTCGATCCGAGCGCTCGACCTCGCCCCGGGTCGCCACGAGCGCGGCCTCGGCGGCGTCCAGCCGTCCCTCGCGCACCGAGGCCAGCTCGGTTTCGTTGCGCGCCTTCTCCGCCTCGGCCTCGGCGATCCCACCGCGCGCCGCCGCGACCTCGGCGCGCCGCTGCGCGATGTAGGCGGCGTCGAGCGTCTCGTCCGTGATGCCGTCCTCCGCGAAGGCCTGCTCGGCCGCGTCCAGGGATTGCCGCGCGTCGACCAGCTCCGCTGGCGTCAGCGTGGCGGCGGGGCCCGCAGCGGCAGCCGCGTAGCTGGCGCGCGCGCTGACCAGTTGCGGCGGGGCCAGGGTCGCTGCGCACGCGCTGCTGCCGACCGCCGAGATCACCGCCAGCACCGCGATGGTGCCGCGCAGATGGCTCTGGTTCGTGTTCATCGAGACACCTCTTCCTTGGCTTCCTGGATCTCACTCATCACGAGCGCCGCCTCGCGCTTGGCCGACGCCTCCTTGGCCAGCGCGATCGCGAGGTCCGCGTCGACCTGGGCACGCGCGAGCATGCGGTCGGCCTCCTCGCCGTCGCCGTTCTTGCTCAGGATCTTCGCTTCGGCGAGCTGGTCCTGGGCGAGCTTCAGTTGCAGCCCGGCTCTTGGCTCTGCCTCCGCGTCGACCTCTTCGGCGCCACGCACCGACGCCTCCGCTGCGGCGAGCTTCGGGGGTGACATCACGGAGCTCGCGCAGCCGGTGGTCAGTCCCAGCGCGATCACCACGAATCCACTTCTGATCATCATCTGCATCCTCCTTTCGCGCCCCGACGCACTCCGTCACGGGGAAGACGTGAAGTCCCGTGGCGGCGGCTCGGCCCGCTCGGGGTGGCCTATGCACGATGCGGGCCACGAGGTCGTCAGCCCGTCGTGTCGTGGGATCGGACGCGGGGGCGCCATGGCGCCGACTCCGGAGCAGTCAGAATGATGCAGCGCTCCAGTCAGTTCGAGGGGGACCCGTGCTCCGGCCGTCCCAGCGGGCCGCGCCCGGGATCGCCTCACCGCTCCCTCGGAGCGGCGGCCGTGAGCCGATCCCGGCGCCCCACGGCCCCCATAGAGAGCGCCATGTCCTGCACGCGCGTCCCGGTGGCGGTCGCTCTCTCGGTCCTGCTCGGCTGCAGCAGCCCCGGTCACGAGCTGCTCTCGTCCTTCGGCGCCGGGGGCGCCGGGGCCACGCCGGCCGGGGGCGCGCCGGGTATCGTCCTGCCCGTCGCGGGTGCGCCGGGTGGAGCCCCCGCCAGCGCGACGGGTGGCGCCGCGGGATCGGCGCTTGGGACGGGAGGGAGCGCGGCGACGCGCTGCCGGTACGATCGCGATTGCAGTCCGCCCGCGCTCTGCGTGGCCGGGACCTGCCAGAGCTGTGACAGCGCGACGGCGTGCACCGTCCAGTGCCCCGCCGACTTTCGCACCGTCCGGCTCAGCTGCTCGCAGTGCGGTTGCTCCTCCGTGGCCTCCTGTCAGGACGACGCCGACTGCATCGACCCTCGCCGACCCGAGGACGTCTGCCACGAGGCGCCGGACGGCAGCCGGTTGTGCGGGCATCGGGATTGTCCCAACCTGACCGCCGATCTGGTGGCCCCGGACCTCTCTTGTCCGCTGGCCTGCGTCGGCTGCCGTTGCGGCCTGGAGCGGAGCTGGTACTGCGGCGCGACCTGCGTGAGCGCCTGCGTCCCGTGACCCCGTCGCGGTGGGGCCACCGGGGCTACACCGCGTCAGCCGCTCGCGGCGCCGCGCGAGCTGTCGCTCTTGACCAGCACCACCCTGCGCTCGATGAGGTCGTTCACCGTGTCACGCAGCGTGTCGCTCGGATCGCGCGGCCGCCAGCCGAGCTCGCGCTCGGCCTTGGCGCTGTCCGCGTACCAGAAGTGCTGGCCGAGATCGACGTCGACGCTCTCCGCGGGGGGCTTGCCCCCGATGGCCTCCACGGCGCGCGAGAAGACCTCGTTCAGGCCGAGGGCGAGCCCGCGACCTCGCGGCAGGCGCAGGCGCGGCGCGGCGATCCCGGTCAGGCGCTCGAGCCGCTGCAGCAGGGCAGCGACGGTGAGGTTCTTCGCGTTGAGCAGGTAGCGCTCGCCGGCGCGGCCCCGCTCGAAGGCGAGCCACATCCCCCAGGCCGCGTCACGAGCGTCCACGAAGGCGTAGCCGCCGGCGGGGACGGCGGGGATCTGCCGCTCGAGGAAGCGCCGCACGTCGGCGTTCGAGCTGCCCCGGAGGTCGCCGGGGCCGAGCAGGAGCGTGGGGTTGACGATCACCACCTCGAAGTCGGGCGGGTCGTTGGCCGCGAGGGCCTCCTGCTCCCCGTAGTACTTGGTGCGGTAGTACGGCCAGCGCGCGATGGTCTCGAGCGGCGGCTCGTCGGTCTCGGTCCAGATCTTGTCCGGATCGGTCCCCACCGCGATGGTCCCGCTGGTGCTGGCGACGACCACCCGGGGCACCCCCGCCGCGCGCAGCGCCGCGAGGGCCGTGCGCGTGCCGAGGACGTGCAGGCGGTGCATTGGCTCCGCGTCCTCGGCGCGGCGCGAAACCCGACCCGTGCAGAGGAAGGCGCCGTCGGCGCCGCGCGCGCTCCGCTCGACCGCGTCGGCGTCGAGGACGTCCACCGGCTCGACGCGGAGCCCGTGGATCTCGCCGCCCTCGATCGACGCCACCGTCACCTGGTGGCCCGCGTCGAGCAGGTGGCGCACCAGGTGGGTGCCCAGGAACCCCGTGCCGGCGACCCAGAGGCGGCTCACGGGCAGGCCCCCTGGAGCTGAAACACCTTCTGGAAGGTGAAGAGGAGGTTGATGTTGTTGCTCTTGACCGCCCCGGAGACGAACTCCGCCGGGGACGGGGTGTACGCCTCGCGCACGATGCGCGTGAAGATGGCGGGGGTCGTCTTGAGCACGCAGTCGGCGGGGTTCACCACCTTGCCGGGCATCACCTCGCAGGCGTCTCGGCTCACCCGCACCGTCCAGCGATCCTCGCCCAGCGCGAAGTAATAGCTCAGGGGTCGGTCGACGGCTCCGGCGACGAAGCGCTCCTGCAGCTCCGCGAACAGGTCAGCCAGGTCGTCGGGTCGCTCCTCGGGCTCCACCTCGACGTGGGTGACGGTCCCGAGGTCGAGCAGCCGCCCTCGCGACAGCTCGCGGACCGCCCGCTCGGCCAGGCGAGCCACGATGCGTGACGCCTCCGAGGCGGTGCGGCCGGCCGTCAGCCGTCGGAGGTCCGCGATGCCCAGCGGGAGGCCGATGCGCGCCTTCACGTCCCGCCGCTGGATCACGCGCGAGCCCTTGGGCAGCGCCAGGTGCGTGCCGCCGAGCCACACCGGCAACACATCGACGCCGTGCTGGAGCGCGAGGTGACCCATCACGGCCTTGAACTCGTGGACCTCACCGTCCGTGGACCGGGTCCCCTCGGGGAACACCAGCACGGTGCGGCCTTCGGCGAGCCGCTCGCCGGCCTTCGCCAGCGAGTCGCGCAGCGCCCCGGTGCGCGAGAGCGGTTGCAGGTTGGTGAAGTTGTCGAAGAACCCGCGCCGCCAGCGGCTCCCCTCGAAGAAGTAGTCCTGCGCCGCGAGCGAGACGATGTCGCGGCCGTACGACCCGAGCGCGTACTTGACGAGCCCCATGTCGAGGTGGCTGGCGTGGTTGGCGACCACGAGCGTGTTCCGGTTGTGGGGCAGGTGGGCTCGCCCCGTCACCTCCACGTCCAGCACGCGGTCGTAGAAGCCCATCTGCGCCTTGCCCATCCACGCCATCGCGACGTCGCGGACCGGCTTCGGGAGCTCGATGGGAGCCTCCTCCTCGCGCTCGACGGTCTGGGTCGCCCCGTCGCGGCGGCGGGCGTGGGTCGCGGCCCGCACCAGCTCCTCCACGTCCCCGACCGTCTTGCAGTCGGCGAGCTTCTCCGCGTTCACCGAGGCGCTGGTCTGCTGCTCGAGCCCGACCAGGAGCTCGAGCAGCATCAGCGAGTCGAAGCCGAGGTCCGCGACGAGGAAGGTGCCGGTCGACAGCTCCGCGGGCGGCCGCCGGGCGATGCTGGCGGCGGCGCGCCGCACCAGCTGCGCCGCGGAGTCGAGCTGCTCGCTGCCCGCGAAGGGCCGGATGCTCCCGGGCGTCTGGGCCTGCTCGATGGCGTGCCGAACGTCCGGGCGCTTGACCTTCCGGGTGGCGGTCCGCGGGAGCGGGAGATCGGTGAGCCGGACGATCGCGGGCCGCATGTGGACTGGCAGCATGAGCAGGGCCTTGTCCAGCGCCCGGCGAGCGCGATCGTGGCGCTCGTCGCGGGTCGCGGCGTCGTCCTCGGCCACCGACGCCAGGCAGGCGATCCGCTCGCCGCCCCGGGGATCGCTGACGGCGACCACGGCGAGCTCCTTGACGTGCTCCACCTTCCCGAGCCGGGCCTCGACGTCGTCGGGGTACACGTTCTCGCCCGTGGCGGTGACGATCGTGTCCTTCTTGCGCCCGACGATGAAGAGGTGCCCTCGCTTGTCGATCCGGCCGAGATCCCCCGTGTGCAGCCATCCTTCCGCGTCGATGGACTCTTGCGTCGCCGCGGGGTCGTCGGCGTAGCCGAGCATCACGTTCGGCCCGCGCGCGATAACCTCCCCGACCCCGTCCTTGCCCGGGGCCAGGATCTTCACCTCGACGCCAGGCACGGGTCGGCCGACGTGTCCGGCGCGCGCCTTGGGGCCCGCCTTGGCGACGGTGAGCACGGGCGCCGCCTCGGTGAGCCCGTACCCCTCGGCCAGGTGCAGCCCCAGCCCCGCGAACACGCGGTGGGTGCGCTCCGGCAGCGCCGCGCCGCCGCTCACCAGGTACCGGAGGTGTCCGCCGAGCCCGGCGTGCACGGGACCGAAGAGAAGGCGCCCGAGGTCTGCGCCCGCCGCCCTGCCGAAGGCGCGGTTCACGTCGAGCGCGAGGTCGAACAGGCCGGCGACGAGCCGTCCGCGCTCGTTGACCCGGGCGAAGACGCGGCGCTCCAGCATCTCCCAGAGCGCCGGGACGCCGACCATCGCGGTGATCCGCCCTGCCTCGAGGGCATACTCGAGCCGTTCCGAGGTCAGCTCGTCGATGTACACGATGCGGGCGCCCCGCGACAGCGGCAGCAGCATCCCGCAGGTGAGCTCGAAGGTGTGGTGCAGCGGGAGCACGCTGAGGAGACGATCGCCGGTCGACAGCGGGAAGAGCGGCGCGAGCGCGGCCACCATCGAGGTCACGTTCCGGTGGGACAGCATCACGCCCTTGGGCTTGCCGGTCGTGCCGCTGGTGTAGATGAGCGCGGCGACGTCGTCGGGCGCCACGCTCGCACGGACGCCGGCCGGTCCGGGCGCCGCGGCGGCCTCGAGATCGAGCCACGCCACGCCGTCGCCGAGCCGCTCGGCGGTGCGTCGCACCACCGGGGGATCGGCGATGAACACCCGCGCGTCGGACGCGGTGCGGAGGTTCATCGCCACCTGCGGGTCGACGTTGCTGTCGAGCGGCACCACCGTGGCGCCAGCGGCCAGGATGCCGAAGAAGCAGATCGGCCAGGCCGGGTGGTTGCGGGCGGCGAGGAGCACGCGCTGCCCCGGCTCCACCCCGAGGGCCTGCAGCCGGGCCGCGCAGGCGAGGGCTCGCTCCTGCCAGTCCCGGAAGGTGATGCGGGTCAGCCCGTCCGCCTCGGTGCGCTGGAGGGCGACGGCCAGATCGTAGCGATCGGCCATGTCGTCGAGCAGGTTCACCAGCTGGTCGTGCTGCCGCGGCGCGCGCGACTTCTTCTTCACCTTGGCGTCGAGCCCGGGGAAGACGAACTGCTCGAGCGCGGGGGCGTGGCACTCGAGGAACCACTGGCGCCAGTCGAGCTGGTCCGGCTCCCAGTTGATGAGGGCTCGATCCCGCTCGCCGAGCCGCGCGCGGGCGGCGCGGACGTGGTCGCAGCGGAACACGTACTGATACCGGCAGGTGAAGGGGACGAACGTCTCCAGCACCCGGCCCACCTTGCCCTGCTGCCGCGAGAAGTCGCCGAGCGCGCGCGCCGCAGGGCCGAGCAGCGAAGCGGCCGGGCCCAGTGCGCCCTGCTTGAGCACGCCCGAGAGCCACCCCGCGCCCTTGGACAGCACCGGGGTTCCGTAACGGCGGAATTGCTCCTCGTCGAGCATCGCGCCCTCGAAGTGGGCAGCGAGGAAGCTCCCCACGGGGCCCCCGCGGCCCGTCCGCTGGTAGTACTGACGCTTGTACAGGCCCGAGAGCTCGAAGAACCGCCGCATCGTGCTGGGGTTCACGTCGCTCGAGCCGAGCTGATAGACGGGCGCCGCCGTCCCCTCCAAGAGCTCGCTGAGGGCGAGGGTGATCCCGCCGGCGACCATGTCGCAGGGGATGACGTCGAGGTAGTTGTCGGACCCGGGGATCTGGGTCTGCCCCTCGCGCAGCGAGTAGATGAGCGGCGCGCTGGTATTGATGCCCTCGTTCCAGGCGGGGAACGGGTACTTCACCGTCGACTCGACGATCGCCGGCCTGACGATGGTGAAACGCAGGCCCGAGTGCGCGATGATCTGCTCGCCGATCGACTTGGTGTAGGTGTAGGTGTTGGGGAAGCCCCAGAACCTGGCGCGCTCCATCCCCGTCGCGGACAGCTGATCCTCGATGAAGGCGCGCCTCACCTTGGCCAGCTCGGCCTCCAGGGCGCCCCCGCGGGTGGGCTCGCGCCGCTCGCGGAGGTTCCGCTTGGCCTGATCGAGGAAGTGGCTCTGCCGGAAGGCGTCGTCGGCGCGCTGCCGCGCCTGGCGGACGACGTCGAGGCACTCGTCGATCTCCCGATCGGGATCCCAGTGCGAGCGGTCGAGCTCGTCGGCGCGCGGGAAGGGGAAGTCGCGCGGGTCGAGCTCGTCGATGGTCCCCGTGCGGTCACCGGCGACGAAGCAGGTGCTGGTGTGGAGCAGCGGCACCGCGCCGAGGTCGCGCGTCAGCGCGACGAGGTTCTGCACCCCGAAGGCGTTCACCTCGAGCGCCTCGTCGATCGGCGGATCGAAGTCGACCACGCCGGCGGAGTTGACCACCGCGTCCACCTGCCCGCGCAGCGCGTCGCGGACGTCCGCCGGCAGCCCGCAAAGCGGCTGTCCGACGTCGCCGGGGACGGGCGTGACGTGGCTCCGGAGGAACGCCTCGAACTGTGCCCCGTGTCGATCGCGCAGCGGCTGGAGCACCTCGCTCGGCGCGATCTCCTTCCAGAAGCGCTGCTCGGCGGTCAGCCCGCGGCGCGGGCGGACGACCAGGTGCAGGTGGCCGACCACCGGGTAGGCCCAGAGCAGGTGGGACCACCACACCTTGCCGAGGAAGCCCGTCCCGCCGATCACGACCAGGCGTCGATCCGCGAGGATCGCCGCCGGGTCGAGCGGGGGACGCTGGCCGTTCGAGCGCGGGGGGAGCGGCGCCGTCATCCACCGCCTCGCTGCGGGCTCGGGAGCACCTCGGCCATGTTGATCGGCGGGATCTTCAGGTAGGTGACCTCCAGCGAACGCTGCTCGCCGCCGCGGGCCATGTAGAGCGCCTCGTCCATCGTCGGCGCCGTCTCCCAGCCGAGGAGCTTCGGGATGTACTCGTTGTCGGCGCCGACGACGATGGTGCGGCCGACGTGCCGGCGACCGTTCTCACCCCAGTACCACATGAAGAAGGCGTGGGCGGGGTGATAGGCGTGACCGTTCCGGTACATCTGGATGAACGCGGGGTCGGCGGCCCACTCCTCCTCGTACTTGCGGCGGATCTCGTGCGAGTCGCGCGTCTCCGGGAGGATCTTGTGCACGAAGGGGATGTACGGGGCGTGCTGGCCGTAGTCGAACCGATCGCTGCACGGGTGGGTGAGGATCATGGTTCCGCCGCGCTTCACGATCGGCGCGCCGACATGCAGGTTGTGGAAGTACCCCTCGACCAGGCACGACAACAACAGGGGGTTCATGAACGCGTGCACGTTGTACGGGCCGATGTACGGCACGCCGAAGACGACCACGTCCGACTGCCCCTCGATGGGGACGAGGTACTGCTCGTTGAGCCTGGCGATCGTCTTGACGTGCACCGCCTCGGTCTCGCCCGCGTTCACCCCGGTGACACCGTACGGGGCCGGGAACCGGTCGAAGATCGCCTGCCGGGCGGCCTGGGGCAGGCGCTTGGTGGTCTCGACCAGTCCCTTGAGCAGGAACTTCTCCCGGACCGAGAGCTCGTCCTCGTTCTTGGCGAGGAACCAGAGCGAGTCGTCGAACATCCGGTTGTTGATGGTGGTCTCGATGGTGAAGACGTTGAGCGCCTGGTTGGTGACCCGCCCCATCCGCCACAGGCTCTGGTGGAGCGTCGAGGTCCCGGGCTCCATGTACGAGGGGCAGGTCCCGATCGTCTCGGGGTTGTGGTGCTGGCGGAGCGTGCGGTAGTTGGTGATCCCGCACATCAGCGACTTGTGCCCGCCGTCGAGCGGGACCAGGTTCAGGTTCACGTAGATGACGAGATCGCTCTCGGCCGCGCGCCGGTTGATCTCGATGACCTCGCCGTGCTCGGTGCGGCCGATCTCGACGATGTTGTCGGGGTCCTCCGCGTCGAAGTTGTAGAGCCGATCCGGCCAGTAGGCGTCGAAGATGCGATCGCCGACCATGTGCCGGACCTCCCAGTCCCGCATCTTGCGGTGGATCCCGGTGGCGACGATGAGCTCGAAGTCATCGACGCCGTAGTCGGCGAGCAGGTCGAGCACGATCCGGAGCACGCGCTCGCGCGCGTCGGGCCGGCGCATTGGCGGCAGGGGCAGCGAGATGTCGTCGATGAGGATGGTGACCTTCATCCCCGGCCTGAGCTTGGCGTAGAGCGGCTCGCTGTTCTCGGGGTGGCTGATCGCGTAGCGGATGGCCGCGTCGACGTCCTTCAGCGGCGCGAGCGACGGCTTCGGGTAGAGGCAGCGCGAGCCCGCGGGGAGGTCGACCTCGACCAGGCGGTCGCCGGAGAACAACACGCGGGGCGCGCTGTCGCGCTCCAGGGTCACGACGCAGGGGTGGTTCATGGGTTCCTGGCAAGGCGGAAGCTCGGCCAGCTGTAGGACCGAGCGAGCACCGCGAGGCGGGGGTCGGGGTTCACGGCGGCGGGGTGCCCGACGACGCTGAGCATCGGCACGTCGGAGTAGCTGTCGCTGAAGGCGAAGCAGTCGTCCAGATCGTGCCCGTTATGTCGCGCATGGTCGCGGAGGATCCGCGCCTTCTCCGGCCCGGCCACGACCGGCTTCAGGAGCTTGCCGGTGGCGACCCCGTTCTTGAGCTCGAGCCGGTTCGCGATCACCTCGTCGGCGCCGAGGTGATCGGCCAGGCGCTTCACGATGAAGTCGAGCGCGCCGGAGATGAAGACGATGGTCCGGCCGCCTTCGCGGGCGCGCTGGACCAGGTCTCGCGCGCCCGCGAAGACGTAGGGGCGCATCACCCGGTCGTAGGCCTCGTCCGCCAGGACCAGGAGGCGATCCTCGCTCATCCCCGCATAGGAGGAGTACAAGAGCTCGTTGAAGAGACGACGATCGGCGATTTCCGCCATGGCCATGGCGGGCACCTGCAGCGCCGCCCGGCCGAGCCGCCGGAGGCTCGCCAGCGGGGTCGCCTGGTTCAGCAAGTAATAGAGCGTGGGGTGGACCACGTTGGTCGACACCAGAGTGCCATCCACGTCGAAGTAGCTGGCGGCCACGACGGTTCGATTCCGTATCAAGTGGACGCAGTCAACCTTCGTCCACAGCCTGTGGGCTCGTTGTGCGAAACCCGGGGGATCATCCTCGGACGCCCGGGTAGTGCGACGTCCGGGGGGACGGCAGACCTACCGAAACCCCTGAAGAACGCAACCGAAACCGCCATCACGGGCGCATCGACGGCGGATCCCGCCTCGGCCCCGGGGCCCCCTCGCCGCGCGGCGCGCCGGCCGGCGTGGTGCTGGTCGGGATGGCGGCGGGGGGCGCGGATGGAGTCTCGCGCTCGCGGACAAGTGACCGAGATTAAAGCACAATATTCCAGCGCCCCGGGGGCGCTGAGGCGCCGGGAGGGAGGGGTGGGGGCTGCTCTCGTCTTGGCACCGCGCTCGCGGCGGGGGGCGAGCTCCGCCGGATCGGCCTGGTCGGCCGCCGGTCGTCGGGCCAAACGGGGGCTCAGGCGAGGTGCGGCCGGACGAGCTCGACGACGCGCCCGGCCACCGTCGGGACGTCGAGCTCGTCCGTGTCCACGGCGTCGTGCGCGAGCTCGGCGTAGAGCGGGCTGCGGCGGGCGAGCACCTCGACGACCTCGTCGGTGAAGCTCCGCGCGCCGGTGAGCGAGGGGCGCTCCGTGTCGCTCGCGATCCGCCGCACGATGGTCGCGGGGCTGGCGCGCAGCCAGACCACCCGGCCCTGGCGGCGCAGGGGGGCGAAGTTCTCGCGGCGCTCGACCACGCCTCCCCCGCAGTCCAGGACGAGCCCGTCGCGGGCGGTGAGCTCCGCCACCAGGGCGGCCTCGCGGTCGCGGAAACCGGGCCAGCCGTGGGCGGCGACGAGGGCCGGGATGGAGCAGCCGGCTCGGCGCACGAGCTCCCCGTCGAGGCTCACTACGTTCCGCCCCAGCGCCACGCCGACCAGGCCCGCGACCGCGCTCTTGCCCGTGCCGCGGTAGCCGATCAGGACCACGTTCACAGGTGTGCCTCCACCACGCGCCGCATCACCTCGACCGGCGCCGGCTCCCCCGTGAAGAGCTCGAACTGGAGGACCGCCTGCCCGAGGAACATCTCCAGCCCCTCGATCACGGTGGCGCCCGCCGCCGCCGCGTCGGCGAGCATCCGCGTGCGACGGGGGTTGTACACGGCGTCGAAGACCGTGAGCCCCGGCCGGAGCAGCCGGGTCGGCGCCAGGGTCGCGTCCGTCGCCGGGTGCATCCCGACGGGCGTGGTGTTCAGGAGCAGCTCCGCGCCCTCGAGCGCCGTGGCCAGGCTCGCTTCGTCGAGGGCGTGGGCCGTGGCCGCGGCGCGCCCGCACCGGTTCAGATCGGCGACCAGCCTCGCGACCTCGTCGGGGACCACCCCGAGCACGCGCAGCTCCGCGGGCGGCGCCTCCAGCGCCAGCGTCACCGTGATCGCGCGCGCCGCGCCGCCCGAGCCGAGCACCACCACGCGGCGCCCCGCGGGATCGACGCCGGCCGCCCGGAGGGCGCCGAGCGCACCGCGCCCGTCGGTGTTGTGGCCGCGCAGGTGCCCGCCGTCGTTGATCACGGTGTTGATGCACCCGATCGCGAGCGCGGTCGCGTCGATCTCGTCGACACAGGCCATCGCCGCCACCTTGTGAGGGATGGTGATCGAAAGCCCGCGGTAGCCGAGCGCGCGCGCGCCCGCGATCGCCGCCGGCAGCTGCTCGGGGGGGACGTCGTGCGCGACGTAGACCAGATCGAGGCCCCGCGCAGCGAACGCCCCATTGTGGAGCGCGGGGGACAGCGAGTGGCCCACGGGGTGGCCGAGGATCCCGCACACCCGAGTCTTGCCGCCGATCGTCACCATGTCTGGACCTCCGTCACGCAGGCGACCGTTCATCGAGCACCGCCCGGCACGCTGTCAAGCCCGGGGCGACGTGGCCGGGGTCTTCTGATAGAAGCCCCCGCGATGCAGCTCGTCGAAACCCGGGCGGCCCTGGCCGCGATGGAGCCGCGGCTCGCCCGCGCGGAGCGCTTCCACGTCGACACGGAGTTCGAGTCCACGCGGCGGGGCGCGGAGCTGTGCCTGGTCCAGATCGCGACCGGCGAGGAGGTCTTCCTCGTCGACGCCCTGCGCCTGCCGGACCTCTCGCCGCTGGCATCGACGCTGGGCGATCCGGCGCGCACCTGGGTGTTGCACGCCGGTGGCCAGGACGTCCCGCTGCTGATCGGGGCGCTCGGGATCGAGCGCGCACCCACCCTCTTCGACACCCAGGTGGCCTGGGCGCTGGTCGGCGCGGAGCCGGCGGTCGCGCTTGGCTACCTGCTCTACCGGGTGCTCGGGGTGCGCACCATGAAGACGCACCAGGCGGACGACTGGAAGCGGCGCCCGCTGCCGCGGACCCAGCTCGCCTACGCGGCCGCCGACGTCACGCACCTGCCGGCGCTCCACGCCGAGCTCGCGCGCCGGGCCGAGGCGCTGGGGCGGCTCGGCGTCGTCGCCCAGGCCTCGGCCGAGCAATGGACGGAGGCGCCGGAGCCGCCGCAGCCCCTCTCGCTCGCGACGTTCCGTCACGCCTGGCAGCTCGACGCCCCCGCGCAGGCAGCGCTCCGGGCGCTGGTGGACTGGCACAACGGGCTCGTCGATGCAGGCCGCGAGCCGGCGCTGGACGTCAAGGCCCTCTTCGCGGTCGCCAGCCGCCTGCCCCAGTCCACCGCGGACCTCGCCCGTATCAAGGGGGTGCCACGAGGCGTGGTCGAGCGTGGGGGCGCGGAGCTGGTCGAGCTCCTGCGCGCCGCCAGCGCGGCGCCGGGGCAGTTCGTCCCCATCGAGCCCGAGCCCTACGTGACCTTCGAGGAGCTCACGGCGGACGCCTGGGTGGGGCTGGTGCGCGCGGAGGCGTGTGCGGCGGCTCAGGTCGCGCCCGACCTCGTCTTCCCGCCGCGCCTCGTCCGGCGCGCGAGCGCCCGCGTGCGCGCCACCGCCGATCCGCTCGCGATCCTCGACGCGCTCGGCGGCTGGCGGCGGGAGCTGCTGGAGGGCCCGCTGCGGGAGGCGCTCGCGCGCCGCTCGCTGCCCGCGCTCACCACGGCGGCGAGGCGTTGAGCCTCGCCGCGCCACCCAAGGCTCAGATCGGGTGAGTGGTCGCTCGATCGAGCACGTAGCGTTCGCCGTCCCACCGCCCCCGGGTGACCCGCGCGCCGTCGCGATCGACGTCGAACACCCAGAGCCCCTCACGGCCGGCGTAGGTCGTGCTCCCCGCGTCGAAGATCCGCGCCTGGAGCCCCGGGACCGCGAGCTCGAAGCAGTGGTGCAGGTGCCCGTGCAAGATGGCGCCGCGCTCGATCTGCCGGCACACCGTGAGCAGTTCGTCCGCGTTCTCCAGGCCGTGCAGGAACCGGTCGGGCTCGCCGTTCTCGCGCCGCGGCGCGTAGTGGAGGAGCACGAAGACGAAGCGAGCGGCGAGGCGCGCGTCGCGGAGGATACGCGCGAGCGCCGCGAGCTCCGCGTCGGGCACGCGCCCGCTCGAGCGCCACGGCTGCGGGTTCGGGCGGGCGCTCGACACCGCGACCACCGCGACGTCGTCGCCGACGAGGCGGACGATCGGCCAGGTCCCGTCCACCCGATGCTCCGGGAGATCGCTGGCGAGGGTGCCCGCGAACGCCCGCTCGAAGCGCCGCTCGCGCACCGTGTCGCCGACGTACAGATCGTGGTTGCCGGGGACGTGCACGTAGCCGAGCGGCGCCGCGAGCAGCGGCGCCACGGCCGCGCGGGCGACCGCGTACTCGGCCTCGGTGCCGAGCGTCGTGTAGTCGCCGGTGCAGAGCACCAGGTCGATCCCCTCCTCGCGCACGAGGTCCGCGAGCCGGCCGAGCTTGGCGACCGCGGCGGCGAACCGTCGGTTGCGCCGGAGCACCGCGTTGGCGCCCCCGAGCATCCGCTTGCCGAGCCAGTCGCGCAGCGGGATGCCCCGGTAGGGGGCGACGACGTGGACGTCCGTGAAGTGAAGCGCGCGCACCATCGGCGGGCCCAGGATAGCCCAGGTCGCTCCCCCCGCCAGGTCGTCCGCTCCGGGGAGCTGCGAGCGGCCCCCGCGGCGCGCGGGGGTCAGCGCTCCGGTTCGTCACGCCGGGTCGAATCCGCGCGGCGCTGGGCGGCCCAGTCGCCGGCGAAGATCTCGTAGCGGAGCAGCCTCCCGTCGAGCGCGCCGTTGACCAGCGGCCGTCGGGACCGGGGACGCAGGCCCAGGTGCCCCGCGAGCGCGGGATCGCCGACGTACACGAAGGCCGTGGCTCCGGCGCAGCGCCGCTTGAAAAAGTCGCCGAGGTCCCGGTAAAGTTCCGGGATCTCGCGCGCGTCGCCGAGCCGGATCCCGTAGGGGGGATTGGCCAGCACGATGTGGTCCGCCAGGCCACTCAGGCTGCGGAAATCCGCCACCTGGAGGGCGATCTGCTCGCCGCCCGGCAGCCGGTCGAGGTTGTGGCGCGCGGCGGACACGGCCGCAGGGTCGACGTCCGCGCCGGCGATGAGCCCCGGGGCGATCGGGCGGATGGCGCCGTCCGCGGTGGAGCGCACGCGGCGCCAGAGCTCGGCGTCGAAGTCCGGCAACCGCTCGACGCCGCTGCGCGCGCGCAGGTACCCGGCGGGAACGCGGCCGTGGGCCATCAGCGCCTCCGCCAGCAGCGTGCCCGAGCCGCAGAACGGATCGAAGAGCGGGCGCTCCCCGTCCCAGCCGCTCTCCCGGACGATCGCCGCCGCCAGCGTCTCCTGCATCGGCGCCGGCACCGAGCGCTCGCGGTAGCCCCGCCGGTGCAGGGAGCCGCCGGACGCGTCGACGCTCAGCGTCGCCTCGTCGCCCGTGATGTGGAGGTGGAGCCGCACCGTCGGGTCATCGCGCTCGACGCTCGGCCGCCGGTGGGTGCGGTCCCGGAAGCGGTCGACCACCGCGTCCTTGATGCGGAGCGCGGCGTATTGCGAGTGCGTGAAGTGGCGTCCGGAGACGTTGGCCTGCACCGCGAAGGTTTCGTCCGGGTCGAGCAGCTCCTCGAACGGGACCTCCCGCGCCCAGGCGTACAGGGCGTCGGGGCCGCGGCAGCGGAAGCGCGCGAGGGGGGCCAGCACGCGGCCGACCAGCCGCGCCTCGTACACGATCCGGTAGAGCGTGCCGCGATCGGCCGCGAAGGAGACGCCGCGGTGGCAGAGCTCCGTCCAGGTGGCGCCGAGCGCGCGGAGCTCGGCGGCGCCGTCCGGCTCCATGCCTCCCGTCACCTGGGCGAAGTAGCGGCCGTGGCGCGCGTAGTCGTGCATCGGGTCGGCGCAGCTTACACCGCCACCGCCCCCGCGCCGGCGTCGGTCAGACGGCGACGTCGCGCGGGCGGACGAGGGTGCCGGACGCCGGCCGAGCCCGCTCGGGCGCCGCCTCGCCGAAGCGCACGGCGATCGTCACGCCGGAGCCGTGGAGCAGGGCGGTCAGCGTCCCGGCGAGCGCCAGCAGGTCGTGCCGAGCCGCGTTCGTCAGGGGCGAGGACGCCGCCATCCACAGGGTGCCCGGCTCGCTCCGGCTCTCGTGCAGGGCGCGCAGCAGGGCGCGGGCGACCCGCGCCCTCCCGTCGGCCTCGTCCCGCGGGTCGTGCGCGCCCGCTCGGGCACCAACGGCCAATATCGCGGCCACGATCGGCCTCCCCTCCGCCAGCAGCCGCGCTGCGCGCGACTCGACCCGTCGCGCGAGCAGGAAGGGGTGCTCGTGCTCGTCCTGCGCGATGACCACGGTGCCCGTCGCCCCCTGCCGCCAGTCGGCGAGGTGTTCGGGCCAAATGGCGCCCTGCTCGAGCACCAGGATCGTGGTCGGTTCGTGGCTCATCCGTCGCGCGCCGCTCGTCCAGTGCGCCGCGGTGAGGTCCGCCGCGCACCGTCCCCGTGGCTACTGGGCAACCTTGGTCGAGGCGGGTCCATTCCCGTCCGGGGTCGAATCGGAGCCGGAGCGCGGCGCTCTCTCGCGCCCACGTCCCGGCCGGGGCGTCGGCCAGGCACGGGGCTCGGAGGCGCCAGGCTCAGTGCGTGAACGCTGCGACGCCGGTGTGAAGCTCCACGCCGCGCGGGTCCGCGGCGCGCCGCAGCGCGAGAACCTGCTGCCCCTCCAGGCTCGCGGCGAGCGCGGGGGAGGTCGCGGTGAGCACCCACTGGACGCCCGGCAGGGCGCGCTCGAGGGCCGGGCCGAGGAGCGCCAGGCTCGCCGGATCCTGGTGCAGATCCACCTCGTCGATGGTGACGATCCCCTCGGCGTCGAGCGGATCGCGCGCCGGGTACGCAGCCCAGAGCGCTCGCACCGGCAGCGCGGCGAACGCCACCAGATGGCGCGCTCGGGTGGGGAGCCCGTCGAACGGCACCTCCGCCCCCTCGCCGGTCACGAAGCAGGGCTCGAGCGTGAGCGGGTCGATGCCGGCGTAGCGGACCCCGACCACGGCGAGCAAGGTCTCGACCGCGTCCCGCATGGCCCGGGCGAGCAGCTGGAAGCGACGCCGGTCGGGCCGCCCCTCCGCGAGCGCACCCGCGACGCCGGCGTAGACGAGGGCCTGCTTGGCCTCACGGGAGAGGTCCGCGCGCGAGGCGTCCTCCGTGCTCGGGGAGCCCCGCACGTCGTACCTCGCCAGGGTTCGCCCCGGCGCGTGCAGGACGAGGGGCTGTCGGCTAAACCACCGCGTCGCGCTGATGCCCACGTGGACGAACCCGCCCTCGCGCGCGAGGCGGTCGAAGAGCACCTGCTCGCGGCGGCGGAGCGACTCGGCCTCGTCGCTGGCGAAGACGCGGGCGGCGGGCGTGGCGACGTGCAGCGGGTGCGGCCGCTCCGGGTCGTCCAGGCCGAGTCGGTAGCTCGCCGTGACGGCCCCGCCCGCGGCCTCCCCCGCGGGGCCCGGGAGCCCCGCCGCCGTGTGGCCCGGACGGGTAGCGGCGATCGCGTTGAGGACCGTCGTCTTGCCGACCCCGCCGGCTCCCTGGATCACGGTGAGCATCCGCGGCGCTCCGTCGTCGTCCGCGAACGGCAGCGTCACGTCGTCGAACGGGCCGACCCCGACCAAGCGAAGGCCAACGAGGTGCATCCAGCCGCGATGGTAGCGCGCGGGGCCGGGGGGGGCGAGGTCGGGGAGCCCCCCCGGGCCCCGTGCGCGCGCGGGTTCCCGGCCGCCGGTGCCGTCCGTCCCGCCCTGCGCTGGACGTCGCCGGCGGTTCGAGCGAAGGTCCGCCGGTCGATGGCGACCACCGTGCAGCTCAGCGCCGAGATCACCATCACGAGCGAGGCGACGCCCGTCTGGGACGTGCTCGCCGCGGTCGGGCGGTACCCGGACTGGAACCCGTTCCTCTGCGCGGTCGAGGGCGAGCTCCGCGCGGGGGCGATCCTCCAGGTGACCCTGGGCGGCAGCGATGGCTTCCATTCCCGGGAGCGCGTGAGGGTCACCACCCTCGCCGCGGGCGAGGAGCTCCGCTTCCGCGGCGAGTTCCTGCGCCCCGGCCTCATCGACACCGACTTCCGCATCCGCCTCGTCCCGGTCGAGGAGGGGACGCGGGTGGTCGCCAGCGCGGGGGTGTCCGGCTGGCTCTCCAGCTACACCTCGTCGCGGCGCCTGACGGCGATCGCGCGCGGGTGGGTCGGCATGAACGAGGCGTTGAAGCGGCGCGTCGAGCGCGCTCGGTGACGGCACGGTCGAGGCCGCGCCACCCGGTCGAGGATCAGCCGTCCCGGCGCGCGACGGTGAGCGCACAGAGCTCGGCCTCGGACTCGGCGAGCATCCAGCCGCCGATGGACACCAGCCGCACGGCGGCGAAATCCGCCTCGACGGCGTCGCGGACCGCGCGCCGGAGCTCCCACCGCGCGGCGCGGAGCGCGGCAGCGTGCGCCGCGGGGGGCACCAGCGCGTCCACCAGGGCGTCGCGCGTCGGTGCGGGGGCGCGCTGCCACAGGAAGGCGCGCCCGATCCGCCGCATCTGGTCGACGGAGCGGAAGAGGCCCGTCAGTCGCTCGGTGAGCGCGGCGCGCGAGGGAATCTGGGCGCGGGCGAGTTGCATGCCGACGAGCCAGCCGACGGGGCTCGCCGCCAGCGCTGCCAGCGAGAGGGCGCCGAGCAGGGGCCGCCGACCGAAGGGAGGGCTCACGTCACCACCTCTCGCAGATGATCGCCGAGCCGCAGCGTGAGCGCCAGGATGGTCAGCGTCGGGTTGCTGAAGCCGCTGGTGGGAAAGACCGAGCTGCTGGCGACGTAGAGGTTTTCCATCCCGTGCACCCGGAGGTCGCGATCCACCACCGAGGTCCTGGGATCGAGGCCCATCCGCGTCGTGCCCATGTGGTGATGGCCGCCGATGACCTCCGGCCAGCGCGCCCGGTGGGTCGGATCGTTCGCGTGCAGGAAGCTGTAGACTCGCCCGAGCCGTGCCGCGCCCACCGCCGCGGACACGAGCTCGATGCTGCGGCGAAGGCGCCCCTCGGCCTGCCCGTCGAGGCGCCAGTCGAGCACCAACCGGCGCATGCCCAGCCGGTCCCGATCGCTGCCGAGATGGACCCGTGAGGCCGGGTTCGGCACCTGCTCGATGCGACCGAAGATCTGGTAGGTCTTGTGGGTCCGCGAGCGCTGGAGATCGCGGGCCAGCGCCGCCACCGAGGCCTGCAGCTCCCGGCCGAAGGGCGGCGACTCCACACGTTCCTCCAGGGTGGCGCTGAACCCCACCAGCCGCTCCTCGCGGACGCGCTCCTCCGGCAGCGCGAGCGCGCACCGGATCGCCGGCGGGGGTCGGTGCTGGCAGCGGTGCACGTCCCGGTACAGGGCGAGGTCCGCGTCGCTCGCCGAGGTCAGGAGCACGCCCAGGTTGGCGTGCGGGTGCTCCATGAAGTACCGCCCGACCACGTCGTGCCGGTTGCCGAGTCCGCCCGGGTGCCCGCTCGCGCCGGCGAGCAGGAGGCGGGCGTTCTCGATCGCGCCGAGCGCCAGCACCAGCACCTGCGGCCGCACGGTCACCCGTCGGCCTTCGAGCGTCACGGCACGCACGGCGGTCACCCGCGTCCCGTCCGAGGACGTCTCGAGCTCGACGACGTTCGCGTGCAAGATGGTCTGGAGCTCCCGCGCGCTGGCCAGATCCTCGCGGTAGCGGACCCCGAACCGGGTCGGTGTGCTGAACTGCCAGAGGGCTGAGCTCGCGATCGCGGGGTCGAACGGGAGGACCGCCTTACCTTCGCGGGCGGCCCATTGTTCGGGCGAGTAGTCGAACGGTCCGAGCTCCGCCACCGCCTGCGCCTTTGCGTAGTGGGGGTCGAGCTCGGCGCGGGTCAGCGGCCAGCCGCTGTCCTTGACCCACGAACGGACCTCGAAGTCGATCGGATCGAGCGGGCGGCACCAGCCGGTCCAGTGGTTCGTCGTACCGCCCAGGTAGCGCAGGCGAGTGAGCGCGAGCGAGTAGTAGGGGAGGCCGACGTTCCTACCCTCGTAGAGCGCCTGGGTGTCCGCCTCGAGCAGCTCGCCGCCCGCCTCGAGCAGGACGACCGAGAAGCCCGAGCCGCGCAGGGCGCGGGCCAGGGTGATCCCCGCGGCGCCCGCCCCGACGATGCAGACGGTCGCCGTGAGCTCGGCGTCGGTCGAAAGTTCGCGGGCGTCGACGAGCAAGGCGCGATCCGGAGGGAACGGGGACGAGCTACGGCGAGGGGCGACGCGGCCGCGTCCGGGGCGGGGGGTTCGGCGACCGCCGCGAGTATACCCGAAGGGCGACGAGCTGAAGATCCGCCGTCGGCTCCCCCGTCGGGATCCGCCGTCACGGAAATTTCGGGGCGGCGCGGACCCGCGTCGCCCGGATCGCCTGTTCGAGGGGGGCGGGGTCCTGGCGCAGGCAGCGGTAGCAGTCGGCGCGCTTGTTCGGTCCGCAGCCGGTCTTCACGGCTATCAGCGCGAGGGGCCGAGTGGCGCGAGCGTCGCCGTCCGACGCCGCCCGCGGCAGCAGGCCGCGCAGCGCTTCGCAGTCGGTCGTTCGCCGCAGGTCGAGCGCGATGGCGAGCGCGGGCGAGGCGCGCGACCGCACCTCGCGCGAAAAGAGCAGCATCTCCGCGAGTTCCGTGGTGTCGGTGCGCGCGGCGGTGGTGGTCCACACGCGGAACAGGATGTCCGGAGCCAGTGGTCCGGGGAGCTCGCCGACGATGGCGAGCGCCTGGGTCGCGGTGCGCGGCTCGCTCAACAGGTCCCAGACCTCCTGGCGGACGTCGGGCTCCTCGAGCGCCGCGGGGCTGTTGCGCAGGCGAGCGCCGAGCGCGTCGATGCGGCTGCGGGCGGCGGCGCCACGGCCCTCGATCAGCGCGACCGCCTCGGTGACCTTGCGCTCCGCCTCGTCCTTGGCCTGGAGCTCGGCGAGCGCCGCGGGATCGCCGCCCCGCGCGCGCTCCACCAGGGGCGGGGCTCCCCGGCTCGAAGGGCTCGTCGAGGGAACCGCGGTGGTTCGTTCGCTCGCGACGGGGGGCGCCGGCGTCCCGTACCTGGGCAAGACAACGGCGCCCACACCCGCCGTCGCCACGACGCCGACCAGGGCGCCGAGGGTGAACACGCCGAACGTCCGCCCACGACTGGGGCGCGCCGCGGTCAGCTCCGGCGTTAGATCGGCACTCGACCCGGGAGGGGCGGTGGCGGCGGCGGGGCGTTGCGGTGCGGGAGCGGGGGCCGGTGCGGGAGCGGGAGCGGGAGCGGGAGCGGGAGCGGGAGCGGGAGCGGG
>CAYOLF010000019.1:57368-82128 GCA_964404725.1 uncultured Polyangiaceae bacterium
GCGGGAGCGGGAGCAGGTGCGGGTGCGGGTGCGGGTGCGGGAGCGGGGTCGGGAGCGGGTGCGGGAGCGGGGGCGGGAGCGGGAGCGGGGTCGGGTGCGGGAGCGGGGGCGGGAGCGGGGGCGGGGGCGGGGGCGGGAGCGGGGGCGGGCGAGGGCGAGGGAGCCGGAGCGGGTGCGGCGGGGCGCTGGGGTGTGGGCGCCGGGGCGCCGAGCAGTGTCGCTGCCGCCGGGCGTGGCGCGGGCAGGGCCATGGCCGGCAGGGCAGCGAGCGCGGCCTCCAGGGCGGGCTCGGCCGAATCGGGTGGCACTGGGGTCAGTGTCGACACCCCCACTGGCATCGCGGGCGGGAGGACCTCGACCGACGGATCGCGCCTGGTGGCCTCCATCGCGGCCACGAACGCGGAGATGTCGCGGCGGATGGTCACGCCGTCACCTCCGGTTTCCTCCGACGGCGTCACGGTCGGCCCGGGTAGCCGCTCGGCGAGGGGCAGACGGAGGGTGCCATGGTCGCCGTCGGCGTCCTCGCTCGGCGCGGGCGTCGCGGGCGTCACGGGCGCCACGGCGACTGGCGGCGCTGGAGCGTCAGGGGCCTCCTCGTCGCGCTCCGGGTCGATCGGAGTCGTCACCACGGTGGTCGACCCCCGATCTCCCTCCTCGTTCTCGAGCGCGGGAGGCCCCTCGACCCCGTCCGGTCTGCTGCCCGCCATGGCGCTGGGATCCTATCACCGCCGGAGCCCGCTCGGCACTTTACCTCTGATCGGCCGGCCCCGAGGGCACCCCGTCAGTCCATCTCGAACCCGACCCGGGTGCGCTCGGCGGCGACCTCGGCGGCGGCGGCGGTGGGCTCGGGCTCGCTCGCCAAGGCGCCGACCATGACGTCGGCCTCCCACCGGTACGGCGCGCCGTTCATGCGCACGCGGCCCTCCGCCACCGCCAGCGTGACGTCGCGCAGCGGCAGGCGAGACAGGTCGCGGAGCATCGCCTCGAAGCGCCCTTGTCGAGCCGGATCGAGGAACCGCATCCCCATGTGTCGCGCCTGGAGCGCCGTGTGATACCACGCCGGGCGGAGCAGGATCCCGGCGAGCCCGAGGCGATCGGCGGCGCGGGCGAGCAGCTCGCCCGACTCCCGGGCGAGGCCGAGCCCGGGCACCTCCTGTCCCGGCAGCCGCGGTCGCTCGGAGCGGAAGCGAGCCAGTGGGTTCCGGAGCGTGAGCCAGTGGATGTAGAGGTACTCGTCCGCGTCGAGGCGTCGCCGATCGAGGACGCACTCCACCAGCAGGTGCTCCGCCCGCGCCGCGACCCCGAAGACGCGGAGGCGATGGCCGCGGGGCTCGCGGTCGGTGGCGATGCGGAAGGCGTCGTATCCCAGCCGCCGGAGGTGGGCGAACAGCCCGTAGCGTTCACAGGCGTACTCGAGCCCCTCCCGCGTGTAGAACCCGAGGAAGCGCGGCGCCGCGAGGTCCGGCCGCCCGAGGTCCGCGAGGAGCAGTCGCTCGTCCTCCGGCTCGCCGGAGAGCCGCGAACGGTCGAGGCCGAGCGCGATGGCGCGGTAGCGCCGCTCGAGCGCGTCGTAGCTCGCGGGGACCTCGCGCCACTCACCGAGCAGGAGCACGGTGGCGGTCCCCGCCAGCGCACGCCAGGCATCCTCGCTGTAGCCGCCGCCGGAGAGCCACGCGCTCGGGTGTCGGCGGAGCGCCGTCGCGACCTCCTGATCGCGGCGCGCGGCTCCCGCGAGGCTGAGCGCGAGTCCGCCGTGACGATCCCCGGCGAGCACGTCGCCGCCGGCGATGACGAAGTTGAGCGCAGCCGGCGTCCAGCGCGCCAGCAGCCGGCGGAGCGCGGCGAGGTACTCGTCGTCACCGGACCCGGGGGGCAGCACCGTCTCGTCCACACCCGGGAGCGGCCCCCAGTCCGCGGCGGAGATCGACGCGATGCGGACCGAGCGATCGCCGGCGAAGCAGGCCGCGATGCCGTCCGGGGGGTGTGCGTCGAGGTCGAGCACCGCCACGTCGCCGGCGAACCCCTCGCTGCGCAGCGCCGCCACCGCGACGGCCACGTCGTTCACGGGACAGAACCCGCTGCCGAGCGTGGGGGTGGCGTGATGGAACCCGCCGAGCAGGTTCAGCGTCGGTCTGGCGCGGAGGAGGGTGTGGCGCGCCGCCGCCAGCGTGGCGCCGCACGCCAAGCGGATGGTCACCCAGACCTCTTCCGGCACCACCTCGGACGGGTCGACGGGGTACACCTCGGCCAGTGCGGCCGGCTCCTGCAGTCGCTCGAGCAGCTCGCGGGAGTGCACCCGCCCGAGCGCGTCGTAGCCGATGCGCTCGGGCGCATACAGCAAGCGGCGCGGCAGGATCCGCGTCTCGAGCAGGTACTCGGCGGCGTGGTCGGCGCGGCGGGCGTCGATCCCCGTGGCCTCCACCGTGGCGAAGGGGAGCCGATACCGCGGCGAGTACCAGACGGCGGCGCCGCCGAGCCCGAGCCAGCGATGCGCCATCGAGCGCAGCGGGTGGGGTGGGATCACCATCGGCCCACCGTGTCGCCGCTCCCGCGCGCGGCTCGGGAGGCGCGCGGCAGGACCCCGGGCCCGTCGCCAGCTAGCATCGGTCCATGTTGACCGCTGCGACGCCCGCCGAGAAGCGTGCTCGGCGGCCCCCGCAACCACCCCGTTCGGCGCCGGCGGGTGGGGGCGGCCCTGTTCACCGCTGCTTCAGCAAGAAATCCAGGACTTCCTGGAAGGTCGTCGCCTCACCCCCGCCGAGCGAGGCCTTGAGTTCGAAGTAGGCAGAGCGGCCCGAAGACGACTGGCAGCGGACGCTCTTCCCATACCGCTCGACGGCCGGCGCGACGTCCCCGCGCGTCGCGACCGTCCGCGCGAGCTCGTTGAGCGCGTCCGCGGTGTCGTCACAGCCCGTCGTGGGTGGGAGCTCGAACGGTCGGGGCTCGCCACAGCAGGCGCCGCGCAGGATCGCCACGCCGGCCATGCCGTACCAGTTGAGCCGGCTCCACAGCGACATCGCCGGGGTGACGCGACCGGTGGAGCCGAGCACCACGGCGACCTTCATGTGGCGGTAGCCGGCGCGGGGGTCCGCGTCCTCGCAGAGCCAGGCCACCCGCGGCGGCGCTCGAAAGGATTCGGGGGGGCTCACCCGCGCCACGCAGGCGGCGATCTCCTCCTCGCTCGGCAGGCTGGTGGCGGTGACGGCACGTCCGGCGTCGACGCCCTCGACTCGGTCGGGTCCTTCGGCGCTCGCGACCTCGCTCGGGGCGGCGCCTCGGCCCGCGGGGCTCGTTCCCGCCGTCACTCGCGGGTCGGTGGGCTCATCCTGGGCTGCCGCTGACCGCGTCGCGGTCGGGACGGGCTCGCCGTTCGCGACGTCGCTCTCCGGCGCACGAGGCGCAGATCGCCACAGCGCGACCGCGGCGACCGCGGCGCCGGTGACGAGGACCAGCGCGGCCAGGCCCCAGCGCAGCGCGGGGTTCCTGGCGCCGGCTGCCACCGACGCGGGGGGCGCCTCGGACGCGGCGGTCGTCGCGAGCGCGGGTTCGGGTTCGGCCGGTTCGGACGAAGGCGCGGCGGGCATCGAAGCGTCTCTTGCGCGGGGCGTCGCCGGAGCCGGGGCCAGGCTCGGCGCGCGGGCGTCGGCGAAGCCCTCACCCGCGGGCCACGCGCTCGGCGGGCGCGACGGGAGCGCCACCGTGGTCGAGGGACGGTAGCCGAGGAGCGCGTCGCGCACGGGGGCGACCAGCGTCACCCGCTGCTCCGGGCGCCGCGCCAGGCAATTGGCGAGCAGGGTCGCCAGCTCGAGGTCGGTGATCCCCGCGCGCACGACACCGCTGCGGGAGCTGTAGCCGGCGGTTGGCGGCGGTGTCCCGAGGATCATCGTGTGCAGCGTGGCGGCGAGCGCCCACACGTCGTCCGCCGGCGAAGGCGCGCCGACCCCGCGCTCGGGGCTCTGGAAGGGGCTCGGCGACGGGGGCAGCGGGGCGTAGGCGAGGACGGCGGCCCGGGTCTCGTCGGGCTCCACCACCACGCTCGCGGGGCGGACCAGACCGTGTGCGCCCCCCCGGTGGTGGAGCGCCGTGAGGGCGTCGCCGATCGCGGCCGCGATCACCGCCGCGCGCCTCGGATCGAGGGCGGGCTCCACCGCGAGCACGTCCGCTAGCGACGGGCCGTCGGTCGCCTCGAACACCGCGAGGGCGTAGCCGGCCGGGCGCGGCACGACCTCGAGGAGGGTCGCGAGGTTCGGATGCGACAGCAGGGTCACCCGGCGCAGCGTCTGGGCGACGGGCGGCGGCACGACCACCAGCTGTACCGGCCGACCGCTGCGGAGCACGACGCCCCGGTACGCCTCCTCGGATCCCGACGCGACGACTTGGTCGATCCGATACCGGTCTTCCACGACGCTGCCGGGGCCGATGTCCGCCATGCGCCAGGGGCCTTTCCTGCCAGAAGCCGCCCGCTCCCGGTGCGCGGCCGGGTGCGGGCGGAATGAGTCGGGGGGGCGGAGCGTCGCACCCGGCGCGGGGGGAGTAAAGGTATGCGTTCACGCCCCACCGGCCCCCACCGAGGGTCGCCTCTCCGGCCCGTCCCGACGCGGGCTCGCGGGGCCGGGCTCGCCGGGGACTATTTCCTCCCATCGTCGGCCGCCGGGCTCGACCGGGCTCGCGGATCGCGAGATCGTTGGACAGCGTCCGACGTCTCGTAGAGCGTGTTGGTTGCGGTCCCTGTCAGGGGGGTGGCCTGGGGCGCGTTGGAGCCTCGGCGCTGGGGGCCGGTCACGGATCGCGGGCTCAGGGGCACTCGATGACGAACGGTGACGAGGAACGGGCGATGAACGGCGGTCTTTCGGCGAGCGGCGGCTCCGCGGCGGTTCCCGTGGCGGGCGCTGCCGAGCTCGAGGGGGGAGCCGGGACCGCGGGCACCGGCGGTCGGCTCGGGGTCCTGCTGCTCGAGGGAGCCGGGATCGCGCCGGGTGCCGAGGGTGACCGTTCGATCCTGCAGGCCCTCGCGGTCGGTGACCACCGCGCGGCGCTCTCCCTCTGCGCGCGCCACTACGGAGCCGCGGTGGGGCGGCTGTGCATGGCGCTGGTCGGGTCCCAGGCCGAGGCCGACGATCTCGCCCAGGAGACGCTGCTCACCGCGCACGACGGGTTCGCCGCCTATCGTGGCGAAGGCTCCGTGCGCGCGTGGCTGCTCGGCATCGCCCGCCACAAATGCGCGCGCACCGTGGAGCGCCGGGTCCGTCGCGAGGCGCGGCTCCGCCTGGTGCACGACTCCGATCGGGTGCCGCCGACGGACGAGCTCCTCGCGCGGCGGCGGCGGGCGGAGCGGGCGCGGGCGGCGCTGGACGCGGTCCGTCCCACCGAACGGGAGGCGCTGTTGCTGCGCTACGTGAGCGACCTGAGCTACCGCGAGGTGGGCGAGGCCTGCGGCATCGACGAGGTCGCGGCGAGGAAGCGGGTTTCCCGGGCGATCGCGCGCCTCCGGGCCGCGCTCGCGGAGGACGAGTGAGCCATGACGGACCATGACGAGCGAGACCGGATCGAGGAGCACCTCGCGGAGATCCTGGACGGCGACGCCGACCCCGAGCTCTACGAGCGGCTGGCTGCGGACGACGGGCTCCGGGACCTGCGCCATCAGGCCGAGGACGCGGTGGCGCTGGTACGCGCTGCCGGAGACGACCACGTGAGCCCTCCGGATCTCGAGGCGCGCGTCCTCGCGGCGCTCGACGCCCGGGGCGAGGGGAGCGTCGCGGCGCCGGGCGGGGCTGCGGCTCCGCTGCCGGTGGTGAGTCCGCGCGGGGCGACCGGAGCAGGGGGACTGGCTCCGGTGCTCGACTTCATATCTAGACATAAGATGGTGCTCCTCGCCGGCGGCGGGGTGGCGGCGCTGGGCGCGCTCGCGGCGGCGGCGGCCGTGCTCCTCGCCCTGCGCGGGGGGATGCTCGGCGGCGGGCTCGGCAAGCAGGGGTGGAGCGGCACCGTCACGCACGTGGCGCGCGCGGGTGACCGGGGGGCGCTCGAGCTCTGCGGCAAGGACGGCGGCGGCTGCCGGCCGGTGAGCGCGGGGGAAGCGATCCCGGTCGGGGGGGTGGTGCAGACGGGGCCGGCGGTGCGCGCCCACCTGACCCTCGCGGACGGCACCGAGCTCAGCCTCGACCGCGACACTCGCGTCGCGTTCGAGCCGGGCGCGGCGCGTCGGCTGCGCCTCGAGCACGGGGCGGTGTTGGCCGACGTGGCCCACCGCCGCGACGGCGCGGCGCGCCTCGACGTGCCCGGTGGGCACGTGAAGGTGCTCGGCACCAAGTTCTCGCTGGTGGCGCGGCCCGGAGCGACCGCGGTCGGGGTGAGCCGCGGCATCGTCGAGCTGGTGGACGAGGCGAAGCGGAGCGTCCAGGTTCGCGCGGGCGAGGAGGGGACCCTGCTCGCGGGGCAGGGGCCGCTCGCCATGGCGACCCAGCGACTCGGCGAGCTGCTCGCCTGGGGCGACGAGGCGCTGGAGGCGCCCGAGGCGGAGGTGGCGGCGCGCGGCCTCGGCGAGCTCCGGGCGAAGAAGCCCACGGACAAGAGCGAGCGAGACGCGGCGGTGACGCTGGCGTCGCATGCGGTCAAGGTGCGGATCTCCGGCGCGGTGGCGCGCACCGAGATCGACGAGGTCTTTCGCAATGAAACCGGCGACGTGTTGGAGGGGATCTTCCGCTTCCCGCTGCCGCCGGACGCCAGGATCGAGCGCCTCGCGCTGGAGGTCGACGGCAAGCTCGAGGAGGGGGCCTTCGTCGACCGCGATCGGGCCGCCGCCATCTGGCGGGGCAGCATCGTCAACGCGGCGCCAGAGCTGCGCCATGAGATGCGCGACGAGATCGTGTGGGTCCCGGGCCCCTGGCGGGATCCGGCCCTGCTCGAGTGGCAGCGCGGGAGCCGCTTCGAGCTCCGGATCTTCCCCATCCCCGCACGCGGCTCCCGTCGCGTCGTGCTCGCGTACACCCAGCTCGTCCGCCCCTCGGGTAGCCTCCGGCGCTACACCTATCCGCTGGCGCACGATCCGTCCGGTTCGACCCGGGTGGAGGACTTCCGAGTCGACGTCCAGGTTCGCGGTCACGATCCCGAGCTCGGGGTCACGCCGCGCGGCTACGCCCTGGCGGTCGAGGCCGGCGGTGAGATCGCGACCGTCGAGTACGCCGAGCGGGGCTTCGTCCCCGCCGGGGATCTCGTCCTCGAGTACGCGCTGCCCGACCGTGAGCACGAGGTGACGGCGTGGGCCTATGCGCCGGGGCCGACGCCCGCCGGCAGCGCCGTCATTCCTGCGCCCGCCGGCGCGACGCCCGATCCTTGGGGGGGCGCGGGTCCGCCGGCGACGCCGCCGCCGGGGCAGGCCGCCGCGGTCCGTGCGGAGGACGGCTACCCCTACGTCGCGATCACGCTGCGCCCGCGGCTGCCGCGGGTCGGCGACGACCAGTCGCGCACCTATGCCGTCGTCGTGGACAGCAGCCGCAGCATGTTCGGCGAGAGCTACCGGCGCGCGGCGCGCCTCGCCGCGCGGCTGGTCCGCGAGCTCGGCGAGACGGACCGCTTCACGCTGCTCGCCTGCGACACCACCTGCCGTAGCTTCCCGGGCGGGGTGCAAGAGCCGGGGCGCGAGGCGAGCGATCGAGTCCGGTCCTGGCTCGACGGGATCCAGCCCGAGGGCGCCTCGGACCCGACCGCCGCCGTCCAGGCGGCGCGGGGCGCCGCCTCCGGCGAGCGCGGCGCGCTCCGCGTGGTCTACGTCGGCGACGGGACGCCCACGGCCGGGCCGCTCCGGCCAGCGACGGTGGCGGACGCGGTGCGCCGCGCCCTGCCGCGCGACGTCGGCACGGTCACGGCCGTGGCGGTGGGCGCCGACTCCGACCTCGAGTCGCTCGGCGCCATGGCCCGCGGCGGCGGCGGCGTGGTCCTCCCCTACGTCCCGGGGCAGTCCACCGCCGAGGCCGCCTTCGCGGCGCTCGGGGCGACGCTCGGGCACACGCTCCGCGACGTCGAGGTCGAGCTGCCGGCGGGGCTCGTCGCCCGCGCCCCCGAGCGCCTCGACAACATCCCGGCGGGGGACGAGGCGCTGGTCGTCGCCCGGATGACGCGGGACCAGGTCGCCGGCGATCTCGTGCTCCGCGGCACCGTCGGTCAGGAGCGCTTCGAGCGGCGCTACCCGCTGCGGGTAGCGGCGTCCACCCGCGCCGGGAACGCCTTCGTGCCGCGCCTCTACGCCGCGACGCGGATCCTGGACCTCGAGCGTCGCGCCGACGCCGAGGCGCGGGCGGAGGCGGTCGCCCTCTCCAGCCGGTTCGACGTGGCCAGCCGCTACACCTCGCTGCTCGTGCTGGAGAGCGCGGCGATGTTCAAGGCGTTCGGCCTCGACAACCGGCGCGACGCGCCGGAGTGGACCGGCGAGGAGGAGACGGACGCGGCGACAGCTACCGCGGAGGGAGCGATCGCCGAGGAAGAGGGCATGGCGACGCCATCGGGGACGGTCGGTGGCAAGGCGGTCGACGGCCGCACCCTCTCGGGTGGCGGCGGGACGCCGTGGCCCGCCACCGGCGCGCAGCCGAAGTCCGCCACGCGCTCGCCGCCGCGCTCGGCGCCGCCGGCGCCCGCGGTGGGTCGGGATGCCTCTTCGGGGGAGCGCAAGAGGGCCCGCGCCGAGGCTTTCCCCAACGATCCCCTCTCGAGCGATCTCGGATCCGACGCCTGGCCGGGCGCGCGGACGGAACCGGCGCCCCCCGGGGAGCCGCTCGTCATCGAAGAGGTCCCCCCGCAGCGGCCCCCCCGCGAGTGGGTGCCCATGCGCCGCGTCTGGGAGCGCAAGGGCGAGATCGTCACCGGTCGCACGGTGCCGCTCGCGGCCAGCGTCGACAAGATCGCGGCGGCCGAGCGCGCCGTGACGGAGCAGCCGAACAAGCGCGGCGCGGTCCGGAAGCTCTACTCGCTCTACCTGCTCTCCGGCGATCTCGCGCGAGCGGGCGAGCTCGCCGAGCGCTGGAGCGAGAAGGAGCCCCTCGATCCCGAGGCGCTCACGGCGCGGGCCGATCTCGCCGCGGAGCGCGGCGATCGGGAGCTCGCCATCCGCATCCTCGGCAGCGTGGTCGACGTGCGCCCCGGGGACGTCAAGGCCCAGGAGCGCCTCGCGCGGCTCCACCGCTGGGCGGGGCGCCCCGACCTCGGCTGTCGGCACGCGGTCGCGGTCGCGGAGCTACACCAGAAGGACGACCGCCTGCTCGCGGCCGCGGTGGAGTGCGCGCGGGCGACCGGCGAGGGCGCCCTGGCGGAGCTGTTGCTCGCGGCTGCGGCGCCCGACGCGCGCACGGCGGTCGAGCGTCGGCTGGCGGCGCCGCCGGCCCCCACCGGGCTCAGCGGCGACCTGCAGCTGGAGGCCACGTGGACCGGCACGGCGCAGGATCTCGATCTCGGGCTCGTCACGCCGGACGGGCATCGGGTGTCCTGGCTCGGCGCGCCCACGCGCGAGGTGATCACCGCGGTGGACGTGACCAGCGAGCGCCGCGACGCGCTCGCCCTGCGCGGCGCGGCGTCGGGGGAGTACGTCGTCGAGATCGTCCGCGGGCGCGGCGACGGCCCCGTCTCCGGCGAGGTCACCGTCCGGGTCGCCGGCGCTCAGCGCAAGATCCCCTTCACCCTGAGCGGGGCCCGCACGGCCGTCGCCATCGTCCAGGTCACGCAGGAGAGCCGGCTCGTTCCGCTCCGGTAGCGGGGCGGCGCCCGGCCCCACCCCCGGCGGGCGGGGCGCATCCCCGCCAGGGAACGGTGACAGGACGGGCCGTTCGGTCCTAATCTCGCCCGGGCTCCCCTCGCCATGACCGTCCCGCTCGCCCTGCTGGCCCTGGTGCTGCTGCTGATCGCGGCGGGGCTAGGCGAGGTGTGGATCCTGCGCCGGAGGCTGAGCCGGATCCCGATCCGGATCCACGTCAACGGCACCCGCGGGAAGTCCAGCGTGGTCCGGTTGATCGCCGCGGCGCTCCGGGAGGCGGGGCGGGTCACCTGTGCCAAGACCACGGGCACCTTGGCCCGCATGATTCTCCCGGACGGGCACGAGCTGCCCATCTACCGCCCGGCCGGTGCCAACGTCATCGAGCAGAAGCGGATCGTGGGAATGGCCGCCGCCTACGGGGCCGAGATCCTGGTCATCGAGTGCATGGCGCTCCAGCCCGAGCTCCAGTCCCTCTCGGAGCTGCGGCTGGTGCGCGCGACCCACGGCGTCGTCACCAACGCGCGCCCCGATCACCTGGACGTGATGGGGCCGACGTCACTGCACGTCGCCCAGGCGCTCGCGGGGACCGTGCCGCGTCACGGCAAGCTCTTCACGGCGGAGCGCGAGCACCTGGCGATCCTCGCGGCGGCGGCGGCCGACCGGGGGACCGAGGTCGTCGCCGTGACCTCCACGGACGTCGCGGCCGTCACCCCCGAAGAGCTCGCCGGGTTCACCTACACGGAGCACCCCGACAACGTGGCGCTCGCGCTCGCCGTGACCGGATCGCTCGGGGTTTCGCGGGCGGTGGCGATCCGCGGCATGCACCGCGCGCGACCCGACCCGGGTGCCCTCACCGAGCACGACCTCGACTTCTTCGGGCGCCGGATCCACTTCTTCAACGGCTTCGCCGCCAACGATCCGGTGAGCACGCTGCAGCTCTGGGAGCACGCCCTACGCCGTGCCCCCGACGTCGAGCGCCGCATCGCCATCTTCAACTGTCGCGCCGACCGGCCCGAGCGATCCCGCGATCTCGCGCGGGCCTTCGCGACCTGGCCGGCCGCCGACCACGTGGTGCTGATGGGCACCGCGACGCACGTCTTCGTCCGCGCGGCCACCGCGGCAGGGCTCGATCCCACGCGTCTGGTCCTGGTCGAGGGCGAGCGCGTGGACGCGATCTTCGAACGCGTGATAAGCCTGGTCGGGCGCTCGGCGGTGGTGATGGGGATGGGCAACATCGGCGGATCGGGCCTCGACCTCGTGCGGTACTTTCAGAACCGCGCCCACCCCGGCCAGGGGGAGCCATGAGCGAGCTCTTGCCCCTCAGCATCGGCATCGGCCTGGTGGTGAGCCTCTTCTTCTCGGAGGCGTTCGGCATCGCCGCCGGCGGCCTGATCGTCCCCGGTTACCTCGCCCTCTCGCTCACCCGGCCCCAGGAGGTGGCGCTGACGATCGGCGCCAGCTTCTTGACCTACGCGGTCGTCCGTACCCTGGCGTCGTTCATGGTGATCTACGGGCGTCGCCGCACGGTGCTGATGATCCTGGTCGGGTATCTGGTCGGCATGCTCGTCAGCAGCGTCGCGCCGGCGTTCGGCGTCGGGGACGCGGAGCGGGCGGTGATCGGGTACATCATCCCGGGGCTCATCGCCATCTGGCTCGACCGCCAGGGCGTGGTCGAGACGGTCACCTCCCTGGTCACCGCGTCGGTCGTGGTGCGTCTCGTGCTGGTCCTGCTGCTGGGCCCGGAGGTCCCGCGGTGAAGCGCATCTACTGGAGGCCGCCGCGGGTTTCGCGGGCCGCGATGACGCTGATCGCGAGCGTCGCCGTGGTGGTGCTGGTCGCCGTCGAGGCGTTCCCGGCGCGAGTCCAGCAGCCGTGGCACGCGGAGAAGCTCCGCGCGGCCCAGCTCGCTCGGGACGCCTTCGACGCGATCAAGGCCGAGAAGGTGCGGCGCGGCATGCCGATGGACCCGGACACCGACCCCTTCGGCACCGGGATGATCGGGGTCCCGATGTCCCGGGTCACCTCGAACTCGGGCACCCTCTCCGCCAAGCAGGCGAGCGCCAACCCGAACTTCGCGGCGCTCATCGTGCACTATCTGCGCCAGGTGGGGCTCGGTTCGGGGGACCTGATCGCGGTGGGGGCGTCGGGCTCCTTCCCGGCCCTCAACGTGGCCACCTTCGCGGCGGCGGAGGCGCTGGGGATCGAGGCCATCGTCATCACGAGCAGCTCGGCCTCGCAGTACGGCGCCAACGACCCGGAGCTGCTGTGGATCGACATGGAGCGGATCCTCGCGGACGCGAGGGTCCTCCGCCTGCGTTCGGTCGCGGCGTCGCTGGGGGGGATCGACGACGTCGGGATCGGGCTCTCAGACCAGGGACGGGACCTGATCCGGGCAGCGATCGCCCGTAACCGGCTCGAGCTCCTCTCCGCCGACACGCTCGCCGCGTCCATCGACGAGCGGATGCGGACCTTCGAGCGAGCCGCCCGCGGTCGGGCCATTCGCGCCTACGTGAACGTCGGCGGGGGGTCGGCGTCGGTGGGCACGCACGTCGGCAAGAAGCTGTTTCGTTCCGGGTTGAACCGCTACCCACCGCTCGGCGCCTCTCAGGTCGACTCGGTGATGCTCCGTTTCGGGGAGCAGGGCGTGCCCGTCGTGCACCTGACCAACATCGAGGCGCTCGCTCGCAAGCACGGCCTGGGCTCGATCGAGGGCAAGGCGCCGCGCGTGGGGGAAGGCGCCGTCTTCGTGAGCGTGGAGTACGACCGTCGCCTTGCCGCCGTGGGGCTCGCCCTGGTCCTGGCGGCCATGATCGCCTTCTTGCGCTACGGCATCGGCGCCACCCTCCTGCGCGGCACGCCGCTCGCCGGCGACGGGCCGAAGCAGCCCGAGCCGATGGTGTGAGGTCCGGGGGCGAGGGCTGGTGGGCGCGGGGTCGGCCCGGCCGCCAGCGCCGGCTGGCGGGGGTTCCGGCCGCGTGATAGGAGCGGGTCGGCCATGCCCGCGCCGGCGTTCGTCCTCCAGCACTGGGTCGTGTTCGCCGGCTGCATCGTTGGCACGATGCTGCTCGACCTGGCCTTCTTCGGCCGCAAGACGCACGCCATCGAGTTCCGCGAGGCGGCGCTCAAGAGCCTGCTCTGGGTGGCCGTCGGGCTCGGGTTCACCGGCTACGTCTACGGCGCCGTGGGGCCGCAGCAGGGGGTCGACTACCTCGTCGCGTACCTCGTCGAGAAATCGCTGTCCGTCGACAACCTCTTCGTCTTCCTGGTGGTGTTCGAGTACTTCAAGGTGCAGGAGCGGCACCAGCCGCGTATCCTCGCCTGGGGGATCATCGGCGCCCTGGTGCTCCGGGCCGTCTTCATCGTGGTGGGGACGGAGGTGCTGCATCGCCTCCACTTCACGATGTACCTGTTCGGGGCGTTCCTGGTCTTCTCGGGCATCAAGCTCGCGTTCCGCGGCGAAGACTCCATCGATCCACAGAACAGCATCGGTCCGCGGGTGGCGCGGCGATACCTCCGTTTCACCAGCACGCTCGACGGGGATCGCTTCTTCACCAAGCGGGACGGCAAGTGGTACGCGACGCCGCTGTTCCTCGTCCTGACCGTCATCGAGACGACCGACCTGATGTTCGCGGTGGACTCGGTCCCCGCCGTGCTCGCCATCTCCACCGATCTGTTCGTCGTTTACACCTCGAACGTGCTCGCCATCCTGGGCCTCCGGGCCCTGTACTTCCTGCTGGCGGGCGTCATGAAGCGCTTCCGCTTCCTCGACAAGGGGCTCGCCGCGGTGCTCGCCTTCGTCGGGGTCAAGATGCTGATCACCGACTGGTACAAGATCCCGAGCCTCTACTCGCTCGCCGTTATCGGATCCATCCTCGTCATCGCCATCGCCGGCTCGCTGATGATCCCGGAGCGCAATGACGCGACCTGACGTGTCACCCGGGACCTCCGCCCCGGACCCTCTCGCGGGCTCCCGCGCGGCGAACTTCGACCGGCGCACGAGCGGCGTGCTGCTCCACCCCACCTCGCTCCCCGGCCCGTACGGCTGCGGCGATCTGGCCGCGAGCGAGGCGCTGCTCGACGCGCTCGCCGTGGCGGGCCAGTCCTGGTGGCAGATGCTCCCCGTCGGCCCCGTCGGCCGCGGCTTCTCGCCCTACGACAGCGCGTCGTCGTTCGCGGGAAGCCCGCTGCTCGTCGACCTCGGCGCCCTCGCGGCGGAGGGGCTGCTCCATCCGGACGAGCTCGTCGCCCCGGCGGCGCTCGGGCGCGGTCCGGCGCGGTTCGCCGCCGCGGAGCGGTTCCGCCTGGCGCGGCTCGAGCGGGCCTGGGAGCGGCACCGGGCCCGGCCCCGGCCGCGCGCCGCTGCGCTCGAGGAGTTCCGTGAGCGATCCCGCGCCTGGCTGCCGGACTACGCGCTCTATCGCGCGCTGCGCGCGGCCTCGGGCGTGGCCTGGCCGAGCTGGGATCCCGCGCTCCGCGACCGGCGCCGACCGGCCCTCGAGCGCGCGCGGAGCGACCACGCCGCCGCCGTCGAGTTCCACGAGTTCGTGCAGTTCCTGTTCGATCGGCAGTGGCGGGCGCTGCGGGCGAGCGCGCGCCGCCGCGGTGTGCGACTGCTGGGCGACGTCCCCATGTTCATCGCGATGGACGGCGCCGAGGCGTGGGCCCATCGGGAGCTGCTCTCGCTCGACGCACGCGGCGAGCCCACTGTGGTCGCCGGTGTGCCGCCCGATGCCTTCAGCCGCAGCGGCCAGCGCTGGGGGAACCCGGTCTATCGCTGGGAGCGGCTTCGCGCCACGGGCTACCGCTTCTGGATCGAGCGGCTGGCCGCGACCCTCGAGCGCTTCGACGCGGTCCGGCTCGATCATTTCATCGCCTTTCACCGCTACTGGGCGGTGCCCGCGGCGTCGCGGACCGCCCGCCAGGGCCGCTTCGTCCTCGTCCCCGGCGCGGATTTCCTCACGCGGCTCGGGGCCGAGCTCGGCGGGCTCCCCTTCGTGGCCGAGGACCTCGGCCTGGTCACGCCCGAGGTGACCGCTCTGCGCGAGCGTTTCGCGCTGCCCGGCATGCAGGTGCTCGAGTTCGCGTTCGACGACGGCGAGGACGGGCGCCGGTACCTCCCGCACCGCTACCCGACCCACACGATCGCGTACACTGGCACCCACGACAACGACACCGTGCGCGGCTGGTTCCACCAGCGGCCGCGTCCCGGCGACGCCGCACAGGCGGCGGCCCTCACGCGCCGCCGGCGGCGGGTGCTGGACTACGTGGGCACCGATGGTCGCGAGCTACACTGGGATTTCGTCGGTCTCTTGCTGCGATCCACCGCCAACACGGTGATCTTCCCGCTCCAGGACCTCCTGGGGCTCGACTCGCGGTCGCGGATGAACGTCCCGGGGACGCCGACCGGCAACTGGCGCTGGCGCCTCGAGCGCGGCGCGCTCGATCGCGGCACCCTGGAGCGGTTGGGGAGCCTCACCCGAGCGACGGAGCGGGCACCGTCCCCAGCGCGCCGCGCCGCGCGAGCGTGAAGATGGCGACCCACCTATCCATCCACGACGTCACTCCCGCCTGGGAGCCCGAGATCGAGGCCGCGCTGCGCCTGGCCGCGCGCTTCGGGGCGCGGCCGGCGCTGCTGGTGGTGCCCGACCACCACGGCGCCTGGCCGCTCGCCGACCACCCGCGGTTCTGCGCCCGCCTGCGCGAGCTCCACGCCGCCGGCCACGAGATCCTCCTGCACGGCTACTACCACCAGTCGAGGCCGGAGGCGCCGCGCGGCGGCGACGTCGCAGCGGGCCGCCCCCGCGGGCTCGCGCGCTTCTTCGCCCAGCGCGTCGTCTCCGCCGGCGAGGCAGAGTTCAGCGACGTCACCCGCGCGGAGGCCGCCGCACGCCTGGACCAGGGGCTCCGCGCGCTGGCGGACGCCGGGCTCGCGCCGAGCGGCTTCGTGCCGCCCGCCTGGTCGATGCCGCGGTGGCTGCTGGGGCTGCTCGGGGAGCGCGGGCTCGCCTACACCGAGGATCACCTCTTCGTCTACGATCCCGTGCGCGGGCGCTCGCGGCCGAGCGTCGTCCTCAACTTCGCCAGCCGCACGCCGGCACGGCTGTGGTCGAGCGTGGCGTACTGCCGCGTCGGCCGAGCGGGTCGCGCGCTGACGCCGGCGCGGATCGCGCTCCATCCCGGGGACCTGCGCGTCCCGCTGCTGGTCCGGGAGACGGAGTCGCTGCTGAGGTGGGGGGCCGGCGACTTCGTGATGACGACGGCCGCGCTCATCGAGGGTGCCCCGCCCCTAGAGCAGCAATCAGGTTGATTGCTGCGAGAGATCAACGACCTAGAGGACCGAACCGGGAGCAGATATGGCCCCAGGCGTCGCTGAAGACGCACCCTCGCCCCGAGGGGGTGCGTCTTCAGCGGCGCCGTTGCCCTTGGCAACCTGATCGGTGCTCTAGCGTGAGCTCGCGATACAGCTCCACGACCGAGCGGAAATGGTCCTCCATGGTGCCGACGCGCGCCGCGGCGGCGAGCGCGGCCGTTCGGCGCGCCTCCGCTGGGAGCGACAGCAGCTCCTCGACCGCCGCGGCGCAGGCGAGGGGGTCGCCGCTCGGGTAGCGGCGCGCGCTGGGTCCCGTCGCGAGCTCTCCGGCGCCGCCAGCGTCCGGCACCACCACCGGGAGCCCGCTGGCCACGGCCTCGGCGACGCCGAGGCCGAACGTCTCGTGTGGACAGCCGTGGAGCAGGGCATCGGCGCTGGCGAGGGCCGTCGCGAACCGATCCCGGTCGGCCTCGAAGCCGTGGAAGCGCACGTCCCGGCTCCCCCCGGCGCGCCGCTCGAGCGCCGCGCGCTCGGGGCCCTCGCCGATCAGGACGAGCACCGCGTCGTGGCGCGCCCGGAGCGCGAGGAAGGCGTCAATCACGACTGGCCACTGCTTCTCCACAGACAGCCGTCCTGCGGCCAGGAGGAGCCACGCCCCCGCGCGGCCCGGGCCGAGCAGCTCGGCGCGCCGCGCCGGCGAGCCCACCTCGGGCCGGAATCGCGCGCGGTCGACGCCGAACGGGATGTGGTGGACGCGCGGCACACCGTGGCGCTCGAGCTGGTCCCGCTGCCCGCGACTGGCGACCACGGTGGCGTCGACTCGGGAGAGCACGCCCCGGATCGCGGACCAGGCGGGCGCCACGGCGCGCTCGGCGCCGCGCGGTCCCAGCCACGGGGTGAGCCGCGGCAGCAGGTGCGTGCCGACGTGATCGGAGTGCCAGAACGCGGTCTGCACGGGCGCCACGGTCCGCGGGACACGCCGCGCGGTCCGCGCCGCCAGATAGAGCGAGTCGATCTCGAGCACGTCGGGCCGCTCGGCGGTCACGATGGCGGCCGCGCGCCGGGTCCGCGTGAGGAAGCGGTAGCTCGCGTCGTAGGGTTGCGCCGGGCCCCGCACGCGGATCACGCGCGCGGCGGGGACCGACTCCGGCGGAGTCAGCGTCTCCTCGTCGTCGATCGGCCCCGGGGCCAGGGTGACGTGATCGACGCCGAGCGCGGCAAGCGCGCGCCCCTTGGCGTCGAGGTGGCTGCGGATGCCCCCACCACGGTCGGAGTAGAAATCAGTGACATCGAGGATCTTCACCGCATCACCGTCTCCAACGACGATGCCTCCGACTCCCGACCTGCACAAGCCCGGTCGAGGCCCCCACACCGTCTCCCTCGCTCCGACCGACCCGACTCGGCGCCGCGCCGTGCCCGTTCCGAGACGCTCCGTGCCCGTCGTGCTCCCGATTGTTCAGCGAATCGAGCCCAGTCGCGCGCCGGATCGCGTTCGCGCGGGGGTGATTCGGAGCTGGGGCCATGGCGCGGTAACCGGCTGGCGCCGAGTCACGATATTTCGGTTCGTCTCCAATCCTCGGGTTGACAGTCTGGTGATCACGCGGCAGAAGAGCCACCTATGAATGGACTGAACAGCCAGATTCGTGACCGCATCGACGCCTTCGTGACGGAGCTCTCGGAGCTGATCCGGAGGGCCGCCGTCGAATCCGTGACCGAGGCGCTCGGCGTCGACGGCCAGGTCGCGCCGGCGATCCGCGTCCGTCCTGCCCGCGGGCTCGCCGCGGGCAGCGTTCGGGAGCGCGGCGGGAAGCGGTCGCCGGACGAGATCGAGCGGACGACGCGCACGGTGCTGGAGTACATCGCGGCCAACCCGGGGCAGGGCGTGGAGCAGATCGCGAAGGCGCTCTCGTTGCCCACCAAGGAGCTGACGCTCCCGATCAAGAAGCTGATCGCGACCCGGCAGATCGCGACCGAGGGTCAGAAGCGAGCGACCAAGTACTCCCCGGCCGCCGCGGAGTCGTCCTCTGCTGGGTCGACGCGCGCGCAAGGTGGACGCAAGCCCCGCGCGGGCAAGCGAGCCGCCAAGGGTCGCGCCCGCAAGCGCGGCTGAGTCGGTGTCCGGGCCTCGGGGCTGCGTGCCCGGCGCGGGCCTCGCCGCGGTCGCTGGTGGCGGGCGACCGGGTGAGGCCGCGTTCTTCGTGACGGTGGTGTGGGCGCGCGGCGAGCCGAGGGCCGGTCGCGTCGAAGTCGACCTTCTCGCGTGGTGACTGCGGGATGCGACCACGGCCACTCGGTAGTAGCCTGGTGTCGTGACCGTGCACCCCGAAGCCCGCGTCGTGCGCTGCGCCGGGGTCGAGCGGCGCTCGCTCCTGCGCCCCCTCGGGGGAACGCTCGTCCGGGTGGCGTTCGGGTTGCTCGTCGCGGGCCTGCGTCCTGCATGGGCACAGCCAGCCCCGGCCCCGGCTCCGCCGGAGGCCGCCGGTGGAGCGGCGGGGCAACCGACGGTGCCGGCACCGGACGCCGCGGCGCCGCCCGCGGGCGGCGCCGCGCCCGCCGCGGCGGACTCGGCATCGTCGGCTCCGTCGCCCGACACCTGGGGCCGCAGCGATCCGGCGGCGTCCGTTCCCGATGAGGTCGGGGCGTCGGGAGAGGGCGCGCCCTCCCCGGCAGCGCCCGAGAGCGGCGCCACGGGGGCGCCGCCACCGCGCGAGCCCGAAGCTCCGATTGGCTCCGAGCCGTTTGGCGAGCCGCCGACTCCGGCGGGGCGCGGCGCGCCCGCCCGCCGCCGCGCGGCGGACACGCGGATCCGGTACACCGTGGAGGCGATCGAGATCCACGGGAACCGAAAGACGCACACGCGCGTCATCCTGCGCTACGTGCCCTTCGAGCCGGGCGACCTCATCGACGTCGCGGACCCGTCGGTCGAGCTGACGCGGTACCGGCTGCTCGGGACGGGCTACTTCAGCGACGTCCAGTTCTCCCTGCGGCGCGGCTCGGAGCGAGGCCGGGTGATCCTGGCGATCGAGGTCGTCGAACGGAACACGGTCATCCTCAACGGCGCCTGGCTCGGGCTCTCGACGGATCGCGACGAGCAGGGGCACAAGCGACCTCTTACGTCTTTCGGTGGGATCGACGTCGCGGAGACCAACCTCGGCGGCACCGGCATCTCCCTCGGCTCCGCCGTGGGGTTGGCCCAGGATCAGCTCGCGCTGCGGCTGCGGTTTCTCGACCCCGTGATCGCGAGCTCCGACCTGCTCGTCAGCGCCGAGCTACTCTACAACGACGCGCTGGACTTCTTCGGGAACGCCTCGGTCTCCTACCTGACTTCGGATCAGCGGGCGCCGCGGGAGTACGCGGTCCTCCCCTACCAGCGCTTCGGTGGCAGCCTCGGCGTGGGCTGGGATCTGTCCGTCACCACCCAGCTGTGGCTCCACTACCGACTCGAGGCGGTGGACGCCGAGGTGCCCGTCGCGGCGGCGCACACCCGCAATGGCTACCAGCCCATCGAGCCGATCGACTTCGACGTGCAGCCGGGCGAAAGCGTCCTGTCCGCCGTGCGCGGGACGCTGGCGCACGACACCCGCGACCAGCCCTTCCTGCCGCAACGCGGCTGGCTCGCCCGCCTCTCCGGCGAGTTCTCCCTGAGCCCGCTCGGCAGCGACTACACCTACCAGAAGATCGAGCTCCAGGCGTCGCGCTGGTGGCGGCTGCCCTGGCGTCACGTAGCCCGCCTGGAGCTCTTCGGCGGGGCGATCACCGGGGCCGCGCCGTTCTTCGAGCAGTACTACGTGGCGGACTTCTCCGACTTCCTCGCCAGCCGCGTGCTCGGCCTGAGCCTCGACCGGCGTCCGCCGACGAACTTTCTCGGCACGGCGATCGCCGAGGTGCGGCGGGGCCACCTCGCCGCCAAGGTCGGCGGCGAGTACCGCGTGCCGCTCTACGTCGGCCACCGTTCGGTCTACGGTATCGACGCCTTCCTGAGCGGGGGCATCGTCGCGCTCGCGGCGCAGCACGATCTCGAGGACCCTTCGTCGCTCTACCGGGGGGCGGCGCGGCTGCCCGCGGACCTGACCGGCAACCTCGGCCTGCGCATGGACACCAGCGCGGGCGGTCTGACGTTCGCCTTCTCGAACGTCCTCGGCTTCATCCCCGCGTGGTAGGTGGCTCGGTGACGGCGGGTGACGTGTTTCTACGGCGGTGGTGGCCCGCTGGGCGTGTCGGTCGAGGGACGACTCGCCGGTCGAGGCCCGTGGGATTCCGGTTCCTCGTCGGCGTCGTGCTGGCGCTCCTCGTCGGCCTCGGCCCGCGCCCGGCCCGCGCCGATGCCCCGAAGCCCCCGCCTCCGCGCCCGGTGGCGTTCCAGTGGGACTCCGCCAAACAGAACCTCTTCGTCAGCCTCGCCTTTCGCGACGCCGTCGATGCGGAGATCCAAGGCAAGCTCGGGCGAGGGCTGCCCACCACCATCGTCTTCACGGGGGCGATCTACCGGCCCGGCGTCGAGCAGCCCCTCTCTACCACGGCGCAGAGCTGCCGGATCACCTGGCACGTCTGGGACGAGGTCTACCAGATCGAGGTCGTGCGTCCCGGCACGACCCGCCTCGAGCGCTCCCTCAACCTGAACGGAGTCCTGCGTCGCTGCGCGGAGGTCGGCGGGTCCACGGCTGCGCGGTGGCTGCTGGCCGGGACCAGCGCCCAGATCCCCGTCGGTGTCCCGCTCTACCTACAGGGCAAGGTGCAGGTGAACCCGGTTAGCCCCGACGTGTTGCAGCGGATCCGCCGCTGGGTGAGCCGCCCCTCCGGCACCGGCATCGCGGCGCCGGGCGATGCCCTGTTCAGCACCTTCACCGGCTTGTTCCTCCAGCGCGTGGGGGCGGCGGAGCGCGAGCTCGAGATCCTCACCACGGTACAGACGCCCGCGGTCGCGCCCGCGGACCGGTGACGACGCCCGGCGCCGCCATCCCGGGGAGCGTCCGCCGTCGCGACGCCGGTGGCGGGTCACTCAAAGAGCCCGGCGCTGCCAGCGGCTGGCGCCGGGCTCGCCGGTGGCGCGTAGGTCGCCAGGATCGCGACGGTGTAGAAGCGGTACTGGTGCTCGATCGCGGACCAGTCCACCGCGGGTAGACTTCGCATCACGCACTTGGCGGCCTTCTGTGCCGCCGGGCCGCGCCAGTCGCCGCTGGCGCCGGGGAAGACCCGGACGTTACGGCCAGTGAAGTCGATCTGCATCACGTAGTTGAGCGTCCCCGTCTCGGTCTCCCGCGGCGCGCAGGCCACGTTCTCGTGGATCGCCCTCGTCAGCGCCTTCTCGAAGAAGGGCAGGTCGTCGCAGAGCGGGCCCTCCAGGCCCTTGGCGGCCTGGGAGGAGGCGCACTTCACCTTCTGCACCGGGCCGAGCTTGATCCGCGCCTCCTCGCGCCGCGCCTGCTTTGCCTGCTCGGCCAGCGCCGAGACGAGCGCCTCGGCGCTCGACGGGGCGGAGGCCGAGGTCGGCGCGTGCGCCGCCGAGGGCCGTCGCATCAGGTACAGGGGGACCGCGATGAGCACCAGCAGTACGACCACCGCCACCACCAGCTGCGCGCGCAGGGGTCGGTCGGACCCCGAGGTGCTGGGCCCCACACCGAGCCGGCGCAGGCTTGGCTCGCTGGGTGCGGGGAAAGATGGACGCGGCGGGCGGACCATGTGAAGCGGGACGGCGGGCGAGGGGGCCCGCGCTACCTGGATCTCTGTCCAGGCTCAATCGTCCAGGAGTGCCTGCGGCGGCTGCCCGGGCTCGGCCTTGATGATCGTCGCGGCGAGGTCGAGCGCCTCCGGCATGAGCCCCTGGACCTGGGAAACGACCTGTTCGACGACGTGGCGTGCCTCGTCGACTCCAGGCCCGGTCATGGTGATGGCGAACTTGAGCGCGCCGATGCGCCCTGCCGTCACCGGAACGATGCTGAGCAAGAGCACCTCGGTGAGTTCCACCACGCGCTGGGCGGCGCGGCGTAGCGCGAGCATCTCGAGGATGGTGGGACGGTCACTCGCGGCGCGGTTGGGCCCGCGGACGTGGTAACGGGCCACCGTGAGGGTGACGTTGTTCCACGTGGAGAAGCCCGCCTCTTCCTGCAGGGCGCGGAGGAAATGCTCACGGCGAAGCAGCCCGGTCAGCCCGTCGCGCTCTTCGAGGTGGGTCACCGCGCGCTGGTGCGCGGCGCTGGCGTCCTGGAAGCTCACGAGCTTCATCCGGCACTCGCCGAGCTGCACGTCGCCGCCGTGCAGGAGCGCGACCGTCTTCTTGCGATCGTAGCTGTGGTCCGCGTAGGTGCCGTTGGTGCTGCCGACGTCCTCGATCACCCAGGAACCGGCCTGCCAGCGCGCCACCGCGTGGGCGCCGGACACCGTCGCCTCGGGCACGGAGATGTCCTGGTTACTGCGCCGGCCGATGGTCATCGTGGGCTTGTCGAGCGAGAAGAGGCGCCCGGCGAGGTCGGTCGCGTTCGTCGCGAAGGTACAGAGGAGCGACTGCGCCCCGGGGACGAACGCCTCCATCGCGCCGCGCCCCAGCGGTGGACCCGGGGCGATCCGCTCGCGCGGCATCTGCACCTGGCTGGTGGTGAGCGCGGAGGGGTTGAAGAAGCGCAGGCGCCGCGCCTGGGGACGAAGCTCGGCGTCCTCGGCGAGGCAGCGGTAGATCTGCTTGACCTCGTCGACGGACAGCCCCGCCGGGACGTCGAACATGATCTGGGCGCGCATCGGCTTGGCGCGCGGTCGGTACCCGGGCTCCGGCACCTTGCAGGTCCACATCTCCCAGAGCGTGAGCCCGAGGGCGTACATGTCGTCCTCTTGGCTGGCGCCGCCCGATCGGAGGCGCTCCGGCGACATGTAGTTCGGGGTCCCGCCGTCCGGAGGCGCGCCGGGGCGTCGCGCGCTCACCCGCGCGCGCTCCTGAGCAAAGCCGAAGTCCAGGATCACCGCCCGGTCCCCGGTCACCATCACGTTGCCTGGCTTGAGGTCCCCGTGCACCAGACCCTGCGCGTGGATGGCCGCCAGCCCGGCCCCCGCCTCGCTGGCGATCTTGCGAAACTCGTCCGCGGTGTAACCCCCCTGTGCCTTGCGGCGCCGGATGTGCGTGTGCAGGGTCTGCCCGGCGATGTGCTCCATGACCATCACCGGCCCCCAGGGGCTCGGCGCGAGGTCGTGCACGCGGCAGACGTTGGGGTGACTCACGGAGCGAGCGAGCAGCAGCTCCTGCCGGAGCGCCTCGTCGTCTCCCGGCATGCGCGACTCCTCGCGCACCACCTTGAGGGCGACCGGCTGCTGCGTGCTCCGGTCGTAGGCGAGGAAGACCTCCCCCATGCCGCCCTTGCCGAGGCTCTGGCGGATCTCGTACCGCTCGTTGACGAGGGTCCCCTGGGCGAGCGGCGCGACGTGGCGGGGGGGCGACATCCGGTGAGGTGGCGCGGCGGTTCGGCTCGCCGCCCGAGGAAGCGTCGTCGATCTGAAGCGATACTTCAATCGGCTTCGGAGCCCGAGCTGGTTCGGGTCGCCGCGCGCGTCCCGAGGGCTCTCGATCCCGGGTTGTGGGGGCGGCGCGCCTCGTGCTAACCGTGGCGCCGCGAGTCTGGCGTCAGGGAAGCCGGTGTGAATCCGGTGCGGCCCCCGCCACTGTGACCGGGGACGACGGTGGTGTCAGCCCACTGGGCGAAGAGCCTGGGAAGGGGCCACCCGAGGAGGATCCGGGAGCCAGGAAACCTCCCATGCTCGCCGGGATCGCCCTCGGGCGCGTCCTGGAGTCGCGGCTCCTCGGGGTGCGGGGCCACCGGACTCTTCGCTGGGCGACGGTTCGCCGTCCCGGCGGGAACCGGGGCCGGTCGGATCTCGGGCGCCGCTCGACGACACCTCGGGTGTCGTCACTCGACCGGCCGCACGGGTCGGAGATCGGAGCGAAGGATGATCGGTGCTTGGAGATTGCGGGTCGGGGCGGGCGTGGTGGCGGCGCTGCTGTGGGGGTGCGACGGCGACGGCCCGCGCATCACCTCGCTGCCGGACGGCGGGAGCGCCGGGTCGGTCGAGCTCACCGGTGGTGCGGGCGGCGAGGGGGGGACCGTCGAGGTCGCGGGTGCTGGCGGAGCCGGGGACGACGGCGGTGCTGGCGGCGAGGGGCGGGGGGCGGCCGCGGGCAGCGCTGGCCTCGAGGCTACGAGCGGCGGTGCCGGAGGCGCAGCGGGCGCTGCCGTGGTCGGTGGGGCCGCGAGCGGGGGCGTCGCCGGCGGGGGCGAGGGGGGCGGTCGGGCGAGCTCCCTCGCCATTATCGGTACCTACACGGACGACTGGGGCTACTTGCACGTGATCGACAGCGACACCTGGATCCAGGGAGGCAGCAGCCGCTTCGAGCTGCTCGACTTCTCGAACGAGGAGCGATGGGCGGTCGCCCTGAACGCGGCGACGAACGAGTGGAGCCCCGGCGCCTACAGTCGCTTCGACTGGACTGTGGCGGGTTCGACGCTCTGGTACTGCCAGACCGCCTACGACGCGCCGACCCTCGAGCAGGCCCTGGCGACCGCGCCTGCCGACGCCGCCGATCCCGAGGCCGGCGGCTGCGGCGGCGCTCCCTGGAGCCGCCTCACGCCCGATTAGAGCAGCAATCAGTTTGATTGCTGCGAAGGATCAACGACCCAGGGACCCGCGTCCTCCGGGTCCCACCCAGCCACCGCTGGGTGGGTGAGGGCGTG
>CAYOLF010000020.1:0-76636 GCA_964404725.1 uncultured Polyangiaceae bacterium
TCAGCGGCGCCTGGGGCGAGATCTGCTCCCGGTTCGGTGCTCTAGGTCGTTGATTCTTCGCAGCAATCAACCTGATTGCTGCTCTAGGATCTCGCGCTGGCGGGGGCGGGTCCCTCCCCGGCTCGGCCCCATCGCCGGAGCCCGATCCCGACGGGATCGGCGGGCGCGGCTTTCAGACCGGTGATCGTGCGCGTAGACCTCGACTCGCCCGCGTGGTATGTGCGCCGCCCCGACCGGGGACGCGCCGCGCGGCGCCGCGTCCCGCGGGGGAGCGCGCTTTCATGTTGAGCGTATTCCGAAAAGGCGGCGCAGCCCAGACGATCGTCGGCGCGGTGGTGTCCCTCGTCATCGTGGTCTTCGTCGTCGAATTCCGCGCGGCGGGCAACAGCGGGTCCGGCAAGGTCGCCGTCGAGTGCGCCGTCCGCGTCGGCTCTCGTTGCATCGGCGAGAAGGATTACGTCGCGGCCCAGCGGCTCGCCGCCTGGGACGGGATGGAGCCGCGCCAGATGCGGGAGCTCGACTTCGAGCGCCGGGTCGCCGACGGGCTGGTCGAGCGGGAGCTGCTGCTGGCAGAAGCGCAGCGGATCGGGCTTGGCATCGGCGACACCGAGGTGGACGACGAGCTCGAGGCGGGGCGGGTGCGCGTGTCGCTGCCGGCGCGGGATCTCGACCACCTGTCGCAGCGCCTGGGCCTCTGCAACTGGATCCCGAACCCGCTCGTCAGCGACCCGGATCGGGCGCGCAAGCTCGCGGTCTGCGATCCCGCGGGGCCGCGAGGCGTGCGGACCATCGAGGTGAAGAGCGGCAAGACCGGGCGCTTCGACTACAAGATCTACGAGCGCACCATCCGCGTCCGGGCCAACCGCAGCCCCAAGGAGTTCCGGGAAACCCAGCGCGACGAGCTCATCGCCGAGCGGATGCGCGACGTGATTCGCGCCACCGTGCGCGTCTCGGAGGCCGAGTCCTGGATGGCCTACGAGCGCGCCCTGTCAACGGTAGTGGTCGACCTGGCCACGATCCCGCGTGATTGGTTCGCCCGCCACGTCGTGAACTCCCCCGACGCGGTGGTGGACGACTGGGCGGCGACGAACCAGGCCGAGGTCGACGCGGCGTGGACGGCAGAGAAGGCGTCGTTCAAGGCGGGGTGCACGGTGGTGACCGAGATCGTCACCCGGTTCTCGGCCACGACCACCGACGAGGACAAGGTCCAGCTCCGGGCCCGGGTCGAGGCGGCCCGGAAGGCCCTCGACGGCGGCGCCGACTTCGCACGGGTGGCGCGCGAAACCAGCGGCGGCACGGCCGCCATCTACGGCGGGGAGCTCGGCTGCCTCGACGCGACGGCCTACGGCGACGGCGGCGAGGCGCTCGTGGAGGCGGTCGAGGGGCTCCAGGTCGGCGCGACGACGCCGCTCGTCGAAACCAGCGCCGGCTTCCACGTCCTCAAGGTGATCGCGCGTCCCGACGCGGGCCAGCTCGAGGCCGTCGGGCGACGCGTGCTCGCGCGACGGGGATTCGTCCGGTTCAAGTCCGAAGGGCTCGCCAAGCAGTTCGGTGACAATCTGGTGGCGGCCGTCCGCGGGGGCGCGCCCCTCGAGGCGACCGTGGAGCGCCTGGCTCGCGAGGCCCTGGCCGCCGCCCCGGAAGCCGGGGCGAAGGACGCCGGCGCGACGTCCGCCCTCGACGCCGCCGATCGACCCAGGGTCGAGCGGGTCGGCCCCTTCAGCCGCCTCGAGCGCCCCGTGCCCGGTGCCACCGGGAACGTCGCGAGCCTGGCGTTCGCCCTCGCCAAGCCGGGGGACGTCCACGCGAGCCCGCTCCCCACCGCAAACGGGGCGGCGGTCATCGTGCTGGTGGAGAAGAAGCTCGCCGACCGGGCCGAGTTCGACAAGGAGAAGCTCTCGGTCATGCGGGAGCGCCAGCGCGCCAAGAGCGACGAGGCGCTGACCGAGTACCTCGCGGCCCTGCGGAAGGCGGCGTCGGGGCGGATCGAGATCGACCCCGACCTCGTCGCTCCCCGCAAGGACGCCGAGGACGACCCCGAATGAGCGGGCCGACGCTCGAGGCGCTCCGCGGGACGGTGAGCGTCGTCGAGGGGGGGCTCGCCATCGTCGTCGTGCCGCTGCCGGCGACGCACTACGTCGTCATCGAGGCCGAAACCCGGGTCGGATCCCGCTACGAGGCGGCCGACGACAACGGGTTGAGCCACTTCCTCGAGCACGTGCTTTACCGCGGGACCCCCGCGCACCCGACGGCGTTCGAGCTCGCGCTGACCATCGAGGAGCGCGGCGGTGAGCTCGCGGCCGCCACCTCGGTGGATCACGGCGCGCTGACCCTCACGGCACCCGCGGAGACCGCCGAGGAGCTCGTATCCGTCCTCGCGGACGTCTACGCTCGACCCCTCCTCGTCGGCCTTGAGGCGGAGAAGGGGATTGTTCGCGAGGAGATCCTGGAGACGCTCGACGACGACGGTCGCGAGATCGATCCGGACAACCTCATTCGTGCGCTGAGCTTCGGCGACCACGCGCTCGGTCGGCCGATCACCGGCACGCTGGCGCATCTCTCCGGCTTCGACCGCGATCGACTGCTCGGCCACCATCGCGCCCATTACACGAGCGACGGCACCGTGGTCGCCGTGGCCGGGCCGGTGGACCCCGAGCGGATCGCCGCGCGGATCGCCGCTGCATTCGCGGCGCTCCCCCGGGGCCAGCGGCCGGCGCCCTCTCCACCGGAGGAGCCAGACGCGCCGAGGTTCAGGTACGTGCCGCACACGAGCTCCAGCCAGACTTCGCTCCGGCTGGCGTTCCGGGCGCCAGCGGAGGCCGACCCCGACGAGCCGGCGACGGAGCTCATCGCTCGCGTCCTCGACGATGGGATGTCCACCCGCCTGTACCGGCGCATCTGCGACGAGCTCGGCCTCTGCTACGACGTGTTCGCGCGCTACGAGGCCTACGAGGACGCGGGCCTCTTCGAGCTCGGCGCCGACACGGCGCACGAGAACGCGGCCGCGGTGATCGAGGAGATGCTCGCCCTCACCGCGGACCTGCGCGACGCGGGCCCGACGCCGCGGGAGCTCGACAAGGCCAAGGCGCGGCTGCGCTGGCAGCTCGCCGAGCTCGCCGACGAACCCGGCGCGGTGGCCGAGTACTTCGGCGTCGAGCAGCTGATCGGCCTCTCACGCTCCCCGGCGCAGCGCTGGGCGGAGATGGAGGGGGTGTCGCTCGAGCGGGTGCGGGCCGCTGCCGCGCGCCTGTTCGACCGGCGGCGGTGCTCGGTCGTCGCAAGCGGGCGACTCAAGCGGGGAGCCCAGGATCGGCTCCTCGAGCGCCTGCACCGCTACTAGAGCACCCATCGGTTTGCCAACTGCACCGGCGCCGTGGGCGAGATCTGCTGCTCGCTCGGTGCTCTAGGTCGTTGATTCTTCGCGGCAACCAAACCGATTGCCGCTCCAGAGCACCGAGCGGTTTGCGAGCTGCGTCGGCGCCCTCAGCGGCGCCGACGGGGGCGAGGCGGCGCCGCTTTGCTGGCGGGCTTGCCAGCCTCGCGCACGAGGACCTCCACGACCCGCATCGCGAGCTTCCGGGTCGGCTCGGACGCGCCCCGCAGCAGCGCGGCGAGGCGGTCGTCCTTGGGACGCGCCCCCTTCGACTGCGCCAGCAGATCGGTGACATCCACGCCCAGCGCGGCGGCCAGGCGGGTCAGGGTCTCCAGCGAGGGATTCGCGTTCGCCGAGGCTCGTCCGCGAAGGACCCGCTCGAGTCGCGCCACTGTTTCGACGGTGACCCCGGCCCCCGCCGCGAGCTCCGCCTGAGTAAGCCCGGCCTCGAGGCGCAACCTGCGCACTCTCTCGGCCAATTTCATTGCAATCGCGTCCATCGGATCCTCCGCCCCCGTGCCCGTTCCGCCGTCGAGTCCTAGGTTCTCTTCAGTTTCGGGTCAACTTGGAATTCCTACACGCGTTGCCCGGTCGGCTGCAAGGGGTCCGTCTCATTATGCCGCATTTGAGGGCAGGGTCGCCGCGTGACGCGCGGCCGCGCGCCGGTGGTCAGAGCGAGTCTCGCCGAGGCACACGATCCTCGATGGTCACGATCGCGAGCTGGTCAACCGTCCCCTCGGCCACTACCGCCAGCGACTCCGCGACGACGCGCTCGGCGGCGACGCCCCGTGCCCGGGTTCGAAACGAGATCGCGAAACAGCGGCCGATGGCGGCCCCGACCGCGCCGAGCCGTCCCTCCAGCGTGCCGTCCGCCAGGGTCGCCACGGCGATGATCACGCGGCCCCGATAGCCGGCAGGCGCGAGCAGCGGGCGGTCGTCGATCGCCCCGGGGTCGTCCGGCTGCGGCAGCTCCGGCCAGGTGAGGCGAGCCCGCGCCGCGCAGGCGTCGGGCGTCACGGCGCGTTGATCGGGCCAGACCCGCACACGAAGCTCCGATCCCGTCGCCGCGTGGTGCGCCCGAAAGCTGGTGTGAGCCTGCTGGCGAGACGTCCACCCGGGGCCATCGGGGAGCGTGAGGACGAGGCCCAGTGACTCGAGGGTCAGCGTCTCCCACCCGGTGACGTCGAGGGACGTCTCGGCTGACGGCGCGACCGCGCGAGGCGCGGCTGGCGGCGCGACCGCCGGCGCGGAGACGCAGGCGCCGCCCAGTGACAGAGCGAAGATCCCGCCCCGCCCCGCCCTCGAGCCCAGCAATGGCCAGCGGGTCGTCATCGCCGGACCCAGCGCCGACCCGCTCCGGCGAGCGAGCCCCGACCCGCTGGCACCCTGGCGGTCCCTGCGATCAGTACCGCGCGAGCCACTCCGGGTGCTGGTCGTCGCTGCCCTTGACCACGTCGAAGTACCGCTGCTGCAGCTGCCGGGTGACCTCACCGCGCGCCCCACTACCGATGGCGCGGTGGTCGACCTCACGCACCGGGGTGACCTCCGCGGCGGTGCCGGTCAAGAACACCTCGTCCGCGAGGTAAAGCTGGTCCCGGGTGATCGGGGCCTCGCTGAGCGGGATCCCCGCTTCCTCCGCCAGCGTGATGACCGTGTCGCGGGTAATGCCCGCGAGGATGGACGCCGACAGCGGGGGGGTCGTGATCCGGCCGTTCTTGACGATGAAGACGTTCTCGCCGCTGCCCTCGCTGACGTAGCCGTTGACGTCGAGCGTCAGGGCCTCGTCGAACCCGCCGCGAATCGCCTCGGTCTTCGCCATCACGGAGTTGACGTACTGCCCGGTGATCTTCCCCTTGGCGAAGGAGACGTTGATGTGGTGGCGGGCGAAGGAGCTGATCTTGCAGCGGATGCCACGCTCGAGCCCGTCCTGCCCCAGGTACGCACCCCAGCTCCAGGCCATGACGGAGGTGGTGGGCGGGTTGTTCACCGGCAGAATGCCCATCGTCCCGTGCCCGAGCAGCACCATGGGCCGGAGGTATCCGTCCGGCATCCGGTTCTCGGTGAGGACCTCGAGGCAGCCCCGCTCGACGTCCTCCGGCGAGACGTTCGGCGTGATCATCACCAGGCGGCAGGAGTCAAACAGGCGAGTGACGTGCTCACGCAGCCGGAACACCGCCGAACGCCCGTCGGCGCGCCGATACGCCCGAATCCCCTCGAAAGCGCCGACGCCGTAGTGCAGCGAGTGGGTCAACAGCGATACGGTCCCCTGCGTCGCCCAGTCGCAGACCTTGCCGTCGCGCCAGAACTTGCTTGCAGGTTCCACCATCTCGCTCCGGTCTTTCTCACGCGGCACTGCACCGCGAAGCCGTTGACGCATTACGGTGCCGGCGGCGCCGACGCAAGCGCCACACCCCCGGGGCGTCCGGCCCCACCGGGGTGTCGCCTCCCGCGGGCGGGCCCTTGGGGCGCCCCGGCCGGGCGTCGCGTTGTTTTTTCTCCCCGGCCGAAGGCGGGCGTGGTAGGGGCGGGGGGGTCTGGGATGAAACCACCCCGGCGGCGCCGCTCCGTGGCGGCGCGGTCGAGGCGCAGTGCCCCCCCGGACGGACTCGTCGGTTGCCGTGGGGCCGCGAGACACTGCCTGCCCACGTCGTCAGGGAACGCGCCAAGATGGATGGACAACGCCAGCGCCCCGGGGGCCGCAGGCGGCGCCGCAAGCAGCGTGACGAGGGCCACGCGGCGCCGGAGCCCGTGCTCATCGCCGCGCGCCGGCCGGGCGCGCCGTTGGTGCACCGCAACTCGGGGCGAGGAACCTTCACCGCGACGCCGGGGCGCTCATCCTCGTCCCCGCGCGCGGAGGAGGTCGCGACGAGCCCCGCCAGCCCGGATCTGGACCCGGCCAATCGGGAGGCTCCGCCCCCCGAACCGAGCCCGAAGCCGTCGCGACGTGAGGCGCGCATCGTGAAGTTGGTGCCCGCGCCGGCCGACGAGGGCGAGCGGCTCCGCCTGCGGCTGCTGGATCGGGTGATGATGAGCGAGGGTCGCGGCGCGATCACCCGGGCCGCCGAGGAGTACGCGACGGCCGGGTTCGAGTTCCCCGAGGAGCAGGCGGTCCAGCTGCAGCTCCTGGAGCACTTCGACGAGGCCCGTGCCCGCGGCGCGATCGACGTAATGACGCGCCTGCTGCTCCTGCAGCCCGTGGGGAAGCGACCGGTGCTCGAGCAACGGCTGCGACGCCTGGAGGAAAACGCCGACGAGGCCACGACCCGCGAGGCGGCAGCCGCGCTGCGGCGCACGCTCCGCTGACGGCTCCGGGCGCGCTGGGGCGCCCGTCGGCTGCCCGGGCTCGATCGCCGCCGAGCCGCCAGGCTCCCCCTGGTGTTTCCCCCCGTCGCGGCGCACGCTCGGGCCGTTCCATGGACGACCCCCCGTTCGATCGCGGTGTGCCCACGATCCCCCCGGCGCCGGCTCCCCCGACGGCACGCGAGTTCGCGGCCCGGCTCCGCGCGCTCCGGGCGACGCACGGCGCACGCGCCGAGAACGTGGGCTGCGTGTCCTGCGACGATTGCCGGAGCTGCCGGGGCTCCACCTTCTGCCGACGGTGCGAGCGGGTCACCCGCTGCCACTACTGCGTGGACTGCGTCGACACCACCGACAGCGCCCACTGTGTACGGTCGCGCGGCCTGATGCGCTGCCAGCACTGCACCGACTCGGAACGCTGCGTCGCGTCATCCTATCTCGTGCAGTGTTTCGACCTCGCCGACTGCGCGTACTGCTTCGGCTGCGTCGGGCTCTCGGGGGTCGATTTCCACCTCCTGAACGAGCCGTACCCACGCGACGTGTACTTCGCCCTGACGCGCCGGCTGCTGGCCGAGCTCGGAGGGTGACGTGCCCGAGCCCGATCTCGAGCACGCGTGGCAGGGGGTCCTCGACCGCTGGGCGGACGACGCTGCCCACCAGGCCTTCCTCGATCTCTGCGTCGCGACCGATCGGCTCGCCGCCGCCGCCGCCCGCTATCGCAGCCTGCTCGCCGCGCCTGACCGCCGTGAGCAGGCGGCGCGGCGGCTCGAGGCCGTCGCGCTCCTGGCGGTCACCCGGCTCGAGGCCACCCGCACCCCCGCACCCCGCCTGCGACTGCAGGGGGCCGCGCTCGCCCTCGTGGTGCTGCTCCTCGCCACGGCGCTCGCGCTGGTGGCGTACCCGCTCTGGCTCCGCTGACCACGGCCCTAGAGCAGCAATCAGGTTGATTGCTGCGATAGATCAACGACCTGGAGCACCGAATTGGGGGCAGGATTCGGCGAAGGAGGCCTGGAAGATGTCTCCTCGCCCTGAACGGAGGCATTTTTCGGGACTCCGTCGCTGTCGGCAACCTGTTCGGTGCTCTAGGCGACGGGACCGGTTCGGGAATGATCCGTGCACCCCGTCGCTTGACGGATTGCCGTTGCGCGCGAACCCGTCCCCGGTTGCACCCCGCGGCGTCGCTGCGCTATGGGAAGAGCAGCGGCTCGGCCGTCCAACGCCAGGAGAATCCCATGAGAGCCCCCGTCATCGCCGTCCATTTCCTCATCGCCGCGATCGGCGTCGCCGCGGCGTCTGGCTGCAAGAAGGACAGCGTCCCGCCCCCCGCAGCGCCGACGGGCGACACCACGGCGCCCGCGGTTTCTGCGGAACCGGCTGCCGAGGACGACTCCGCCGACGACCCTCAGCGGGGAAACATCAGCATCTCCGACGAGATCCGCAAGGCGTGCGGCATCACCGATGCAGAGGCCTTCTTCGCCTACGATTCCGCCAATATCCGTGCGGAGGATCGGGCGGTGCTCAAGAAGCTCGCCGATTGCTTCGTGACCGGCGCGCTAAAGGACCGCAGGATGCGACTCGTCGGTCACGCCGACCCGCGCGGCAGCGACGAGTACAACATGGTGCTCGGCAATCGGCGCGCCGAGAACGTCAGGGCATCCATCGTGACCGAGGGGCTGCCGGCCGATCGGGCCGAGACGACCTCGCGCGGCGAGATGGAGGCGCGGGGCACCGACGAGGCGAGCTGGGCGCAGGACCGGCGCGTGGACATCGTCCTCGCCGACTGAATCCCGGCGTTTCCGACGCCGCTAGGGGGCGGCCCGGGGCCGACGGCGCCGCCCTTCGCGGGGTGCCGGCTGACGTCCCGCGCCTTTTCACGGTATAGCCACCCCCATGCTCCAGGGCACCCCAGCGACCGAGACGCGCGTCACGGGCCTCGATCCGCTCTCCCTCATCCAGCACGCGTCCGGGATCGTGCTGGTCGTGCTGTTCGTGCTGTTCGCCTTCTCCCTGGCCGTCTGGGTGATCTGGCTGCTCAAGTCGCTGCAGCTCGGCCGCCTCCGGAGGGCGCAGCACACCTTCGAGCGGGTGACGGAGACCGTCGAGCGCCCGGACGACCTGGTCGCGGCGGCCCTGTCCCACCGCACCGCGCCGGGCGCGCGCGTGGTCCTCGAGCTGGCCAAGCGGAACGACGCAGGGGCGCCGGGCGCACCCCTGCTGCTGGCGGTGGCCAAGCGGGCCATCGCGACCGAGCAGCAGAAGGCGTCCTCGCTGATGCCTTCGCTCTCCAGCATCGCCTCCTCGGCACCCTTCATCGGGCTGTTCGGCACGGTCGTCGGCATCATCAACGCCTTCGAGCTCATCGGGGTCGCCAAGAGCGCGTCGCTCCCCGTGGTCGCCCCCGCCATCGGCGAGGCGCTCTTCGCTACCGCCGTGGGGCTCTTCGCGGCGATCCCGGCGACCATCGGGTATAACTTCGTCGACAAGCGGATCGGGGACTTCGTCGAGGAGCTCACGGCCTCGGCGGAGGCGTGGGTCGAGATCATGGCGGGCCGGGCGACCGCCGGCGCCCGCACGCGGCCCTTCGGCGCGGAGGCCGCTCCGGGAGCGGGGGAGTAGGTCGTGGGCGCGACCGTGGGTGGCGGCCGGCGCCGGCGCGGGTTCACCGACATCAACGTCACGCCGTTCGTCGACGTGGTGCTGGTGCTGCTCATCGTCTTCATGGTCACCGCGCCGCTGCTGACGACCGGCCTGCGCATCGACCTGCCGGAGGTCCAGGCAGCCAGCACGCCGGTGAGCGACAGCCGCCTGCTGGTCACCATCACCAAGGAGGAGCGAGTGCTCTTCGGTGACCGTGACGTCACCGACCGCATTGCCGAGACCTTCCGCGACAGCGAACGGGTCCAGCAGGAGCAGGAGCTCTACATCCGCGCCGACAAGGACGCCCGCTACGGCATCGTCGCCACCGTCGTCGCCGCCGCGCGACACAGCGGCGTCCAGTCCCTCAATCTGCTCGTGCAGCCCGAGATCGAGGAGGCGCTCGAGGGCGAGGTCGCGCCGGCGACGACGGGGACGCCCACGGGCGCTCCGCCTGCCACGCCTGGCCCGCGCGGCCGCAGCGACGCCGTGACTGCCCCATGACCCCGCGGCGCCCGCTCCCGGTCGGCTACCACGGCGCCCTCGTCCCGTCGTTCACTGAGCTCGAGGTCGCGGCCGCCATCTCCGGGTCTTTCCTGGTCCACGTCCTCTTCCTGGTCCTGCTGGTCGCGATGGGGCTGCGCGCGCCGCTCCCCGAGCCCGAGCCCCCAACGGAGCGCGCGAAGCCGATCGCGGTCAAGCCCGTGCTGGACGAGCTTCCCCTGCTCAAGCTCGGCGGCAAGAAGCCGCAGACGCTGAAGCTGCCCGACATGTGGACCAAGCAGGCCCCCGCCGTGCGCCGCTACGAGGCGCGGAGCGCACCGTCACCGGAGGCGAAGGACGATCCCCGCGCGATCCCGAAGTCGCCGCTCGCCGTGGGCGACGCCGAGGCGCCGCCCCCGGACGCCGAGATCGCGAAGGAAGTCGACGAGCTCCAGCCCGATGCGAGCGATTCCGACGCCGAGGCCACCGTGGAGGGCGAGGGATCACCCGACGGCGTCAAGGAGGGCACGGAAACCGATCCACTCAAGGCCCGAGCGGTGAGCCAGTACACGATGAAGATCCTCGGCTGGTTCAACGCGCGGTTCTCGCCTCCCGCGTCGGGCGCGCCCTGCGAGGAGCTGAAGGCGATGTCGGCCGCGGTTTCCGTCAGCGTCGGCGGCGACCGCTCCGTCACCGGCTACGTGGTCACCCGCCCCAGCGGCAACCCCACCTTCGACGGCAAGGTGCGCTCGACGATGGACGCGATCGTCGGCCAGCAGCTCCCGCCGCCCCCGCCGCTCTACCCCGACATCCTGGGCACCACGGTGCCCGTCACCTTCTCCGGCAGGAATTCCCCATGCGAGTGACCGTCATCGCCGCGACCTTCCCGTTCGCCCTCGCCGCGGTCACGCCCGCCGCCCACGCCCAGCCCGCGCCGCCGGCCGACGAGAGCGTGCTCGGCGCGCTGGTCGTCACCGGGCACGTCAAGGAGCACGTCACCCGCCTCGCGGTGCTCCCGAGCCTCGCGCCGGACCTGGAGGACGTCGTGGTCCGGAGCGTCGTGCGGCACGATCTCGAGCTCTCCGGGATGTTCGATCTCATCCCCGAGAGAGACGCCCCGGCGGGCCTCTACGGGTTCGACGATCCCGTGGACATCGACGCCTGGAAGGCGCGCGGCGCCGAGGTCATCGTCAAGGTCGCGGCACGGCGGCACACGGGCAAAAAGGTCCAGGTCCTCGGCCTCGCGTACTTCCTCAACGTGGGCAGCGACCCGGTCTACGAGAAGAAGATCGTGGTCGAGCGAGGCGCGGTGCGGGTGACCGCACACCGCATCACCGACGCCCTGCTCGGGGCGATCACCGGTCGCCCGGGCGGCTTCGCCAGCCGCTTCACCTACAGCGGTCGCTGGGGCCGGAGCCGCCGAGTCTTCACCATGGACTCGGACGGCAACGATCTGGCCCCGGTGAGCGACGAGAAGGACACCTCGATCGCGCCGGCCTGGGGCCCGAACCAGACCCTCTACTACTCGACGAGCCGCAATTACAGCCCGTACGAGCTCGTGTTCGCGGACCGATCGACCCACCAGCGCGTGCCGCTGCCGATCCCGGGCAGCGTCTTCGGCGTGGCGTTCAATCACGACCACACGCGCGTCGCGCTCGCCATCTCGACCCAGGAGGGGAGCACGGTGTGGGCGGGTAAGGCGAACGGGGAGGACCTCCAGCAGGTGTCGACGACCGCCATCGCCACCCACCCGGTCTGGAGCCCCTCGGGAAAGCTGGCCTGGATTGGCGGCGAGCCCAGCACGTTCGGCGCGCAGCGCGTGTACGTGGACGGCAAGCCGGTGTCGCCCGCAGGGTTCACCGCCGCGGCCCCCGTCTTCTGCGACACGGAGGACGGGATCCGCCTGGTCTACTCGGTGGGGGTGGGCAATAATCGCGAGGATCTGGTGATGAGCGGAGAGACGGGCGGGGGGGTCGCCCGGCTCACCCAGAACCAAGGCACCAACACCTACCCGGCCTGCAGCGTCGACGGCCGCCTCCTGGCGTTCTTCTCCACGCGCAAGCACTCCGACGGAGACAAGGGGATCTTCATGATGTCGCTGAAGCGCTGGGTCACGGCGCGCGTCTCCGGGGCCCACGGCGAGTCGCTCCGCTGGGCGCCGCTGCCGCCGGCGTCGATGCCCTGACCTCGCGCCGCGGGCGGCGTCAGCCCAGCATCCCGAGCAGCGCCATCATCAACTCGGCGTCGCCCTCCACGACGAGCTGACCGCTCATCATGAGCTGGATCGGCGCCAGGCGACCCGCGGCGAGCTCGATCACGTCGGTGAGCGCCAGCCGCAGCGTGCACTTCCGCGAGGGCGGCCCCGGGTCGGCCGCGCCGGGAACGACCTCCACCCGGTGCTCGGTCGCTCCGTCCATCGCGACCACGGCGATGGTCCCACGGAGCTCGCGCAGCGCCGCCGCCCGCCGCTCCTCGACGGAGACGAGCCGCGCGACGAGCCCGGGCCACGCCGACTCCGGGACCGAGGCGACGAGGACCGGTGCGACCCGCTCGACGAGCAGGCGGAACGTGTCGGTCGTGGTCCGCACGCGCGCGACCGCATCGGGCGGCACCCCCTCGACCACCGAGAGCTCGCCCGCGACGAGCCGGAGGCCGAAGTTCGCCGCCGGCGCCTCGAGGCACACGCCGAGGCAATCGGTCGAGCGCGACGCCCCGAGCGACGCCGTGTGCGCCTTCAGCCGCGATGGGAGCGCGTGGAGGAAGAACGCCCGCGGATCGAGGGGCCAGGGCTCGTTCACGGCCGCAACAGCTTGGCGATGAGGTGCGTTTCGATCGCCCCGAGCAGCCCGAACTGCACGCCGAAGCCGTCCGCCTTGGACCAGCGCACGACCGCGGGCACCCGCGACGGCCCCGCACCGCCCAGCGCCACCCGGATGATCACCTGGGCATTGAACGGCGGCTGCACGGGCGCCGCCACGAACATGCCGCCGATGGACAGGTCACGGCCCTCAGCCTCGAAGGCAGTGCCATCCGCGAGCTCGCAGGTGACGGGGAGGCTGATCCTGGCGCGCTCGTGGGTCCGCTTCTCTTCCACTGGGGAGCTCCGATGGGGCCGGCGGCCACGACCTCGACCACGCCGCGCGGCCCGGTAATGCGCGCTAATCGTGGGCAGGTGGGCCGATACCTGTCAAGCTTGGACCCTGTGCGGAGCGCCGATCCGCGTCACCGAGGTTGGCTTCGGCAACTCGAGGGCTGGCAGCTCGGGGTGGTCGCCGTCGGCATCGCGGCCCTGGCCGCCACCCTGCTCGCGCCGGTGGGCGCGGCGCCGAGCTACCTGCCCGTACCCCCGGTGGATCGGCGCGAGCAGGCACACGTCGCCGGGCAGGACCGGGAGCTCGCCGCGGCGACGGCCGCGAGCGGCCTCCACTTCGACGTCCGGGTCGTCGGAGAGCGGGTGCGTCGCTTCGGCGCCGCGAGCGCCCGGCAGGGGAACGACGCCGCCTCGGGGGAGCTCGGCGAGCTCCGCGTCGCCTTCGACGACGCCGTTCGTCGCCACGGCGATCCGCCGCTGGTCGCGCTCCGATCGGTGCAGACCGAGGCCTTCCTGAGCGCGGTGCGGCACTGGGAGGCGACCGGCTTGATCGACGCGGAGCTCGAGGAGCTCGGCGGCGATCTGCCCCGGGTGGCGCGCGCCAACTGCTGGACCATCGGTCGGCGCCTGGCGCTCTCCGAGGCCGAGCGGCGAACCCTCTTCCGGGTCCGCTGGGCCGAGCTGGTCGGAGCCGTCGAGCTGCCGCCCTACGCCCCGAGCCTGAACGAGTGGCGCGCCTACTACCGCCTCCTCCTCGAGCGCCCCGAGCGAGGCGAGCCCGCGCACGGGGTGACGGCGGCGGCGGGTGAGGCTGACCCGAGGCGCCTGCTCGCCACCGTGAACGCCCTCGGGCGGCGTGACCCCGAGTACCCGGTCCTGTTCGCCCGCGGCGTGCTCCTCTCTCGCCTGGGGGAGCCCCGCGCCGCGGCGGACAACTTCGGCTCCTTCCTCGCGGGTCCCGAGACGAGCGCGCTGCGCGCGTGGGCGCGAAACCACCTGGCGACGGCCCTCGCGACGCTACCGCCGGGCGCGCCGCCCCCCTGAGCGGCCCGTCACATCGAGGACGTGGCGCGCCCCGCGGTCCGTGCCAGACCTGGCCACCGATGACCGACCCCGAGCTGCTCGACGACGTCACCTCCCCGCTCGAGCTGCCCCCGGATCGGCCCGTGAGGTCCCTCGGCGCGCTGGCCCGCGAGGTCGCCGACCACCCGGGGATCCACCCCGTCGTGCACGCGGAGGGCTGCGCGAGCGCGCTCCTGGCGGTCGCGCTGGCGCGGCACCGGTCGGCGCCGGTGGTCCTCGTGACGTCCGACGCCGACGGGGCGCGCCGCGTCGCGGCCGATCTCACGGCCCTGGGGGCGGGGCTGCCGCTGCCGGCGCCCCACGATCGGCCGCTCGGGCCCGACCGCGAGCCCCTCCTGCTCCTGCCCGCCGACTCCACGCCGTTCGCAGAGGTGCACCCCGATCGGCGCGCCGCCATGACCCGGGCCAGCGCGCTCTTCCACGTCGCCGCCGGGCTGCCGTGGCGCTTCCTGGTGACGACGGCCGCGGCGCTGGTGCGCCGGGTCGCGCCGCCGCCCGCGATCGCGGCCGCGGGCGTGCGCGTCGAACGGGGGGCGGAGCTGGACGCGGGTGCCACGGTGGACCGTCTGGTGGCGGCCGGGTACCTCCGGGTCCCCGTCGTCGAGGATCCCGGCAGCCTCGCCGTGCGGGGCGGTGTGCTCGACGTCTGGCCGCCCGGAGCGGCGGATCCGCTGCGGATCGAGCTGAACGGCGATCTGGTGGCCGCGCTGCGGCGCTTTCGCCCCGATGACCAGCGCACCGTGGCGGAGCTGGAGCGGGCGTGGCTGGCCCCGGCCCGCGAGGCCATCCTCACCCCGCCGGCGCTCGAGCGCGCCCAACGCCTCGTCCGCGAGCTCTGCGACCAGCACAACTACCCGTCGACCAAGGCGCGCCAGCTCGTCGAAGACGTGCAGAGCGGCCGGGTCTTCTTCCGCGCCGAGGCCTACCTGCCCGCGTACGCGCCGCTGGTGCCGCTCTTCGATTACCTCGGGCCGGCGACCGCCGTGGTGGTGGACGACGGCGTCGCGGCCCTGCGCGCGATACGGGACGAGCTCGACCTCGCCACCGGGGACGCCGCGCGCGCGGGCGACACGCCGGTGTTCCCCCGGGAGGCGCTCTACGTCGACGAGGGCGCGGTGGGCGACTGGCTCGCCGAGCGCCCAACCCTCGCGACCCACCGCACCGGCGTCGCCGCCCCGAGCCCCCTCACCCCGCTCGAGGCACTGGCGACCGCCCCGGTGGACGCCCCATCGCTGGCGATGACCGACCACGCGGCGCTCGCCCGCGCCGTGAAGCAGGCGCGCGCCAATCGCGGCAAGCAGGCAGCGCTCGACCCCCTGCTCCGCCGGATCGCCGCCTGGCGCGATCGAGGCCTCGCCGTGGTGGTGACGGCCCGAGCGGCGACCCAGGCCGAGCGCGTGGCGGCGCTGCTCCGCCACCGGCGGATCCCGATCGCGGTGACGACGGGGGCCGCGGTGGAGGACGCCGACGACGAGGGGCGCGCCCACCTGCCCGGCGGCGCCCCGGCGCCGGCGGCCTCGGCGACGTCCCCGGCGCCGGCGGATCCGACCGCCGTGCGGATCGTGACCGGACCGCTCGCCCGCGGGGTGATCGCGCTCGGCGAGGGCTTCGTGCTGGTGACGGAGGAGGAGATCTTCGGCCAGCGCGCGCACCGGCGAACGGTGCCGCGACGAAGCGCGCGCGCCGTACTCGAGGATCTCCGCGCCCTCGCCGTCGGCGACCACGTCGTGCACGTCGACCACGGGATCGGCCGCTACCGGGGGCTGGAGCGGCGCGAGATCGCGGGCAACGCGCTCGAGCTCCTCGTCGTCGAGTACGCCGGTGGGGACAGGCTGTTCCTCCCGGTCTACCGCCTCAATCAGGTCCAGAAGTACTCGGGTGGGGAGGGCACGCCGCGGCTCGATCGACTGGGCGGGCAGTCCTTCGCCAAGACCAAGGCGAAGGTCCAGCGGCGGGTGCGGCAGATGGCGGACGAGCTGCTGCGCCTGTACGCGGAGCGCGCGAGCGCGGTGAAGGTGCCGCTGGGGCCGGTGGACGACGACTACGCCACCTTCGAGGCGACGTTCCCGTTCGAGGAGACCCGGGACCAGGCCAACGCGATCGCGGACGTGATGTCCGATCTCGGGAGCGCGCGGGTGATGGATCGGCTGGTCTGCGGGGACGTCGGCTTCGGCAAGACCGAGGTGGCGCTGCGCGCGGCGTTCCGCGCCGTCGCCGCCGGGCGCCAGGTGGCGCTGCTCTGTCCCACCACCGTGCTGGCGCAACAGCACTTCACCACCTTCGCGACGCGGCTCGCGGACTACCCCTTCGTCGTACGGACGCTCAGCCGGTTCCAGTCGCGCGCCGAGCAGCAGGCCACCCTCAAGGGCCTCAAGGCGGGCTCGGTGGACGTCGTCGTGGGGACCCACCGCTTGCTCTCCAAGGACGTCCACTTCCAGCAGCTGGGTCTGCTGATCATCGACGAGGAGCAGCGGTTCGGGGTCGCGCACAAGGAGCGCATCAAGCAGCTCCGGGCGTCGGTGGACGCGCTGACCCTGAGCGCAACCCCCATCCCCCGGACGCTGCAGATGGCCGTGGGCGGCCTCCGGGATCTGTCGCTCATCTCCACCCCGCCGGTCGACCGCCGCGCGATCCGCACCATCACCTCCCGCTTCGATGAGCACCTGGTGCGCGAGGCCGTCCAGCGCGAGCTCGAGCGTGGCGGACAGGTTTTCTACGTCTACGGCCGGATCGAGGGACTGTACGAGCGCGCGGAGCGCCTCCGGGCGCTGGTGCCGAGGGCCCGGGTCGCCGTCGCCCACGGCCAACTCGGCGAGCACGTCCTCGAGCGGACCATGCTCGACTTCGTCGCGGGGGAATACGACGTCCTGGTGGCGACCGCGATCATCGAGAGCGGCATCGACATCGCTCGTGCCAACACCATCCTCATCGACCGGGCGGATCTGTTCGGCCTGGCGCAGCTCTACCAGCTCCGCGGGCGGGTCGGCCGCTCGAGCGAGCGGGCCTACTGCTACCTCCTGGTGCCGCCGCCGGCGCAGATCTCCGACGAGTCCCGCAGCCGGCTCGAGGCCCTCGAGCGGCACACCGAGCTCGGCTCCGGCTTCGCGATCGCCACCCTCGACCTCGAGCTCCGAGGCGCCGGGGAACTGCTCGGCGCCGAGCAAAGCGGCTTCACCGCGAGCGTCGGCTTCGACCTGTTCTGCCAGATGCTCGAGGAGGCGACCCGGGAGCTCCGCGGCGAGCCCGTCGTCCCCGAGGTGGAGCCCGAGCTCAGCTTCGACGTCGAGGCCCTGGTCCCCGAGGACTACGTCGCCGACGTCGGGGTGCGCCTGTCGCTGTACAAACGCCTCGCGAGCGCCGCCGACGAGGGCGAGGTCGCCGAGATCGCCGCGGAGATGGAGGATCGCTTCGGCGAGGCGCCGCGCGAGGCGCAGCGCCTGGTGGAGCTGATGCGAGTGAAGACCGAGCTGCGGCGCCTGCGCGTGCTCGGCATCGAGGCGACCGCGCGGACCGTGCGCCTGCACCTGCGCGAGGACACCCCCCTCGATCCGGCGCGGATCGGCGTCCTGGTCGGCCGGCGCGGCTCGCCCTATCAGCTCACCCCCGACGGCCGCCTCACCCGGCGCTTCACCGATCCCCCGCTGCCAGCGGACGGGATCGCGGCGGCCGACGCGGTGCTCCACGAGCTCGCCGACTGCGTCCAGGACGCGCCCGCGAGCGCCAGTTAGGCCGAGGCGGCGCCGGTCCCGCCGCCCGCTGGCGCCCCGGCGCGGCGCATGCCATGGCCCCAGCGATGCCGCCGCCGGCCGCTGACTACGTTCTGCTGCAGGACGCGACCTTCCGCGGCCCGGGGGGGCCCTGCTTCCCGCACACGACGTGGCGACTCCCCGCGGACGAACGCTGGGCCGTGCGGGGCGCGAGCGGCGCGGGCAAATCCCGCTTCGTCGCGGCCCTCGTCGGGCGGCTCCCGCGCCTCGAGGGCAGGCTCCGCCACCCGTTCCTCGAGGGGAGGCCTCGCTGTCAGGACACCGTGTACGGCGTGCTCCCGCCCGGCAGCATCGCCGTCGCGTCGATGGACGAGCACCGCTCCCTGCTTGCCGCCCGGGAGTTTCACCAGCTCCGCTGGCACGCGTCGCTCGCGACCGGACGGCTCACCGTCGCCGAGCACCTCGCGCGCGAGGCCGTCGAGGGCCTGAGCCCCTACGTGGTCGCGACCGACGACGACCGGGCGGCGCGCTACCCCGCCCTGCTCGCGCGGCAGGTCGATCGGTTCGAGCTTGAGCCGCTGCTTCCGCGCGCGCTGCTCGCGCTCTCCAACGGCGAGCTCCACCGCGTCCTGCTCGCGCGCGCCCTGCTGCTCGAGCCGCGGCTGCTCATCGTGGACGATCCGTTCGCAGGGCTCGACGCCGACACTCGCGCTCGGCTCGCCGAGCTCCTGGGCCGGCTCCCCGACGAGGGCACCGCCGTGCTCCACGTCGCCGCGCGTGACGAGGACGTCGCCGCTGACGTCACGCACGAGATCGAGCTGGTCGAGGCCACCGTCGTCCGCGCCGGCCCGCGCCGGAGCCAGAGCCGCACGGTCGTGGCGCTCACCGGGAACGGCGAGGCCAGAGCGCCCGCGCCCCGCGCGGCACCGGCTCCGGAGCCCACGGCGCCGGTGCTAGAGATCCGCGACCTCACGGTCCGGCTCGGCGGGGTCCCGCTCCTCGCCGGCGTGAGCTGGACGATCCGCGCCGGGGAGCGCTGGGCCCTGGTGGGCCGTAACGGCGCCGGCAAGAGCACCCTGCTCGCCGTGGTACTCGCCGACCACCCGCAGGCGCACGCGAGCGACGTGACCGTCTGCGGCCGGCGCCTCGGCCCCGGTACGAGCATCTGGGACGTCAAGCGGTGCCTCGGGTGGGTGTCCCCGGAGCTCGACGCGCATTATCCCGCGGGGACACCGGCGCTCGACGTCGTGTTGAGCGGCTTCCGCGCTTCCCTCGGCGTGCACCAGGCGCCGGCGGCCGGAGAGCGCGCCGCGGCCACCGCGTGGCTCGAGCGCTTCGCCCTCGCGGCCCACGCCGCGACGGCCTTCGACGCCTTGCCGCGGTGCGAGCGGCGGCTGGTCCTCCTCGCGCGCGCCGCGGTTCACGCGCCGCGGCTGCTCTTGCTCGACGAGCCCTGCCAGGGGCTCGACGCGGCGGACCGGTCGCGCTTCGCCGGCGCGCTCGAGCTCGCCCTCGATGCGCTGGGGGCGGCGCTCGTCTACGTGACGCACGACCCCGGTGAACGCCCCCCGGGCGTCGCGCACACCCTCGAGCTCGTCGCCGGGCGGGCGGTGGTTTCCGCTCGGCCCCCCGACGCCGCCCCCGCCACGCCCGGGCGGCCGCCGCTCCGCAAGGCCGGCCTCTTCGTGGTCGAGGGGGGCCGGGTGCTGCTCTGCCGCAAGCGGCGGGGGACCTCGCGGCTCATCCTGCCGGGCGGGCGTCACGAGGCCGGCGAGGACGACCTCGCCTGCCTCGCGCGCGAGCTCGCGGAGGAGCTCGGCCCGAGCGTCACGGCCACCGGGCTCGAGCGGCTCGGGCGCTATGAGCACCGCGCGGCCTACGACGATCCGGCCGTCGAGCAACGGGTGATCATCGAGCTCTATGCGGGGCGCCTCGCCGCCGAGCCGCGGGCGTCGGGGGAGATCGCGGAGCTGGTCTGGTTCGCGGAGGACGACGACTGGGGGCGCCTGGCGCCGAGCCTCGCCGAGGCGATCTTCCCCGATCTGATCCGGCGCGGCCGGCTGCCCTGGGCGCTGGGGGATCGCCGGGCATGACGGAGCCGCCCCTGCGCTTCCCGATCGAGCTGCTCGCCCCCGCGCGGGATCTCGACGGCGGGCTGGCGGCGATCGACCACGGTGCGGACGCCGTCTACGTCGGCGCCCCCGCGTTCGGCGCCCGCCGCGCCGCCAGCAATTCGCTCGCCGACGTCGCGCGCCTGGTCGAACGGGCGCACCGGTACTGGGTCCGCGTCTACGCCACCCTCAACACGCTGCTCACCGACGCCGAGGTGGAGGCCGCAACCGAGCTCGCCCGGCGCCTCGCGGAGCTCGGGGTGGATGGCATCATCGTGCAGGATCTCGCCTTCCTCGAGGTCGAGCTCCCCCCGGGGCTCGCGCTCATCGCGAGCACCCAGATGGACTGCCGCGATCCCGAGCGGATCCGCGTCCTCGAGGCGGCCGGAGTGGGCCGGGCGATCCTCGCGCGCGAGCTGTCACTCGCGGAGATCGCCGCCGTGCGTCGGGCCGCACCCCGGATCGAGCTCGAGTGCTTCGTGCACGGCGCCCTCTGCGTCTCCTACAGCGGCCAGTGCTGGCTGAGCCACTCCGGCGGGGGTCGGAGCGGCAATCGCGGCGACTGCGCGCAGCCCTGTCGAAAGCCCTACACGCTGGTCGACGCCACCGGCCAGCGCCTGGTCGAACGGCAGCACCTGCTCTCCCTGCGCGATCTCGACCTCTCCCACCACCTCGGCGCCCTGCTCGACGCCGGCGTGACCGCCTTCAAGATCGAGGGTCGCCTCAAGGACCGGGCCACCGTCGCCACCACCGTCGCCCACTACCGGCGCCGGCTCGATCCCCAGCTCGCGGCGCGCGGCCTGCGGCGAGCCTCCTCGGGCGGCGCCGCGATCGCGTTCGAGCCCGACCCAGCGAGGGTCTTCCACCGGGGCGGCACGACGCACTTCCTGCTCGGCCGCCCCGTCGAGCACGCAACGCTGCGCTCACCCAAGTCGCTGGGGCCGCTCGTGGGCCAGGTGACGGCCCAGCGCGCACGCCGCACCGCGGTCGCGCTCAAGCCCGGGGTGGTGCTGCGCGCGGGTGACGGCCTCGCCTGGCTCGACGCGAGCGGGACCCTGCAGGGGGCGGCCATCAGCCGCGCGGAGGGCTCGGAGGTCGAGCTCGCGACCCCGGCGCGGCTGCCCGCGGGCACGGCCCTGCACCGGAGCCACGATCACGCCTACCTCGCCGCCGTCGAGCGGAGCCGACCCCGCCGCGCGATCCCGGTGTCCCTCGCGCTCGCCCGCCTCGGTCCGCGCGAGCTCCGCCTCACCGCGGTGGACGCGGACGCCGTCGAGGCGTCGGCGACCCTCGCCGGTGACTTCGCGGCCGCCCGCGATCCCGCGACGGCGCGCGCTGCGATCCTCCGCCAGCTCGGCCGCTCCGGCGACACCGAGTTCGACGCGGTCACGGTCGAGCCCGGCGACGGGGCGCTGCACCTGCGGCTCTCCGCGCTGAACGCCCTGCGCCGCTCCGTGCTGGACGAGCTCCGCGCCGCTCGGGCACGCGCGCGACCGCGGCCGGCGCGACCCGATCCGGCCACCGTGTCCCCGCCGTGGCCGGACGCGCCCCTCGACTATCGCGCCAACGTGCTCAACGTGCTGGCGGAACGGTTCCTCGCGCGGCACGGCGCCGTGGTGCGCGAGCGCGCCGCGGAGAGCGGGGTGGACCTCCGCGGTCGCGTGGTCATGACCACTCGCTACTGCCTCCTGCACGAGCTCGGCGGCTGCCCTGCGGCCGGCGGCTCGCCGCCCGGGACCCCGCCGTACGCGCTGCTCGACGAGGACGGCCGCCGGCTCGAGCTCGTCATCGACTGCGCAAGCTGCCAGATGCAGCTGCGCTTGCCCGACCGATCACGGTGACCGGGCAGGGGCCCGCTCAGCCGTACTTCACCGCGAAGATGCTCAGCGTCTTCGCGAGCCGTTCGCAGCGGTTAACGGCCTCCTCGATGTGCTCCAGCACCGAGCGCTCCCTGAGGAGCTGCTTGGCGTCGACTGCCGGGTCCTGGAAGAGCGCCCCGAGCGCCTGACGATAGACGCCGTCGGCCTCCTTCTCGAGGCTGCGCACCGAGCGGCCCGCGGCGAGAATGCCCGGAAAATCGAAGCTGCGCAGGAGCGGCAGCGCCTGGGCGAGCTCCTGCGTGCAGCGGCCGAGGATCGCCAGCAACGCGCGCATCGGCTCGGTGAAAGCCGTCACCTGCAGCAGCGAGCAGACGCGAGCGGTGATGTTGACCGTGTCGATCACGTCGTCGATCTCGGCGGCGAGCTGGTGGATGTCGTCGCGATCCAGCGGGGTGACGAAGGTGCGGGCGAGCCCCGACTCGACCTCGTGGAACAGCTCGTCGGCGCGGTGCTCGACGTCCTGAACCGCCTCGGCCACCGGTTCCGGGGCCCGCTCGTCCAGCTTCCCCAGCTCCTTGACCGCCTCGATCGCGAGCAGCGTCATCTGCTCGAGGAGTGCGAAGTACGACTCCTCCTTGGGGAACAGGCGGCGAATGGCTCTCTGCAGCGGCAAGGGCGATCCTGGTCGGGCGCGCGGCGCGGCGCGGGCGATCGGCTCATTCTGGCCGATCGGTCCCCGACCCAGGCAGTGTACCCAATCGGCGCTCGCCGTGCAGGGCGTGCGTCGCAATGGAGCGGGCGGACCCGGACGGAGGGCCGCCCCGTGGTGCAAAGCGAGGTGACTCGCCGCCTCTACCACGCAGAAACTGGCCGAATCCGCCACTCATCGGGGCCCCAGTCAGGGACGGGCGAGTCCCGACGGTCCACCCGCGAGTCAGCGGTGGCCGAGGACGATCGCGCCTCGCCTCGTGCGTGTTGCCACCGAATGACCCGCGAGCCTTCGGCTATCCCAGGCTCACGTCCAGAGTCATCATGAGGGCGAAGCCGAGCATGACGCCGATGGTCGCGGTGTCGGTGTCGTGGTCTCGCTGCGCCTCGGGGATCAGCTCCTCGACCACCACGAAGATCATCGCGCCGGCGGCGAAGGACAGCGCGTAGGGCAGCAGGGGTCGCATGAGCAAGACGGCGGCAGCGCCCGCGACGCCGGCAATCGGCTCGACGACGCCCGAGGCCTGACCGAAGAGGAAGCTCCGCGTGCGGCTGAAACCCTCGCGTCGCAGCGGCGCGGCCACCGCCAAACCCTCGGGGAAGTTCTGGATTCCGATCCCCAGCGCCAGCGCCACCGCCGCCCCCAGCGTGGCGGACGGGACACCGGCGGCGACGGCGCCGAAGGCGACCCCCACGGCGAGCCCCTCGGGGATGTTGTGCAACGTGATGGCGAGCACCAGCAGCACGCTCCGGTGCCAGCGGGTCTTGGGCCCTTCGGCCTCCTCCACCGGCAGGCCGAGGTGGAGGTGCGGCGTCAGCTTGTCCGCGACCCACAGGAACGCGCCCCCGGCAAGGAAGCCGAGGAGCGCCGGGGGGAGCCCACTGCCACCATCCTCCTCGGCGATGGCGATGGCGGGCGCCAAGAGCGACCAGTAGCTCGCCGCGATCATGACCCCGGCAGCGAACCCCAGCATCCCGTCCAGGAGGCGGCGGTGGACCTGCTTGAATACAAAGACCACCGCCGCGCCGAGCGCGGTCAGACCCCAGGTGAAGGTCGTGCCGAGCAACGCCTGCAGGACCGGATTCAGCTCGACGAACCAAGACGGCATGGCGAGGCTCCGAAGCGACTCCGTCGACGGTCGAACGGCTTGAAAGTACCCTCCCACTCGGAGGCCAGCAAGCGACCATCGGGCTGGCCCCTCTCGTCGGATCCTCCACCCGGCCCGGGAGCGGAGTCACCGGTTCGGTCACGGGAAGATCCGAGCCAGCGAGGTCCGACCACCGCCGCGAGGGTCAGCGCTGCGAAGCCCACCGGCTCGAACCCGACCGTCGTGCGGGTCTCCAGCGCGCCGACGTTCATCGAGGTCGGGCCGGTGGCGGGCAGGCGCAGCTCATCGCCTCGATCGCCCCGGACCTTGATGAACGCGAGGTCGGAGTGCGCCACGCCGCGCCTCCGCCGTCGAGCTCGCCGCATCGGCTCGCTTGGCGTGGCCCCAGGTAGCGTGCGATGCTCTCGCGTCGGGCCCGGCCGGGCGCGAGGCTCGAGCGCGAGGACGCTGTGCGCGACTGGGGACGGACGATGTTGGGGCTTGGGGTGCTCCTCTCCATCGGCGCCGTCGGCCTGGCGCTGTGGCGCGCCGAGGTGCGTGGCATCATCGAGCTCTACCCCGCCGTCGCAGCGCTCTACGCCCGCTCCTTCCCGGCGCCCCTCTGGGGGCTGCTCCCGGCTGCTGCCGGTGCCGCGCTGGGGCTCGCCCTGCTCGCCTCGCTGGCGACGGCGCTGGCCGTCACCGCGCCCCGGCGCGGCCCCGAGTTCTCGGGGCTCTCGACCCGGGGGACGCGCGAGGCCCTCGCCGAGGTGCGGCGGCGCGTCACCGCGCACGTCGCGGATCCCGCGCCGAGCGCCGTCGGAGTGCTCGACGAGCTCCTGCGCGGCGCGGTCGCCTCCGGCGCCAGCGACGTGCACCTGTCGCCCTCCCCCGCGGGGCTCACCGTCACCTACCGGGTGCAGGGAAGCATCCACCCCGTGCTCGAGCTGCCCCTCCCGCTCGGTGCCCCGCTGACCATCCGCGTGAAGGTGCTGGCGCGCCTGGATATCTCCGTGCGCGGGGTTCCCCAGGACGGGCGCCTCGTCCGCGCGCTCGACGGCCGCGAGATCGAGGCGCGGGTTTCCACGCTCCCGACCGAGTCCGGGGAGCGCGTCGTGCTCCGGCTGGTGCGCGGCGCGGTCGGGGTGCCCGAGCTCGAGGGGCTCGGCTTCTCGATGGAGGTCTACGCGGGCCTGCACGATCTGTTGACCAAGCCGCAGGGGCTGCTCTTCGTCACCGGACCGGTCGGGAGCGGCAAGACGACGACGCTGTACGCCGCGATGAAGCACGTGGCCGAGTCGCGCGGGAGAATGGTCACGCTGGTGACGCTCGAGGATCCCATCGAGCTCGAGCTGCCCTTCGCGACCCAGACCCAGATGAACCCGCGCGCCGGGCTGACGTTCGCGGGGACGCTGAGGAGCGTGCTCCGTCAGGATCCGAACGTGCTCATGCTGGGCGAGATCCGCGACCGCGAGACCGCGGAGATCGCCATGCAGGCGGGGCTGACGGGGCACCTCATCCTGACCTCGGTGCACGGGGAGGGCGCCGCCGGACCCTTCGCGCGCCTGATGGAGATGGGCGTCGAGCCCTTCGCCATCGCCAGCGCGACCGTCGGCTGCCTCTCGCAGCGGCTGGTGCGCACGCTCTGCGTCGCGTGCCGCCGCCAGGCCCCCGCGGAGCCGCTCCACCGCGAGCGCTTCGCGCGGCTCGGCGTCACCCTCCCCGACGAGCCCTTCTTCGAGCCGGTCGGCTGCGAGCACTGCGAGGGCCAGGGCTACACGGGCCGCGTCCCCCTGGGCGAGCTCTTGCGAGTGGACGCCCGCCTCCGGCAGGCCGTCCACACCCGCGCCGGCACGGCCGAGCTCTACGCGCTCGCTCGCGGCGCGGGCATGACCCCCCTGATCGAGGACGGCCTCGAGCGAGCCAGCTCGGGCGACACCTCGCTCACCGAGGTGCTGAGGGTGGCCGGATGAGCCACGCGGCGCTCGCGCGGCTCGCGGATGGCCTCTGGCTCGTCGCCGGCGCGCTCAGCCTGACGCTCGGCGCGCGCGCCGGGTACGTGGCGACGACGACGCCGGGCGCTTCGAGCGCGGAGCAGCCCGCGGCGGCGGCCAGCCGATCGACACGGCAGCAGCCGAAGCCCACGCAGGCGGCGCCGACCCACCGCCGTCCCGAGCACGCCGCGCCCGGCGCGCTCGTCACGACGCAGATCATCGTCGACGGCGGCGGTCTCGGTCGCGCCACGGTCCGCGTCGACGGGGCCGAGGTCGGCCAGACCCCGTACATCGGCGACGTGACCTGCCGCGTCGGCGAGCCCGTCCGCGTGGAGCTCTTGGGCAGCCGCGACGAGCGGCGATCGTACGCGGTGCCGTGCCGCGACGACGTCCTGCGGCTGCCCGTGGGCGAGGCGAGGTAGGGCGGGGCCGAGGACCTCCGGTCGCGCAGGTTCGGCGGATGGGTTCACCCCGCCGCGGGGGACGCTAGAGCACCGAACAGGTTGCCGACAGCGACGGAGGCCCGGAAAATGCCTCCGTGCAGGGCGAGGAGACATCTTCCAGTCCTCCTTCGCCGAAGTCGGCTCCCAATTCGGGGCTCCAGGTCGTTGATTTATCGCAGCAATCAACCTGATTGCTGCTCTAGGATGCGGGCCATGGGTGGCAACGTCTTCGGCCAACTCTTCCGCGTGACGACGGCCGGGGAGTCTCACGGCCCCGCCAACGTCGTGATCATCGACGGGTGTCCGCCGGGATTGCCGCTCGGCGTCGAGGATCTCACGCCCGACCTCGCGCGGCGCCGTCCGGGGCAGAGCCGCCTGGTGACGCAGCGCCGCGAGACCGACGAGCCCGAGATCCTCTCCGGCGTATTCGACGGCGAGACGACCGGGACCAGCATCGCGATCCTGGTCCGGAACCAGGACCAGCGCAGCCGTGATTACGCCGAGATCGCGGACAAGTACCGCCCGGGTCACGCCGACTACACCTACGACGCCAAGTACGGCCGACGTGACCCCCGGGGCGGCGGGCGGGCGAGCGCGCGCGAGACGGTGGCGCGCGTGGCGGCGGGCGCGGTCGCAAAGAAGCTCCTCGCGGTCGAGCTGGGGGCGCGGGTCGTCGCCTACGTGCGGCAGATCGGCGACGTCGTGGCCGAGATCGCGGACCCGGCGGCGGTGACCCTCGACGCGGTCGAGACGCTCCCCGACGGCTCGCCAAACCTCGTCCGCTGCCCCGATCCGGTGCGCGCGGCCGAGATGGTCGCGCTGGTCGAGCGCGTGCGCAAGGAGCAGGACTCCATCGGTGGCGTCGCCGAGATCGTCGCGACCGGCATCCCCGCGGGCCTCGGCGAGCCCGTGTTCGACAAGTTGCGGGCCGATCTCGGCAAGGCGCTCTTCAGCCTCCCGGCCGTGCTCGGCGTGGAGACGGGGATCGGCTTCGCCTGCGCCACGCTGCGCGGCAGCGAGAACAACGACGCCTTCTTCACCGAAAAGGCCACGTCCGGGGAGCTCACCGTGCGCACGCGCAGCAACCGCCACGGCGGGATGCTGGGCGGGATCAGCTCCGGCATGCCCATCGTGCTCCGCGCCGCGGTGAAGCCCACGAGCAGCCTGCCGCGCGAGCAGGACACGGTGACGCGCGCCGGAGAACCCACGACCATTCGCACCGGTGGCCGTCACGACCCCTGCCTCCTGCCGCGCTTCGTGCCGGTGGCGGAGGCGATGGTGGCGCTGGTCCTGGTCGACCACTGGCTCCGCCACCGGGCCCAGCGCGGACGGTGACCGGACCGCGGCGTTCAGCGCCGCACGGCCTCGCGCGCCACGCGGAGCCGCCGGAGCGCCCCGTCGCGCTCGACGGCGACCACCACGTCGGTCCCCGCGCGGCCGGAGAGGCGCGCGCGCGCGTCCGCCATATCGACGACCTCCACGCCGTCGACCTCGACCACGAGATCCCCCGGACGGAGCCCGGCGCGCTCGGCCTCGCTGTCGGCCGCGACGTGCACCACCACCACGTCGGGCAGCTCGCCGCGCTCCCCGAGGGTCGCCGCGACGTTGCCGGACGCGGGCGGCTCGTCCTCGCCGGCGGGCTCGTCGAGCACGATCACGAGCCCCGAGGCGGTCTTCCCCTCGACCACCGTGGTGGTGCCGAAGCCGCGGCCGACGTCGGCCGCGTAGGCCTCGAGCTCCAGGGCTCCGGGGGCGAGCGCGTCGAGGCGGAAGCGGCCGGAGGAGTCGGTGACCGCGACCCCCGGCGGCAGCTTGCCGACGGGGAGGAAGCTCGGCGAGACGCCCACCGCGACCCGCGCTCCGATCACGGGCTTGCCCGCCGGGTCGCGCACGACGCCCTCGACCGCGCCCGGCTCGACCAGATCGATGGCGGGGAGCTCCCGCGGGCGGTCGTCCCGCCCGGTGCGCTCGACGGTGACGTCGCGCTCCTCGGTCGCGTGGCCCGCATGGCTCACGATCAGGTGGACGCGGCCGGGCGGGACATCGCGAAGCTGATAGCGCCCATCGCGATCGGCGACCGCCGCTAGTCGCTGCCCCTCGGTGACGAGCGTGACACGCGCCCCCTCCGCCGGGAATCGGCCGCGAACGGTGGTGACCCGCCCGGTGACGATCACGCCCGTCGCGAGCGTGACCCGCAGCTCGGGCGCGGCCGCTGCGACCTCGAGCGTTGCCCGGAGGAGGCGGGGCGCCTCGACGACGAAGGTGAGCGCGCGCCCGCGAGCGTCCGGCAGCTCCGCGAGCCCGTCCGGATCGGTGAAGCGCGTCTCCCGGTAGGGCGCGGCGGGATCGGCGCCGAGCGCCGTCACCTGCGCGGTGTCGACGGGTTGCCCCTCGCCGTCGACGACGCGCACCCGCACCGGCTCCCGCGCCGCTGGCAGCACCAGCTCCACCTTGGTCGTGCGGTCCGCGGGCACGGTGAGCGGCCGCGTCAGCACGATCCGCCCCGGCTCCTCGGGCCGGGCGAGCGAGACGGTCACCTCGGCGGGGATGGCCGCGAAGGCGAAGGTGCCGTCATCGGCCGTGAAGGTCACCACCTCGGCCGTGCCGCGAGCGGCGACGATCTCGATCCGCGCTCCCGCCACCGGGAAGCCCCGGTCGTCGACCAGCCGGCCCTCGAGGTTCCCGCCCACCTCGAGCACGACGCGCACCCGCGCCGTGGCGCCGGGAGCGACGACGACCGGCTCGCTGATCCCCTCGACGTAGGCGGGGTGCCGGACGAAGGCCCGAACGCGACCCGGCGTGACCGGCGCCGCCGAGAAGCGGCCATCGACGCCCGACACCCACGACGCGCGCGCCGCCTCCGTGTCGGGTCCGAGGTCGAGGCCCGCATACAGGAGCGGGTCCGCGCCCGCGCGCGGGATCGGCGGCACCGGCCCGGGCATGACCCCGAGCTCCCCCGCCGGGACCAGGGGGACCGGACCGCCGAGCGCCCAGGCGAAGTGCAGGCTCTGGAAGCGCTGCGCGCCGGGGCTGTCGGCGACCGGCATTCCCCAGAGATCCGTCCCCACGACCTCGATCGTCGCGCCCTCGATCGGGCGCCCCCCCGTGTCGACGACCTCGCCGTCGAGCCGCGCCGCGCGGACGAGTCCGATCCGAATCGCCTCGTCCGATGCCTCCGGTACGGGGATGCCAGAGCGCGCGACGAAGCCGTCCGCGCGCGCGGAGACGGTCGCCGGCGCGACCGGCAGCGGCCCCAGGCGGACCGTGCCGTCGGTGCCCGTCCGGCCGCGCTCGGGAAAGGGCCCGAGCCCGTCCTCGACCAGGACCACGTCGGCGTTCGGCACCACCACCGCGAACTCCTCGTCGCCGTCGGTGACCACGACGTTCACGAAGCGCCCGGGCTGCAAGCGGAGCGTGACGGATTCGCGAGCACTCGGGGCGAGCGTGAAGCCGAGGAGGGGATCGGACACCTCTCCCCCGAGCGTCGCGCGGAGATCGTAGCTGCCCGCGAGCAGGCCCGCGATTCGCGCGGACCCGCTGGCGTCGGTCGTCGCCCGCCGCGCCGGCCAGAGCCGCGTGCCGACCAGGATCACGGTGGCCCCGACCGCGGGGGTCCCATCGCCGTGCTCGACCTCCACCGCGAGCTCGCCCAGGTTGCGCAGGGTCACCGCGAGGTCCTCGCGCACGTCGTGCCGGGTGACCGTCTCGAACCCGGGGGCGGCGACGGTCACCACCCACGGCGGCGCGTCGAGGCGCGGGAAGTGGGCTCGCCCGTCCGCTCGCACCAGGGCGCCGTGCGGGAGCGGGTCGTCCCCGGAGACGAGGACGGTGGCGCCGCCGAGCGGGTTGCCCGCCTCGTCGCTCACCGACACCGCGAGCGCGTGCGCCGCCTCGAGCTCGAGCTCGAGCGACTGAGTCCCGGGGACCAGCTCGAGCCGCCGCGCGCCTCGCGCATGCTCGGCCGCCTCGACCAGGAGCCAGACCTCCCCTCGCGGCAGCCCCGCGAGCTCGACGCGCTCGCCGAGCGGGATCGCGCGGCGCGCCACCTCGAAGTACCGGTCGCCCCGCGGCGCGTGGACCCGCAGGCTCGCCGTGCGACCCCCGCTCCCCTCCGCCCCCCGGACCGTGAGCGCGAGGACGGCGTCGGCGGGCGCGTCCGCGACGGTCGCCCGCGCCGCCGCGACGCGCGGCGCCCGGGGGCGGACGTCGGAGAGGCCCCAGACGGCGCTCAGAAAGACGAGCCACGCCAGCAGGGCGATCCACCGCTCGGTGCGGGGGCGCGCTCGGCTCGGCGGGCGTTTCATCCCGCGAACGATACCCCGCCGGGACCGCTCCCTCCTACGGCCGCTCGCGCGCGGCGCCGCGAAACCCCGCGCGCCGGCGCTGCACGCGGGCGGGCGGCGCCCCCCCGGCCCTATGAAGCGTTGCCGGCTTTGGCTAGCATCGACTCGTGACGCCGCCTCCGGAGCTCGACACGCTGCGCGCGGAGATCGACGCCCTCGACCAGCAGATCCTCGATCTGGTCGCGGCTCGGGTGAGAGTCGTCCTGCGGGTGGGCGAGCTCAAGCGACGCCTGGGGTTGCCCGTGTACGACCCGGAGCGCGAGCGAGCGATGCTCGAGCGCCTGGCCGAGCGCGCGACGCCGCCGCTCGACCTGGCCACGATCCGCCGCATCTTCGAGCGGCTGATCGATGAGTCGCGGCGCCTCGAGCAGAACCACTTCGACCGTTGATCGCGGGAGCGCCGCGGCGAAACCGCCGGGCGCTCGGCTCAATGCAGCGTGTGCCAGCGCCCGTCGTGCTCGATCTTGGGCACGCTCGGCGGGATCATACCGGACCCCTCCGGCGCGCCCCGCCGCGGCGGACGCGCCAGCACCACGTGCAAGCGCGGGGCCGGGGCGGCCGTCAGCGCTAGCTCCTGCCGGCGGCGCTGCTCCTCCGCCTCCTCGCGCGCCCACTGCTGCAGGGTGACGCGGTCGCGCAAGCGCCGCCGCCGCCACGCCCAGCCGAGCAGCACGAAGGCCAGCAGCCAGACCCCGCCGCCACTGAGCAGCACCGGCCAGAAGGTGTAGCGGCGCGCGACGTCCGCTCGCCACTCCGCCTCGAGCTCGTCACGGCCCACGCCGTAGGCATCACGCAGGGCGACCTCGAAGGGCCTCCCGTCGCGGAGCCGCTCGAACAATGACACGAAGCGCGCCTGGTCCCGCTGCCGCAGCAGAAAGCGGACGACGTCGGCGGCCTCCGCGTAGGCCACATCGGTCACGGTCGGCTCGGCCGGGAACGTCCGGTCGAGCGCCGCGAGCGGGATGAGGCGATCGGCGAGCGTCGCCGTCCACAGGGTCTTGAGCCGAACCATGCTCGCCTCGCCGGACGCGTGCACGGCGAGCCCCTCGTTGAACCAGCGTGGGACCGTGCGCCCGCCCCCGGCGTCGTACACGGCCAGGTGGGCCAGCTCGTGGCGGAAAACCTCGCCGAGATCGAGGCGCTGGTTGGGGTAGCTCGGCGCCAACGTGAGCAGCACGAGCCCGATCTCCGGGTAGGCGACCCCGGAGGCGTAGGCGGGCACCGGCGCCCCCTCCGGCGCCAGCGTGGCCATCTCGGCCTGGGTGCGCGCGACGCGCACCTCCACGGCACCGAGGACCGGATGCCCGAAGCGCTCGGTCAGCTCGGCGCGGAACGCGTCTGCGTCGTCGATGAGCGGCTGCACCAGCCCGCGGCTGGCCGGCGGGTAGCCGAACCGTATCCATCCCGCGTCGTGCGTGTGGAAGCCGCTCGGGAGCGGGGGCTTCTGCCGGCGCGCGTGGTCCAGGGCAGGCGCGTCCCCGGGGCGGGTGGCCGCGACCTCCGCGGCCGGAGCCGGCCCCGCCACCTCGGTCGTTCCCGTCCGGACGGGGGTCGGGTCGTCCCCCGCACGCGCCGGGCCGACCGCCGCAAACAGGCAGGCGGCCAGGATCAGCAGGCCCTGGAGCCACGAGCGGAGCGCCGCGAACCCCGGGGCCGGGACGCCACGCGAGACGGCTTGGATCGGGAGTCCAACGCGGGATCGGTATCGCCCGCGAAGCCTGGCCAGGGAGGGTGCCATCGGTCGGGGGGAGCGGTAATGGCCGCAATCGCGGCAGAACTGGAACGTAAGGACGGCCAGGGGCCTAGTCAAACGACGCCGGCGCGCAGTCAGCCGCTCACGAAGGGGGCGAGCCACGGCGCCGCGCGGGCGGCGGCCCCGAGCGCGGCGGGGTGGCCGAGCGCGACCGCGACGGCGATCGTGGCCGGGACCACGAGCAGGGTCACCGCCAGCGGGCGACCCGGCGCACAGCGCGGGACCGGCAGCGCCGCGAGCGCCGCGACCGCCGCGATCAGGAGCCCCAGCTGGACGACGGTCGCCCGGCCGTCGGCCGTGCTCCACCCGAGCGCGACCGCTGCCGTCCCGAGCAACGCGACCATCGCGACGGCCTCGATCAGCGACCGTGCCGCGCGACCGAACGACGCCGAGCGCGCCGCGGCGAGCACCGTGAGCCGGTGAACGACGATCAAGGCGCCCGCCACGAGGACCAACCCCGCCACCGCGATCGTCGCGGCCCCGAGCGGGCGGTGGTGCGTCACCTGCTTGACGACCGCGGCGAAGCCCGCGAGCGGCGCGGCCGCGAGCAGCGTCGCGGCGCCCAAGAGCCGGAGCGACGGCGACGAGCGCGCCGCGCGGATGACGCCGGCGAGCGCGCCCGCGAGCGAGGCGGTCGCGCCCCACACGACCGCCATCGCGCCCGCGGACGCCTCACCGGAGAGGGCGGTGACGAGGGCCGGAGCCGCGGCGAGGAGCCCCACCAGCGGGCTGTGAGCGAACGCAGCGCGGACGTCCCCCTCGCCGCTCGGGGCGGCCTCGGCGCGGCGCGCCGCGGGGGCGTTTGCGGTCGGCGTGGGGTCGGACGAAGCTCCGCCTCTCATCGCGCCTCGAGCTCGTAGCGCAGGCGCCGGCCGAGCCGCTCGGGCACGCCGCCGCTCTCGACGAACCCCAATACCGTGCGGCGAAGCGTCTCGGTGAGGGGCCGGCGGGTGTAGCCGAGCTCCTGCTCCGCACGGGCGCTGGTGACCCAGGAGTAGCGACCGATCCGCGCCGCGGCCTGGCGGCGAGTGATCGGGGGTTCTCGACCCAGGGCGCGCGCGCCGAGCTCGGCCGCGCCCGCCAGCGCGAGGAGCAGGCCCGCGCTCGGCGCCGGGAGCGGGCGCGGCAGCCCGGTCAGCTCGGCGAGCGCCGTCAGCAGGCCCGCATAGGTCACGTTCTCACCGCCGAGGAGGTACTGCCGCCCGGGGATCCCGCGCTGCATCGCGAGCCAATGCCCACGCGCAACGTCCTCGACGTCGGTGATGCTGCCGCCGCCAGGCACGGCCGGGATCGGGAAGCTGGCGCGCAGGTACCGCAGGATGGTGTCTCCCACCGGGGTCGGCCGGCGATCCTCCGGCCCGGTGATGGCGGTGGGCAGCACGATGACGACCGGCAGCCCCGCCTCCGCGTGCTCCTGGGTCACCTCCAGCGCCCCGCGCTTGGCGAGGGTGTAGAGCTCCGGCTCGGGCCCCGACGGCCGGTGGCGCTCGTCCATCGGGACCGCCTCCGCCGTGGTGCCGAGGACCGCGGCGCTGCTGGTCACGACGATGCGCCGGAGCGAGCGCAGCCGGGCTGCGCCGAGCACCGCGCGCGTCCCCTCGATCGCGGGCGTCAGGATCCGCTCGGGGCGCGGGTCCCACCAGCGCAGCTCCGCGGCGAGGTGGTAGAGGTGGTCGCAACCGGCGAGCGCGCGGTAGACGGTGTGCTCGATGGTGACATCGCCGTAGGCGAGCTCGAAACGATCCCGCGGCAACCCCGCGAAGCGCTCCACGCGGGCGCCCGCGCGCACGAACGCCCGCACGCGCTCGCCCTTCGCGAGCAGCAGGCGCACGAGGTGCCCGCCCACGAACCCGGTCGCGCCGGTGACGAGCGTCCAAGGCCGCTCACGCATGAGCCACCGTCGTAGCACCCCGCCCTGGCGGCGTCAGTGGGGCGTCAGCGCGCCGCCGCACACTGCCCCACGGCCGCAAGGGCGGCCCGGGCCGCGTCGCGCGCCGGTGGCGGCGCACTCTCGGCGAGCAGGGGGGCGAGCCGGTCGCCGAGATCGGCCGGGTGGAGCTGGCCGAGCGCGGCGACCGCCGCCGGCGCTACCGGTCGGTCCGCGCTCTGGTCCTGCGGGTCGGCGAACCGCCGCGCGAGACGGGTGAGCGGCTCCACCGCCGCGGGATCGCAGAGGGTGGCGAGGGCTCCCGCCGCCGCGATGCGGACGCCCACCGCCTCGTCGCGATCGGTCAGGCGCTTGCGCAGCGGCTTCGCGCTCGCGACCACGCGGCGCGCGCCGAGCGCGACCACCACGGGCTGCCGCACGCGAGCAGAGCGGTCGCGCAGCGCTGCGACCAGCGCGCGATCGAGCTCGGGGTCCGCGGGCGCCGCGGCGGCCAGGGTGGCGGCCGCTGCGCGCACCATGGGCCAGGGGTCCCGGCGGAGCAGCCCCGTCACCGGCTCCGCGACGCGCGCGGAGGGCGCGCGCGCCAGCGACTCGAGCGCCGCGAGGCGGACCCGCACCTCGCCGTCGGCGAGCGCGCGGACGAGCTCGCCCTCGAACGGGTTCGGCTCGGTGAGGGCCTCGGCGAAGCGCGCCCGCACCCATTGCTCGGGATCGGAGAGGAGCGACCAGGCGACCCAGGCGCGCGCCGTCGCGTCGCCGGACGCGAGCGCGGCCGCCGGCTCGGCGAGCAGGTACCGCGTGCGAAACTCCGCGTCCTGGCGGGCGAGGCGGGCGAAGGCGCGGCCGGCCTCCGGCTGTAGCCGCGGCAGGTGCGCAGCGAGCGCGCGGAGCAGCTCCAGGGTCGTGTCGGGGGGCAGCGCCTCGTCGGCGAGCGCCGCCACCAGGGCGGGGCGCGACGCCTCCGCGTCCGCGGCATGAGCGATCACGCCACGGAGCGCGCGTCGCTGCTTGGGGCTGGCCCCCGCCAGGCGCGGCAGGGCCTGCCGCATCGCCTCGGCGGGAGCCACGATGACCAGCGCCTTCAGCAGGGCGACGGTGGCCGGCGCCTTCGCGCCGCGCAGGGCCTCGACCAGGGCGGGCGACGCCGCAGCGCCGCACCGCTCCAGGCGGACCTCGGCGTGGTGGCGCTGCGCCGCGTGTGGCCCCACGAGCGCCTGCACCAGAACCGGCGCGCCCTCCGCGCACGGCGCCTGATCGATCACGTGGAGGGCGACGCGGCGACCCCCCTCGTCCAGCGTCGGGAAGGCGCGGGCGACCGCGGCGTAGCCCGGCGCGCCGAGCGCGCGCAGCATCCCGGCGGCAGCCTCCGCGCTCGCGTCGCCCCCGCGGAGCCGGGCCGTGAGCTCGTCGGGGGTGGCCGCGCCGAGGGCGGTGCGGGCGGCGACCTCGGCAAAAGTGACCTCCGCCGTGGCCGCGGCGTCGAACCCGCTCTCCGTGACCAGCGCGAGGCAGTCCGTGGTGACCGGCGCCGGGAAGTCGACGACCCAGCGCGAGCCCGCCTGGGCGAAGGGATCCTCGGCATACTTCACCTCGAACAGCTCGCGCTCCGTCGCCACCCAGAGCACCTCGGGCCCCGTCCCCGCCGGACGCGACGCCGTCGGCGGACGGTGCCGGAGCTCGAGCCCGGTGAGCGGCACCGTGGCGGGCGCGTGCAACACGACGAACTCGCCCTTGCCGGCGCCCGTGCGACCCTCGGCCCAGGTTGTCTCCGGATCACCGTCGGTGAGCGCGCGGGGATCCCCCACCGCGCTCGTCGCCACCACGGCGCGGAGCACGCCCGAAACCGCTGGGGGCTCGGCCTCGCCCGCGCGACGGGCCACGAGCTTCGGCGCCGCGCCCCGCTCCGCGACCGTCAGGCGCTGCACGAGCGCCGGTTTCAGCGTCAGGTCCGCGGGGACCAGCAGCTGGGGCGCGATCACGGTGGGCCGCCCGCAGAGGGAGATGTCCTCCCGTTGCTCGCCGATCACCACGCGCCGCGTGCCGTCCGGGGCGGCCTCGGAGACGAGGACCATCGGCCCGTGACGCAAGCCGTCCTCACCGTGGATGATGCCGGTTTCGCCGGCGAAGACGCGGCGCAGCTCGCCGCCGCCCGGCGGCGCCGCGAGCACCGCTTCCCAGGTCCCCGCGCGACCGGCGCGCGGCACCACGACGTGCACGACGTGGCGATCCTTGGCGATACGCACGACCGCGAGACTGGCGCCCCGGGGGTCCGCGTCGCTCGGGGTCTCGATGGTGACGCCACCGGCGAGCGCGCAGGCCGGCGCCGCGCAGGGCCTCGCCAGGAGGCGACGGTCGACGAAGCCGACGACGAGCTCCGCCTGGCCGCCGCCAGCGGGCGCGCGCGCCACCGCGGCGACCGCCGGCGCCGCGCTCGCGGCTGGGGCGCCCGCCCCGGCCTGCGCCGCCGCGCTCCCGGAGGCTGCCGTCAGGGCGACCGCTCCCGTTACGCCGATCAGCCCCGAGAGCGAGCGCTTGCAGAGATACCGTCCAGCCACGGCGGCGATTGTGTCAGCCGTCGGCGGGCGTCGCCAGCTTCCTCGCCCAGAGCAGGGCGTCCACTCGCTGGTCCCGCCGGAGCAGGTGGGCGCGCAGCACGCCGGACTTGCGGAACCCGTTCGCGAGAAAGACCACGGCGAGCTCCGGATCGTCGGCGGGTGTCAGGGAGAAGCAACCGGTGACCTGCTCGTCGAGCAGCGAGTTGCACAGGAGCCCGACCGCGACGGACGTGCTCGCCGTCTCCTTCTCCGTGCGCGGCGCCGCCAAGAGCTCGATGAAGGCGTTGTCGAAGCAGCGCTGACGCTCCACGCCGAGCACCAGCGAGAAGCCGCCCCGCGCCGTGCACAGGTGAAACTCCTGGGTCACGTCCCGCCCGAACGGCTCGAAGCCCGTGAGCGCCCTCCGCGCCCTCCCCGCGGCCGCGACGGCGCGCCGCAGGTCGGCCTCGCGCGCCGGCTGCAGCCGCACGGAGGCGTTGGTGGGCGGGGACTGAACGCGGGGGTCCCGGCGCGCCGCCTGGACCAGGCGCTCCGCCGCCGCCCCGTCGGATTCCACCGGCGCGCGTCGCATCCCCGACTCGTCGATGTTCGGCGGGCTCAGCCGGTCAACCGTGGTGCCGAGGACCCAGGCGTCGCTCCTCTTGTAGTACGCTGGAATTGTACCCTCTCGCTCGAATCCCAGGCGGGACCAGGTGGACACCTCGTCCCGCTCGACGAGCGTGAAGACCCGCTCCACGCCCTGCTGGCGAGCGACCCGGGCGACGACAGCGACCTTGGCCGGATGGACACCGGAGCGAAAGTCGATGACGCGCATCGACCGGTGCCGGCGGTTGGGCACGAAGCAGAGGGACACCCCCTGCCCGCTGTGAACGATTTCGGGCGCTCCGGTCGAGCTGCTGGTCGTTGTGCTGGCCATCTGCCCCCGTGTGAAGAAACGGCGCTGTTCATCCCGGCCGTCGGCCCCGCACCGGACGTAGCCCGCGGATTCCGCCACTTAGGCTCCCTGGGGCGGAGCCGTGCTTTTCAGATTTGCAAGACCGAATACCACAACTGACACAAGGCGGGCAACCTTGGCCTGCCCAAGGCCGACCTCGACGCCCCAGCGGCCCCGCCGGAGTCCGGTTGCGGCCGGACCCCACGTCCGGCCACGGCGTTCGCGTGCCGGCGCGGCGACGGCACTGGGCCTGGCGGCCCCCCATTCCAGCCGCGGCGCAATCAGTCTTGCAGGCCGGCCTGGTACGCTCGGGGATCCACGCCGAGGGCGGTCAGCACCTCGCTGAGTCGCGTGCGAGACACCGAAACCCGGGTCGGCATGCCACCCGGCAGTCCGAGCAGAGCGAGGAAGTCGCGCCCGCTGTCGAACGCCGCCGCCACGCTCACCGTCTCCCGATCCACCACGACACTCACCTCCTCGCGCTCCTGGCCCAGGAGCAAGAGCAAGGTCTTGTCGAGCCGCCCGAACCCGCGGGTCACGTCCACCACCGCCACCCCGGGGGAGAAATGCCGGTAGGACGAGGCGGCGCGGCGGGTTTCCCGCTCGACGGGCAGAAGTTCTGCGGCCGCCGCGTCGATGGGCGCCCAGAGGCCGGCGTCGGCGAGGCCCTCGGCGAGGTGACGAACGATGATCCCGCGAAGCCCCATATCGACCGGCCGGCCGCGCAGGGCGCGATCAATCCGGTCCGCGGCCGAGCTCGGGGTCCCGAGGCGGGTATCGATGGCTCGGGCGTCCGCGTCGCAGCCCGGATAGGGCTCCTCTCCCCCTCGGATCCACTTCGCGGCGCTCGCCACCCCGTCGAAGTCGGAGTGGCAAACGATGGTGTCGATGGGCCCGACCCGCGCCACGAGCTCGGGGTTGATCAGCTCCGGACAGGCGCCATGCTGCGCTTTGGTTGACAATACGAAGCGGGGATCGGCGACAAACCGCTCGTGCTCCTCGTGGTCGTGGTGGTCCACCCACGCCCGCAGCCGGGCCCCGAGCTGATCGATGAAGGCGAGCGTGACCTTGGTGAACCCGCCGCTGCTGCCCGCCCCGGCGAAGGCGATGTCGAGCACCGCGACGCGCCCCGGAACGCCATCGGCCCGGGGGAGCTTGCGCGGCGTCGCGAAGACGACGGAGATCTGGGGATGAGGTGTCATGGTCCCGGCATCGGCGCCGCGCGATGGACGCGAGCCCGCAGCTCGGCAGAGCCCTTCAGGCTCAAGGAGATAGCATGAACGGAGCCTATCGTTGGGTGCGACTGGTCGGGGCGCTCGCCGTCGGGGCCTTCGTCGCCGGTCGGCCCGGTGGGCTCCGCGCCGAGCCCCCCCCGGCGATGCCAGGCTCCGGCAAGGGCGTCACCTGTGCCTACGAGGGACGCGCGACGCTGCCGCCCGACCTCTTCATCGAGGACCTGCCGGCCGGAGGCAAGATCGTCGGGAGGTTCACCGGCGGTCCGACCGCGCTCCGCGTGAGCGCGTTTCCGCCGGGGGCGCCGGCGGGGCGGGCGAGGGTCGCCACCGGCACCGGCACCGGCAGCTTTCGCCTCACCGGCTACACGGAGGTCGCCCGGATCCCGTTCTTCTCCGCGCGGCCCCTGGAGGTGGTGCCGGGTCACCTCTGGATCGGCGAGCGGCGCGAGGTCCGCGTGCTCGGATCGCAGGGGGACCGGGTCGAGGTCGAGCTTCGGCTGACCGAGCCGCTCCGGCAGACCTTTCGCGCCACCACCGCCTGCGGCTCCCTGGCACTGGAGGCGGGCAGCCCCGCGGCGTGGAAGGTCCCCGGCGACGCGCGCGGCTTCGTCGTCGCCAAGGATCAGGTCGAGCTGTACGACCAGCCGGGACCGGACCGAGCCCTGGTCACGGTGCTCAACCTCGCCGGCGGGATGCTCCTGTGGAGCCGTGAATCCCACGAGGGCTTCGTGCACGTCGAGTACCACGGGCAGGTCGTCATCGACGCCTGGGCGAGGGAGCGACAGCTCCGGGCGTTGCCGGCGGGGGAGACGCAGGACGCCGTCGCCCCGCCCGTCCGGCAGCCAGGCAGGCCCGAGCTACGCCTGGCCGACATCCCCCGCGAGATCGTGACCCGGAAGGCGGTGTCGCTGCGGTCCGGGGCCTCCGAGGCGGCGCCCATCATCGGAGCCATCGAGCCGAACACGCCCACCTACGTGCTCGACGTGGTCGCTGGCTGGGCGAGCGTCCTACCGCGAAGCCTGCACGTCGCTCCCCCGGACCAGGGGCAGTTCTGGGCGTCGGCGACCGACCTCGGTCTGCGCCGGTCGCCACCCCCGCGGTGAGCCGCCGGCTTCCGGGGTGCGGCGACCGTGCTACCTTCGGCGGCCCATGGGCACCATCGACGAGCAGGCCATCCGGGCGGCCCTACGTCATCCGCTGGAGCGAACCGATCTCCCTGCGCTGGGGCGACGGTACGAGGGGAAGGTCAGGGACAACTACGTCGCGTCGGACGGCACTCGTTTCCTGGTGACCACCGATCGGATCAGCGCCTTCGACCGCGTGCTCGGCACGCTACCGCTCAAGGGTCAGCTGCTGAACTTCGCCGCCGCCTGGTGGTTCGAGAAGACCCGTGACGTCGCCCCCAACCACGTGCTCGACGTCCCCGATCCCAACGTCCTGCATGCCCGCGAGTGCGCGCCGCTGCCGGTCGAGATGATCGTGCGCGCGTACCTCACCGGCACGACCTCCACCAGCATCTGGGTGCACTACGAGCGGGGCGCGCGCGAGTTCTGCGGCCACGCGCTCCCGGACGGAATGCGGCGCCACCAGCGCCTCGAGGCCCCGATCCTGACCCCGAGCACCAAGGCGGCCCACGGCGACCACGACGTGTCGGCGTCACGGGCCGAGATCCTCGCGCGAACAGGGATGCCTGCGGCCGACTTCGACGCCGCCGCGGAGATGGCGACGGCGCTATTCCAGCGAGGGCAGGCCCTCTGCGCCGAGCGCGGGCTCATCCTGGTCGACACCAAGTACGAGTTCGGCAAGACGGCGGACGGGGGCATCGTCGTCATCGACGAGATCCACACGCCCGACTCCTCGCGGTTCTGGTTCGCCGACAGCTACGAGGATCGCTTCGCAGCGGGGGCGGATCCGGAGAGCTTCGACAAGGAGTACGTTCGGCGCTTCCTGGCAGCGCAGGGCTTCCGCGGCGACGGCCCGCTACCGACAATCCCCGACGACGTGAGGGTGGAGGCGATCCGCCGGTACCTCGAGGCGGTCGAACGGATCACCGGCGAGCCCTTCCAGCCGAACCTCGACGACCCCCTGCCCCGCATCCGCCGTAACCTCGGCCTCGAGTGACGATGGGCGTCGACGCCGAGGACCGGGACGTCGCCGCGCGAGCGGCCGAGCGGGCCCTGGGAAGGCTGGGCGTGCGCGCCGCTCTGGGCGCCCGTGGTGCCGAGCTGTTGGCCGCGAGCGAGCCGATGACGCCCGAGATCGAGCAGGCGGTGGCGGCGCTCGGGCACCCGGAGCGGGAGCGTCGCGCGCGCGCGCTGGCCGGCCTCCTGCTGCGGCTGGGGCGCGCGGTCGAGGCGAGGTGGTGGCGATGACCCTGGCCCGAGGGCGCCGCCTCCCGGCGCCGCCGGGGGCGGTACCCCTCCGTCCCGCACCCGCCGCGGGTCCGTTGCCGCCCCGAGGTTCTCGCCTTCCGCGCGAGGTGGTGGAGGCCGCCAGCCGCGCCGCGGCGATGATCGCCGACGCCGAGGCCGAGGCCGCGCAGATCCGCGCGGCCGCCGTGGCGGCTGCCGCGTCGGAGGCCGCGCGGGCCGCCGAGGCCGCGCGGGCCGCCGCGCTGGCGGAGCTCGCGGGGCGCCAGTTGGCGCTGCGGCTACGGGAGGAGCGTCAGGACGAGGCGGCGCTCGAGCGGACCATCGCCGTCGCTCGCGCGCTGGCGGAGCGACTCCTGGGAGAGGCCCTCGCCCTGGAGCCCGGCCGGGTCGTCGCGCTCGCCCGCGAGGCGATGCGGGAGGCCTCGGGCGCGCGGCAGGCCGTCGTCGTGGCGTGCCCCGCGGACGCGGCGCTCCTGGCGGGCGCGCTCGCGGAGCTCGACGGGTCGGGGCGCGCGGTCATGGTCACCGAGGACCCGAGCTTGACCCCCGGCTCGCTGCGCATCCGCACCGACCTCGGCGAGCTCGACGCCTCGCTCGGGTCGGAGCTCGACGGCCTCGTGCGCCATCTCCGAGGGTCGCTCGCCCCGTGAGCTCGGACCTGCCGCCGCCCGTCGAGGTCCCCGCCGCTCCCGCCGGCGAGACGTCGTCGCCCCGCGCCGAGCATTGGGTCCCGGCGCTGCTACTGGTCGCCACCACCGCCAGCGTGTGGTGGGTGGGTCACACGGTCTGGGGGAGCGGGTGGCAGCTCGCCGCGCCATTGATGGCGATCCTCCTCGCGCACGAGTCCGGTCACTACGTGGCCGCGCGCTGCCACGGCGAGCGCCCGTCGCTGCCGTACTTCCTGCCGCTGCCGTGGCTGAACCCCTTCGGCACGCTCGGCGCCGTGCTCTTCCTCGACGCGCGACCGCGGTCGCGCCGCGCGCTGCTCGACATCGGCGCCGCGGGTCCTCTGGCGGGGCTCATCGTGGCGTTGCCGTTGCTCTTCCTGGGGCTCGCGCTCTCGCCGGTGGAGCCGCTGCCGCCATCCGGATACGCGCAGGAGGGGCAGAGCGTTCTTTACTGGCTGGCCAAGCGGCTGGTGCTCGGGCCCATGCCGGAGAACCACGACGTCACCATGCACCCCGTGCTGGGCGCCGCCTGGGCGGGGCTCTTCGTCACCTTCCTGAACCTGCTGCCCGTCGGTCACCTCGACGGCGGACACGTGGCCTACTCCCTGCTCGGTCGGCGGCACCGCGGGCTCTCCCGCTTCGTCGTGGCCGCGCCGGGCCTGCTCGCGGCCTATAACCTCGTTGCGTTCGCGGCTCCCTCGCTCGGCGGCGCCGCGCCAGCAGCGGGGGCGAACGCGGTCACGTCCATGGTCAGCGCCGCGATGCCCTGGGTCCTGCTCCAGGTCCTCCTGCTCGTGATGTGGCGCTGGGGAGGCCTCGACCACGCGGAGCCGAGCGACGAGGCGCCGCTCGGCGCTGGGCGACGCGGGATCGGGTGGTTCACGCTCGCCTGCTTCGTCCTACTGTTCATGCCGTCGCCCTGGGTGGTGCACTGACGGCGGAGGGGAAACCGCTCCGGCGCGGCGCGCTCACCCGGCGGGGGGCGCGGCGTACTTGCGGGCGAGCGCGGCGCACACCTCCGGCGGCGCGTAGCGCGAGGGATCGCCGCCGTTGGCCGCGATCTCGCGCACCAGCGAGGCGGAGATGAAGCCGTAGTTGGTGCGGGTGGGCAAGAACACCGTGTCGATCTCCGGCCTCAGATCGGCGTTGGCGTGCGCGATCTGGAGCTCGTACTCGAAGTCGGTCCCCACCCGCAGGCCCCGCACGATCACGCGCGCGCCGACGCGCTTCACGTAGTCGATGAGCAGCCCTTCGAAGGTGGCCACCTCGACGTTGGGGCGGAGCTGGCAGGTCGCCCGCAGTAGCTCCAGGCGCTCCTCGACGGTGAACACCGCGTGCTTGGCGAGGTTCCTCCCGACCGCGACGATCACCTTCGGGAACAGGCGCGACGCTCGCTCGACGAGATCGAGGTGACCGTAGGTGGGCGGGTCGAAGCTGCCGGCGTAGAGGGCAATCATGGCGCGCCGGCCCCGGGGTTCCCGCCCGCTGGCGCCACGGGGGCGACCGAGGGGGGGCGCAGCGTCGGGCCGGGTGCGGGCCCGGCGGGCGCCCCCGCGGCTGGCCCGACCGGAGCGGGGACCTCCGCAGGGGACTCGGCGCCGTCGACCGCGTCGGGTGCCCCGGCGGCCAGCCCGGCGGGCAGATCCTCGAGCCAGAGGGTGCGGCCGCCCGCGGTCAACGTCACGCGGAAGGGGGCGAGCAGGCCGGCCCCCACGATCCCGTCGAGATCGACGCCCAGCGTCTCTTCGAGGGGCTCGACCAGCTTTCCGCGCACGGCCGGGACCTCGGGCAACTCGAAGGCCCCGAGCTGCAGGAAGGGCACGATCCCTTGCTCGAGATCGGTGGCCCCGGCCAAGGGACGGAGCGCGCTCAGCGCGACCCCGGCCTTCTTCCACCCGCCGTCGTCGAGGGCCAGCGGGTAGACCATCCCCGTGTCGACCACCAGGGACGCCACGGGCGCGCCGGCGTCCGCGCCGAGGGCGCTCCGCACCAGCATTCCCCCCCCACGCAGGTAGTCGACCTTGACCGTGGTCGCCTGCGGAGGGGGTGGCGGCTCGAAGCTTCGGACGACGAACTGCTGGCCCGGCAGGTCGAACGTGCAGTTGAGGTGACGCAGCAGGTGCATCCCCAGAAGGACGCGCACCGGCGCGCCGAGCTGCCGTGAGATCCCCGAGAGGTCCTTGGCCAGCGCCGGGACGTCGCGCACCTCCACCCGCTCGCCGAAGCGGAGCGAGATCCAGGACGGCTCGGCCCCGTTGCTGGCGTCGATCACCGCCTCGGGCACCTGCGTCGCGATCATGCCGAGCGCTGGCTCGCCGTTGATCTCGACGGGGACCACCAGGGAGGCGCGTCCCGCGGGCGGCATCTCGGACACGGCGAGGAGCCCGCCGGACATCGCGAAGGGCTGGCGGCCGCCCCCGCGACGGGCCAGCTTCACCACCTCGCTCGCCCAAGGGTCGCGCACGTCGGGGTCGGCGAGCAGCGCCTCGAGGTCGTCCGCGGCGCGCTCGACGTCCCCGGAGTACCAGAGGGCGCGCCCCCGCACGGCGCGCGCCTCGCGGCTCGTCTGCCCCTCGACCAGCTCGAGGGCGCGGTCGAACTCCAGGCGCGCCAGCGCGATTTCGGCGGCGAGGAGGCGAACCCGGGCCTCGTCCGGGAGCAGACGCAGCGCATTCTCGATGGCCGTCTCCGCGTCCTCGATGTCCGCCACGTGGTAGCTCGCGGTCGCGCGGTCGAACCATTTTTTGGCGAGCGGCGGCCAGGCCGGATCCCGGCTCGCCACCGCGGCGCCGCACCCGGTCGCGGCCGGGAGTAGGGCAAGGAGCGCCAGGATCAGCGCCTGAGCCGTCATTGGTTTCTGCACGGTCACCTCGGTGAAAGCGGGTGGTGTCGCCAGCCCGCGCCGAGCGCCCGACCGGGAACGACCGGGGCCGGGATAGCCCATCGCCGCCCTGCGGTCGAGTCGCGAACCCGAGGCGGGAGAGGCGGGGGGCTGGGGTCCGTCCAGCGCCGGACCTACCCCACGGATCTCGCCCCCCCGAGCCGCCGCTCGGGTATGCTCCGCCCATGCGGATCGGGTCCTCGCTCCTCCCCTCGCTCGTCATCGCGATCGCGTCCTTCGGGCTCCCAGCCTGTGGCTCCAAGGCTCCCCCCGAGGCAAAAGACCCCGGCTCGTCCGCGGCCGAGGAAGACGAGGAGTCGACGGAGATCACGGACGAGGAGGCGGAGGCCATGGCGTCCATCGAGGAGTACCTGGCCGAGGAGGACGGGGGGGGCTCCGCGCGCGAGGGGACGGACGCGGGCGCCGCCGCCGAAGCGACCACCGAGGCGCCCCAGGGAGGCGCGGTGGCGCGCCGTGATCAGCTCTGGGCGCTGGTGAAGGCGAAGCGCCCCGTGGTGCTGGCTTGCTACAAGGAGCAGAAGAAGAAGGACCCCGGGATCGGAACCCGGATCGCGGTCCGCATCGAGCTCAAGCCGGACGGCTCGCTGAAGCGCGATCCCGAGATCGTCGCCGACCGCACCGACATCGCCTCGCCGGAGATGGCGAAGTGCACCATCGACGCGGTCAAGAGCGTCGAGTACCCGCCCCATCCCAACGGGATGGAGACGACCTTCACCTACCCGTTCGGGTTCTGACCGCGCGCCGTGGCGAATCTCGCAGGCGCGGGCGGCGAGACGGTCGGGACGCCACCGGGCGGGCGGTCGCCCTCGACGCCGGCCGAAGATCCCTATCAGCAGCTCCTCAGCCGCACCCGGGATCTGCGCGCCGAGCAGCGCCAGGCGCGAGACAGCTGGTTCCAGCAGCTCGGGATCGCCGGCAAGGACGAGGTTCTCTTCGAGCTCGAGGTGCTCCTCAAGGCGGCAGCGTGCTTCGCGAACCCGCGCAACCACCCGGGACCGCCGCGCCGTGGGCCCGTGGTCGGGCAGGATTTCCGGGGCGCGCTCGCGGTCGCGCGGGACGGCGTGGCGCACGCGGTCGGGCTCGCGCGGTCCCTGCTGGGTGACGAGGAGCGGGCCTTCGTCTTCCATCGCTACCTCGAGACGGTGCTCCCGCAGGACAGCGCGCGCTCGCGCCTGGCCGGGGCCGGCGGTGAGCAGACGACCCCCGAGCAGAGCCTCCTGGCGCTGCGCCAGGGGCTGTCGAGCGCGCAGGAGGTGCTCGACGGGTTGGGGCGCGCGCAGCGGGTCCCCTACCGCACCTTCTACGCCGCGCTCGGCGTCGTGCAGCGCGAGGTCGAGCGCAACACCTTCTTCAACCCCCTGCTGGCGCTGGAGTTCCGCCCCGAGTTCGACCGCATCCGTTCCCCGCTGATCCTGGACCTCATCCGGGGCGTGACCGCCCGCGAGGCGCGCCGGCTGGTGTCACTCACCTTTCTGTCTCTCTTCCGCATGCTTCGCTATCTCCGGCTTCTGGAGCGCGTCGCCGCGGAGAGCAGCCGCCGCCGCCGCCTGGTCGGGCGCGCCTACCTCACCGTGAGCGTGCTCCGCTCGGACGCCCGCGCCCTGGCTGGCTACCTCCGCGAACACGCCGGGCCGCTGCTCGCGGACAGCTTCCACCACGAGGCGGCTACCGTCCGCGCGGCGGACCTCGGCGCCCGCGCACCGGCGCTGAACGCCCTCGGGCAACGGTACGCGTCCATTCGCACCGCGCTCGAGAGCGTGGCTGCGAGCGTCGAGCTCGAGGTCCGTCGGGCATTCCGGCACGATCTCCCGGCGCCGGACGGAGCCACTAGCGAGGCGGAGCTGCGAGCGTCGCTCCGCGCCGTCGTCCAGGCCCTCCGCCCGCCGCTTCGCGCGGCCATCCTCGCCCTCGGCCAGGGCCTCGGCGTCACCCTGTCCGGCAACCGCGTGTTCGACGACCCCACCGCCGAGCGAGAGATCGGGGACCATATCCGCCGCAACGCGTGGATGTTCGCCCAGATCCTGCGCGCGTTCACCGTCAAGGCGCAGGGCCCCCTCCCCGGCGATCGTTGGCAGCCCGGCGAGCAGGCCCGGTACGTCGGGGAGTTCTTGCGCTACGTCGCCGCGCTGGGTGACCCCGTCCTGCGCGCGGCGGATTATCCCCGCTTCCCCGCCTTCGTGAGCGCGGTTCGGGCCGTCTCCGCGCCGGAGCTCATCGACCGACCGCGCCTGGACCGGGCGATCGCCGAATGCGGCCCGCTCTACGAGCACCTGCAGGCGCTGTTCGAGCGCCTCTCGCTGCAGGGAGCGCTCGCGGGCGTCCCGTTCGACCGCCGCGCGGCGGCCAGGGCGCTGAAGCTCTACGTCGCCGGCTGAAGAGCCGCGCCCCCGTCCCGCCCCCCGTCGCGCGCCCGTCGGCGCGTCCCCGCCGGCCGACACCGAGTGCGCGCGGATGCCGCCATGGCGACCCCCCAACACACGGGCGGCCCCCACTCAGGGGGCCGCTCCCATCCGGCCGTGACCACCCGACGCGTGTGCGGCGCGTCGGGCCGGCTCGCGAGGCGTCAGAGCGCCGGAGCGGCCGCGACGACCTTCTTCGCCCGCTTCGCCGGCTTCCGGGCGACCTTCTTGGCGACCTTCTTGGCGGTCTTCTTGGCGGTCTTCTTGGCGGCCTTCTTGGCGGTCTTCTTGGCGGCCTTCTTGGCGACCTTCGGCGCCTTCTTGGCCGTCGTCTTCTTGGCCGCCTTGGTCGCGGTCCGCTTGGCGGTCTTCTTGGCCTTCTTCACGGTCTTCTTGGCGGTCTTCTTTGCAGCCATGGTGATTCCTCTTGCGAAGGGAACGGCCGGTCAGCCCCTCCCGATGTATATTGCAAGACGTATATTGCCATGCATTGTGATGTGTCAACGAAAAAGATGCGGCGGGCCGGTCCGACCAGCGCGCTATGGCGCTCCGCGGCCGCGCAAGCGCTGCGCACGGAGCGCATGTATAGGCTGGGGGCGGTCAGGCCGGGAACATTCATTAGTCCAATGAGTTCCATGAATTGCGGCGGGCTTGGGCCTGAGCCCTGCTGCTCTTGACGGGCTCGCTCCCCTCGGGCAAGAGCCCCGGGGTCGCGCCCGGAAAAAAGTGCTCCGGGGCCGGCTCCGGGCCGGACGCGGCCCCCCCTTCACCGCCGCCCCCGCGGCGCGCCCGCCGCTCGCGGGCGGCGGTCCTGCCCCGATGGAGATCCCGATGAAGTCCCGCCCAGCGATGCTCACGGCTTGCCTCTCGTTCCTGCTCTGCGGGGTCGCCGCGTGCGGCTACACGCAGGACGAGTGGGACCAGCAGGTGCGGGAGAACGATCGGCTGCGGAGCGAGCTGCAGCAGCAGACCGCCGCGCAGGAGAAATGCGAGGCCGACCACACGGCGGCGATGCGCGAGACCGAACAGCTGCGCACGGCCCTGACGGAGCGCGGGCTCACGGTCGAGAGCTTGACGGGCGACCTCGACCGGCAGCGCAAGGCCCTCGAGGAGTACCAGATCCGTCTCGATCAGCTGGAGGAGATCCGGAAGCGCTTCGTGGCGCTCCGCGAGAAGCTCGAGTCGCTCACCCGCTTCGGACTTAAGGTGTCGGTGCGCGACAATCGCATGGTCATCGAGTTGCCCGGCGACGTCCTCTTCGCCTCCGGGCGCGCGGACCTCCGCCAGGAGGGCGAGGAGATCCTGCGGCAGGTGGCCGCGGTGATCCGCGCGGACGCAGACCTGTCACGGCGAGAGTTCCAGGTCGCCGGGCACACCGACTCCACGCCCCTCCGCGGCGGTCCGTTCCAGGACAACTGGGGCCTATCGGCGATGCGGGCCCGATCGGTGCTGGTCTTCTTGACCAAGCCGTCCGCGGAACAGGGCGGCGGCCTCACCCCGGCGAGCTGGAGCGCCGCCGGCTATGGGGATACCGACCCGGTCGCCCCCAACGATAGCCACGCGAGTCGACAGCAGAACCGCCGCGTGGAGCTGGTCGTGCTCCCGAACGTCGAGGAGATGCTGAACCTCGACGGTCTCGTGCGGGAGGTCCGTCCCTGACCGCGCCGCGCTTCGCCGCCATCGACATCGGCACCAACACCGTCCTGCTCACCATCGCGGAGGAGCGGGAGCGGACGCTCGTGCCGCTACTGGAGCGAGCGACCATCACCCGGGTCGGCGCGGGGGTGGATCGCTCCCGTCGCCTCGCGGACGACGCCTGTGCGCGAACGCTCGCGTGCCTCCGCGACTACGCCGCCGACCTTCGCGCCGCTGGGGTGACGAGGCTGGACGTCGTGGGGACGAGCGCGCTGCGCGACGCGCTCGGCGGCGAAGAGCTCTGCACGGCCGCCGCCGAAGTGCTCGGGGTGCGGCCGCGGGTGATCAGCGGTGAGGAGGAGGCGCGGCTGACCTTCACGGGAGCCGTCCTCGGGCTCGACGTCGCCGGGGACGTGCTCGTGGTCGACGTCGGGGGCGGCAGCACCGAGATCATCACCGGCGTCCTCTGCGGCGCCGACGCTTCCGTCGAGACCGCCATCAGCCTGGACGTCGGGAGCGTGCGCCTCTTCGAGCGCCACGTGCGCCACGATCCGCCGCTCACGACGGAGCTCGGGCAGGCGCGAAGCGCCGTGCGCGCGGCGCTCGCCGCCGTCCCCGCCCCGTCGCGACCGCGGCGCCTCGTCGGCGTGGCCGGGACGGTCACCACGCTGGCGGCGGTGGCGCGGGGGATCGACCCCTACGACGGCGCGCGGCTGCACGGGGCCTCCCTCGACCGCAGCACGGTGGCGCGGGTCCTCGAGGAGCTCGCCGCGATGCCGCACCGGGTGCGGTCGACGGTGCCCGGCCTCGAGCCCGCGCGCGCCGACGTCATCCTGACCGGCGGCGTCGTGGTGGAGACGGTGATGGCCTGGGCCGGCGCCGAGCGCCTGGTCGTGTCCGACCGCGGAGTTCGCTGGGGCCTGCTCACGGCCCTGCGGGCGCAGGCGCCGTCGATGTGACACAATGAGATGGGGCGCGACCTCGGCCGCGCCCCCATCCGAGCGGTGGCGGGATTATTTCGCTGGGCTCGGTGGTTCTCCCTCGACCACGGGCTCCGGACGGCTGGACCCCGGGCAGCCCGAGGCAAGGAGAGGGTCTTTCTGCGTTGGAAAAACTCCCCCGTTCCCGGGGCAACGAAGATGTTGACAGATTGGAAATGACCGAGTAGAGTTTCGCGCCTGGCGGCCCCTAACCACAAACAACGGGGTGGTGGTTCATCGTGGCGAGCGGTCGGCTCCCACCGCAGGCCCGCCCCCAGCGATTGGTTCAGACAGGTGAGCATCTTGCCCTGCGATCCCCTGCCGCTGCGTCTCGAACGCAGCCGGCGTCTCGCTAGGGCGTGAAGACGTCGAGTTATCGCGATGACGCCCCGTTTGGTGGCGTCGTCGTCTCGCGCCGGGTGCAGGCGCGCCACAAGGAGAGGTCATGCAGTCTAGCCAGGAAATCGAGTTCAAGGTCGGCGACAAGGCCGTTTACCCCGCACAAGGCGTCGCGGAGGTGATCAGCATCGACGAGAAGGACATCGCCGGCGCGCGTCAGCGCTTCTACGTGCTGCGCATCCTGGATACCGATCGAAAGATCATGGTGCCCGTCTCCAACGCCAACGCGGTGGGCCTGCGTCAGGTGATCAGCGAGCAGGAGATCCGCGAGATCTTCGACATCCTGCGCGAGCGCACCATCGGCTTCGACACTCAGACGTGGAACCGCCGCTACCGCGGCTTCATGGACAAGATCAAGACCGGCTCGATCTACGACGTCGCTGAGGTGCTCCGCGATCTGTATCGCCTCAAGGCCAACAAGCAGCTCTCGTTCGGCGAGCGCCGAATGCTCGACACCGCGCGGTCTCTCATCGTCAAGGAGATCTCGATCGCCCGCGAGCAGACCGAGGAAGACGTCAAGAACCAGATCGAGGCGATCTTCTTCTCGAACTGAGCGTTCCCCTCCGGTGTAGCGCGGTGGGCGGCGCCCACCGCGACGCCTCACCGCGGCGCGGTGATGCGTCGCTCGATCGGCGCCAGTTGCGGGAGCTCGAGCACCACCCGCCAGCTCCCGTCCTCCGCCGCGCAGCGGACCACGTGCTCGGCGCGCTCGCTCGAGGAGTCGGTTTCGATGACGACCTCCGCCCAGTCGCCGGAAACCCGCGACGAGAACCGCCGAGGCTGATCCCGTAGCCAAACCCGGGACGGCGCGATCATCTCCTCGGGCGCGACCTTCTGCCCGGTCACCGCGCTCGCGCGCTTGGCCCGCTCGGCGAGGTTCTGCCGCCCCTCTGCCCACAAGAGCTCGTAGGCGGCCCGCGACGCCTTCGGGTCCCCGTGCACCCGCTGCAGGCGCGCGATGAACTCCTGCACCACCCGCTCGGGTCGCTCGTCCACCGACTCCTGCTCCGAGGCGCAGCCGACGACGACCGCGACGAGCACGACCGCGCCGGCGCGCCACCGACCCTTCGCCCCGGCGCGGCTCTCTTCGCCGCGCGCCGGGCAGCTCACCGCCGCCTCATCGAGCTCGTGGTGAGGCCCATGGCGGCGTGCACGTCCGCCATCGTCGCGGCGGCCACGGCGCGAGCGCGCGCCCCACCGTCCTGGAGCGTGGCCACCACCGTCTCGGGGTGCGCCTTCAGCTCCTCGGCGCGGGCGCGGATCGGCCCGAGCTCCGCCGCCACGACCGCGCCGCACCGCTGCTTGCAGTCGCCGCAGCCGAGCGCCCCGCTCCGGCAGTCCCGGTCGATGACGGCCACCTCGTCGGGCGGGGTGAGGGCAGAGTGAATGGTGAACACGTTGCAGACCTCGGGCCTCCCCGGATCCCCGCGGCGCAGCTTCAGCTCGTCGGTGAAGGCCCCCTTGAGCTTCTTCTGGATGACCGGACCATCGTCGAACAGATCGATGGTGTTGCCCCGCGTCTTGCTCATCTTGTTCTTGCCATCCAGCCCCATGATCCGTGGCGTCGGGGAGAGCCGCGGCACCGGCTCGGGGAACACCTCGCCGTAGCGGGCGTTGAACCGCCGGCAGATCTCGCGGGCGAGCTCCAGGTGCTGGACCTGATCGTTGCCGACGGGCACCACGGTCGCCCGGTAGAGCAGTATGTCAGCGGCCATCAGCACGGGGTAGGTGAAGAGCCCGGCGTTCACGTTCTGCTTGTGCTGATCGCTCTTCTCCTTGAACTGCGTCATGCGGTGCAGATCCCCCATCGCCGTCACCGTGTTCAGATACCAGGTGAGCTCCATGTGCTGCGGCACGTCGCTCTGCACGAACACGATCGCCCGCTCCGCGTCGAGCCCCGCCGCCAGGTAGGTCAGCGCCGTCTCGAAGGTCCGCGTCGGCATCTCCCGCGGGTCGTAGTCCACCGTCGTCGCGTGTGCGTCGACGATGCAGTAGATGGGGTCGTACTCCCCGGCGCGCGTGGTCGCTACCCACTGGCGCAGCGCCCCGAGGTAGTTGCCCAGGTGGAGCACGCCGGTCGGCTGCATGCCCGAAAAGATGCGGGGTCGGTCGCTCATGCTGGCGACACGGGTACAACCTCGGACCGCGCCCCGCAACCAGCGCGTGCCGGCGGCTTTCTTGGCCCCCTGCGTCCGGCGCTCGGTACGATCTCTCGCGTCGATGATCGCGTCCCCTCCGCGTGTTCGCCTGGAGTGGCCGGGCAAGGGGACGCCCCGCGCCGACCCGGGCCCCACCCCGTCGCTCGAGCTCGCCCGCCCGGGTCATCCGGCGTGCATGCTCGTCCAGGGGGACAACCTGCTGGCCCTCCGGGCGCTCCGTGCCCGCGCTCCTGCGAGCTTCGCGCTCGTGTACCTCGACCCTCCCTTCCTGACCGGGCGTTGCCATCACCTCGCCCCGCGCCCGGGCGGGCGCGGCGCCGGGCAGGCTCCGGGGACCGTGGTGACCGCCTTCGACGACCGCTGGGCGGGGCTTCACCATTACCTGGACTCCCTCCGCGCGCGCCTGGAGGTGGCGAGGGACCTGGTGAGCCGCGACGGCTGCCTGGTGGTCCACGTGGATCCCAAGACGAGTCACTACGTCAAGGTCGTCTGCGACGAGCTGTTCGGGCCCGAGTGCTTCGCGAGCGAGATCGTCTGGCGCTACCGCCGCTGGCCCGCCCGCACCCCGAACTTCCAGCGCGTGCACGACGTCCTGCTCCGCTACGTCCGCGACGCTGGAGTGACCCCGCGCTTCCACCAGCTCTACGAGCCCCTGGCGGCGAGCACGATGGCGACCTGGGGCGATCGACGCCAGCGGGCCGTCGTCGATGGCGACGGTCGCCGCCGTCGGTCGTCCACCACCGCCGAGGCGACGCCGGGCACGCCGCTCGGCGACGTCTGGGAGATCGGCATCGTCGCGCCCGTCGCCCGGGAACGCACCGGCTACCCCACGCAGAAGCCCGAGGCGCTGCTGGAGCGTCTGGTCGAGGCCTGCACGCGGCCCGGCGACCTCGTCCTCGACCCCTACGCCGGCAGCGGCACCACCCTCGCCGTCGCCGTCCGGCTGGGCCGCCGAGTGGTCGGGATCGACGAGAGCCCGGTCGCCGTCGAGACGATGCGCCAGCGGCTGAGCGCCCTGGGGGTCCAACCGCTGGAGGAGCGCGTCACCTGCTCGTCGCGCGCCCTCGCCGGCTGACGCCCTTGCTCGCGGGACGCCCGTCGCCTATGGGGTGCGCATGCGGGGCCCGCCGCGCCACGTGAGCGCTTTCTGCCTCCTCGCCGGCGTGGTGGTGGCGCCCAGCCTCGCCGCCGACGCCCCCGCACCCTGCGTCCGGGTCGGCGCGCTCAGCGTCTCCGCCGCTGCCGTGGCCGAGCGCCTGGCGGCCCTCCCGGACTACCAGCGCCGCGCCCTGGCGCCGTCCCCGGAGGAGCTGCCGCGACGGTTCGTCGAGACCGCGCTCGTCCCCGAGCTCCTGCTCACGGCCGAGGCGCAGCGCCGCCGGCTCGCCGAGTCCAGCGCCGCGACGGCGTCGGTCCGCGAAGTGCTCCGAGCCGCGCTGGTCGAGGACCTGCGTCGCGAGCTCCGCCAGCGCAGCCCGATCACCGACGCCGAGGTGGAGCGCTACTACGACGCCCATCGCACCCGCTTCCAGCGCCCGTCGCGGCTGCGGATCTGGCGGATCCTCGTGGCGAACGCCGCCGAGGCCGCGGAGATCCTGGCCGTCGCTCGGGGCCCCGGCGGACCGCAGCGGTGGAGCGACCTGGCGCGCGAGCGGTCCCGCGACAAGTCGACCGCGATGCGCAAGGGCGATCTCGGCTTCGTGCGCCCGGACGGGACGACCGACGCGCCCACGGTGCGCGTGGCCCCCGCGCTCTACGAGGCAGCCGCGAGGGTGCCCGATGGCGAGCTCGTCCCCGAGCCCGTGCCCGAGGGCACCCACCTCGCGGTCGTGTGGCGCCGCGGATCGCTCGCCGCCGTCGAGGAGCCGCTGGGGGTCGCGGCGCCCCGGATCCGCGCCGCCCTCGAGCGTGAGCAGCTCGACCAGGCGGTGAAGCGGCTGGTCGCGGACCTCAGGGCGTCCCACCTCACGCTCGGCGACGCCGCCGCGCTCGAGGCCCTCCCCGCGCTGCCCGCCCCCGACGTGCTCGGCTTGCCGCCGCCGGTGCTCTCGGCGGTCGCTCCGGCGCGCTCGGGGGCTCCCGAGCCCACCGATCGCGGCCTGCGCTGAGCCGCCGCGCGCCCGTTTGGGGGCCGCCCGTCCCCGGACGCCTCCCGGGGGGCGGGCGGCTCCGCTCAGTACCGCGGCAGGGCCCAGCCAAGCTGGCGGAGCACCCCGCGGAGGATCTCCTCCTCCTCCCGCGCGTGCTCGACGGCGACGAAGAAGCGCCCCGTGTCGCCCTCGGCGGCCGCGCCCGCCGCCCGCTCGTAGCCCGCCAGCACGAGGAGCAGGTGCGGGTGGGCCTTGGCGACCTCCTCGGGCACCAGCATGGTGCTCGCAGCCTTCGATCTCGCCGCCGCGAGCCGCTGCACGGTCCGCGCCAGCTCCCGATCCGAGAGGCGCGCCCGGAGGTATTCGGCCTCACGCACCGCCTGGCCAATGAGCATCGCCGCGCGGTCCAGGTAGCTCCCCGCCCACGAGCGCCCCGTCGCAAGGAGGATCGGCGCCGCGGCGAGCCCCATCAGGAATTTGCGCCGCGACGGCGTGAGGCGCTCACCCTCCATCCTGCTCCGCATGGGTCACCTCCGAATCGGCCTCCGGGGCGAGAGCCTGCCACGCCGCGGCGCGCAGCGCCGCCTCCGCCGCGGCGCGCTCGGCTTGGCGCTTCGAGCGCCCCCGGCCGCGCCCGAGCACCTGATCCTGGGCGCGGACCTCCACCTCGAACCAGGGGTCGTGCGGGGGCCCCCCGCTGGCGGCGACGGCGTACAGCGGCGCCGCGATCCCCCGCGCCTGGACCCGCTCCTGCAGCTCGCTCTTGGCGTCGTTGGCGCCGCCCGCGTCGAGCGCGGCGAGGCGGTCCTCGACGACCAGGCGCACGGCGCGGCGCGCGGCGTCCAGCCCACCGTCCAGGAAGGTCGCCGCGATGAGCGCCTCCACCGCGTCGGCGAGCACATTGGTGCTCTCCGCGAGACCGCCCGCGGCCGCACCCCGCCCCAACCGGAGGGCGGGCGCCAGTCCGTGCGACCGCCCCCACTCCGCCAGGGCCTGGTCGTTGACGAGGCTGGCGCGGAGCCTCGTGAGCGTCCCCTCGGCGACGGCCGGGAACCGCTCGAAGAGCAGCTCGCTGACGCAGAAGCCGAGCACCGAGTCCCCGAGGAACTCGAGGCGCTGATTGTCCCGCGACCCCGGTCGCTCGTTCGCGTAGCTCGGGTGGGTGAGCGCCTCGGCCAGGTGAGCGGCGTCGGGGGCGAGCCCGAGCCGGCGAGCCATCTCTTCACTCATCGACGTCGGGAAGGTAGCGCCCTCGGGCCCGGCTAGGTAGGGCGACGGCGGTCCCACGCCCCGAGCCGGTCGCGCCGCGGTATCCTCCTGGCGTGCCGGGGCTGCTCGCCTGCCCGTTCTGTCGCGCCCTCTTCCGCGACGACGAGGGGCTGGCGCGCTGCCCCGACTGCGGGCTCCTCCTGGTCGGCGCAGCGACGTTGCCCCCCTCGCTGGAGGTGCTGGCCGAGGAGGCGGACGAGCTGACGGCGCTCCACCCCGAGGATCGGCCCCTCTCCCCTGGGGACCGGGCGCGGGCGAGCTTGCCCCTCGTCGGGGTCTCCCTGCTCGGCCTGGTCGCCTTCATGCTGCCCTGGGTGGAGATGACCTCGCCGCACCGGGAGTCGCTGAGCGGCTGGCTCCTGGCGTGGCGGGGCTCGGACTGGCTCTGGGGAGGCGCCGCCGCGTGGGTCGGCGTCGGGCCGCTGGCGCTGAGCCGCCGCACGGCGCGCCAGTTGCATGACGCGCGCGTGTTCGCGGCCGTGCTCGCGGCCATGACGGCGGCCGAGGTGGCGGTGCTCGTCGTCCTGCCGCCCCGCGGCCACCCGCTCGTGCCCTACGAGTACCGGTGGGGCTATGGGCTCTACGCGAGCGGGCTGCTGAGCGGGCTCGGCATCCTGCTCGGGGCCAGTCTCGGGGCCGGCTTCCCTCCGCGCGCAGCGCCGCCTCGGCCAGACCCCGAGCGACTCGAGGATCGCGCCCCGCCCGACGCCCGGCTCCACTGACGGGCGACGACCGGCGGCGGACGGGGCGGGTGGCGGTTGCCCGCGGGATCCGGACGGCGCGGCTCCCCGCCGATCGCCGCGCTGGGTTCGTCCCTTGGGCCACGGCGTGCTATGGGCCCGGGATGGTGCGGGGGAGCCTCCGCGGCGTCGATTTCGGCGAGACGCCTCGCCCCGTGCGCCACGATGACGGCGCCGACCTCGATGATGTCCCGGCCGCGGTCGTCTGCGCGCACTGCGGACGCGGCGATTGCCTCGGGGACTGCGAGGGCCCCGACGCGGCCTCCCAGGTCTTCGCCATCGTTCCCTGGGAGCGCTCCGGCGGGCCCTGGCTGCCACGGCTCTGGGGAACGGCACGCCTCGCCACGCTGAGCCACGACGCTTTCTTCGGGTCGCTGCCCGGTGGCGACGTCGCCCCAGCGCTGCGCTTCGCGGTGATCGCGGAGCTCACCGCCGTCACCCTGCACGCGCTGCTCCTCGCCGCCCTGGCGTGCCTGCTCTTCCCGGCGCTGCCGGGCGCGCTGCTCTCCAACGACACGCTCCTGCGCTGGACGCTCCGGGGCGTCTGCCTCGGCGTCCCGCTGACGGCGGCGATGGCAATCGGGTTGCACCTTCTCCACGGCATCGGGCTCGACCTGGGTGCCCGCATGCAGGGCGCGCGGCCGCGCCACGGCGTGCGCTTCGGGTGCTACTCCTGCGGCTGGGATCTGGTCACGCTGCCGCTGGGCGTGCTGCTGACTGGCGTCTTGGTCGGTCCCGGCGCCGCGCTCGGGGCGATACGCCTGAGCGTGACCGTGCCCCGCCGCGCAGGCGCCGCCTACCTGCGCGGCGTGCACCAGCTCGGAGGCCCGGCCCACGGCCGCGCCCTGCGGACCGGCGGGCTGCTGCCGGCAGCGGCCCTGCTCACGGTCGTGCTCCTGACGGCCTCCTGGACGCTCCTCGGCGCGCTGCTCCCCTGAACGACGCACCGAGCGGGGCGCGGGCCCGAGCGCTCAGAAGGTGGCGCCGAGCTCGACCACGACGGTCCATTGCGGCTTCTCGCCGTCGAGCAGTTCCGCGTCGTCGATCTCGCCGATCTTGGCGCCGGTGGTGTCGCGCAGCGCCGTGGTGCCACTGCCGACCTGCGCCTTCTGGGGCGACACCAGATCGGTGATGAGCTCGAGCCCGACGTTGACCATCTCGTAGCGATACGCTAGCCCGAGAAGCAGGCGCTGCCGCTCGAAGCGAGCCTCGTCGAACACGACGTTGTTGTTGAAGTCCTCGCGGCTCCCCCCGAGGCAGATCGGCTGCCCGTCGTAGAGCTGGGTGGCGCCGTCGTCCTGGAGCTTGCTCGGGTCCGGGTTGCCGGGGAGGTTGTCGCCGGCGTAGTTGCAGTACCCGATCGGGTCGGTGCCCGGCGTCGTGTCCACGAGGCCGGAGTCCCCGAAGATCCACACGTACTGGAAGCCGACCCAGGGCGTCAGCACGGACGCGCCCGCGAGGGTGAGCGGCTTGGACACCTGCGCGTCGAAGCTCGCGACGGTCAGCTGAAACGCCGCCGTCCCCGTGATGGTGCGCACACCAGCGCCCGCTGCCACGTCGGGGAGGTAGCCCGGCCAGTCCGGCGCGCGGAAGCCCTCGAGCAACGAGAACCGGACGTCGGCGCCGCCCACGGCGATCGCAGTCTTGGGGACCACGCCGATGGCGCCGGTGACCTCGAACCCGAAGCCGAAGCTCTTGCGCACCTTCAGCGAGTAGAGCTGCATTACCGAGGCCGGGTCCTCGTTCCGAAGCGCCGCCTCGTCGGTCGACGGATCGACCGCCCCGCGCGTCCCGAGCTGCAGGTACTCGGCATCGGCGTCGACGCCCGTGTACTGCGCCTCGAGCGAGAGGTGGAACCCGCCGAACCCGGTGGTTCGGGCCGAGTGCATCGCGCTCGGCGCGATCAGAAAGCCGTACTGGTTGATGAGGCGCTTGAACGAGGCGTCGTCGCGGACGCAGCGCACCCCGGTCGTGGACTGTCCATCGGCCGCGAGACACTCCGCCCGGTTGACCACCAACCGCTCGACCGACGGGTCCATCTCGTCCGCTGCCGCCACAGCGGGCGCCAGGGTGCCCGCGAGGGCGACGGCGCAAGCGAGCGGACGGGGATTCATCCTCACGCGGTCCTCAGGGATCCGGCTGGGAGGCTACTTGCCGGGGAGCCGGGGCGTCAAGGAGAGCGATCTCGCAGAGATCCAGCCCGTGCGACGCGCGCGGGGCGCTGGCGCCGTACAGCGGCCGTCGCTCGAGCCACCCATGGCAGGCTAGGATCCTGCCGCGGCTGCGGAGCGACGCGCGGCGGTGAACGGACCATGGACCACGCGCTTGTACCCCCACTTCGGGCTCGAGATCGGGCTCGGACCTTCCACGTCGTCCTCATCGAGCCGGAGATTCCACCGAACACCGGCAACATCGCGCGCCTCTGCGGCGCCACGCGGGCGGCGCTGCATCTGGTCGGGCCCCTGGGATTCCGCATCGACGAGCATGCCGTTCGGCGGGCCGGTCTTGACTACTGGCACCTCGTCGAGGTCCACCAGCACCGCGACTTCGACAGCGTCGAGGCGGCCCTCGGCGGGGGCCCGGGGCCGGGCGCGCCGCGCTCCTGGCTCTTCAGCGCGCACTCGGGAACGAGCTACCTGGAGGCCGGCTTCCGCCTCGGGGATCGGCTCGTGTTCGGTCGCGAGAGCGTCGGGCTGCCACCGGCGCTCCTCCAAGAGCGCCGGGAGGACGTGCTGGCCATCCCTACCCTCGGCGAGGTCCGCTCGCTCAACCTCTCCAACGCGGTGGCGATCGCCCTCTACGAGGCGCTCCGCCAGGTCGGCGCGTTGATCGTGGATCCGCGGCGGTGACGACCGCGGGACCGCGGCGCCGAGCGCCGCGCGACCGCTCCCGTCACCGCTTGAAGAGCCTGCCGAGGAACCCGGGGCTGGCGGCGCCGCGGGGGGTGGGCTGCGCCCCGCCCGGCGGGTGACTGCTGGAGGGTTGTCCGGGCTCGCCACGCCGCATCTTGTGCAGGCGCAGCTCGCGCAGCGCCTCGGTGTGTTGCGGCCGCAGCTCGACGATGTGCCGGTAGTCGCGCAGCGCCGGCTCGACGCGGCCCGCGCGCTTCAGGAGCTGAGCGCGATAGAGGAGGATCCGGACGTTATCGGGCTCCTTGGCGACCGCCTGGTCGAGGATCCGGATGAGCTCGCCGAACGCCGCCGCGTCGGCCGCGTCCAGGAGCTGCCCCCGGATCCAGGCATAGAGCGCGGCGTGCTCGACCTGCTCGGGGTCGTTTTCCGCCGCGGCCCTAGCCTCCACCAGCGCCTCCTTCAGCCGCTGCCGCCGGACCAGGATCTCGGCGCGCTGGAAGGCGGAGGCCGCGTTGATCACGGTCTTGATCGTCTCCTGTTCCGCGTCGGTCGCGCCGCCCTCGCGCAGGAGGCGGTCGTAGTCGGCCCGTCGCTCCGGATCGCTGAGCTCCCCGTGCGCCTCGGTCATCCGGGCGAACACCGAGGTGGCGAGCTCCCGGACCTCGCTGAGCTCGCCCGGGACGCGGTCCGGGTGCCAGCGCCGCGCGAGCTGGAAGAAGGCGGCCTGGATGGCGGCCAGGTCCGCGGCGGGATCGACGCCGAGCACCTCGTAGTGCGTCTGGTGGGGCACCGCCGCCGACCGACGCCGGACTTCGTCCGCGAACTCGGCCGTCGCGTCGCCCCCCCCGGCGCTGGTCGGCCGCTCGCTGTCGCCCTGGACCACGGCGGCGGGCCTCGGCGTCGACGGGCGTCGCAGCGACGGGACGCTCGCCCGCGACGGCGATCGCGCCGGTTGCGGCGTGGCGCTGCGCGGCGAAGGGCCGCTCTCACCGCCGAGCGGGCGAGGGACGCCGGGCCCGAGATCGAGCTGGTGCGTCATACCGAGGACGTAGACGACGCGACGCACCTGCTCGCGCGGCAGGACGCCGCAGCCCTCGAGCAGATCGAGGGACAGCGCCTTGACGCGCATCACCTCGAGCAGCGTGTGCTCGTCGCGATTGAACCGAAAGCTCGCCAGGTTCGCCTCGGCATGCAGCTTCAGGGGCCGTTCGCCCAGGCCCCGCAGCGCCGCGTCCATGCCCTTCGTGTCGCCGTCGTCACGCACGAGGCTCCAGAGCAGGGCCAGGGGCGCCTCCGGGAACACCTCGTGCGCACCCCACTTCTCGAGCAGGTTCACCGTCTCGTACAGGCCGGCGACGCTCTCGCCGGGGAGCCTCGCCATCCAGCGGATCTTGCGGCGGAGCTGCTCGCGCAGCGCCGCCCCGAGATCGGACCGCGTGAGCTTGCCGTCGGCGACGAGCACCTGTCCGAGGAGCCGTCGCTCCGCCCCCGCACGGGTCAGGGCGGCCTCGATCACCGCCCGATCGCCCAAGCCGAGCTCAGCGAGCAGCTCCCCGAGCAGGTGAACGCGCAGACCCGACTTGGCCTTCGCCGGCACGCCCTGCTCGAAGTAGATCGCGCTGCGGTGCCGCTCCGGTGACTCGATCACGACCGTGCCCGTGAGGCGCCGTTCGAGGGCGTGCGCGAGCAGGCGCGATACGGAGGTCGTGTCGAGCCGAGTGGTGGCCGTCGGAGTGGGTGCGGACATCGGACGAGGCGGCGCCCGGGAGGTTACCATCCGGTCCGCCGGGCACCAGTGCGGTCCCGGCCGGCAGCGCCTGGAGCCCGACTCCCCGCCGCCTCGCGTCACCAGGGGGCGCCCGTGGCGACGCGCGCGGATGTCGGGTAGCGTCCGCGCATGCCGCGCGGACAGATCCTGATCGTCGATGACGAGCCGGCCATCCTCGCCACGCTGAAGAAGGCCCTCTCCCTGGAGGGTTATGCCGTCGAGGTCGCCGGAGGCGTGGCGATCGCCGAGGAGAAGCTGGCGCGCCGGTCCTTCGACGTCGTCCTGCTCGACGTATCACTCCCGGACGGCGACGGCGTCACGCTCCTCGAGCGGCAGCGGGCGGCCGGCAACGTCGTGCAGGCGATCATGATGAGCGGGCACGCCACCATCGACGCCGCGATCCGCGCGACTCGCCTCGGCGCGCTCGACTTCCTCGAGAAGCCCATCGACTCCGATCGGCTCCTGCTGGTGCTCGAGAACACCATGCGCCTCTTGCGCGCGGAGGAGGAGGCGCGCGAGCTCCGGGCCGAGGCCGGCCACCTCCAGGAGCTGGTCGGGACCAGCGGCGTCATGCGCGAGCTCGGCGAGCAGATCACCCGGGCGGCCCGCGCGCAGGCGAGCGTGCTCGTCACCGGCGAGCGCGGGACCGGCAAGGAGCTAGTCGCCCGCGCCATCCACCGCTCCTCGCCGCGCGCCAAGGGTCCCCTCGAGAAGCTCAACTGCGCGGCGGTCCCCAAGGAGCTCATCGAGAGCGAGCTCTTCGGGCACGAGGCGGGCGCGTTCACCGGCGCCACCCGGCAGCGGCGGGGCAAGTTCGAACGTGCCCACGGCGGCACGCTGTTCCTCGACGAGGTCGGCGACATGCCGCTCGACATGCAGTCCAAGCTCCTCCGGGTCCTGCAGGAGCGGGAGATCGAGCGCGTGGGGGGCAACGAAACCCTGCGCGTGGACGTCCGCGTGGTCGCCGCCACCAACCGCGATCTGGCGGCGGCGTGCGCCAACGGCGCCTTCCGCGCGGATCTCCTCGATCGACTCAACGTCCTCCCCCTCGCGCTCCCGCCCCTCCGCGCGCGCCGAGACGACATCCCGGCGCTCGCGACGCATTTCCTCGAGGCGGCGGCGCTGACCAACGCGCGCCCCGCCGTCCGCCTCGCCCCCGAGGCGGTCGCCGCGCTCTGCCGCCACAGCTACCCGGGCAACGTCCGCGAGCTCCGCAACCTCATCGAGCGGCTCGTCATCCTAAGCCCCGACGATGTGATCACCGCGGGAGACGTGGAGCGCGCGCTCGGCATGGGCGGCGCGCCGCCTGCCCTGGGGCTCTACCGGGCCGGCGTCCCCTTCCGCGTGCTCGCCGAGGAGGCCGAGCGGACCATCATCGAGGAGGCCCTGGCGACGCACGGCGGGCAGATGGCGGCCACGGCGCGGGCCCTCGACCTCGAGCGGAGCCACCTCTACAAGAAGGCGAAGGCGCTCGGGCTCCGCGGCGGAACGGCGGAACGCGAGGACGAATGACCCGCGATCGGGGCCGCGCCGGGCGGTGACGGCCCCGGCGGTAGCGGGGGGCGGGGCTCACCGACAGGTGGGGGCCGCGACGCAGCTGCGCTTCACCTCGCGCGCCACCAGCCGTAGTGAGGTCGCCTGGCGGGGGCTCTGGCCCCGCGCGACCTCGGAGTAGTCCATCGTCAGCGCCTTCATGCCGTCCGTGAGCAACAGCGGCCGATAGCTCGCATCGACGGGGCCGACCACGACCGGCGACTCGCCGGGGGGCGGGGCGCCGAACCGCCCGCACAGCGCCCCCTCGCAGTAGAGCTTACCCTCGGACCGGTAACCGCGCGCGGCCTCACGGAAGGTGACGCGGCTCCCGTCGAAGGCGCCCCGTGCGACGATCCCGCAGCGATCCGGCGTGTTCCGCGCCGTGGCGACGGTCCTCACCTGCGTCTTGAGCCCGACCACCTTGGTCACCGCGGTGAAGTCGAACCCGACCTTGAGCGCCAGGAGCTCCGCGTTCCCCGGCGCCGGCTTGCCCCCGACCGCGGTGTAGCGCACGCTGAGCGTGCCGGACGCGACGTCGTAGTCTCCGTCGCCCGCGCCCAGCAGGGTGTCCGAAACCCGAACGCGCGAGCCGGACCCGAGCGCGTACTCGATCTCCACGCGGTCGCAGGGTGCGCCGTCGAGGGGCTCGGCCTCCGCCGGGGCAAGGGGGCCCGGCATGGGCTGGGCCACCGGCGGCGTGGCTCCGCTGGGTCGCGCGTGGGCCGGCGCGACACCGGCGGGCGAAACCGCCCCCACGGTGGCCAGCACCGCCGTCAGCGCGACCGCCGTGACGGACCGCCCCCACCGTGACGAGAAGCTCTCGCTGCGCCGTTCGAACTCCATGAGTGGGTCTCCACCGAGCGGGCCGGGCTCTTCGGAGCCGGTCCGCTGGAGGTCATTCTTCGCCCTGCTGACTAAGTGGTCAACCGGGCCCGTGGCCGGCACTGGCGACTCCTCCCCGAACACCCGTCCCTCCCGGTTCAAAGCCCGACCCCCCGGAGGCGGCCGTTCTCGGGGTCGAGCGCCCGCGCCGCCGCGGCGGCCCGCCCAGCAGCAGCCCGATCGCCGGCGGCGAGCCAGGTCGCCGCGAGCTGGGCGTGGACGTCGGCCAGCTCACCAGGGCGCCCGGGGCAGAGCAGCGCCGACTCGAGCTCGAACACGGCGTCTCGGTGACGTTTCACCCCCGCCAGCGCCTCGGCGTAGAGCTGGTGCGTCAGGAGCCCCGTGATGTCGACGAAGACGGCGGCGCGCCCGACCCGCACCGCGTCCTCCCAGCGCCCGGCGTCGACGAGGAGGCGCAGCAGGCGCTGGTGCGCCGGCGCGTCGTGCTCCTCGACCGCGGTGAGGGCGCTCAGCGCCGCGATCTCCGCGTCGCGGTCCTTCGTCTCCCGCGCCAGGTCGGCGAGCGCCCCGAGGGGCTCCGCCGCGAGCGGGTCGAAGGCGTGGGCGCGCTCGAACGCCGCCTTCATCGCCCCGAGGTCGCGCCGCGCCTCGGCGAGCGCCGCGACCAGGAGCTCGACGTCGTAGCCGTCGTGGCCGCCGCGACGCAGGGCCGCCACCGCCCGCTCGGCCGCGGCGCGATCGTCCCGAGCGAGCGCGAGCTGGGCGTCGAGCCAGAGCACGTCCGGGTCCTCCGCGGCGAGCGCCCGCGCCCGACCGAGGGCGGCCGCGGCGCCCTTCGCGTCCCCTGCGCGCAACCGGGCGAGCGCGTGGCGGCACTGCTTCTTCACGTCGCGCGGGGCCGCCTCCGCCTCCGCGCGCGCGCGCGCCGGATCCCCGGCGCGCCGGAGCGGGACGAACTGGGCGTCGAAGCGGGCGAGATCTTTGGCCAGGAAGCGCCGGAACTCCGCGTCAAGCTCCGCCGGGGTGCGTCCCAGGGCTTCCCGCAGGACCTCCGGCGTTCGGCGGCCCTCCCCCCACAGCACCAGCATCCGCTCCAGCCGAGGCATCCCGTACTCCCGCTCCAGCATCACCAGGATACGGGTCGAGGCGTAGTAGGCGGTCGCCATGTCCTCCATGTCCTCCGCCCGGGTGAAGGCGCGGTTCATGTCGCCGACCACCGGGAGCCGCCCTTGGCGGAGCGCCTCGTAGAGCTCGGGGTCGTGCTCACGACGCCAGCCGGGCTCGGCGGTCAGGGTTTCCCACTCGGCGAGGCCCTCGGTGAACCAGCGCGGCACGCGGCTGCGCGAGCGCTGGATGTGGAAGACGTGCGACAGCTCGTGCCAGAGGGTCATCCCGAGGTTGAAGACCTCGTCTCCCGGGCTCATCGCCGCCACCGAGCGCCCGAAGCACACGCCCTGGATCCCGATGTTCGGCAGGCCCGAGGTGCGGATCGAGAACTGCTCGCGCTGCGGGTAGAGCTCGACCGAGACGGGGACCGCGGGCGTAAAACCATACCGCTCCACCATCCCGCGCCAGGCCCGGTCGAGCAGCGCGGGGACGTAGCGCTCGAGCAGCGCGCGCTGGTCCCGGTGGTACCGGAACCGGAAGGGGCCGTGCGTCACCGACACGTAGTCGCGCGGGATCGCCTTCTCGTAGAGGCCGAGGGTGTTGAAGACGCGGACGTTGAATGGATCGTCGTCGAAGGCGGCGGCGAGCGCGCGGACACCGGCAGCGTCGTCCCCGGCGCGCAGCAAGTTGATCCCGAGGTCGGCACGGGCCTTGGCGTCCCGCGCGTCGATCAGGATCGCCCGCCGCATCAGCTCCACGATCTCGTCGTAGCGGTGCTCCCACTCCGCGTACTCGCCCACGATCTGGTAGAGCGCGCTGTACCCGGGGTTCAGGTCGAGCACCTTGCGCTCGGCGGCGCCGAACCCGGGCTGGTCGTCCGCCAGCAGCCGCACGGCGGCCTTGAGCGAGAGCAGGCGCAGGTCGCGCGGGTTGGTGGCGAGCCCCCGGTCGAGCTCCTCCTCGGCGCGGTCGAGCTCCATGTCGCGCAGGGCGATCCCGGCGCGCACGAAGCGCGCCTCCGCATGGCGAGGGTTCACCTCGAGGGCCCGTCGCGCGAGCGCGTCGGCCGCGTCGAAGTCGTACGTCTGCGCCAGCTTGACCTTCGCCATCACCACCAGCGCGTCCGGGTGGTTCGGCGCGCGCCGGAGCACCTCCTTCGCCACCTCTTCGGCGTGGCCGGGATCGTACTTGTCGAGAAAGAGCTCCGCGCGGGCGAGGAGCAGCTCCGGGTCGTCGGGCGAGGCCCGCTCGGCGAGGTTGTAGGCGTCGTTCGCATCGCGCGGACTCCGGAGCAGCTGCGCGGCCCGACCCACCAGCACCAGCCCCGGCCCGTCGTCGTCGCGGATCCGGTCCGCGTTGTAGTCCTCGATCAGCGTCATCAGCGGCGCCTCCGCCGCCCGCCGCTCCCCGCGCTCGATCAACAGCTCTCCCTGGAGCAGTCGCAGGCGCCGGGCCGCCGGATCCTTCGCCCGCTCCGCGAGGACGGCGAGCGCCTCGTCGAGCTGACCCTGGGCGTGGAGGGCGCGCGCGCGGAGCTCCGCGGCCGCGAGGTCGTCGCTGGTGGACTCGAGGAGACGACCGGCGAGGTCCGCCGCCTCCGCGTAGCGCCCGGTCAGCAGCAGGAGCTCGCCGAGCGCGGCCGCCGAGCCGACCCGCTCGGGACCGTCGAGGAGCGCGCGCAGCCCGGCCTCAGCGGCCGGGTACCGGCTCGCGCGCAGCTGGGCGACGGCCCGGGCGAGGCGGTTGGACGGGGAGGGCGGCGGCTTGGCGGCCGCGGTCGCCGCGGGGGACGCCGGGGGCGCCGCCGCCGCGCCGGTGCAGCCGGGGGCGAGGAGCGCCACGACCAGCGCCGTGAGGGCGCCGGGCGTCGAGAGCTTCGGGGATCGCATGGCGGGATCATGGTGGACCCATCCGGGCGGCGCCAGAGCACCGATCGGTTGGCCACCGGCTTCGCCGCCCTGAAGGGCGCCCCCTCGCCTTGCCTGGGGGCGTTCTTCGGGACGGTGACGCCATTGGCAAACGGATTGGCGCTGCAGTTCAACCGCAGTGCCAGGCGGCGCGAGTGGCGGCGCACGCGGGCAATCCGCGCGATCGCCGAGAGGATGAGGCTCACCCGGGATCGGTGCCCACCGGCCCATGTTCCAGCAAGGTGCGCGCACTGCGCGCCGGGGCCGCGCGGCAGGGCCGAGCGCATCGCTCCGCCCCGCCCCCCCTGGTGCCGTCGCGCCGCGTGGAGCCCGGTTCTGACCGTGCGTCATCGCCGATCGCCGGGATCCGGTGACCCGCTCCTCGCTATTCGGCTACTGGGGTGGTCATGAGCAATCGCGCGGTGGTGGGGCTCTTTCTGACCGGATTGCTGGGGGCGGCCGCTTGCAAGGACAACGGCAACGACGTTGGCATCGAGGACCTCGCCTCGGGTGCTTCAGCCGGCAGCACCGCTGGCGGCAACGACAGCGGGGGGACGGCGGGCAGCGGCGGCAATCCCGAGGCCGGCGGCGATGGGGCGGCTGGCAGTGACACGGGTGGCAGAGAAACCGGTGGTTCGGGCGGGACTGGTGGCGGGGCCGGCGCCTCGAGCGGTGGAACCGGTGGTCTTTCCACGGGCGGCTCGAGCGGCAGCTCCGGCGCCTCGAGCGGTGGAACCGGCGGTCATTCCACGGGCGGCTCGAGCGGCAGCTCCGGCGCCTCGAGCGGTGGAACCGGCGGTCATTCCACGGGCGGTTCGAGCGGCGCTGGGGTCGGGGGTGCCACGGGTGGCATGGCAGGCAGTTCCGGTAGCGGGACCGGAGGAAGTGGTGGCACTGGCGGCGGGGCTGGCGAAAGCTCGGGCGGAAGCGGCGGCGTGCCCGTTTGCTGCGGCGTCGCCGCTCCCTGCCCCATTGGCTACTCATGCCAGGGTACCCGCGACCATCTCGCCGACACCGTCGGCGCCTGCGAGCCGACTCCCACCGATGGCGGCTGCTTCAACGACCTCGACTGCCCAGCCGATGGCGTCTGTACGGGCGCGACGACCTGCCCCTGCGACATGTTGTGCCACGCCCCCCCGTCGCCGGGCACCTGCAACCCCGTGGGCGAGTCGTGCTGCGTCACCACCGAGGACTGCGGGGAGCGGATCTGCGTGGGCGCAGACGCCTTCACGAAGGGTCGCTGTGTGGACGCACCCACTGCCGGTTCCTGCTACACGGACGCCGACTGCGCCGTCGGCACCTGTGACGGTGGCTCGGTATGTGCGTGTGGCGCGAACTGTCCCACCGTGGTCGGCACCTGCTCGGCCGGCACGGGTGGCGCCGGGGGCGGGGGTGGCGCCGGGGGCGGGGGTGGCGCCGGGTGCGAACCGTTGCCCTCCTGCAACTGGTGCAACGGCGAGGAGGTCAAGGACAGCACCGGTTGCGTCACCGGCTGGATCTGCGCCAATGGTATCGACCCCTGCAGTGGTGTGTCGTGTACCGACGAAGCGGACTGCGAGGACGACGAGGACTGTGGGGAGGACAACCTCTGTTGGCCCGCCAGTCCGACGCGGCTCGACGTCGGCGTGTTCGTGACGGTGGGCAACCCCTGCACCACGGATCCCTGCCTGCCCGGCCAGGTCGGGGCGATCACGAACCTCGGGACCACTTACATCATCACAATCGACGGCAGCTGGGTGCAGCCCGGCGATGAGTGGCCAGCCGAGTTCGACTTCCACGTCGTGGATGGGCAGACGGTCATGGCGCAGGGGATCGTCAGCTATCATACGGAGATCGACGGTCAGGTGTACCTCGAGATCGAGCTGACCTCGATCTCCAACCGGACCATGTAGGCGCCGGGCCCGCGGCGAGCGCGGCGACGAGCCAGCTCGCGCGCTCACGCCGCCGCGCCGGGCCGGGAGCGAACGGGCCCCGAACGGCCTCGATCGCCCCCCCACTCCACCCGCTACGGCCCGCGCCATCGGCGCCGCGCGAGCGCCGGCACGGTGGCGCAGAAGAACGCCTTGATCTCGCCCCATACCTCGGGGGTCATGCCGCGAGGAAGGATGGGCTCGGCCTCCGCGTCCTCGAAGTACGTCAGCGCCTTGAGCACGTGATAGAGATCCGCCTCCGCCACGCCGAAGCGCAGCGGGTAGTCGTGGAGCGCCAGGTCGAGACGCCCGAGATCGCCCTGCGCCATCGCGAAGAGATCCCAGAAGTCGCGCCGGATCCCCCGTCGGGCGAGCACCGCTAGCTTGTTGGTCGCGAGATCGCGCAGCCCGGCCACCGGATAACCCGCGGGCCCCGGCGCCGGAGGCTCGAGGAGCGGGTATGGGTGAACCACCAGATCGATGGGCAGCTCGCCGGCGCGAAGGCTCACCGCGACCGAGGACGCGGCCACGACCTCTGCCCCGAGCTCGCCATGGATGGCGCCGCGAGCGCGCTCGAGGTCTTCGGAGCTCTCGGTGCAGAACAGATCGAGATCCAGCGACGCGCGGTGTCCAAGGTGGTGCGCGACCGCGCACCCCCCCGCGAGGTAGAACGGCGCGAGCGCCGGCAGCCGCTTCAGGCGGGCCAGGGCGGCGAGCTGCTCCGGCGAAAGGCAGGTGGGGTCGGCCATGGTTCCTGATCAGCGCCGAAGTAGGCGCGCCAGAAGGCGAGCGTGCGACCGGAGAGCTCCGTCGTAACGGCGTGGCGGAGCAGCTCGTGGACCCGTTCCTCGCCATACACCTCGAGGAGCCAACGCACGTCGCACAGGCGCCCCTTTTCGAGGATCCGGAGGACGATGAAGCGCACGTGTTCCTCGAGGTCCAGAGCGTCGGGCATGACGTCCCAGAAGAGCCAGCGCATCCCTTCGGGCACCACGGTGCGACCTTACCCCGAACTTTGCACTCCTTCCGCCAGAATGTCCGGTCAGGGGCAGCTGGCCGCGAGTGCCCGGCGACGCCGGGGATCGGGCTTAAGTTGGTCGGCGGACTCCGTCAGCGTGCCCGCGCTGCTCCAGGCCGACGAGTACTGCGTTGAGATCGAGTGCCTCGACCTCCGGACCGGGCTCCCCATCGGCGCCCGCCGCTGCGAGCCCGGCACGGCGACGGGCACCTGGCTCGGGCTCCTCGCGCACGGGGGCCTCCGCCGACGGCGACCCGCCCCCGCCCGCTGAGCCACGCCGCTGGTCGTGGAGGATAGAGCGCGGGTCGTCGGCAGACGAAGCCGCCCGTCACCGTCGACCCGACGGTGGTCCAGAGTCACGGCCCGCTTCAGCGGCAGGACCGGCCCGGCGTCGTTGACCTCCATCGCGCTCCCCCCTGCGGCGCCCGTTTTCGGTAATTGGTCGCGGAGATCAGGCTGCTTGCCGCGCTAGGTCAGCGCGACCGACCCCGGGAGCTCCGGGGCGGCGACCGCCTTCTGCGAGGGCTCCTCGGTGCCGCTCCGACTCCGGTGGTCCGCCGCGATCAACACGTAGAGGGAGGGCACCACGAAGAGCGTGAAGAGCGTGCCAATCGTCATCCCGCCCACCAGCACGATCCCGATCGAGTTTCTCGCCATCGCGCCCGGCCCCGATACGAGCGTGAGCGGCAGGTGTCCGAAGACGGTGGCGACCGTGGTCATCAGGATGGGCCGGAGGCGGGCCAGGGCCGCGGCCTCGACGGCGTCGAGCTTGCTTAAGCCGAGCGCCTGCTGATGATTGGCGAACTCGACGATCAGGATCCCGTTCTTGGCGACCAGGCCCACCAGCGTCACGAGGCCGACCTGCGAGTAGATGTTGAGCGTCGTGGTCCACCCGGCCGTCAACGTAAAGTCCATGCCCGGCGGCCCGGCGAACTTCAGGAACGTGAAGACGAGGGCACCGAACATGGCGAGCGGCACCGAGCCGGCGAGCACGACCAAGGGGTCGCGGAACGAATTGAACTGCGCCGCGAGCACGAGGAAGATGAGCACGATCGCGAGGCCGAGCGCGGGCAAGAACTTGCCGCCTTCCTGGCGCAGCTGCCGCGACTCCCCCGTGTAGTCGAGGCGCGAGCCGGGGGGCAGGATCTGGGTCGCCTTCTCCTCCAGCACCTTCAGTCCACCGTCGAGCGACAGGGTCGTGACCCCCGAGATCTTGACCGCGTTGAGCTGCTGGAACCGGTTGAGCGTACGAGGCTCGACCCCGTGCTTCAGGGTCGCGATCGCGTTCAGCGGCAAGAGTTCCCCCCGGGGCCCCCCCAGGTGGATCCGGTTCAGGTCTTCCGGGGTCAGGCGCGCGGCGCGCTCGATCTGGGGGATAACCTTGTAGCTCCGGCCGTCGACGCTGAAGCGATTGACGAAGTTGCCGCTCAGCATCGCGGAGAGGTCGGCTCCCACGCCCTGCATCGTGAGGCCCATGGCGCCGACCTTCTCCCGATCGATCACCACCTCGGTCGTGGCCTGGTCGTAACGAAGGTCCAACATGGGCGGGAAGGCGAACTGCCCGCTCGCGGCCGCCACCGCCACGAGCTCCTCGGCGTATCCCAGGAGCTCCTCGTGACCGACGGTCGACGCGATGATGAACTCGACCGGAAGCATCCCGGCGCTCGGCAGGGCTGGCGGCAGGAACACCGGGGCGCGGACGCCGGTGACGTTCATCGCCTTGGCGCTGAGCTCCGCGTGGATCGGGAAGATGCTGCGCTCGCGCTCGTGCCACGGCTTCATGATCGCGCCGCCGAAGCCCTGCTCGGGGAAGGTGATCTGGAAGCTCTGCTCGAATTCCGGCACCGAGGCGAAGATCGCGTTGACCTGCGCCGCGTAGGGCAGGATCTGCTCGAGCGTGGCGTTGGCCGGGACGTCGAGCGCGGCGAAGACCGCCCCTTCGTCCTCGGTGGGGGCGAGCTCCTTGGGGGAGAACTGGTACATCGGAACGGTCGCCAGCGTCAGCAGGACCCACCCGCCGTACACGAGCGGCCGCATCCCGAGGGTCCCGCGGAGGAGCCGCCCGTAGCTGCGCTGGGTGGCCGCGAAACCACGGTTGATGAGCCGCGCGAGGCCACCCTCGGCCGGTGAGGCCGCGAGCAGCCGCGAGGACATCATGGGGGAGAGGGTCAGGGCGACGACGCCCGAGATGAGCACCGCGCCCGCGAGCGTGAACGCGAACTCGCGGAAAAGGGCGCCCGTTAGCCCTCCCTGGAAGCCGATCGGCGCGTAGACGGTGGCCAGGGTGATGGTCATCGCCACGATGGGCCCGACCAGCTCGCGGCCGCTCGCCACGGCCGCGGCGACCGGGGTCTGGCCCGCGCGGATGTTCCTCTCGACGTTCTCCACCACGACAATCGCGTCGTCCACCACGAGCCCCACCGCCAGGACGATGGCGAGGAGGGTCAGGAGGTTCACGGTGAACCCGAACGCATACATCAGGAAGACGGCCCCGATCAGGGAGACGGGGATCGCGACGACCGGCACCAACACGCTGCGCAACGAGCCGAGGAACAGGAAGATCACGACGATGACGATCAGGATGGTCTCCGACAGTGTCTTGGTGACCTCGTCGATCGCGTTCTCGATGTACTCGGTCGAGTCGAAGGCGACGTGCGCCGTCATGCCGCTGGGCAGCGCCCGCTGGATGATCCCGAGCTCGTCGCGCACCGCCGAGATCACGTCCAGCGAGTTGGCGTTCGGCAACACCCAGACCCCCATGAACACGGCGCGCTGACCGGACATGCGAACGTCTTGGTCGTAGGAGTCCGCGCCGAGCTCCACGGTGGCGATGTCCTCGAGCCGCACCAGCGAGCCCTCATCCGCGCGGATGACGAGCTTCCGGAAGTCCTCGACGGTGGTAAGGTCGGTCCTGGCCGTCAGGTTGATCCGGGTGAGGTTGCCCTTCGTCGAACCCACCGCGGAGAGGTAGTTGTTGGCGCCGAGCGCCGCGCGCACGTCGGCCGGGCTCACGTGCAGGGCAGCCATGCGGTCCGGCTTCAACCAGGCGCGCAGCGCGAAGGTGCTGCCGCCCAGCACCTCGGCCCGCTGCACCCCGGGAACCGCCGAGAGGCGAGGCTGCACGACGCGCGCGAGGTAATCCGTGACCTGATTGTCCTCGAGGATGTCCGAGCCGAAGCTGAGGTACATCGCCGCGATCTGCGCGTCGGACGGCTCGATCTGGATCGCGGGGATCTCGGCCTCCGGGGGGAGATCGGCGCGGACCTGATTGACGCGCGCGCTGATGTCCGAGAGGGCCGCGGCGGCCGGGAAATTCAGGCGCAGCCGGGCGTTGATGGTGGACAGCCCCTGCTTGCTCTGCGACTCGATGTAGTCGATACCGTCGGCCGCCGCGATCGCTCGCTCGAGCGGCGTCGTGATGAATCCCTGCACCAGGTCGGCGCTCGCCCCGACGTACGCGGTACGCACGGTGACCGTCGCGCTCTCCAGCTTGGGGTACTGCCGGACGTTGAGCGAACGGATCGCCTGCAGCCCGGCGATCACGATCACCACGTTCACCACGATGGCCAGCACCGGGCGCCGGACGAAGAGGTCCGTGAGCTTCATGGAAGGCCTCTCGGGACGGGCGGTGGCGCGGCGCTCACCGGGCTTCGGGCACGGGTGCGAGCTCGGCCTTCGGCTGCACCGAGTTGTCCACGGTCACGGGCGCGCCATTGCGCAGCTTGAACGCGCCGGCAGTCACCACCTCCTCGCCCGCCTTCGTCCCCTCGAGCACCGCGACGTAGTCGCCGCGCGTTTGGCCCAGGCGCACGAACTGCTGTCGAACCTGGCGGATCGGCTTCCCGTCGGGGGTCGTGCGCGGCGTCCCGCCCGGTGGATCCTCCACGACGTAGAGGGAATCCCCGTACGAAGCGCGGATCACGGCGGTGAGCGGGATCGTGACCACCCGCGGTCGCGCCGGCAACACGACGGCCACGTTGACGAAGGCCCCGGGTCGCATCTCCTGGTCCGATCGGGGCAGCTCGGCGCGAACGCGGCCGTTGCGCGTCATGGCGTCGACCACGCCGTCGACCGCGCTGATCCTTCCCTCGATGGCGTGACGCGCGTCGCCACCGAGCGTCGCGCGCAGCGGCATCCCCAGTGACACGTGATCGAGCTGGTGCTGGGGAAGCGTGAAGTCGACGAAGAGGGAATCCGTCGATTCGAGATCGACGATGGGCGTTCCCGGCATCAGATACTGACCGAGGTTGACCTGACGGAGCCCGAGCTTCCCGGAGAACGGGGCCCGCAGGATCTTCTTGGCGATCCGGGCCTCGAGCGCCTGCCCCTCGGCGGCCAGACTCCGGAAGGTTGCCTCGTCAGCTTCGAGCCGCTCCCGGGCGATGACCCCGGACGCGGCGAGCTGCTGCGAACGGGCGAGGGTCTTCTGGGCGAGCTCCATGCGGGCGCGGAGCGCCGCCAGCTCCGCCCGCTCGACCGATGCGTCGAGCTCGAGCAACGCCGCGCCCCGCTCGACGATTCGCCCGGATTCGAAGTGGAGGCGGCTGACGGTGCCCGGCACCTCGTTGCTGACGGTCACGCCCCGCGACGACACCGTCGTACCCACCGCAGCGATGGTTGCCTCCCAGCTCTCCTCGCGTGCGGTCGCCGTGCCGACGATCTCCGGCGGCGGTCCGGCGGCCTCGAAGGCCTTCGCGGTCGCGATCAACGACGAGATCTGGGCACCCTTGACGGCAGCGAGGACGCCCAGGACGGCGAGCAAGCCGACACCAACGAAAACGTACCGAAACATACAGCGCCTCCTCCCCACTTCCGCGGAGGAGGTCAGGTAGGGCCCAGTCCGACACGGCGCAATGGGCCGAGGGAGAACTCCCTGGTCGTTGGGTGGCCGATGCTCCTCCTCAGGGAGCGCCCGGCGCTGCTCGCCGCTCCCGACTCACTCTCGAACCCGGAGCTGAACCGCCCGCTGCCGACGTCCATGGCGCCGGTCCCGCTGATCCAGAAGCTTCACCCAAGCCAGGTTCAGGCGAGCGACCATCGGGCGTTCGGATCACCTCACCGTTGCGGTCGAGCGGCACCCGTCCGTCCGGACCGTAGATGGCCCACCCGTGGTTGAGCACGGCGACGCGATCGGGGAGGCATCGAGGGGCTCGCTGGGGTCGTTCCGCGCGCGAGGTGCGGCGTTCGGCCACCTGCGGTATACGCACGGTCGGTCGCCCGCCTTGGACACCCGACGCTTCGGTTTCGCGACGAACCAACGACCATGACCCACATGACCTCTAGATCCGGCACTCGCATCGCCTCGGGAGCTTCACTGGTCCTGACCCTGATTGCGGTTGGTTGCAGCTCCGAGTCCATAATCAGGGAGACTCCTTCCTCCGACAGCTCCGGGGGCGTGGCCAGCGGAGGAGCCCCCACGGGTAGCGTGGCCACCGGGGGGGCGAGCAGCGGCGGCGGCGGGACCGGCGGCCTCGCAACGGGCGGGGCCGGGACCGGCGGCTTCGCAACGGGCGGGTCCGTTACCGGGGGGACGAGCAGCGGCGGCGGCGGGACCGGCGGCCTCGCAACGGGCGGGGCCGGGACCGGCGGCTTCGCAACGGGCGGGTCCGTTACCGGGGGGACGAGCAGCGGCGGCGGCGGGACCGGGGGCACCAGCAGCGGCGGGGTCGAAACCGGCGGCACCAGCAGCGGCGGCGACGGGACCGGGGGCACCAGCAGTGGCGGGGTCGAAACCGGCGGCACCAGCAGCGGTGGGTCCGATACCGGGGGGGCTGGCACCGGCGGGGTGACCTCGGAGCCCGTGTTTCATGTCTTCATGCTCATGGGTCAATCCAACATGGCGGGGGTCGCCAAGAACGACGCCGGTGACCGCAACACCGATGAGCGGCTGCTGGTGTTGGGCGGCTGCAACCAGCCTGCCGGGCAGTGGAACCTCGCCAACCCCCCGCTGAATGACTGTCCGGGTGAGAAGGGCTGGAACCTCTCCGACAGCGTCGGGCCGGGGATGTGGTTCGCTAAGACCCTTCTCGAAGTGCTGCCTGAGGGGGACACGATCGGTCTGGTGGGCACCGCCGAGAGCGGCGAATCCATCGACACGTTCATCTCCGGCGGCTCCCACCATCAGATGATCCTGAACAAGATCGCCACCGCCAAGGAGGCGCCGCACGCGCGATTCGCCGGCGTCATCTTCCACCAGGGCGAGTCGGACAGCGGACAGAGCTCCTGGCCCGGCAAGGTCGTGCAGCTGTACGATGAGGTGAAGGCCGCCTTTGACGTCGACTACGAGGTCCCCTTCGTCCTCGGGGAGCTCCCGGTAGGCGGGTGCTGTGGTGGCCACAACACCCTCATCCACCAGGCGGCAGACCAGTTGCCGATGGGGTACTGGGTCAGCCAGGAGGGGACCCAGGTCATGGATCAGTATCACTTCGATCACCCCTCCGTGATCCTCATGGGCCAGCGCTACGGGGAGACGATGATCGAAGCGCTGGAGTGGTAGCGAGGGCGGCATGGGCTTCGGTGGCGGCCAGGGCGACCAACCGCCCGGGCCCGCGGATCAGGCGGCACCGTCTCCGTCACGCGATCCGGGTCGCGCGGTGCTGCGGGATTCTCAGCCAGGGTGGCGGTTCCGAGCTCGACCTCGAGACGCCGCCTGTGCTTCAGACCGACGTCTATTCCCATTAGACCGCTGGCACCCATGAAGCTTCGTCGAATCGCCGGGGCGAGCGATACCTCGACCGCGTGACCGGCGATGCGCTCGCTTGCCCGCCCGCACATCCCTGAGCGCGACCTCCGCGGGCAGCCGCGGGACCGACCTCTGCTGCGCGAGCGCCGTGCGCGCGTCAAGGCCGCGGGCGCGGCAATTCCCTCGCGGGGGCACGGGCCCTAGAGCAGCAATCAGGTTGATTGCTGCGACAAATCAATGACCTAGGGACCCGCGTCCTCCGGGTCCCACCCAGCCACCGCTGGGTGGGTGAGGGCGTGGGGTACCGAACCGGGAGCAGATCTCGCCAGAGGAGGCCTGGAGAACGTCTCCTCGCCCTGCAGGGAGACGTTTTTCAGGCCTCCATGGCTGTCGGCAACCTGATCGGTGCTCTAGCACGTCGCACGATGACGCGCGATCCAGCTTGCGATGCTTCAGCTCCACGATCGCGCGCGTCACCCGATCGAAAGCGCCGGGAGCACCGCTCATCGCGTCGTGAATGCTGCGTTGGTCCGAGAGCAGCGGCAGCTCGAAGAGGTCGATCTTGTCCGGACACAACCGCTCGAGCACCGCGGCATCGAGCAGCGACCCGTTGCTGATGAGGTTCAGGCGTATCCCGAGCTGCCGGAGGTGATCGGCGATATGGAACAGGTCCTCGCGAAGCAGGGGCTCACCGCCGGTCATCCGGCGGTGCTCTGCCGCATCATTGGGTCCACCGGCTCCGCTCCAGCCGGGACGCTCCCAACCTTCAAAGCTGCCAGCCAAAGTCGAGGGACCAGGTGGTGCCGGGGCCGTACTGACCAGCCGTAAAGAACCTCTTGGGGAAGTAGAACTCCAGAAGCGCT
>CAYOLF010000021.1:0-43717 GCA_964404725.1 uncultured Polyangiaceae bacterium
GTGCGCCCAAGGGCGCCCCGGCGAGGCGCGTGTACCTCGCACCGGACGGGGTCAGCTCGGAGCGGAACAGCACGATCTCGGGGACAATCTCCGAGGCCGGGTCGACCGTGAGCCCCTCCAGCCAGTCCCCCACCGGTCCCGGACGCCGGAGCCGCGCGAGCGTCACGTGAGCGCGGAAGCTGCGCCCCTCGGGCGGAAACCCGAGCCGGGCGAGCTCGCGGTCGAGCGTCGCGACCAGCCGTGCGAGCGGGGGCGCGGCGGTCAGCTCGAGGGCGATGACGCGCGCCCGCCGCCCACCGAGCGCCAGGACCGGCCCCGCCCGCAACTCCGTCGGGCCCATCGCGGCCGCCGCGGTCGCCATCGCCGTCTGGACCTCCGGCAGGCGGCTTGCCGGGATCTCGCCCAGGAAGCGCAGCGTAACGTGGAGGTAGTTCTCCGGCACCCAGCGCGCCCCCACCCGCGCCGCTGCCGGCCGCAGGCGCAGCGCCCGCGAGGCCTCCGCGCAGCGCGCCGCGAGCGATCCCCCGATTGGCAGCGCGACGAACGCCCGCACCGAGCTCGTCACCGCGACGTCCCGAGCTCGTCGAGGTAGCGCAGGACCAGCTCGAGGCCGGTCCATGCCGCGACCATCCGTACGCGCCGGCGCGGACCTGGGATGACCTCGCGGCGGGCGCGGTGGCGTCCGCTGCCGGCCACCGCGAGATGGACGAGCCCAACCGGCTTGGTCGCCGTGCCGCCGTCGGGACCGGCGATGCCGGTGATGGCGAGGGCGAGATCGGCACCGCACGCGCGGAGCGCCCCCTCCGCCATCGCGACCGCGACCTCCGCGCTGACCGCGCCGTGCCGGGCGAGCAGCGCCGGCGGGACCCCCAGCAGCGACTCTTTCGTCGCGTTCGCGTAGACGATGGCACCGCCGACGAAGCAGCGGCTCGCCCCCGGCAGCTCGGTGAGCCGCTCCCCGACGAGCCCGCCCGTGCAGGACTCCGCCACGGCGAGCGTGAGGCCGCGCGCCACGAGCCGCTCGCTCACCACGGCCGGGAGCGCGCGATCTCCCTCGGCGTACACGACGTCGCGCCCCAGCCGCGCGATGATCGCGTCGGCGGCCGCGCGCGCGGCCGCCGCGGCCCCGCCCACCGCCGCGCGTCGCGCCTGGACCTTGACCTCGACCTCCGGCAGCTCGGCCCGATAGCCCAGCGCCACCCCATACTCCGCCTCGATCCCGGCCAGGCGCTCCCCGAGCAGGCCCTCCGCCAGGCGGAACGTGCGCAGCCGGATCACCTGCTCGGAGCCGCCCGCCGGTTGCCGCAGCCGGGGCGCGATCTCGGCGTCGAACATCGCGCGCATCTCCTGCGGGACGCCCGGCAGGAACCAAACGTCCGCCCGACCGATGGGCAGCACGAAGCCGGGGGCCGTTCCGGAGTCGTTGGGCACGGGGCGCGCGCCGGCGGGAAGATCGGCCTGCTTGGCGTTCGCCTCCGCCAGCGATTGTCCTCGCGCCGCGAGCCGCGCCCGGATCCGCTCGATGGAACCCGCGTCCCGCACGAGGCCGACCCCCAGCGTGCGCGCCGCGGCGGCGGCGGTGACGTCGTCCGTCGTCGGGCCGAGGCCTCCGGTGCAGAGGATCAGGTCGTGGGAGTCACCGAGGCGGCCGAGCACCGTCGCGATGCGGGCCACGTCGTCGCGAACCACCGTGATCTCGCCGACCTCGAAGCCCAGTCCCGTCAGCTCGCGCGCCAGCCAGCCGCCGTTCCCGTCGGCTACGTCCCCCGTGGTGAGCTCCGTCCCGATGCAGAGCACCGCTGCCTTCATGACCGGCACGCATGGCCTCCACTGGCCGGCGCGTCAATCTTGTCCACGTCCTCAGTCCGGTTCAGCGCAGGTCGTAGACGCACCGGAAGCCGACCCGTGCGTCCGCACCGGTGGCGGGAGTCGATGCCCAGGCCTTGAGCTCGGCGGCGAAGCGTGAGGCGAACGAGCCACCTCGCGCCGAAACGGTGCCGTCCGGCTCCACCGTCCACTCCGCGACGTTCCCTGCAAGATCCTCGATCCCCTCTGGGGTCGCGCCGTCGGGTCGCGCGCCCGCGAGCTCCGGACCGCGCGCCCCCACCGCGCAGGGCCCCTCCACGAGGCCGAACGCGGCCCGCCGACAGACGAGGCCGGTTGGGCCCCAGGGGTAGCGGAAGCCCCGTCCGACCCCGGCAGCGAACAACCACTCGTCCCGGTGGGGCAGGCGGCCCGAGACGAAACGGCAGAAAGCGCCCGCCTCCTTCGCCGAAACTTGCGTGACGGGGAGTCCCGGCTCGGCCGTCTCGACGGCACGGCAGACGCCCCTGCGGGCGCAAGCCCGCCATCGCGCGTGCGTCACCTCGTGCGTGTCGATCCTGAACGGCGCCACCGACGCCGCCCCTGGTGGGTCGTGGCGGCCACCCTCCCAGTCCGTGGCCCCGAGCTCCAGCGTGCCGCCCGCGACCCGAACCCGCGCGGGAGACACCGTGCAGCCAGCGAGGGTGCCATTGCTCCGAGTGAACCGTGGCGGGCAGGTCGCGACGACGCCCGCGCACGTCCCGTCCCGTTCGGTCTGTCCCCGGGGACAGCAACGCGTGGCCTCGGCGACGAACCCGGTCGGGCAGCGCCGCGGCGGGGAGCCGGCGTCGCGCAGCAGGAGGACCACCGCGCCCAGCGCCGAGACGGCGGCGACGCCGCCGAGTGCGGCACCCAGGAGCTCGCGCCGTTTCAAGACGGATCTCGGGACGACGCGGCGCCGAGGAGCTGCGCGAGCCCCGCCTCGTCGATGACCTGGGTGCCGCGCTGGCGCGCCGCCTCGAGCTTCCGCTGTCCCACGTTGGCGCCCACCACCAGATAGGTCGTCCCCTTCTTGACCGCGTCGTGCACCAGGCCGCCGGCCGCCACGATGTCCGCGTGCACGTCCTCGCGGCGGCGAGCGAGGACGCCGGTAACGCAGAACGACTGGCCAGCGAGCGGACCCCGTGCCGCCGCGGAGCCCGCTGTCGACGCCGGCGAGACTCCCCGCGCTCGGAGCTTCTCGAGCACCGCGCGCTCCCGCGGGTCCGTGAGGAACGCAGCGAGGCTCTCCACCATCTTGGGTCCGAAGCCGGGGATCGCGGCGGCCCACGCCGCGACCTCCGCCGCCGGGTGATCCATCAGCGCGCTGAGCGATCCCACCGCTTCCGCGAGCTGCCGCGCGGCGACCGGTCCGATCAGCTCGATACCCACTGCGGTGAGCAAGCGATCGAGGGGACGCTGGCGTGACCCCGCGATGGCCGCGACGACGTTGGCGGCGCTCTTCTCACCCATGCGGGGCAGCTTCACCAGCTGCTCCAGCGTCAGATCGTATAGATCCGCCACGTCCCGAACCAACCCTTGGTCGACGAGCTCGGCGACGAGCACCTCGCCCAGGTGGTCGATGTCCATGGCGAAACGCCGCGTGAAGTGGAGCACGGAGGCCTTGACGATCGCTGGACAGCTCGAGTTTGGGCAACGCACCGCGACCTGGGCGGCGCGGCGCTCCACTGGCGTGGAGCACGCGGGACAGACCTCCGGCATCGCGAACGCCGGTGGGTCACCCGAGCGGGACCCGAGGTCGACGGCGACCACCTGGGGGATGATCTCCCCTGCCTTCTCGATCTCGACCGAGTCTCCGACGCGAACGTCGAGCTCTTGCACGAAGTCGGCGTTGTGCAGCGACGCCCGCGCGACGGTCGTGCCGGCCAGGGGCACGGGATCGAGCTCGGCCACGGGGGTGAGCGCCCCCGTGCGGCCGACCTGCACCACGATGTCGCGCACCCGGGTCGTCGCCCGCTCCGCGCCGTACTTGTACGCGATCGCCCAGCGCGGAAACTTTGCCGTGAAGCCGAGCGCCCGCTGTGCCGCGAAGTCGTCCACCTTGACGACGCACCCGTCGATGTCGAACGGCAGCGCGGCGCGCCGCTCGAGGAGCGCTGCGATCGCGCCCTCTACCCCGGCGACGGAGTCGCAAAGCCGGAGCTCGGGGTAGGTCGTCGGTAGGCCGAGCGCCTGGAGTCGCCCGAGCGCCTCCGAGTGGGACGGGGCGAGCTGCTCGCCCTCGACGACCGCCCACACCATCGCCCGCAGCCGGCGCCGCGCCACGATGCGTGGATCGAGCAGGCGGAGGCTGCCGCTCGCCGCGTTGCGCGGATTGGCGAAGGGGGGCTCCCCCGCTAGAGAGCGCTCCTCGTTGATGACGGCCAGATCGCGGCGGAGGATCACGACCTCGGCCCGCAGCGTCAGCGGCCCGGCGTGATCGACGGTCAGCGGGAGCGAGCGGATCGTCCTCAGGTTCTCCAGGATCTCTTCGCCGTGCACGCCGTCGCCGCGGGTGGATCCGCCCACGAGCTTCCCCTCGCGGTAGACGAGCTCGACGCTGGCCCCGTCGAGCTTCGGCTCCACCACGAAGCGCGCGGGCGCCCCCGTCAGTCGCTCCCCGACGCGCCGTGCGAACTCCGCGAGCTCGTCGCTGCCGTAGGTGTTGTCCAAGGACAGCATCGGCACGGCGTGCTCGACTGTGCGCAGGTTCTCGCGGGGCTTGCCGCCCACCCGCTGCGTTGGGCTGTCGGGGCTCGACAGCTCCGGGTGCGCCGCCTCTATCGCCCGGAGCTCGGCGTAGAGCGCGTCGTACGACCGGTCGTCGATGAGGGGGTCGTCGAGGACGTAGTAGCGGTGGTCGTGCGCGCGGATCTCCTGGACGAGCTCCGCGTGGCGGACCCGTGGCAGCTTCGACACCCGGCGAGTCTGCCTCGAAGGCCCCCGTGCGGGGGGACCGATTCGTCATCGCGGTTGGCGCGCCCCGAAGTTGCGGTAAGGTGCGCGCGGTCGCCGCACCGGGTGGTCACCCGAGGGACCGGCCTGGCGACCGGGATAGCCCGTGACCACTTCGAAGCCCGCCGCTGATCCACCGCGTGGGGAGGACCGCCCGCAGCCGGGGGGGGGGGCGAACGCGGCCGCCCTCGAGGCGAGTGCCGCGCGCGGCGCCAACGAAACCACCAGCTCGGCCCCGGTGCGCTCCGAGGGACCGATCCATTGGCGGCTCGGAGGGGTCCTGCGGACGGTGCGCCCCCACCAGTGGGTCAAGAACGTCTTCGTGCTCGCGCCGGTGGTCTTCGCCAAGGAGATCTTCGACGTCGCCCTGCTCGGTCGGGCGTCCGCCGCCTTCGTCGTGTTCTGCCTGCTCGCCGGCGCCGTCTACACGATGAACGATCTGGGCGACGTCGAGGCGGATCGCCAGCACCCGGTGAAGCGCCACCGGCCTGTCGCCTCGGGACGGGTCCCCGCGGCCTGGGCCCGCGCGATGATCTTCGCGCTGGTCGGCCTGTCGCTCGCCGGAGCGGTCGGGGTCGAGCTCGCGCTGCAGACCATCCACACCAGCCCCACGTTCGGATTGTTCCTGCTCGCGAGCGCGGCCTATTTCGTCAACAACGTCGTCTACACCTCCCGGCTCAAGCACGTCGCCTATCTCGACGTGGCGTCGATCTCCGGCGGGTTCGTGATCCGCGTGATGGCCGGCGGGTTCGCCACCAACGTCCCCGTCTCCGGGTACCTCCTGGTCTGCACCGCGCTGCTCGCCCTCTTCCTCGGGTTCGGCAAGCGGCGTCACGAGCTCACCGCGGCGCGCTCGAACGCGCGGCGGCAGCGTGCGGCGCTCGAGTCCTACTCACGCCGCGGGCTCGACGTGGCCCTGCTGCTGACGGCGACGGCCACCGTCGTCACCTACGTCGTCTACACGTTGGACCCCCACACCCGGGCCTTCTTCCGCAGCGACTGGCTCTGGCTGAGCACGCTCTTCGTGGTGCTCGGAGTCGGCCGCTTCGTCCAGCTGGTGCAGTCGCGTCCACAGGCGGAGAGCCCCACGCAGGAGATGCTGAAGGACGGGCCGTTCGTGCTCATCGTGGTGCTCTGGGCCATCCTCGTGATGTGGGTCGTCTACCACCTCCAACCCGGCGGGTGAGGCGCGATGCTGGCTGGTGACCGTCGCGAGCAGCGTCCGTCCTCGATCCAGCCCAGCCATCGGAGCGGGGCTTGGGCGGATCTCGGGCTCACCCTCCCCATCTTCATCGGCTATCACCTCGGGGTCGCGTTCCTCCCCTACCGGAACGCGGCGGACGTGGTGACCCGCGAGCTCGTCGCGCTGGCTCACCACGATCTCGGCGCGTACGCTGCGCTCACCATCGCCATCGGGATCGGCTTCGTCGGGGTGCTCGTGCTCATCGGTCGCGGGCAGGCGCTGCGCTGGGAACGGTTTCTGTGGGTGGCGGTCGAGGGGACCCTCTACGCGATCGCGATGCGCCTGATCGCCGGCTACGTGGTGGGACGGCTGCGGCTCGCCGGCGGCGCGGAGCCGGATCGATGGGGCGGGATCGTGCTGTCGCTCGGCGCGGGGCTGTACGAGGAGATCGCCTTCCGGGTCGTGCTCTACGGGCTGGGCGCGCGCCTGCTGTCGCTGCTCCTGCTCGCCGAGACGACCGCGACCAAGGAGGTGGGGTTGCGTCTGATCTGGGCCGTCGTCGCCGGCGCGGTGTTCAGCGGCTGGCACCACGTGGGAGTCTACGGCGACCCCTTCGAGCTTCGCGTGTTCGTCTTTCGGTGGGTCTGCGGGCTCGCGTTCACAGCCATCTACGCGTTCCGCGGCTTCGCGCCCGTGGTCTGGACGCACACCCTCTACGACGTCTGGGTGCTCGCCTTTTAAGCTTCGCCGGTTCCCAGATCGGGGGACGGGCGCCGCGCGAGCATGAACCGCTCCACGTTCCCCTTGGGGCCGGGGACCTGGGAGTCCCGCTCGGCCAGCACCTCCAGCCCGGCGGCGAGCATCGCGGCGCGGGCCCGCCCGATCGCGGCTTGTCGCACGGTCGGATCGCGGATCACGCCGCGACCGCGGCTCGCCGCCTCGCGACCGGCCTCGAACTGCGGCTTGACGAGCGCCAGCACCACGCCACCCGGCCGGAGCAGGCGCGCGATCGCGGGCAGCAGCCGGTCCAGGCTGATGAACGAGGCGTCCACCGTCACCAGATCGATCGGATCGGGGAAGTCCTCGGGGACCAGGTCGCGAGCGTTGGTGCGGTCCCGAACCACCACGCGCGGATCCTGGTGTATCCGCGCGGCGAGCTGCCCTTGGCCCACGTCGACCGCGTAGACTCGGGTGGCCCCCGCCTGGAGGAGGCAGTCGGTGAACCCGCCCGTGGAGGCCCCGACGTCGACGGCGACCACTCCGGTGACCGACAGGTCGAGCTCCCGGAGGGCACCCTCGAGCTTGTACCCCCCCCGGGAGACGAAGCGATCGTCACCGCGCACCTCGAGCAACGCCGCCGCCGGCAACAGCGTCCCGACCTTGTCCACGCGCCGCTCGCCCCAGAACACGCGGCCCGCCATGAGCAGGGCCCGCGCCTGGGACCGCGTCGTCGCCAGGCCCTGGGAAACCATCGCCACGTCCGCGCGAACCCTCATCGAACGACGCTCCGGACCCGTCGGGCGGCCCACGGTCCGCGCGGGTCCGCTTCACAACTCGCGGGGGTGCCGAGCCGGTTCACGGACCGTCTTCTTGACCGAAAGCCTCGAAGCAAGCAACGATCGGCCCCGTGAGGTGAGGTGGGTTGGCGGCCACGACCGTCCGCTCGCCGCGCCGCGGAGGAAACCCCATGAAGAAGTCCTGCTTCGTCAGCTCGGCCACCACTGCTGCTGCAATGCTCCTGATCGCCTCTTCTGGGCTTGCCCAGGGGGAGCCGGAGGCCGCGGCGCTCGCACCGGCGGAGGCCGCCCCGGTGCCCGCCGAGGTGGCGCCCGCACCGGAGCCGCCGCCGCCCCCACCCCCGGCGGCGGAGGCGACGGCCACGGCAAACACGGGCGGCGAGGCGACCGCGACCGGTGGGATTGGCGTGCGTGGCGGCGAGGCCGAAGCGGTTGCGGTCGGCTCGGACCACGACCGCATGGTCGGCACCTTCGCCGTCGGGTACCTCGGGCGGCGCACGGTGGCGTTCGGCACTGGGAGCGCCCTCACCGGGGCCGCGCGCGACGTAGCGCAGGCACCGGTCATCGGCATGCGCTACTGGGCGACCCCGCTGCTCGGCATCGACGCCGGTATTGGCTTCGCGCTCGTCGACGCGGGCAAGATCGAGGACGACTCGACCATCGGCGGCGTCACTACCGCCACGGAGGCTGACCTCGCGCCGCTCACGGCGTTCATCTTCCACGCGGGCGTCCCCCTCGCCCTGTCGAACACGGGGCACTTCAGCTTCCAGGTGGTGCCGGAGATCAACGTCGGCTTCGCGACGCAGACCGTGCAACCGGCGGTCAACGCGGAGGACAAGTCCACGGGCTTCACCTTCGACGTCGGCGCGCGCGGCGGCGCCGAGGTGCACTTCGGGTTCATCGGCGTCCCGCAGCTGGCGCTGCAGGGCAGCGTGGGGCTGCTCTACCGCTACGAGAACTGGAAGGTCGAGAGCACGGACGGCGGCAATCAGGCGACGCACACGGAGACGCGCGGCAACTTCACCACCACGGTCTTCGACAACCCGTGGAACATCTTCATGTCGAACGTCGCGGCGCTCTACTACTTCTGAGCCCCCGGGGGGCGCTCGAGCGGGCGCGCGTGAGCGCGCCCGCCGGAGGTGAGACATGGATCGACTCCCGAAGCTCCCATCCTGGACGATGCTCGTCGCCGCGCTGTCGTGTGGCGCCTGCGGTGACGGCGACATCGAGACGGGCACCGTCGGGGTCCCCGACGAGGAGCCGGTTTCCTACACGGAGCGATCGGCGCACCACCCGGAGCCGCCGGCGCCGGCCGCCGAGCCGCCGCTCGCGCCCACCGAGCGACCGGCGCCGAACGTCTTCGGGCCCTCGGGTCCGGGCCCGGTCGTGGCCACTCCGGTGGAGGCCAACGCCAACCGGGTCTGCGACTTAGAGAGCGACGCCTGCGCCGGCTGCACGACCCAGGCCGCCTGCTGCGCCTGCGTCGACAACGACTCCCTCTGCGAATACCTCTGCGGCGACCTGCCCTGAGCGTCCCGGGGGGGGTGGCGCCAGGTCCGCCGGCGATGGGTGGCGCGCGCCGGCCCGCCGCCGCCCCGTGAGGCCGGACGGCGGTCCTTTTCCGTCGAACGGCCCGGCGCGTCGCTTGCACGCGGCGTCGCTCCGTGCGGCTCGACCCCCTCCTTCCAGTCGCGGCGGCCGCGCTCTGCGGCTCCGCAGCGACGGCCGCCCCGCTGGCGGCGGCGGCGGCGGCCTTGGGTCTGGCGATCGTCCTCGGCGGCCGAGGCCACGTGAGCTGGAGGATCCTGGTGGTGGCGATGGTCGCCGGGCTCGTCACCGCGGGTCGGGCGAGTTGGCGGGTGGAGCGGTACGAGGCCGCGCGCATCGCCGCGCGCGATGCCCTGGGCCCGCCGGCGCGCTGCGCGGCGACCGCGCGGGTGCGGCGCTCACCGGTCTGGCGTGACGGCACCGCCGTGTTCGTCGCCGACCTGTCCGAGGTCGACTGTGACGGGCGCCGCCTCCCGCCAGTGCGGGTCCGGCTCTTCGGCGGCCCGCCGGATCTGGTCCGTGGCGATCGGCTCGCCGTTGTGGCGCAGCTCGGCGCGGTGCGCCTCTTTCGCAACGCCGACCTGCCGGACCCAAATCTCCGCGCGGCCCGCGGCGGGGTGGTGATCAGCGGCGGTGCCGTCGCCGTCGAGCGGCTCGACGCCGGGGGCGGCTTGGCGGCGGCCATCGATCGGGCGCGCGCGCACGCGCGGGAGCGGATCGCCGCGTCGTTCGCGCCGGCCGCGGTGCCGATGGCGCGCGCCCTGGTGCTCGGCGAGGACGATCTCGACGACGCCGAGGCCGAGGCGTTCCGGTTGAGCGGGCTGTCGCACATGCTCGCCGTCAGTGGCACGCACCTGGTCTTCGCCGTGCTGGGTCTGGTGGCTGCGCTGCGCTTCCTCCTGGTACGGATCGAGGGACTCGCCGCGCGCCTCGACGTCGAGCGCCTGGCGTCGGGGTTCGGGCTGGTGCTCGCCGTGGCCTACGCGGACTTCGCTGGCGGGTCGGGCTCGGCGTGGCGCGCCGCGTGGATGCTCGCCACGATGCTCGGGGCGCGGGCGCTCGGGCGCCGTCCCTCGGGTGCGCGAGCGCTCGGGCTCTCGCTGGTGTTCGGGGCGCTGATCGACCCCCTGCTCGCCTTCGACGTCTCCTTCCTGCTCTCCGCCGCGGCCACGGCGGGCCTGCTCACGCTGGGGCGGCGCTGGGCGAACGTCGCGCAGGCGCGCCTCTCGGGTCCGCTCCGCCATCTGGCGACCGGCCTCGCCGCGACCGTCGCCTCGATGCTCCCCTGCGCGCCGCTGCTGGCGATCTTCGCGCCACGGCTGACGGTGGCTGGCCTCGTCGCCAACCTCGTCGCGGCGCCGCTCGGCGAGACGATCGCCCTTCCGCTCTGCCTGGCCCACAGCCTGCTCGCACCGGTGCCGTGCCTCGAGCGGGGCGTCGCCCTGGTCGCCTCCGGCGCGTTGCTGGCGGTGCGCGCGATCGCCCACGCGAGCGCGGCGGTGAGCTTTCTCTCCGTCCCCGTGCTCGTCCCAGGGTGCTGGCACTGGGTGGTGATCGTGGTGGCTGGCGCGCGGTTCACGCTCGGGGGCCGCCGGGGGTGGTCTCTGGTCATCGGGGCGCTGGGGCTCCTGCTGGTAGAGCTCGGGGTTCGACACCTCGCCCAGCCGAGCGGGGTGCTCCGCGTGACCCTGGTCGACGTCGGGCAGGGCGACGCGGAGCTGGTGGACCTCCCCGACGGCACCCTGATGCTGATCGACGGGGGAGGGTTCGTCGGCAGCCCGGTGGATCCGGGTGCTCGGGTGCTGCTGCCGCTGCTCCGCGCGCGACGCCGCTCCCGCGTGGACGTCGCGGTCCTGACCCATCCCCACCCGGATCACCTGCTCGGTCTCGCGACGGTGCTCCGAGCGGTGGACGTGGGAGAATTCTGGGACTCGGGCCACGGCGGTCCGGACGGCGCCGGCGCTGAGCACCGAGCGCTCCTCGCCGAGCTCGCGGCGCGGGGGATCCCCGTTCGACGCCCCGCGGAGCTCTGTGGTGCCGTGCGGAGGTTCGGGGACGCGACCGTGGAGCTGCTCGGGCCTTGCCCTCCGACGGCTGCGTCCGGCGCCTCCGCCAACGACGCCTCGCTCGTCCTGCGTCTTCGCCTCGGGAGCCGGACGGCGCTCCTCCCGGGTGACGCCGAGACTCGCGCCGAGGAGGCGCTTCTCGCCAGGCTCGACGGCGTCCTCCGCGCCGATCTGCTGAAGATCGGACACCACGGGAGCCGCACGTCGACCAGCGAGCGCTTCCTCACGGCGGTCGCGCCCGAGATCGCCACCATCTCCACGGACGTGCGCAACCGCCACGGTCACCCCCATGAAGCGACGCTGCAGCGGCTCGCCGCTCACCGCGTCACCACCTACCGGCTCGACCGCTGCGGCTCGGTGGCCTGGACGACCGATGGGACCGGCGTGCGCCTCCACGTGACCGGCTGCGAACCTCGCTCCTCGCCGGACCCGCGCGGCCGTTGACCGGAGGACGCGGGGTCGCTACCCACGGGCTCATGGTCCCTGGGGAGCCCCGCATCCGCACCTTGATCACGGCTGAGGCCATCGCCGCCCGCGTCGGCGAGCTGGGCGCGCAGATCACGCGCGATCACGCGGGCAGGACGCTGGTGATCCTCTGCGTCCTCAAGGGCAGCTTCATCTTCACCGCGGACCTGGTGCGTCAGATCTTCCTCCCGCTGCGGGTCGAATTTCTCGGTCTGCAGAGCTACGGAGACGGCACCCGGAGCACGGGGGTCGTGCAGATCACCCAGGATCTCACCCAGCCCATCGCCGAGCAGGACGTCATCGTCGTCGAGGACATCGTCGACTCGGGGCTCACGCTGAGCTACCTGCTCGACCTGCTCCGAGCCCGGGGGCCACGCAGCGTTCGCGTTTGTGCCCTGCTGCACAAGCCGGCCCGGACGGCATGCCGCGTCGACATCGACTACCTCGGCTTCACCGTCGAAGACCGCTTCGTCGTGGGGTATGGGCTCGACTGGGCGCAGCAGTACCGGAACCTGCCGAGCATCGGGGTGGTCGAACCGGCCCCGGGATGAGGCGCCTTCGGGACGGGCGGGAAACCCCGCAATCCGCCTACTGAGAGCTCTTCTGCAGGCTCTTGTCCGCCTCGGTGATGCGCGCAGCGATCCGCTCCTTCACCTTGGCGTAGGCGGCCTCGGCCTCCTGCCAGCGGGCAATGGTCTTCTTGCGCTCGGCTGCGGTCGCCGGGTAACCGTTCGCGCCGGGGGACTGGGCGGGACCGGCGTACGCTGTCCAGCCCTCGGCCGCGCCGTCCAGATCGCGCTGGCGCTCGCGGAGGTCCGCCAGCACGAAGAGCGCCTTGGCCTTCATCGTCGGATCCTCGGCGAAGCGGAGGGCGGCCTGGTAGGCCTGCTCCGCCTCCGCTGTTGCGCCGCTCGCGAGCAACGCCTGTCCCAGGCGGTAATGCGCGAGCGCCTTCTGGGGCATCAGGCTCACCGCGCGCTGGAACGCCGCGACCGCCGCCGGGAAGTCCCGCGCCACGTAAGCGCCGTCTCCCTCCTTGATGGCCTCCCAGTAGGGGCTGATCCCTTTGACGCCCTGGGGATCCTTCCTCACCGCGGTCGGCGGCGTCGCCGGCTCCTCGGCCGCGGCGGGGGCTTCAGTGACCGTCATCGCGAAGCCGGCGAGCAGCGCCGCACCCCGCACCCTGGAGAGGAACCAGCTCGACACGAACGCACCGTACCACGCAGGCGCGCGGGCTCGCCAGCCGGCCACCCCATCGGAGCCTGCCCCCACCCGAACGAAGGCACCTAGAGCACCGATCAGGTTGCCAATGGCAACAGCGCCGCTGAAGACGCACCCCCCTCGGGGCGAGGGTGCGTCTTCAGCGGCGCCTGGAGCGAGATCTGCTCCCGGTTCGGCGCTCTAGGTCGTTGATTTTTCGCAGCAATCAACCTGATTGCCGCTCTAGAGCACCGATCAGGTTGCCGACAGCGACGGAGGCCCGGAAAATGCTTCCGTGCACGGCGAGGAGGCATTTTCCAGGCCTCCTTTGCCGAGGTCTGCTCCCAATTCGGTGCTCCAGGTCGCTGATCTGTCGCAGCAATCAACCTGATTGCTGCTCTAGCCCCGCTAAAAGCGGCGATCGCATCGCGACGGCGGACAGCAGGCTGTGCCTTGGGCGGCGCGCGGGACGCGTCCCCGGCGCCTTGTCCCCAGCGATGGGGACACCCTGTGGACAAGGAGAAGGAAGAGGCCGAAAGGCCGGCCCAGAACCTGCCGGCGGCCCCAACCCTGCTATCGCCGACCGAAGAGCCATGGCAACGGCCCCCGGCTGCGGAGCCACGAACCCCTTGCTCGTGTTATTGCGCCCGAGGAGAGGACGCGCCTTCCGGCGCCGTGCCCCGCATGTCCCGTCCGTTCGTGCCCGCCCCTTTCCCGTGGCATGCGCTTGCCCACCAGGACGGCGCGGTCCTCGCGACGGTCCGCGGAGCGCGCCGGGCCGTGGAGGCGTCGATCGAACCGGAGCGCGCGGCCGGCGCCCTGGCGGAACTGCTCGGCGTCCCCTGCGAGATCACCCTTCACGCCGTCCGGCCCGCCTCCGGCGCCGGCGATCCGCCGCGGCTGCGCGTGGTGACGCGGTTGGTGGACGGCAGCGCGAGCTTCGCGGTGGACCTGGATCCGGGGCTGGTCACCGCCGCTACGGCGCGCCTCCTCGGTCGGCAGGCGGGGATCGAGGCCCCGCGCGCTCCGGTGGGCGCCCCCCTCGAAGGGGCCGCCGAGGCCATCCTGCTCGAGCTCTTCCGACGCCTCTCGGGCGACGGCGCCGTCGCCGTCGAGCTCGGTGACGCGATCGAACCAGGGCCTGGGGTCGCGCTCGACGGCTCGGTGAGGATCGAGGGGCGTGGGTACGGCTTCCGTGGGTTCGTCCGCTGGAGCCGCACGTCCTCTCCGTGCATCGACCCGGCCGTCGTCGTCAGCCGACTCGGGGCGCTGCCGGTTCGCCTTCCCCTCGTCATCGGCGAGTGCTCGGGGACGTGGCGGGACCTCTCCGCTCTGCTCCCGGGCGACGCCTGGGCCTGTGGCGGCGGCCTCTGGATTGACCGCGACGGAGCCGGGGAGGGAGTCCTCGCGGCGCCGCTCGCTTCCCGGGGCCCGCTCGTCGCTTTGGCCTCGGATGGCGGGGTCGTGCTAGTGGGCGGGGTGAAGGCGCTCGCGCTCGACGTGGAGGAAGCGGACGTGGCGGAGAGGACGCGAAGCGGGGACGACACGGTGACCCAGGCCATCTACGACGCGCCGATCGTGGTGCGCGTCGAGCTCGGCTCCGTATCCATGGCGGCGCGAGAGTGGGTCGAGCTCCGTCCCGGCGACGTCATCCGGACTGATCGCAGGATCGCCTCGCCGGCGATCCTGCGCGTCGCCGGGCGCGAGGTCGCCACCGGTGAGCTCGTCGAGGTCGACGGGGACCTCGGCGTTCGCATCCTGACCCTCTCGAACGGCGGGGGCGGGTCGTGAGCAAGCGGTCGCGTCCCGACCGCGTTCTCCGCGCGCGCTCCGGATTCGGCACCGCTCTCGTCGCCGGCATCTCCCTCGTCCTGCTCTTAGGCGGGGTCCCCGCCTGCCGGCGCCCCGGCGGTACCACGGACCGGGGCGCACCCAGCGCCTCCGCCGCTTCCTCCGCGGCGGTCGCCCCGATCACGCCCAGCGCGAAGCCGCCGAGCAGCTTGGAGCTCTCGGGCACCTACGTCGCCGAGCGCGCCGTGATCGAGATGACGCGCGGGGAGGGCCGCCAGGTCGCGTGGGACCAGGACGATGGGAAGGAGGGCGCCGGAACCGGCAAGCTCGCGGTGAGGATCGACGAGGAGGGAACGGCGCGGGGGACGGCCGAGGGGGTTCTCGGCGGCCAGATCGTTCGGGGGATCCTCGACGGGGACACGCTCCGGCTGACGCTGGTGCCCGAGGTCGCCGGCCAGGAGCGCTCCTTCTCCGGAGTCCTGGTCGCCGAGCGTCGCGGTGAGGAGTTCCAGGGCGATCTGCGCGCGTCGAGCGGCGACAGCAAGCTCGTCCGCCGAGGGACCGCGACGCTCAGTCGCCGGGTTTCGCCGTGAGTGGCCGATGACGGTGGCGGCGAGGATCACGGAGGTGAAGGCGCGGATCGCCGCGGCGACGGTCCGGGCCGGGCGCGCGCCCGAGGCGGTGACGCTCTTGGCCGTGTCCAAGCACATGCCGGCCGCCCTCGTCCGCGAGGCGCACGCCGCCGGGCTGCGTGACTTCGGGGAGAACTACGTCCAGGAGCTCGTCGGCAAGGCCAGCGAGCTCGAAGACCTGGCCGACCTGAGATGGCACCTGATCGGACACCTCCAGCGCAACAAGGCGCGGCAGGTCGTCGAGTTCGCCAGCGCCGTCGCCACGCTCGACTCCGTCGCGCTCGCCGCCGAGCTCGGTCGGAGAGCGAAGGCCTGCTCGGTGCCGCCCGCGCGGCGCCTCCCGGCAGCACCGGACGGGCGTCTCATCGTACTCGTCGAGGTGAACGTCGGGGGTGAGGACGCCAAGAGCGGCTGCACCCCGGAGCAGCTGGCGGCGGTCCTCGAGTCCGTCGAGCGCGAGCCGGGGCTCGCCCTTCGGGGCCTGATGACCGTCCCGCCCTACACCGAGGACCCGAGCGCGGCCCGCCCCTTCTTCGAGCGGCTGGTGGCGCTCCGGGAGTCCCATGGCGGCCCGTCGCGGCTGCCCGAGCTCAGCATGGGGATGACCCACGATCTCGAGGTCGCGATCGCGGCGGGGGCGACCCAGGTGCGGGTCGGGACCGCCATCTTCGGGGCGCGCGCCCCGCGGCAATCGCAGGCGCCGTCGCCGTGACTCGCCGCGCCCGCCCCGACTCGCGCCGGCAGCCGACGCTCCTCGAGCAGCGACGCGCGCCGGACGGACGCCCCGAGGCGCCCGCGCCCCTCGCCGATCGGATGCGACCCCGCTTGCTCGCCGAGGTGGTGGGGCAGCAGAAGCTGGTCGGCGAAGGGCGCTGGCTCGCGCAGGCCGTCGCCAGCGACCGCGTCCCGTCGCTCATCCTCTGGGGCCCCCCGGGGTCGGGGAAGACGACCCTGGCGCACGTGATCTCCCGGGTGACCCGCGCCGAGTTCGTCGCGTTCAGCGCCGTGCTCGGGGGCGTGGCGGAGGTCCGCGCCGTGGTCGCCGATGCCCGCGAACGGCGCGCGTTCCAGGGGCGCCGCACCCTGCTCTTCGTGGACGAGATCCACCGCTTCAACAAGGCGCAGCAGGACGCCTTCCTGCCCCACGTCGAAGACGGCACCATCACGCTCATCGGCGCGACGACCGAGAACCCCTCCTTCGCCGTCAACGCCGCCGTCCTCTCGCGCTGCAAGGTCCTGCGCCTGGAGGCGCTCGCCGATACTGACATCGTCACGCTGGTCCAGCGCGCCCTCACCGATCCCGAGCGCGGGGTCGGGGGCCTCGGTGTGGAGGCGACCCCGGACGCGGTCGCCCTGATCGCTGCCGCCGCGCGCGGGGACGCCCGCCGGGCGCTGAACCTGCTCGAGACGTGCCTCGGGCTGCTCGACGAGGCCGCTGAGCCCGGGGGGGCGACGCTGCTCGACGCCGGGGCCGTCGAGCGCGCCGTCGGTGAGCCGACGCTGCTCTACGATAAGCATGGCGAGGAGCACCATGACGTCGTCTCGGCGCTCATCAAGTCGATGCGCGGGAGCGATCCCGACGCCGCCGTCTACTGGCTGATGCGCATGCTCGAGGCGGGCGACGACCCGATGTTCGTGCTCCGGCGCCTCGTCATCTTCGCCAGCGAGGACGTGGGCAACGCGGACCCGAGGGCGCTCGACGTCGCCGTGAACGCCGACCTCGCGTACCGCCGTCTCGGGCTCCCCGAGGGGATCTACCCCATCGCGCAAGCCTGCCTCTATCTGGCCACGTGCCCGAAGTCGGGGGCGGTGGGGCGCGCCTTCACCGCTGCTCGCGCGGTGATCGTCGAAACGGGCGCGCTCCCGGTCCCCAAGCGGCTCCGGAACGCGGCGACGGCGCTCCTCGCTCGCGAGGGGTACGGCTCCGGCTACCAGTCCCCGCACGATCACCCCGAGGGCTACGTCCCTGGCGAGACGTACCTTCCCGACGGCCTCGCCGGTCGTCGCTTCTACGTTCCGACCCAGCATGGGCTCGAGCAGGCGATCGGAGAGCGGCTCCGGCGCCTGCGTTCCCTCCGCCCGTCGGGCGAAGGCGACGAGCAGCCGTGAGCACCGCCGTCTTCACCGCTCCGACTTGACTCGGATGCGGATCGCGCTCGCTTGCGCCTCGTCCGCCCGCCGCGCGAAGGCGACGAAGGCGCCGTACTGGTCCGGCTGGACCCGGCCTGCCGGGAGATCCACCGTGCGATCGAGCACGAGGACGTTCCCCTCGATGCGGTCGGCCACCGCGACGCGGCGATCCCCATCGGTGACGACGCGACGGCCAAGCGGTGACTCGACGACGGCGCCCGGGGGGAGCTCGATCCGGAGCAGCACGCGCCGATACGTGGCCATCGGGATCAGCAACGGCGTCTGGCGCGTCGGCAGGGTCGCGAGCTCGTTCAATTCGACCGCGAACGGCGGCGAGAGCACCAGCGTTCCTCGGTCCAACTCGGCGAAGGCGGGGATGGCGATCTGCAACCGGAGCGTTACCGGAGCGTCGAGCTCGTCCAGATTTTCGATGGCGTGCTGGTCCAGGCGCGCTCCGCGGAGGTCCTGCGCGACCAGGGCCTGGAGCACGTCGGGAACCCGGCGCTCGGCGAGCTGGGCGAGGTCGTTGCGCGCGGCCATCGCGTGGCGACCGACGAAGCGCTCGGCAAGCTCCAGGCGCGCCGAGCCGCTCGCGGCTAGCACGGCTCGGCCCTCGTACTCCAGCCCATCGCGGGACCCGTCGGCGGGAGTCTTGGTACGGCGGGGCGCGCTGCCCGCGAGGAGGAAGGCCGGCATCCCACGGACCTCCGCCGGGAGGTAGCCGAACGGGGCGTACTTGTTGCCGACGGTGAGCCAGATGGGCCCCGTCTCCGCCTCCACCCGCATCACCAGCTGGCTGAACAACATCGCCTCGGTGATCGGCCCGCGCGGGGGCGCCGTGACGCGGTTTTGGGCCACGGCGTAGTCCACGTCGAGCCCGATGGCGCGACACAGCGTGGCGAAGCCGCGCGCTCGACTGCCCTGCTTACCGACGACGACGCGCCGTCCATCCATCTCCTCGCCGTCCTCGACGTTGGCGAGCACCCAGCGGTACAGCCGCTGCGCCCGCTCTGCCTTGGCGCGCGGCGGGGCAGGCTCCACGATTCGACGTGCGATCCGCGCGATGCGCGGGTCGAGCGGCGTCAGATCGATGGTCTCGTCGAAAAATCGCCGGACGACGCGCCGCTGGTTGACCCCCCAGCCGACGTGGACGCTGGGCAAGAACTCGGAGAGGGGGGGGCTGCCCGGCTCGGTGGGCGCCGCCGGGCTCTCGTCCACCCGCCACCTGCGCACCTCGAACCCGTCTCGATCCTCGCGCTGCGGGACGGGGACGTCGCCCGTGACCTCGACGATGAGCTCCTTGCCGACGGGGGAGATGACCACGAACTCGCTGCGCGCGTAGGCGACGTTCTCCTCGCGAAAGAACCAGTGCGGGCCGAGGTAGAAGGTGCCGTCCGCGCCGTCCCCGGGCTCGCTCACGACCTGTTCCGTCTCGATGTAGTCGCCGACCTCGAGGTGCGGGAAGGTGACGGAGGACTTGCCCGCGACCAGCTCGGGTTCGAGCGTGCGCCCGTCCTGCTTGATGACGCGCATGTGCAGCGCCAGGCCCGGCAGGCGCGGGTGCTCGGCCATCTTCGTGATCGCCTCGGCGCTCTGGATGCGGACGATCTCGTGCTCGAGCATGCGGCTGGAGCCGTCGGACTTCACCCAGACGGCGGCGTAGTCGAGGACGCGCGCGGCGTGCCCCGGCAGGTGGCGACCGCTCCGCTCGTACGCGGCGATGATCGGCTTCGCCTGCAGTCGATAGGGGTCGAGCTCCGTGAGCCCCTCGACGAGGTCGATTGCCTGCTCGATCGCCGCGGTCGCCGCACCGTGGTCGATGGCGTCGACCAACGCTCTCTGCAGGGCGTCCCGCTGTCCGGCCGCGTAGCGGGCGTCGGCCAGGGCGAGGCGCGCAGAGGCGCTCTTGGGATCCTTGTCCAGCGCCGCCTCGAGCGCCGGGATGGAGTCTTGGGCGGAGCCCGAGGCGACCTCGAGGCGGTGCACGCGCTGCGAGAGATCCTCGCGGTCGGGGCGTCGCTGTCGCAAGCGCTCGACCTCACGGATCGCGGCGGCGTAGTCCCCACGCTCGACCGCGCGGGAGAGGGCGAGCTCCGAGTCCGGGTCGAGCTTCTGCAGCTCGCGCACCAGCGCGTCTGCGCGCGCTCGCTCGCCCCTCGCGTCCGCCAGCTCCAGCGCCGCCTGCAGGGCCTCGGGGCTCTCCGGGAAGCGGTCGACCATGGCGGCGACCGCGGCGGCGTACTCCGCCTGCCAGCCGAGCTGGCCGTAGGTTCGCGCGAGCGCGAAGGCGATCGCAGGCACGTCGGGGAAGCGCTCCATGAGCGCTTGTAGCGGTGGGACCGCCTGGGTCGCGCCCTCCTGCGCGGCGCGGAAGAACGCGAGGTCGAGGGCCGCCTGCCAGAGCCCGGGATCGACCTGGAGCGCTCGCTCCTCGAGTTCTCGCCGGAGATCGCGGACCTGGGTTTCGTTGTAGACCGGATCGCGCCCCGCGAAGGTCGAGGACAAGAGCAGCGCCGGTCCGGTCGCCTCATCGAGGTCGGCGACGAACGGCTCCATGAAGGCCGCCGCCAGATCGCCCTGTCCCTCCACGTGGGCGAGGTTGGCCACGAGCAGACGGGTGACATCGTCCGGCGGTGCCAGCACCTGGCCCCCCTCGACGAAGCGGCTGACGAGGTTCGGCTCGCTGGTGCGCCGCGGGGGGGCGATCACGGTGGGGGCGGTGCCATCCACATCGGCGACGACCTCGAGCGGTTTCCCGTCCGGGCTCATCACGCGCAGGGAAGTGGCGGGGGACTCCAGCCGAGCCAGCACCCGGTGCCGACCCTGCTCGAGCCAGAGCGCCACCCCGAACCGTGGCCACTCGCCCCAGCGCCGGGGATCCCGATCGAGCACCAGCGTGTCGTCCACCCACACGGCGAGCGCCCCCTGCACCGCGAGGAGGACCTCGCCGTCGGCAGGCAGGTCGAGGTACGTCTCTGCGTAGAAGACCCCGTTCGCGACGGGCTCGTCGGCCCAGACGCGACACCCCTCGTGCCGTGTCTCGAGCCGGCGTGGCGTGTCGATCTGGCCATCGCTCCGTGGCCATCGCTCGGGCCAGGGACCGGGTGCCTCCGCCGGGTGCGGGGAGACGAGGTCGCGCTTCGTGTGACGCCCGAAGGGCCCGGCCAGGTGTACCGCCCCGACGCAGCCATACCGCTCAGCCGTGCGCGCGAGGACCGCTGGCTCGGCGGCGGTGAACGCCTCCGCCGACCACCAGTCGACGAGCTCGCTCCGAGCGCGCCAGCCGAGGTTCACGGGTTCGTCGATGGCCTCCTCGACGAACTCGTGCCACCGCTTCCACAGGCCGGGGGAGTGGTGGCGCAGGGCCGTGGCCTGCTGCGCCGAGAACCAAGCGATGAAGGGCGAGCGCGGATCCTCCGAGCCCCGGGCCGCCCGTACGGCGCGCAGGAAGTGATCGGGCGCCTCGGAGATCCGCCCGTGCAGCCAGGCGTCGAGGCCGAGGCTCAGCGGCCCGAGCGCGTCGTCCGCGCTGTCCATCCCGCGCAGGCGCTCCGCGGCCCGCGCCGCCTGCTTGGCGGCTCCGCCCGGCGCGAACAGCTCCGCGAAAAGCCAGCGGGCCACGACGTCGGGCGCGCGCGTGGTCATGCCCTCCCGTCGGAGCTCGGCCAGGGTCGGCTCGGCGTGGCGAGGCGACGCGCGTCCACAGCTGCCGAGGAGCGCGGCGACGAGGAGGAGCCAGACCAGCCGAACGAATCGCATCTCGAGGCCTCAGCTCCCGACCGTCAGGCGCGGTGAGAACGCCCGATCCACCTCGTCGCAGAAGCGGCGCCAGGCGGGGTACTGGGCAGGGGTGATCCGGGTCGCCTGGACCCGCAGGAGGCTCTTGACCGTCACCTCGCTGCCGCGCTGCTCGACCGACACCGAGTAGCTGCCGAACGGGCCGCTGCCGCTCGCGCTGGAGGGGGCACTGAGCACCTTCGTCCCCGCCGGGAGGGTCACCACGAAGGTCTCCTCGACGCCGGGCATCGCCAGCAGGCGAACGTCCTGGGTGCGCTGCGGCAGGGCCGCGTAGGTCGGGGTGAGACGGCTGCTCGGCGTCACGGCGACGCTGAGCGTCGTGCCCTCGCGCCGCGCGAAGGCCGGGGCGGTGCCCCGCGTCTCCAGCCACACTGGTGCCATGAAGTCCTCGAGATCGCCGGTGGTAACGCCGGTGGGGCCGTCGGTGAGCGTGAAGCCGGGATACCTCGGCCCGACGAGCTCCGACAACACACGCTCCCGCAGGGTGGACTTGGCGTGGAAGCTCTGGCGCCACCCCGGCGCCGCGCTGCCGCGCACGTCGTACCGAAGCTCGAGATCCGCCGATCCGTCGGCGGCGAGGCGGGCCCGCACCCGTCGCGCGATCGCGTTTCGCGCCGGATCGTTGGCGGGCAACCGAACCAACCGGGACTTCCCCTCGTTGACGAGCAGGCCCAGCGCCTCGTAATCCATGACCGGCAGCTCGTCGACACCGGCGTACTCGGCGGTCCCGTCGAGGTAGAGGTCCAGCGACGGCACGTAGGCGACCGCGTGATCGAACGGCGCCAGGCTGGCGACCTTCGAGGAGAAGTCCCCGCGGAGCTGGGTGCGCACCACCACCACCGTCGCGTCGATGCCGAGCTCGCGCAAGAGGGCGACGATCACCGTGGCCTTATCCTTGCAGTCGCCCCACCCTCGGGCCACGGTGAGCACGGCCGGTCGGGGCTTGTAGCCGTAGATGCCGAATTCGATCCCGACGTAGCGGGTGTTCTTCACGACCCAGTCGTAGACCCGCGCCACCTTCTCGCGCTCGCTCCGGGCGCCGGCCCCGAGCGTGCGGGCGAGCTTCCGCGTCTCCTCGTCGAGCTCCAGCTGATCGCGGCTGAGCCCCCAGTACCAGGCGCCCATCTCCTGGAAGTCGTTGTAGGTGGAGACGTGGACGTGACCCACGATCTCGGGCAGCGGCGGCATCGCCGGCTCCTGCACGATGGGTGGCACCTCGGGCGCGAAGAACCGGTGGGTCACGGCCTCGCCCGATCGCCGCACCGTGTGCTTCAGCTCGGGGAGATTGGTGTCGAAGTGGAGGGGACGCGCGGTCGGCGTGACCACCACGTACTCGGCGTTCGCCGTCGGCTCGTTCGACTGGAGGTACACGACCTCGCCGAAGTAGTCCCCGAGCTCATTGCGGGGCGCGACGTCGTCCACGCGGTACTTGAGCTCGACCACGTCACCGGGCTCGAGGCGCGGCAGCTGGACGTAGAAGTTCCGGGCCGAGGTGTACATCGAGAGCTCGGGCAGGTTCGCCGCGCCCTCTCCGGACTCGATCGCCGAGTCGACGCGCCCGTCGGCGCGGTAGACGTGTGCCCCGCGCAGCTGCACGATCTCGCGGTCGGCCTGGTACTGGAACGAGTACTGGCGCCCGGCGGCGGCGGCGGCGTCCGTCAGTGGCTGGTACACGATCTGGCGGAAGCGGCTGCCCTTGCCGTTGGCGTGGACGGTGGTGACCGTCAAGTCACGCAACGTGCGCTGATTCTGGCCCGCCGCCGGGGCGCCGCGCAGATCGAGGAAGCGCTTCGGCTTCCAGGCGTAGCGCTCGTCGGAGCGGGCGCGGGCCGGCTCGAGGTGCTCGACGTACTCGCGGACCGCCCGGTCCTGGGGACTGAGCTCGAGGATGCGCTGCAGCGCCGCGAGCTGCGCCTCACGGTGCCCGAGCTCGCCCTGCAGGTCGGCCAGGGCCCGCAGGGTTTCGACGTCGTCCGGGCACAGCTCGAGCGCCCGCTCGTAGGTCGTGATCGCGGCGGCTGCTTGCCCCAGGGCCCGGCGGCTGCGTGCCGCGAACCCGAGCGCCCACTGGCTGTCCGGGGCGATCGAGAGCAGGCGGCCGAGCCAACGCTCCGCGACCGCGTCCTCCCGCCGGGCGAGCGCGCGGGTCACCAGGCTCGCCAGGTGCCCGCGGTCGTCGAAGCGGAGGTGCGCGTAACGAGCCTCCGCCTCGTTCGCCTCGCGCGTGCGCCCCAGCGCGTGCAGCGCGGAGGCATGCAGGTTTACGAGGTTCACGGCGGTCGGGTTTCGCGCCAGGGCGCGCTCGAGCGTGTCGAGGGCCGTCCGCTCCAGGCCCGCCTCCGCGTAGAGCGCGACGCGGCCGGCGATCGCCGCCACGTTGTCCGGGTCGAGCACGAGGACCTGATCGAAGAACGGGACCGCCTGCCGCCAGTTGATGCCCCCGCGGGCGTGCTCGCCCTGCGCGAGCAGGACGTCGACCCGCGGGCGCGACCCGGCCGCGGTCACCGCCTTGGCCAGCCACGCAGCGCGCTGATTCCGGTCCTCGGCGAGCTCGCCCGCGAGCAGCAGGCGCTCTACCGTCGGGTCCATCTCGGCGGCGCGCTGGGCGGCGTCGCGCGCGACGTGCTCGGTCGGGTCGTCCGAGCCGGTGGCCACCAGGTAGCGAGCGAAGGCCTCCAGATCGGCGGCGCGCGCGTGCGCGCGCTCCGCCCGCGCCCGCAAGGTCGCCAGCGGTCCCGCGATGGCGCCCGGTGGCGCGCGATACGGCCGCGCCCCGGCGCGGGCCGCCCGCTCGGCCGCGGCTGGGCTGGAGCCGAGGTCAGCGGTGAAGCGGAGGGTGGGGTCCGGTGACCCGCGGCGATCCGCCAGGCGCACGGAGACGATCGGCGCCTCCTCGGCGCCGCAGGCCTTGACCGTCAGGTCGTTGGGGCCCGGGAACAGCTCGAGCTCGACGGCGAAGCGGTCGGTGTCGTGCGCGCGGTAGGCAGAGTCCTCGAGGACGAGCTGGCCGTTGAAAAAGACCTTGGTCGCGCCCGCGGCGCCCACCCACGCGCTGATGGGCCGCGATCGGCTGCCGCTGCCGAGGACGAAGGTCTTGGCGATGACACACACGTGCGGTGTCGGCCGCACCAGCGCCCCCAGGTCGAGCCAGCCGAACGGAAACGCATCCGACGGGGCAGCACGCCAGCGGACGGGCCGCTCCTTTCCCGTGTACGCTCGCCCCGGGACGACGGCCGTCCCCAGCTCGGCTTCGGGTCCATGATCGACGGCGAAGCCCGCCTTGCCGTCGTTGTCGAACGGACCGACGACGAGCCAGTCGTTCACGAAGCCGAGCGCGGTGATCTCCCGGCGCGCGGCGGCGACATCGCCGCGGCGAAGACGGGCGTAGGCGCTCAGCGTCGCGGCGTAGGCGCGCTCGGGCGCGTCGAAGCGGGCGTCGGCGCTGGCAGCGCGCAGCAGGTCCTCGACGGCGAGCGGGTCAGCGCGGTCCCAGGTCGCCCAGACCCCGCGCAACGCCGCGTACCGCTCGCTACCCCGCGCCCGATCGAGCGCGGCCGTCGCCTCGACGAGGTCCGGGTGGACGGATCCGGGCTCGGCCCGCGCCGACTCCGGCGCAGCCGTGACCATCGTGAACGCCACGGCAGCCGCGCAGCGGACCGTCAGCGTCTTCGCGCGCTCCCGGCGCCGGACCCAGCGGCTGGCGTCGACCATGCGCACCATCATTACCACGGCCCGCGCGCGCTGGTCGCACGCCCCCGACGAGCGACGCCCCGGTTCGGGCCACCGCGCCGGAAGCCCTCCGCTGCACGCCGATCGTGGTCGTGGAGGCGGCGTGAACGGTCGTCGCATCACCCCGGACGTTCAGTGTGCGCGCGCGTTCGGAAAGGCCCCTTGGGCCGCGCCGTAGCAGCGAGGGGTGCCAGCCGGGAGGCCGGTTCGGCGAACAAAGTGAGGCCCGGGCGCGGCCCACGCTTGCTGGCGTCGGGTGGCTCGGATAGAAGATTGACTCGCTCGAATGGTTCTGGTTTCGGCGAATTTCCAATGAAGATCCCTGCTGCGTGCGTCGGTGGCGCGCCACGGGCCACACCGCCCGCGCCCGGTCCGGGTGGCGACGGCCTCGGCTGGCGTCTCGCCGTTACCCCGGGGATGGTGGCCCGGGCGGGCGAGCCTCGCTTCTGCGTGTCGACCGTGATCGCGCGCGGAGCCGCCCCCGCCCGTCGTGGCGGGGGGTACCCCAGCGCCGCCACTCGCGACGCGAACGGGTTCAGCGCTTCCGGTCGGCGCGGGACCCCTGATCTCGGGAGCGACCGAGGCACGTTGCTCGGACCCGTAAACCGCTCGAGCCAGCTTCGCGGAGGCGCGCATGGTTAACCCGCAGATGGTGATGTACGAGGAGGAGTTCAACCAGATCCAGGTGGTCGTCGATCGCCTGGTCCGGGAAGCGAACGCCAAGGTCGTCTTCATCGTCGACAAGAACGGCCAGCTCATCGCTGCCAGCGGTGAGGTGGAGAACATTGACACGACCTCGCTCGCATCGCTGACGGCGGGCAACATCGCCGCCACGGGCGGGATAGCGAAGCTACTCCGCGAGAACGAGTTCGCGACCCAGTTTCACGAAGGCGAGAACGCGAACATCCACATTCAGCTGGTCGGCAACCGGGTCATCCTGGTCGTGATCTTCGACTCCAAGTCGAGCCTCGGCCTGGTCCGACTGCGGGTGCGGAAGGCCAGCGACGAGCTCAACCGGGTGTTCGAATCGCTGCTCGCAAAGGTCGCCGAGCCAGGCGGGGACTCACCTTTTGCCGAGATCACCGACGAGGACATCGACAATCTCTTCAACGACTGAAGGCGCCGGGCGATGAGCTTCATCAACTACATGGCCCGGGAGATCAACTGCAAGATTGTCTACTATGGGCCGGGTCTCTGCGGGAAGACCACCAACCTCCAGTACATCTACGAGCGCACGAACCCGGACGCCAAAGGGAAGATGATCTCGCTCGCTACCGAGACGGAGCGAACGCTGTTCTTCGATTTTCTGCCCCTGTCTCTCGGCGAGATCCGCGGCTTCAAGACCCGTTTCCACCTCTACACGGTGCCAGGGCAGGTCTTCTACGACGCCAGCCGCAAGCTCATTCTCAAGGGCGTCGACGGGGTGATCTTCGTGGCCGACTCCCAGATCGAGCGGCTCGAGGCTAACCAGGAGAGCGTCGACAACCTGCGCACGAACCTGGCGGAGCAGGGCTACTCCCTCGAGAAGATCCCCTACGTCATCCAGTACAACAAGCGGGATCTGCCCAACGTCGTGGACGTGAAGGAGCTGCACGATCTCGTCAACCCGATGAACGTGCCCGAGTTCGAGGCGGTCGCACGAACGGGCCCGGGCGTGTTCGAGACGCTCAAGGCCGTCTCCAAGCTCGTCCTCACGGAGCTCAAGCGCGGCGGGTGACGGAGCGGCGAGCGCCGAAGGGCGCCGGGTCGCTCCGGGCCGGCCCGGCCGCCGTGACCGCGGAGGGCCTCCGCGACCAAGCCCTTCGCCACCTCGACCGTTTCGACGCGTCGTCCGCTCAGCTCAGCGGCCTGCTCCGGCGGACCGTCCGGCGCGCGCGCCTCGACGACGAGGCGACCGCGAAGCTCGACCGTGAGGCGGAGGCGCTCGTCTCCCGCCTCGCCGCCGCGGGGGTGATCGACGACCGGCGCTTCGCGGAGACACTGGCACGCGGCCAGCGCGGTCGCGGGGCTTCGTCCGTCGCCATCGCCCAGAAGCTCCGCGCGCGAGGGGTGGCCGAGGCCGACATCGCTGCCGCGATCCAGGCTGCCGACGGGGACGACGAGACTCCCGACCTAAACGCAGCGCGCGCCTTCGTCCGCCGCAAGCGCCTCGGCAAGTACCGCCCTGCGGCGGAGCGCGCGGCGCTGGCCAGGCGTGACCTCGCGGCGCTCGCCCGCGCGGGCTTCGGATTCGAAACCGCCCGTCACGCGCTCGAGGTTCACGTCGACGACGACGCGTTCTGAGCTTGCGCCGCCAGCGTCGTCGCCGGAGCGGCCGCCAAAGCGGCACTTGGCTCGAGTGCCGCGGCAGATCCACGGCCTCGAGCCACGAGCGAGCAGCAGATCCCCCCGAAGGTGCCCTGGGAAACGCCCCCTCGCCCCTGGCAACCAGTGGTGCCAGGGGGGCGTCCTTCAGAACGCCGACAGAGCTGGCAGACCGCGTGTTGGTCTAGAGGCGGGTCAGTGCTGCAGGCTGAGGCGCCGCCCGCGGTTCTTGGCGCGAAGCTTCGCCTTGTAGCGGGCGGAGCGCTTGCGGTTGGTCTTGCGGGGCTTGCCCTTGAGCTGGATATACATGGTGAGGGGCCCGCATTCTGTTTGACCCGGGGGCGACGCGCAAGCCAGGCGAACCGGGTGTCGTCGAGCGGCCATCGGGCCGCGCGGTCCGGTGGCCGGACTCGGGGTCGCGCCAGACCGGGCCCCCCCGCCGCGCGGCTATCCGCTCGACGAAGTGTCGCCGGGCGGCTTCGCGAACGGTGGCCGCGCGGTGAGGAGCTTGCCGATGAGCTTCTGCGAGTACGAGTTGAGCTCCTCGAACACCACGCCCATCCCCGCCGGATCCTCCGAGACGCGCACGACGCGGCCAAGGCCGGTGATGGTCTCGATGTCGTCCATGATGACGGTGAAGCGGAGGTTGACCTCGGTGCCCACGGGGAGCGGGGTCTTGCTCTTGATGAACACCCCCGTGGCCGAGATGTTGGTGACGTATTCTTGGATGAACTGATCGAAGGAGTCGAACTCCTTGTTGATCGTCACCCGCTCGTCGCGGCGCCCGTTCGCCATGGCTACTTCCCCGTGAGGTCGAACTGCTCGATGTGATACTCGCGGCAGGCGTTGAACTCGATCCGGCGCAGGTACCTGCGCTCGGCCTCCTCGACGGCGGCGCGCTCCTCGCCCTGCATCAGATCCACGATGGCCGGGTGGGCGTTGACCACCACCGAGTACCCCTTCAGCGAGCTCCGCTCGCGGCGGATCTGGCGGAGGATCTCGTAGCCAATCGTCGTCCGTGACGCGATCTGCCCGGTGCCGTCGCAGTAGAAACAGGGCTCGTGCATCGTGCGGCTGAGGCTCTCGCGCGTCCGCTTGCGGGTCATCTCGATGAGCCCGAGCTCGCTGATGCGGTTCAAGGTGGTCTTGGCCTTGTCCTTGGCGAGCATGCGCTCGAGCTCCCGCCACACCCGCTCGCGGTTGCCCGGCGAGTCCATGTCGATCAAGTCGAGGATGACCAGCCCGCCAATGTTACGGAACCGCAGCTGGTAGGCGATCTCCTCGACCGCCTCCAGGTTGGTCTTCAGCGCCGTCTCCTCGAGGTCCTTGCTCCCTTTGCCGACGTAGCGCCCCGTGTTCACGTCGATCGCGGTCAGGGCCTCGGCCTGATCGAGGATCAGGTAGCCACCGCTCGGGAGCGGCACCTTGCGGCTGAGGGCGCGGCCGATTTCGTCCTCGATGCCGTAGGCGTCGAAGACCGGCTCCGAACCCGTGTAGAGCTCGACGTCCTTGACGCGCTCGGGCATGAACATCTCGACGAAGCGCACCAGGCGCCCGTACTGATCCCGGTCATCGATGACGATCTTTTCGATCTCCTCGGTGAAGAGATCTCGAGCGGTCTTCAGCACCAGATCGAGCTCCGTGTAGAGGACGGTCGGCGCACGCGCCCCCTCCCGTCGTCGGGACACGTCCGCCCAGAGCTTGATCAGGTAACCGACGTCCGCCTTCAGGCCCTTCTTGGTGAGCCCCTCGGCCACGGTGCGGACGATGAGCCCACCCTTCTCGGGCTTGAGCGCCTCCATCACCTCACGCAGCCGCCCGCGCTCGCGCGCGGAGCCGATGCGCTTGGAGATGCCGACGTGGTCGAGCGTCGGGAGGTAGACGACGTAGCGGCCGGGAAGCGAGACGTGGCTCGTCACCCGCGCGCCCTTGGTGCCGATCGGCTCTTTCGAGATCTGCACCACCACCTCATCGCCCTCCTTGACGACGTCGGTGATGGGGACCGAGCGAGAAACCCGGCTCGGCGCGACGTGGGCGTGCCGTCGGTCCGCCTTGCCCGCGGCTTCGCGCGGCCGCGCCGCCGGCTCGGGCGCCGCGCCCTTGCGCCCGCGCCGCCGGCGCCGTCGCCCGCGGTTCGACCGATCGTCAGCGTCTCGCGCGGGCGCCGCAGCGGGGGCGCCAGGCGCGGCCTTGGCCGTACCCGTCGCGACCTCGTCGTCGTCCCCTGGACCCGAGGGAACGGTCGGCCCGGAAACGTCGGCGCCTTCCTCGTCCAGGGCCTCGTCGTCCTCGACCTCGTCGTCGTCCTCGTCCGCGGAGATCTCGTCGGCTGCCGACGCCTCGTCCTCATCGAACTCGTCGTCCGCGCCCGCCGCGGGATCGTCGTCGGACGAAGCCGCGCTCGGGGTGAGATCACCCTCCCGTCCGTCGCTCGCCGCGAGGAGCGGGTCCGCCTCGGGCGTCGTCGGCGTCGCGCTGGTGGGCTCCGGCGAATCCGTGGGAGGGGAGGGCTCGGTTCGCGCGGCCTCGCTCCGGGGGCCCACGATCCGGCGCCTCGGCACCCGCGCCGCCTCCCGGTGGACGGGCGTGGCCTCCGGCGCCTCCGCGCCGTTGCTGGCCACTTCGTCGCCGGTCGCGGCGTCGCCGGTTGCAGCGTCGCCGGACGCGCCGTTCTCGTCCGCGTCGTCGGCTCCGAGCAGCGGCGCGTCGTCGTCGTCCGCGTCGTCGGCTCCGAGCAGCGGCGCGTCGTCGTCGTCCGCGTCGACCGCAGTTACGTCGTCGCTCGCGGTCGTCGTGCCCCCGCCGAACGGTCGTCGCCCACCGACCCCGCGCGCCGTCGCCTCGTGGTCTTCCCGGGCTCCGCCGGCGAGGTACGCCTCGAAGTCGTGCGGTCGGATGAGATCCTCGACGTGCAGGAACGCCGCGCGATCCATGCCCACGTCGATGAATGCGGCCTGCATGCCGGGCAGCACCCGCGACACCCGACCGAGGACGATGTTGCCGACCGTGCCCATCGCGGAGGCGCGCTCGATCTGGAGCTCCGCGATGACGCCATCCTCGATGAGCGCAACACGCGTCTCGCGGATGTCGCAATTGATGACGAGAACGTTACGGGCCATCTGAGTCCTGCCGTCGGGGTCCACCCGGCTGTCCCTGCGACGGGCCCGGCGTCGGCCAGGCCCGCGCCGCGGACCGGGGCACGGCGCTCGGCCGGCCACCACGGACCCGAAACCGGACCACGGCCTCCGGGGGCTGTCAAGCGAGCGAAAATACCGGGGAATTCCGAGGTGCTCGCGGGAGTTGACCGTCCGCGGCGATCGGCTGAAGCTCCCGCCGAAGCCAGTGACCGCGCGGCCATTCCTCGTGATCGACATCGAGACGGTGCTCGATCCCGAGCTCCCGATCGCCGAGGTCAGCGAGGCAGAGCGCCTGCCCGCGCCGCCCCACCATCAGGTCGTCGTGCTGGGCGCGCTCTGGTTCGACGCCGCCCGCGAGGTCAAGCGCATCGCCGTGCTGGGGGAGGGCAAGGACGAGCGCGGGATCCTCGAGGACTTCGCCACCGTGCTCAACGAGCGGAGGCCCTGCGTCGTCACCTTCAACGGCCGTGGCTTCGACCTGCCGGTGATCGCGACCCGCTGCCTGCGCTACGGGATCCCTCTGCCCCAGTACTACCAGTCGAGGGAGGTGCGGTACCGCTTCTCCCCCGATGGCCACCTCGATCTCATGGATTTCCTGGCCGACTTCGGCGCCGCCAAGCCGGCCCGGCTGGACGTGATCGCCAAGCTCTGCGGGATGCCGGGCAAGGTCGGGGTCGCGGGCAAGGACGTCGGTCCGCTCATGCACGCCGGACGGGTCGCCGAGGTCCAGGCGTACTGCCTCTGCGACGTGGTCCAGACCGCCGCCGTCTTCCTGCGCGTCGAGCTCCTGCGCGGGGAGCTCGGCCGCGACGCGTATCGGGCGAGCATGACCCGCCTGCTCGACGAGATCCGCCTCGACGCGCGGCTCACCCCCGTCGCGGGCGCCCTCGACGCGCGACGGCTGCTGCTCGAGGACTGATCAGGGCTCGCGGTAGAACCGCGGCACCCGTCGCGACACGGAGGTGAGCACCTCCCACGGGATGGACCCGAGGTGGGCGGCCACCTCGACGGTGCTGATCGTGTCCTCCCCGAGCGGCCCCTTCTGGTGCCCGAGCACGACGCACTCGTCACGCAGCGCGACGCCCGGGACGTCGGTGACGTCGATCATCGTCAGATCCATGCTGACCAGCCCCACGATGGGGACACGCCGGCCCCGCACCAGCATCTGCCCGCGATTGGACAGCCCCCGGCTGAGGCCGTCCGCGTAGCCCATCGGCACGGTGGCGATCCGCGTGGTGCGACCGGCGCGCCACGTTCCCCCGTAGCCCACGGGCTGCCCGGGCGGGATCTCGCGCAGCGACACCACCTCGGTGCGGACGCGCATCACCGGTCGGAGCTGGGCGCACAGCCCCGGGAAGGGCTCGACCCCGTAGAGCGCGATCCCCGGTCGTACGCGCTCGAGCAACGCCCGGTCGCTCCGTAGCAACGCAGCGCTGTTGGCCGCGTGGCGCACGCGCGGCGGCAGGCCGAGCCGCGAGAGCGTGGCCGTCGCCTGCTCCAGCAGCGCGAGCTGCTGATCGACGGATTCGAGATCACCCCCGTCGGCGCACGCGAAGTGCGTCATCACGCCCTCGACGGCGAGCTCCGGCCGGCGCAGGATGGCCTCGCCGACGGTGCCGACGTGCTCCGGTCTCGCGCCGAGCCGGCTCATCGCCGTGTCGATCTTCACGTGAACACGGACGGGTCCCGACGCCTGGTAGCGGACCTCGTCGGCGATGGCCTCGACCGTGGCCACGTCGTGGACCACGGGGGTGAGCTCGTGGCGCAACAGCTCGCCGGTCGCCCCGCCGTAGTATCCTCCCATCACCAGGATGGGGATGCGGATCCCGGCGTCGCGCAGCTCGATCCCCTCCTCGAGCAGGGCCACGCAGACACCCGTCGCCCCAGCGCGCTCGAGCGACCGGGCCACGGCCTTCGAGCCGTGCCCGTAGGCGTCCGCCTTCAGCACGCACCAGACCTCCGCGTGCTGGGCGGCGCGGCGCAAGACCTGGAAATTATGACGCAAATGGCCGAGATGCACCTCCGCTCGCGTCGGGCGAACGGCGTCGGCGGGCATGGCCCGTTGCGGGCGGAGCACGCGCGGCATCGGCGTCGCGAGCGCCGTGGCCCCGGACTCGAGCGCGGATCGGAGCACGGTCATCGCTTCCTCCCCGTCGTTAGCTCCCGTTGGCACGGCGCGTCAACTAATCGAGGCAGCATCACTCGAAGCAACGGCGCACGCAACGTCCGTAGTCCGCCTCGCACCCCACGCATCGGCTCGGCGCCTCCGCGGCGGCGCCGCGACAGGGTTCCGTGCAGGTCGCGAAGGCGGTAGCGCACCCGTCCACACATCGCCCGCCGGGGAGCTGAGGGCGGACCTCGGAGGACGCAGCTTCCGTCGGGGTGGCCGGGTCGGCCGACGGTGTGGGCTCCGCCAGGGTCGGGGGCGGCGCGCTGACGCTCAACGGCGCCGGCGTCACCTCGCTCCCGGCGAGCACACGGGAGTCCGCGCGCGACAGATCGAGGCCGGGCGGGCTGGTTTCACCGGCGGCGAGGTAGCGGAGGCGCCGCCGGGCGTACTCGATCTTGTCCCGCGTCTGCCCGTAAGTGTACGTGGCGAACCACTCTTGCCAGCACGCTTCGCGGTGGGAGGGCGCGATCTCGCGGTCGAGGTCGAGCCGATAGCAGTGCTCGAAGCGGACGTTGCCTTCGTAGATCGACTGCATGCTCGGTCCGCAGGCACCGAGCCCGGCGATCCCTGCTGCCATCACCCACGACTCGACGCGCACCCCCCGAGGTTGCCGCGCCGCGGCCCCGCCGACAAGCGGCCGACTTCGCGGCTCAGGTGTCGGGCTGTTCAGCCTCTTCGGCGGGCGCCGGCAGGTCGAAGCGGACGAGCACGAGGTTCTTGATCCGGATCGCCCCCAGCATGGCGGAAAAAGGCTGGATCCCCCACCGCGTCTGCAACAGCGACGCCTCGCCGACGACGCGATCGCCCTGTCGCTTCAGGCTCACGTCGAGCGGCCCCTCGCGCCCCACGAGGCGGAGCGTCCCCTTCACCGTCGCCACGCCGTCGCGGCTCGCGGCGACCCGACCGGTGAAGGCGATCTCGGGATGCTGCCGCCACCTTAGGACGTGCCGCTCGAGGTTCTCGAGGATTTCGCGGACGTCCTTCTCGGTCAGGGTCCGCGGGTCGATGCGCGTGCCCTTGACCACCCCGTCCACTACCAGCGACCTCGGATCGAAGGTGGCGCGGACGTCGCGCCCCTGCACTTCCACGGAGAAGCGCTGCACCGTGAGGCGCAGATCGTGGGCGAACCGCGCCAGCGGGCCGTCCTTGTAGGTGAAGACGTGGAGGGTCCCGTCGGTGAACGTCGCGGTCATCGCCTCTCGGTGAGCGGGCCCACGTGCCTCCGGCCGGAGCCTGTCCGGCCCGCTCTCTACCGCGCGGGCGGTCCGCGGTCGACGGGTCGCTGGGCCGAATGCTATGCCTCTCGCGTGTTCACCGGCTTGGTGCAGGCCACGGGGCGGCTCGAGCGGCGGGAGCGTCGCGGTCCGGGACTGCGGCTGCGGATCGCGGCCCGGTTCGAGGCGCCCGCCGCCGGCGAGTCGGTCGCGGTCAACGGGGTCTGTCTGACGGTGACGGACCATGACCCCGGCGGCTTCACCGCCGACGTATCGCTCGAAACCGCCGGGCGCACCAACCTCGGCCTGCTCGCCGCCGGGGCGGTCGTCAACCTCGAGCGGGCGCTCCGGCTGGGCGACCGCGTCGGCGGTCATCTGGTGAGCGGCCACGTCGACGCGGTGGTCCGCGCGCTGCGGGTTACGCAGGTCGGGGAAGCCACTCAAGCCGTCTTCGAGCTCCCTCACGAGCTGGCTGCGTACCTGGCCCCGAAGGGCTCGGTGGCTCTCGACGGCGTCTCGCTGACCGTCAACGCCACCCGTGCTGGAGAATTCGACGTCATGCTCATCCCCCACACCCTCGGCGCGACCACCCTCGCCGCGCTCGATCCGGGACGAGCTCTCAACCTCGAGGTGGACCTTCTGGCGCGCTACGTCGTCGCCGCCCTCCGCGCCCCCGGCGGCGTCAGCGTCGGGGACGGACCGCCGGCTGCCGGCCGGGGCGGCGAGCCCGCCGGGGACGGGAGCCTGATCGAGGCCCTGCGCCGCGCGGGTTTGATGTAGAGAGTCACCCCGTCGGCAGCCACGTCCCCCCACGACGGCGCTCGACCTTGGACTCCGATCGAAAGGGACCACGATGCTCACGCGGGTACAGGCTGCCATCGACGACATCCGTGCCGGTCGGATGGTCATCCTCGTCGACGATGAGGAGCGCGAGAACGAGGGCGATCTCACGCTCGCGGCGGAACACGTCACCCCCGAGGCGATCAACTTCATGGCCAAGCACGGGCGCGGCCTGATCTGCCTGACGCTCACCGGAGCGCAGGTCGACCGCCTCGAGTTGCCGATGATGCAGCAGCCGGGGCGCCGGGGCCCCACGCTCGGTACCGCCTTCACCGTCAGCATCGAGGCGCGGGACGGTGTCACCACGGGGATCAGCGCGGCGGACCGCGCGCGCACCGTCCGGGTGGCCATCGCCCCCGACGCCCGTCCCGATGACGTCGTGAGCCCGGGGCACGTCTTCCCGCTCCGTGCCCGTTCCGGCGGCGTGCTCGTCCGCGCCGGGCAGACGGAGGGATCCGTCGATCTGGCGCGGCTGGCGGGGCTCACGCCCGCCGGCGTCATCTGCGAGATCATGAACGACGACGGGACGATGGCGCGGATGCCGGATCTCGAGGTCTTCTCCGTGGAACACGGCATCCGGATCCTCACCATCGCCGATCTCATCGCCTACCGCCTCCAGACCGAGGCCGTCGTTCGTCGGATCTCGGAGGCGGAGATCGTCCTCGCGCGTACCCAGACCCGCTGGCACGTCTTGGTTTACGAGGAGATGGTCGAGCACCAGCAGCTTCTCGCGCTCGTGAAGGGGCGACCCACCCAAGTTGGCGCGGTCCTCTGTCGCGTGCACCACGGAGCTACCCTCGCGGACACCTTCGGCGTCCCCGTGACCGGGCGCACCAGCCTCACCGCCGCGATCGACGCGATCGAGCAGGAGGGCGTCGGCGTCGTCGTCTATCTGCCGCCGAACCGCGATTTTCGCGCGGAGGTCGCCGCGCTCAATCCGCCCCTCGACCAGGAGAAGAGCTCGCCGTTCGCGGCCGACCCGGGGCGCTCCTTCGGGCCGCTCCGCGAGTACGGGTTCGGGGCGCAGGTGCTGCGCGATCTCGGGGTGCGCCGCTTGCGGGTGCTCACCAACAACCCGACTCGTCTGGTTGGCTTGGTAGGGCACGGGCTCGAGGTCGTGGAGCGGGTCGCGCTCGACGAGCCTCGCTGAGGCGGTTCGGCGCGGGGACTGGCACGGGTCCAGGGGCGGGTGTAACGTCGCCGGGCGATGGCCAACGAGATCCAGCGGACCGCCCGGATCGTCGAGGGGACGCTCGTGGCGCCCCCCGACGCACGATTCGCGCTCGTCGCGACCCGATTCAATCAGTTCATCGTCGAGCGTCTCATCGACGGCGCGTTGGACGCGCTGGCGCGGCACGGCGCCGACCTGGACCGCGTCACGGTGATCCGCGTGCCGGGCTCGTGGGAGGTGCCCGGGGTCTGCGCGCGCCTCGCTGCCAGTCGGAGTTTCGACGCCATCGTCGCGCTCGCGGCCGTCATCCGGGGCGGGACGCCCCATTTCGACTACGTCGCTGCCGAGGTCGCCAAGGGCGTCGCCCAGGTGGCGCTGCAGTCGGGTGTGCCGGTGACGTTCGGCGTCCTGACGACGGACACCCTCGAGCAAGCGGTCGATCGGGCGGGTACCAAGTCCGGAAACAAGGGGTTCGACTCGGCCGTGGCCGCGGTCGAGATGGTCACGCTCGGGCGCGCGCTGAGCGCGGCCGGTCTGTAGCGACGCCCCCCGGTGCTCGGCGCCGGTCCGGTCGGCCTTCGGCTCGCCCGCCCGGCGTGGTAACGGGGAAGGGATGCCGGTCGGACCGGATCGCGGAGGCGGGGTGTGGCGCGTCGCCCGCCCTTGGCTCCTGCTCGGCGTCGCCCTCGTCGCCGTCGTGCTGGTGTACTCCCCGGTCCTCTCGGGCGTCGCCTCGCCGAACGGAGGCGAGTCCCCGGTCGCGACCACGCGGTCGGAGACCGCCGACCGGGGGTTCCCCGCGCCGACTCCCGCGCTCCCGGGCGTCGACCCCGCGGTCCCGGAGCGCGGCGCCTTCCGACCGCTCACCGCCCTGAGCGCCAGACTCGACCCGGCGGGAGCGGACGCCCCGCGCGATGGGCGCCCCGCCAACCTCGCGCTCCACCTGCTGAACACCGCGCTGCTCTTCGTCTGGCTGCGTCGCCGCGCCGGTCCGGTGGGCGTCGCCCTGTCCCTGTCCCTGGGCTGGGCGCTTCTCCCCCGCCTCGCCGAGGCGGTCGCCTGGCCCGGCGGTCGCGCCGACCTGCTGGCGACCGCGGCGGTCCTGACCGCCCTGATCCTGCTCCGATCCGAGCGGCTCGCCCGGCGGCTCGCCGCCGCGGTCGCGCTGCTGATGGGTCTTCTCGCCAAGGAGGTGGCGATCGCGGGGCTGGTCGCCGCCGCGTGCGAGGGGCGGCGGCGCGCGGCCCGCGGGGCAGTCCCGCTCTTGAAGACGGCAGCGCCGCTCGCCATCGTCCTCGTGATCTACGCCTCGCTGCGCGTCGTCGCGGGCGCGACGATCCTCCCGCAGGGGACCCCGCTGTCGGTGGTGGGGCGCATGGGGGTCGCCCTGGAGGCCCTCGGGACCTACGCCTGGATGATCCTCGATCCGCTCCGCCCCGCCGCCCGGATCGGGCTCGTCGCCGCGCCGTCGCTGCCGATGCGCGCGCTCGGCGCGCTGCTGGTGGGCGGGATCCTGCTCGCGGGGTGGCGTCTCCGTCGGGGAGCGCGACCCGTCGACCAGCGAGCGCGCGTCGGCTGGCCGCTGCTCGTCGTCGCGCTCGGGCTGGTGCTTCACCTCGTCCCCCTGTCGCAGGAGGTCGTCGCTGCCGACCGGCTGCTGTACCTGCCGCTCGCCGCCCTCGCCGCGGTGGTGGCCCCCGGTTTCGAGCGGTTGGTCACGCGCCGACCGGGGGCCCGCTGGTTCGCCGCGCTGGCGCTGCTCGGACTGGGGCTGGCGACCGCGCTTCGGGTGAACACCTGGTCGGATGCGGAGCGGTTCTGGGTCGTGACCGCGCGCGCGACGCGGCCGGTGGACCCCGTACCGACCCTCGCGCTGGCCGGCGTCCTCATCGACGCGGGCCTCGCCGACCTGGCCCAACCGCTGGTGGACGCCGCGCTCGCGGCCGAGCCGGCACCGCACGCGCGCCGCGTGGCCCTGCTCGAGCTGGCCGCCGCCTGTCGCCACGAGCAGGGAGACTACGACGGCGCCCGCTCGCTGATCGAACGGATCCCCCCGCTTCGCCCCGATGATCCGGCCCCGTGGGTGGCGCTCACACGCCTCGAGGTCACCCGGCTCGATCTCGACGCGGCGTGGTCTCGGTACGCCGAGTTCGTCGCGCGCTTTCCGGGCGACCCGCGGGGTGCGCGGCTGCAGGCCGAGCTCGAGGCCGCGGTGGAGCTCGTGGATCGGATCCGGTACCCGATCGCCGTGTCCGATCCCGACCGCGCGCGAGCGTTCGTGCGGGTTGGTCGAACCGTGGACGCAGTGGCGGAGTGGCGGCGGATCCTCGCCTCCCTGACGGTGTCGGATCCGGTCCTGCACGAGGCGATGGAGTACGTGATCCGCGCCGCCCCTCCCGAGGTGGCCCGCGAGGCGCGGCTCGACTTCCTCCGTCACCGGATCAACGAACCGGATCCGGAGCTCGACGCCCTGCTCATCGCGCGCCGGGATCGAACGCGGCGGCTACGACGTCTGCTAGAGCCCTGACCCCCGGCGCCTCGCCGCCGATCCCGGTTGCGTCGGGGGCGGGTTGGCTCCACCCTAGGCGTCGCCGATGGGTGCCCGGACCACCGCCCGCGAAGCCGCGCTGCAGATGCTTTACGCCCTCGAGGCGAGCGGTGGTCCCGCGGACTCCGTCATCCGGGACTTCTGGGCGGAGATGCCCGGCGACGCCGAGGATCGCGCCTACGCCGACTCGCTCGTGCGTGGCGTCGCGGGGTCGCTCGAACGGGTCGACCTGCTGGTGAGCACGGCCAGCAGCAACTGGCGGCTCGAGCGCATGACCCGAGTGGACCGGAATTTGCTGCGCCTGGGGGCCTACGAGCTCCTCGCCCGCCCCGAGATCCCGCGCGCCGTCGTCCTCGATGAGGCGGTCGAGCTCGCCAAGCGCTTCGGCACGGCGGAGAGCGGCGCCTTCGTCAACGGGGTCCTCGACCGGGTCGCCGACGACTGCGGGCGATGGGACGACGACCGCGAGCGGCGGGCCGCGGCCGACCGCCGGGATCCGCCGGGCTCCGCCCCGGGAGCGCGGTGACGTGGACCTGCGCTTCGTCCCGCCTCACCTGCGTCGCCTCGACCTGGCGGGCACGGAGGTCCTCGCCGCCTGTCTCGCCGCCGGCGAGCGACCGCCGCACGGCGTGGTGGGGCTCGTGGACTGGCGGCTCGCGAGGCGGATCTCCCGCCTGATTGAGCAGGGTTTCGCCACTGGCGCGGTGGGCGAGGTCATGCTCGTGCCCGGCAAGCCGAGGCTGCCGTTCGACAAGGTGCTCGTCTTCGGGATCGGTCCGGCGCCGGACTTCGACGAGCGCGTCTTCCGGGCGGTGGTGGAGCAGATGTTGACGACGCTCGAGGGGCTCCGCGCGCGGACCGCGGTCGTCGAGCTGCCAGGTCGCCATCTCGACGCGATCGAGCCGGAGCGCGCCGCTGACATCCTCCTCGAGCGTGCCGGCGGCAAGCCGGAGCACGACGTTTGGACCCTGGTCGAGACGACCGCCGCTCAGCGCGCGATCACCCAGCACATGATCCAGGAGCGCCGCCGGGTGCGCCAGGGATGAGCCCCGGCCGGCGCCGCGGATCCACCCTCCCCCCCGCGCGGCGCTGTCAGGGCTGTCCGGGCTGCTTGGCGCGCGGGACGACCCGGAACCCGCTGACTACGGGCATCTTCGCCTCCGGGATCCGGTCGTACTCCACCATCAGACCGTCGTAGTGGTGGACGGCCACCGTGTGGAACGGTCCCAGTCCGTCGACTGCCTCCGTGCGCAGCGGCTCGCCGAGGCCCTCCTTGGCTCCCTCGGCGTGCATACCGAAGGTCGTCACCTCCGGGCGCCCCGCCGCCGGGTCGGCGGGGATGGCGCCGCTGAAGTTGCCGTACACGCGCTCCACGCCCCGCGGGTCCTTGCCGGCCGGGCGATCGATCCGGTGGATGCGGATCTCAGCGACGACACCGTCGCGGAAGGCAAACTCGACCGCTTCGGCGAAGTAGCGACAGACCTCGGCCGTCTCCACGTCGCAGGGCCGGGTCATGTGGCGCCTCACCGTAGCCGGGGTCGCGCCGAAACGGATGGGGCCGATCCCCTCCCCGGGCAGGATCGCGAAGGCGGGCCCGACCCGCTCCACTGCGCGGTGCAAGTAGGGCGGGGCGCTCGCCGACGCTCGGGGTGCAGGGGTCCCGACGGCGCTGGCGCTGGCGCTGGCGCTGGCGCTCGGCGCGGGGGCGCGGCCGCAACGACAGCCGCTGGTCGCGGCGAGTAGCGAGAGGCAGACCAGCCCCGCCGTCGCACCGGCGACGAGCCGTCGGCTCGGGCTCGCGACGAGATCAGCGGGGCAGCGGATGGGACGAAGCGTCATGTCGGCGTCTCCTGGATCGGGGGACGTCCCCCCGGACCGGCGCGCCGCCCCCCGGGAGGGCTTGCCCGACGGCTGCCTGGCCCATATCACAGGGGACGCGACCTTGCCCATTCGACCCGCATGACCTCACCCTTCGATCGCCGCTTCTTGTTCGTCACCGGCAAGGGCGGGGTGGGCAAGAGCACCGTGACGGCGGCGCTCGCGCTCGCGCTCGCCCGTCGCGGCCGGCGGGTCCTGGTGGCGACGAGCGGTGCGACCGAGCGGCTCTCGACGCTCTTCGGCGTGTCCCCCTTCTCGACGGACGTGCGCCCGATCACCGACGGCATTTGGGGCGTCCAGATCGGCGCGGACGCGGCGTTGCGCGAGTACGGTGGCATGATCCTCAAGAGCCGCGCGGTCTTCGACGCCGTGTTCAACCGCCAGCTCGTCCAGGACTTCCTCGCCGGGGTGCCGGGCCTGCACGAGTGGGCGGTGCTCGGTAAGGTCTGGTTCCACTCGACCGAAATGGACGGCGACGGTCGGCCGCGCTTCGACACCGTGATCCAGGACGCGCCAGCGACGGGACACGGCCTCGAGATGCTCCGGGTGCCCAAGGTGATCGTCGACGTCGTGCCACCCGGGATCCTCCAGCGTGACGCGGCGCGCGCCTGGCGCGACCTGACGGACCCTATCCACTCCGGTGTGGTTGTGGTCGCGCTTCCGGAGGAGCTCCCGACCACGGAGGCGCTCGAGCTGACCACCACGCTCACCGAAGACCTCGCGCTTCCGGTGGCCGCCGTCGTCGTCAACGGCCTCATCGAGCCGCTGTTCACCGCGGCGGAGCGGCGCGCCCTCGCCCCGCTGCTCCCGCGGGGGATCGTGGAGCCGCGCTCGGACCTCGACGACGGCGCGGCGGGCCTCGCGATCGCCGCCCGCCGCGCCGCCCGGGAGACCCTGCAGGCGGAGCACCTCGCGCGCCTCGCGGCCATCCCAGCGCCGCGCGTCGAGCTCCCGCTGCTGCTCGACGACGCCACCACGCCCGCGGCGGCGCGCACCCTCTCGACCCACTTCGACGCGGTCTAGAGCACCGATTAGGTTGCCCTTGGCAACGGCGCCGCTGAAGACGCACCCCCTCAGGGCGAGGGTGCGTCTTCAGCGGCGCCTGGGGCGGGATCTGCTCCCGGTTCGGTACCCCACGCCCTCACCCACCCAGCGGTGGCTGGGTGGGACCCGGAGGACGCGGGTCCCTAGGTCGTTGATTTCTCGCAGCAATCAACCTGTCTGCTGCTCTAGCCGCCGAGGCGCGCCAGGTCCGGCGCGGGACCGAAGGGCGGCTGTTCGACGTCGATCTGAGCGCGCTGCAGCCGCCCGGAGTGGTCGATGTTGACCGCCTGCCAGCGCGTGTAGGCGTCGAGCACCCAGACGCCGCATTCGCGCGTGCCGTTGCCCGACCACCCGTTGCCGCCGAAGGGCAGGTGTGATTCGGCGCCGATGGTCGAGCCGTTGACGCTGATCATCCCCGCGTCGACCTCCTCCTTGAACCGGAGCATCGCCCGCGCGTCGCGGGTGTAGATCGCCGCCGAGAGCGCGTACCGCGAGGCCGTGGCGGCGGCGATGGCCTCGTCGAGGCTCCCCACCTCGATCAGGTTCACCGTCGGGCCGAAGCACTCGTCCTGCGCGATCCGCATGCTCGGGTCGACCCGGTCGAAGATGCGTGGGCTCACGTACAGCCCGCGCGCGGCGTCGCCGACGAACCCCGATGGCGCCTCGCTCGCACCGATGCGCCGGCCGTCGAGCAGCAGCTCGGCGCCGTCATCGACCCCCACTCCTCGCTGCTCGAGGAAGGCCCCGAGGAAGCGCGGGTGCATCAGGGGTCCGAGATCGACGTCCTCGCGTCGTGGGTCACCGATGACGAGGGCTCGCGCGCGCCGGACGAGCTGCTCGCGGACCAGGGGTAGGACGCGACGATCGACGATCAGGTTGCCAGCGCTCGTGCAGCGCTGGCCAGCGGTCGCGAAGGCGCCCCAGAGCGCCCCGTCCACGGCCACCTCGAGATCGGCGTCGGCGAGGATCACGAGCGGGTTCTTCCCCCCGAGCTCGAGCGAGGGGACCGTGAGCGCGCGCCCACAGACCTCACCCACGAGGCGGCCCACCGTGGTCGACCCGGTGAAGGAGACTTTGTCGATCCCGCCGTCGGCGATCCGGGCGACGAGCGCGCTCCCGGCGCCATCGGCCCCGCCCCCGTGCACGACGTTGAGCACACCCGCGGGCAGCCCGGCGGCGGCGAAGAGCTCCGCCAGCAGCGCGGCGGTCCCCGGGGCGTCTTCTGAGGGCTTCCAGACGACGGCGTTGCCGCAGAGGACCGCCGGCACGATCTTCCACGACGGGACCGCGATCGGGAAGTTGCCGGACGTGATAACGCCCACCACCCCCACCGGTCGGCGGTGGGTCATGGCCTCCTTGTTCGGCAGCTCGCTCGGGACCGTCTGCCCGTAGAGCCGGCGCCCCTCGCCCAGAAAAAACTCCGCGGTGTCGATCGCCTCCTGCACACTCGCGCGCGCCTCGCGGACGGGCTTGCCGACCTCGCGGGCGATGAACCGCGCCAGCGCGGCCTTCTGCTCGCGCAGAAGCCACCCCAGGCGCCCGAGCACGAGCGCACGCTGGGGCGCTGGCACCCGCGCCCACGGGCGTTGGGCCTCGCGCGCGGCCTGGCAGGCTCGCGCCACCGTGTCCGCGTCGCTCTCCGGGGCGATCGTCACCAGGTCGTCGCGCCAGGCCGGGTTGTGCCGTGCCATGGTGGCGCCGGCGGGGAGCTCGGGTCGCCCGCCGATCCAGTTCGGGGCGAGGAGCGTGGGCGGCAGGCCCGGCTGGTCGCGGGTGTCCATGGTGACCCTCACGTTTGCGCGAAGCGGACGGTCGCGCAAGTCGGGGGTCACGCGTCGGGCGGCGTGGGCGCTGCCCGCTCCCACTCGGCGTCCCGGCAGCAACGAAAGCCGGTCGAGTAGTCGTGGTGGGACGTCGGGTGAAACCCGGTGCGGTAGCTGCAGCCCTCACCGTTCTGGAACGTGTCCATGAAGTACCCGCCGAAGAACGTCCCCTCGGGATCGGCGACCCACTCGTGCAGGTTTCCCACCATGTCGAAGACGCCGTACGCGTTGGTGCACTCCGCGCGAGCCCCGGTCAAGGTCACGGTGGAGTCGAGCTCGAACAGCCGCGGATCGCTCATCCAGCGCGGCGACCACATCTCCCGGGGATCGGTGCCGGGCGGCGCCTCCCGGTGGAACAGGCGCACGACCGGGTGCTTGTTGAGCACGCGGAAGCGATCGTTGCAGGCGCCGGCGCGCCGGATGTCGCCGTACGGGTAGAGCGTGCGGTCGGGACCGCGACAGGCCCGGACCCATTCGTCGACCTCGCAGAGACGCTTGTCGCTCCGAGCACAGGCGGCCGCGGCCTGCTCGCCGCTGATGTAGCCCTGCGGGATCACGCCGGCGGCGCTCGCTGCCCGGGCGCGCTCCGCGACGGGGCTGACCCCGTGGTTCGGCGGCCAGGGGCGCTCGCCCCCGGCGCCATCCGGCACCACCAAGGTCGCTTCCCAGCGATCGATGCAGTAGGGGCCGATGGGTCGCGTCACGAGCGCCATCTCGTCGGGGCAGCGCGGC
>CAYOLF010000021.1:43817-45084 GCA_964404725.1 uncultured Polyangiaceae bacterium
CCCGCTCCCGTCGCGCAGGCCGCGATCAGGAACGGCGCGGCCGCCGCGGCAGCGCCCGAGAGTGGCCCGCCGCCGCGGCGCCGCGTGCCTCGGCGCCGGCGCCCAGCGCTCACGGTGGCTCCGTGCGCTCCGTGATGGCGACGCCGCGGGCGCGCACCGCCGCCAGGTAGGCTTCGAGCGGGAGCGCGAGCTCACCGGGCACGACACCCCGCTGGGTGACCGCGCCGGCAGCCAGCATGTAGGCGACGGCCGCCGCCGAGTACGCGGTGGTGCGTGCCATGGCCGAGTGTCCGGTCGCCGGATCTTGGTGGTCGATGGCCTCGAAGGTGACGGTGCACGGCAGCCCGTCGCGGACGCCCTCGACCACCACGCGCAGGAGGACCACGTCCGGCTCGCCGTCGTCGGTGAGCGCGCGCTCGAGGAGCCGCTCGGAGAAGACCCGCGGGACGACGTCGCCGACGGGCGTCTCGCCCAAGAACCCGAGATCGCGCAGCGCCGCGAAGATTGCGGCGTGTCCCGGGTAGCGGAGGGTCTTGTAGTCGAGGTGAGCGACCCTCGACCGCAGCGTGCGCGGCAGGGTCGACGCCCCGCCGGAGGTGGTGAACGCCTCGAGCTCCCCGAACGGCGGGGGGAACGAGAGCGCCTCGCGGTCGCCCAGCGAGGGGATCGTCACGATCTCGCCGTCACGCACGATCTCCGCTGGCTCGAGGTACTCGTTGGTGAGGCCGCGCACGGAGAACACGATCTTGTAGTCGAGGGGCGGTCGCCGGCGCGCGGGCAGTCCACCGACCCGGATCGCGACGCGGTGCGCCCCCTGCAGCCGCTCGACGCCCAGCGCCGCCAGCATGCACGCCAGGCCCGGCGCGAGCCCGGTGTCGGGGATGACGGTCACCCCGTGGCGCTCGGCCGCCTCGCTCATCGCCAGCTGGGCGCGCACGACCTCGTTGTTTCCCCCGAGATCGCAGAGGTGCACCCGTGCCTCGATGGCAGCCGCGGTGAGGGCCGTGTTGTGGCGGTAGTCGGTGGCCGCGAGGGCGACGTCGAACCCGCGCAAGCGCTGAACCGGCGACGGCTCCCGCTCCAGATCGCAGGGCTCCGTCTCGACCCGGGCGCGGTCCCCCCGCTGGGCGGCGAGCAGGCGGCCGAGGTCGCGCTCGAGCGCGGCCAGCTTCGGCAGATCGCGGTCCAGGATCCGCACCAACGCGACGCCCGGCTGGCGGGCGAGATCCCAGGCGGCCGCGGCCCCCATCCGTCCGGCGCCGAAGAC
>CAYOLF010000021.1:45184-47170 GCA_964404725.1 uncultured Polyangiaceae bacterium
TGCGGGTGATCACGACCAGCGCGGACCCGGCCTGGTCCTTCGCCTCCATCGCGTCTGGGCCGGGCGATCCCGCGTCGCTCCGCCGGGTGGGGGACGCGGTGGGACCCTGGCGCGTGGACTCCATCGAGTGGGATCGGGTCTGGCTGCTGGGCGGCGGTGCGCGCTGTGCGGCGACGCTCCACGCGGGGCTCCGTGAGGCGAGCGCGGCCGCGCCACGAGATCCCGCTGGCCGTCCCCTCCTCGCGGCGGCGGACGACGCGCCGCCGGTGTGGCAGGTCCCCGCGGAGGTCGCGCGGGGGATCCAGCGGCGGTCCGCCACCGAGCTCTTGCTCGACCCGCGCGCCGTCGCCAGCATCTACGCCCGGGGCGTGGAGCTGCTCGCCGGGACTCGCCTCGACCCCGTGCGCGAGGGGGACCAAGTGGTTGGCGTGGAGCTCGGCTCCATCGCGCCCGACTCGCTGCTCGACCGGCTCGGCGTCGAATCCGGCGACGTCCTGCGCGCGCTCGACCGCGAGCGCGTCGCATCGCTGGACGGCGTTGCCGCGGCGCTCGCCGACGCTCGCAGCCAGCGCGGGCTCGTCGCCCGGCTCGCCCGTGGCGGCGCGGAGTTCGACCTCGAGCTCGTCGAGCGGGCGCTCGCGATGGAGTGAGCCCGCTCAGTACGCCTGGAGGTTCGACACCGTGCTCTGGCCCGAATTCCCGTTGACCTCCGAGCTCCCGAAGATGAAGAGCGCGTCGCCGATGCCGCGGTAGCGGCTGTTGGTGAACGTCACGTGGCTGGACGTGCTGTCCGTGCGGTAGACGCACTCGTCCATGTCCGAGATGTCGCAGTGGTCGATGAAGACGTTCATCGTGAACGTCGTGTCGCCGTTCTGTCGCATGAATTTACCGGCGTTCCGGGCGGTGAAGTTAGAGATGTAGATCTCCGCGGCGGCGTTGACCTGGAACACCTTGTCGTCCCCGTTGGCGGCCGAGCCGCAGTTCAGGTGCACCGTCCCCGACTGCTTCACCGTCATCGCGTCCTCGCCGATGTCGAGCCAGTGGATGTTCTCGAGCGTCACGTCGCCGTACAGGTGGATCCCGTCCGCCGCCGAGGCGCCGAGGACCACGTTCCGGAGCGTGCCGCCGTCATTGATGCGGAAGACCGGGGACTGATCCTCGGACTGATCCCCCGGCCCGAGCGTGCTCGGGTTGGCACGGTAGATCTTGCACTCGCCGTCGTAGACCTGCCCGGAGCCGACCACGATCGTCTCGTTCACCGTCCCCCACTCCCCTGCGGTCGTCTCGCAGCCGCAGGGCCCGGGCCCGACGTTGGGCACGTTGCCCGTGCCGCCAGTGTTCTGGGTTCCGCCGGTGGGCTCGGTGCCGCCGGTGTTCTGGGTTCCGCCGGTGGGCTCGGTGCCGCCGGCGTTCTGGGTTCCGCCGGTGGGCTCGGCGCCGCCGGTGTTCTGGGTTCCGCCGGTGGCGCCTCCGGTCCCACCAGCCCCGCCGGTCGAGGGGGTCCCGCCGGTGGTGCAGAGGCAGTAGTCCGACTCGTGACCGGACGCGGGGCTGCAGGAGAGGGCAGCGAGGCCGGTGTCCGCGGCGCAGGCGTCCGCGGCGTTCTCCCAGACCTCGGCGCAGCCGAGCCCGGCGGCCGCGCAAACCTCGGCGCAGCCCGCCCCATCCGTGAAGACCGCCGCGCAGAAGTCGGCGCCGCTCTCGCAGAGGTCCCAGCCGGCGTCTTCGATCGGCGAGCAGTCGACGGCCTCGCTGCCGGCGCCGCCGGCGCCGCCGAGCCCCGCCGTGCCGCCGGTCGGGGGTGCGCCGCCTAAGGGATCCCCGCCGCCCGTCGCCTGGATTCCGCCGGTGTTCTGGGTGCCGCCCGTCGCCTGGGTGCCCCCGGTGGGCTGGGTGCCCCCGGTGGGCTGGGTTCCGCCCGTCGCCTGGGCGCCGCCCGTCGCCTGGGCGCCGCCGGTGGGCTGGGCGCCGCCCGTCGCCCGGGTT
>CAYOLF010000021.1:47270-71569 GCA_964404725.1 uncultured Polyangiaceae bacterium
GGGAGCCCCGCCGGTGGTCGCGCTGCCGCCCGTGCCGCCGGAGGCCGTCCCCCCGGTGCTCGGCGCCCCGCCCGTCGCCGAGGGGGTCCCTTCGGTTGCGTCCGAGCCGCCGTCACCGCAGGCCGCGAGCAGGGACGCGAGGCCGCAGCAGGTCAAACCGAAGACGACGGAGCCGATGCCATGGCGCTTCATCTGGACTGCCTCCCAAGGGCCGAAACGGTCCGGCCACGCCCTGTTATGCGCGAGCGGGGGGAAACCATTTAGCCCCCGGGCGAGCCACCGTGCCGCCCGCGGGCCCGCCGGGGCGCCTGCACGCCCACGCTGGCCGGGAGCGGATCGAGCCCCATCCAGTCGAAGAGCCAGCGGCGGCGGCCGGGCTCCCCCGGTTCACTCCAGTGCGCCGAAGCCGTGACGATCCCAGTGGCGACGCTAGGTCGAGAGAGCCCCGCCGGCGGCCGCTCCCGGGCCGCCCCACCGCCGCCTAACAGTGACTCCAAGGCTCCGGGCCCGGCCCTAGCCACTTCTCCGCAGGCCGCTCCGCCGGGGTGACTGCGAGGGGGAGCAGGCGCTGTGCTGCACCGTCGGACTAAAAAGGATGAGAACGACTGGAAGAGCGACTGTGCCGGGCATCCTGACTTGGATTTCCCCGTTTTCGAACAAACTTGGAATCGGCGAGGGGCTCGAATTCCATCTTGACCCCCCCCCCCCTGGCCTGACGTAGGCTCGCCCCGCGCCTTGGGGGCGAAGGAAGCGCCCCGGTGCGACTGGAGGGACCGTTGGGCGGACAGCACCTCGAGGGGGAACGGGCGGCGGCTCGACTCGGGGAGCGCGCCTCGACGCCATCGCCCTCGGGCTCGCTCCGAGCCAGAAAGGAAGGAACGAAGGATGTCGACTAGCAGCACGCGCACTCGCCGGACGACGGCGCTCGGGGTCGTCGCCATGGGCGTTCTCCTCGCACCGGCGGCGCTCGCCCAGGACTGGTACGTGTACCCAGGCGCCCCCGATGGAGCGGGCGGGTACGTCACTCCCATGGACAACCCCATCTTGCATGGCGCCATTCCGCTCGGCCCGTCCGAGTACGCACTCCGAGAGGCAGACGACCACTGGGGGTACAGCCGCTTCGAGCTCCAGACCTTCGCCGACTGCCCGCCGACCGACCCCTTCTGTGTCGCCACGTTCGTCCGCGGTGACGAAGGCGTCCTCAACGCCTGGCCGATCCAAGTCGGCTACTGGCAACCAGGCACGATCGTACCCGTCGAGGTGCATGGGTTTCGCCTCGGTGCCGATGCGGCCCAGTTGCGCATAGACAAGGCCGCCCGCGACGGCACCATCACCACGGCCGGGGCCGTCCAGGTCCGCCTGGATCCCGAGACGATCATCGTCCCCGTGAACGTCGTCGTCGTCGAGCCGACCGCCGACATCAGCGAGTACCTCCGCTCCTATATGCAGCGGAAATGGGAGGACGTGACGTACTACAAGACCCTGTTCGACGACGTCTGGTCGCCCGATCTCACGCGCATTACTGAGCCGGGTGGCCTCCTGAACGCCATCGAGGGGGACTGGTTCGCTCGCACCCACCGCTCGTCACTGGACCCCAGCGGCGAATTCAATCTGGTGGATCCACCCCGAAACTACGACTTCGTTCGACCCGACGACGTGTTCGTGCAGTGCGGGATCCAGTTTCGGCTCGCGAGCGTCGTCGTCATCGACGAGCCCGACCCAATAGCCGTCTACTGGACGGAGCCGAACGGAGACATGTTGTGTAAGTCCGTGAAGCAATTCACTTACTATAGGAAGTGGAAGGCTCGCGCGGCAACCTCGCCAGCAGAGGTCCGGTGGGGAAGCTTCAACACAAATGGGATCACCGTAGCCCTTCCCCCCTACCATCAAGAGCCCTCATGTGGACTCAAAGATGGCACTGCGGGACTTACGGATTCAGCTGAAAAGATTTCGGCCATTGGTGTGCTCCTTGGAAAGGTGAACGACCCGCGGCTCGTCCTGGCCCATGAGCTCGGCTGGTCGCTCGGCTTCAGCAATATACCCGAGTACCATGCCTCCTGTCCCAACCTCATGTGCCAGGGTGGGCTGACCCCGCACATCCCGCACTGTGAGACCCGCGATGGCGCGCTGCTCGCAAGCCTTCCCTTCAATTGCACTCCAGGAATCAACGAAGAGAATGTAGGCGGCAGTTGTGACCAGATGCGCTCGGTGGCTCGCGGCGTGGCCATCGCGGCCGAGGTCCCGATCCCGATAGAGCCCGATGCTCCGGCGCCGATACCGGGTGGCGTTGGCAGGTCGGTAGAGTGGTGGTCGAGCGACGGGTTGCTGGCATTCGACGACTCGTCCTTCACGGAAGGCACGGCGTCGCTCGAGGCGTCGGGCTCTGGGTACCGTGTGGTGGAGAGCCCCAGCTTCCGTACGGCGGACTGGCTGAAGGTCGGCAATCGCCTGAGCGTGGACGTCCTGGTTCGCCCGGAGCAACCGAACCCCTATTGGTTGGGTAGCCTGGATCTGTTCGTCGACGTTCCTGCCGCGGTGATCTACAACGTCCCCATCGGGCATCGGGAGCTCACCGGGCTCGAGGTGGGGGTGTGGCACACCCTTGAATTTGAGGTGACCGAGAACGTGCAGGATGCCTTCCTGGGCGACTTCCCGGACGGGCTGCTGCGGATCGCCGTCAACACGCCCTGGGGCGCGCCGGGGGTGCTGCTCGACAACCTCCGCTTCACGGGGGAGCTGGTCGATCGGACCGTTACGCACCAGGGCCCGAGCAGCGGGGGCACGACCAACCCGGTATTCAGCTTCGACAACTCGTCGGACTGGAGCTCGACCACGGCAGACCTTCGCGCGGAAGGGACCGAGATCACACAGGGGACCGCGTCGCTCGGGGTCCAGGCCAGCGGGTACGCGGAGATCCTGAGCCGCGCGTTCGACCCCGCGGAGCTCGGGGCGGTGAGCTCCGTGCTCAGCGTGGACGTGTTCGTGCCGACCGAGCAGCCGAACCCGTATTGGATGGGCGCCATCCAGGCCTACGCGACCTGTCCGGCCGTTGGGATCTATGACGCCTATCTCGGGCAGGAGGACCTCACTTTCCTCTTCCGCGGGGAGTTCAACACGGTGGAATTCCCGCCGCTCCCGGCGGAGGTCGTCACGGCGTTCAGCACCCCGGGGCAGGCTTGCTGGTTCAAGCTCGCGCTCAACGTGAACGACGGCTCGGGTGAGCACCTCTTGGACAACCTCGCGTTCCGGTAGTAGGCACCCGGAGTGATGTCCGCGCGGGGTGCCGCCGCGATCGCTCTGGCTCTCGTCACCGCGGGTTCGACCGCCGCCTGCGGTCGGTCGGACCTGGGTGACGAGGGCGCCGTGGATTGGCAGGTCGGGTCGGGCGGGGCCACTGGCTCTCCGGAGGGTGGCTCCGTCTCGACACCCCCTACCCAGTCCGGAGGGGGAGGGGAGGGGAGCTGTACGCCGGCCTGGTATCGCTGCGCTGCACGCGAGGACTGTTGTTCCCAGATTTGCGTCTTGAACGTGTGCTGGGAGTGCCGGGGGCCGGGCGAGAGCTGTCAAAGCGACGGCCATTGTTGTTCGAACTTCTGCCTGCCGGAGGGACGCTGCAGTTGCTCCATTTGGGGAGGCGAGCTCGGCGTGTGCAAGACCGATGCCGATTGCTGCTACACCACCTGCGATCCTGAGACATCGATATGCCGACCGCAATGAAGAGTCGATCCCGGGGCCTTCGGCTCCGCCGCCTTCCCGGCCGCAGCTCAGGGCTCCTGGTCGCGTCGCTGCTCCCGATCGCCTGCGGGGGTGCGGCCGAGGCGCTCCCGGAGGTGTCAGTATTCGAAAGCAGGGCCGTGGACGGCGTCTACGACACGGTTTCGCTCTTCGTCGTCGATGACCGAGAGGACGCTGCGGCCGAGGAGCTCCGACGGCGCTATGCGGACGAGTTCGTCGAGGTCTTCGCCGGCGCCGCGGCGGCCTCCAGTTGCGATCCAGCGGGGTGGTATCGCCGGCACGACTCCGTCGTGGTGGCGTACCCGTCCAGCGACGGGGACGCGAGGTTCGTGGGGCCGTCGGAGCGGCCTGAGCTCGCGATCAACACCGGGCTCGTCACCGAGGAAGGCCTGGCGGCGTGGGGCGAGGCCGTGCACCGGGCGCTGACGGAGCCCCCGTCTCCGGTCGCCCCCGCCCCTGCGCTGCTCGCGACCTTGTTCGACACGGTGACGCTGCTCGCGGGGACGCATTCGCCGGAGTCGGCCGCGGAGGACGCGCTCGTGCAGTCCGTGGCGTCGACCGTCTGGCTAGCGTGGAGTTTGCTCGCGGCGACCGAGGACGCCAGCGCGGGCGAGCCGGGCGACTACGTGCTTCCGACGTGGGAGCCCTTGGGGCGCTTCAGCGACGTGGGGCCCTCTGACGTCATCCTCCCGGCCACCGGCAGCGAGGATTGCGGCATCGACTGTCCGGTGACCCCGCGCTTCGAAGCCTGGCGCCAGCAGCTGGAGACGAACCTTACCCGGTCCTGGCGTCCTGGGGACGAGGGCAGCCTGATTATGCGGCTGTCAGGGGGGTCCTGCTCCCACCGGTGCCTCGATCTGCCGCCGAAGCTCCGGAACGGGCCCTTCTCTTGCCGGCTCTTCGTGACGCCGCGTGAGCCGGGATGCCCCGAGTCGCTGGGGTGGGCCGCGCCCGACCCGCCGGTGGCGGGGGAGGAGCCGGTCTGCGAGGTCCGCCTGCTCGAAGGCGCCGCCCTGGAGTCCTGCGAGACGGATCTCTACTGTGCCGACTGCGAACCGGGCTACTGCTTCCCACGCGTAGCCTACTGGGGGACTCACTGCACCGACCAGGGGCTGCCCAATTGGCCGCGCGTGGTCGCCGGCGTCGGCCCCAACGAGCCCGAGGAGTTCCGGCTCGTCTGCGAGGCGGACCCGTAGGCGAGCCGGGATCGCCGCGCGGGGCCGGCACGGGCGCGCTGACGGTGCGCTTGGCGACCCCGGGCAGGGGCGGAGGCCGGGCTTCCCCGGGTCACTCCGGTGCGCCGACACCGTGACGATCCCTCGTGGCGACGCTAGGTAGAGAGTGCCCCGCCGGCGGCCGCTCCCGGGCCGCCCCACCCCGGCCGGGCAGAGGTCGCATGGCCGCCGTTCCGTCCCGCATGATCGCCCTCGGATCCCCCTTGCCGAGCTTCGCCCTGCCGGACGTGGTTTCGGGCGAAATCGTCACCGACGCCCGGCTTCGCGCGGCGCCCGCGTCGGTCGTCGCTTTCATCTGCAACCACTGCCCCTACGTCATCCACGTACAGCCGGAGCTCGTGCGGCTCGGGCGCGATCTCGCGACGCGCGGGGTCGCCATGGTGGCCATCAGCTCCAACGACGTCACGGCCCACCCCGAGGACGGGCCGGAGCAGATGGCGGCGCTCGCCCGCCGCCTCGGCTTGGCCTTTCCGTACCTGTACGACGAGAGCCAGGCCGCGGCCCTCGCCTTCCAAGCGGCCTGCACCCCCGACCTCTTCGTGTTCGACGCCAACGCCACGCTCGCCTACCGGGGCCAGCTCGACGCGAGCCGACCCGGCAACACCAAACCCCTCGACGGGGCCGATCTCCGCGCGGCGGTCGAAGCGCTCCTCGCCGGGGGGCGACCGGCCGCCGACCAGCGCCCGAGCCTGGGCTGCAGTCTGAAGTGGCGCGCCGGCCAGGCGCCGTCCTGGGCGTAGACCGCCGCGGCCGCACGCCGCGTCCGCGGCGGCGAGGCGCCGAAGCCTAGCGACCCCGCTTCGCCGGTTTGCGCGTCACCTTCTTGGCCGGTCGCGTCACGCGCTTCCCGGCGGCCTTCTTGGCAGTCTTGGGCGCCGCCTTCTTGGTGGCCTTCTTGGCGATCTTGGGAGCCGCCTTCTTGGTGGCCTTCTTGGCGGCCTTCTTGGCGATCTTGGGAGCCGCCTTCTTGACGGCCTTCTTGGCGGTCTTGGGGGCAGCCTTGGGAGCGGCCTTCTTGGCGGCCTTGGGAGCAGCCTTCTTGACGGCCTTGGGAGCAGCCTTCTTGGCGGCTTTGGGGGCGGCCTTCTTGGCGGCAGCCTTCTTGGCGGTCTTGGGTGCGGCCTTCTTGGCTGCCTGCGTTTTGCCGGGCTCGACCGGCGCTGCTCGCTTCGTCGCCGACCCTGCGACGTTCACGGGAACGGGGGCCGCGCGCTGGCGCCGCACCTTTGCGGGGCGGGCCGCGCTCTCCGGCGCCGGCTCGTCGGCGTCGTCGCCGGTCCCGCGGGAGCGCACCGTCTGCCGTCCGGCGACGAGCGGTGCCGGCTCGGACGGCGCGAGGTCGGACAGATCCTCGGCGCTGCCGTCGTCCACGTCCGCGCCGTCGGGGCGCCCGAAGGCGCCGCCGCGTCGCCGCTCGAGCGTCGTCGCCAGCTGCTCGTCCAGCTCGCGGAACTCGAACGGTTTGTCGAGGTAGGCGTCGGCGCCGTAGAGCGGCGACGTCATCTCGTTGAGGCTCTCGCCGATCCCGGTGAGCATCAGGACGCCCGTGTGCGCGAGCGCGACCGTCTCCCGGAGCCGACGGCAGACCTCCCAGCCGCTCATGCCCGGCATCATCACGTCGAGCACGATGAGGTCGGGGAGATGCTCCTGGGCGAGCGACCAAGCCTCGTCGCCGTCCGTGGCCTCGAGCACCTCGTAGCCGCGGTTCCGCAGGTGATTGGACACCAGCGTGCGTGTGCTGGGCTCGTCGTCGGCGACGAGCACGACCGTCTTGTTGAATGGCGACATGGTGGCTCCGGGTGCGATCTCGGCGTATTCGACCCAGCGCGCACCGCGGGGTCAAGGGCCGTCGACCTGCGCCGCGACCCGGGCGCCGCGCGACGCTCGGGCTCCACCGTGCGCGCCAGGCGCTCGGCGAGGGCCAAGCCGCGACCTTCCCTGTGCGTCGAAGACCAGGGCTCGCCGCGCTACCCCGTTGCCTCGTCGATGGCTCGCGCCGTCCGTCGTCAGGACCTTTTTGCCGTGCGACCGGTCGTGGCCCGTGGGCCGGGCTCGATCTCTGGGCGCACCCATGCCTCCGTAGAATCAGCCGCCGGGCGCCGGCCCATCCCCCAAGTGGCGTCGCGGCGCTAGGATTCGCGCCCCGGTGGACGTCGGCGAAAGCTCCGGGAACTCTGGCGCGTTCCAGTCGTCATCAGACCTTGCTGCGAGGAGCATCGAGCGCGTTGCCTCCGTCCCCGACCACCCTGAGCCAGCTCCGGCGCGCCGCCGCGCGCGTCGCGCTCCGGCAGCGGCTCCGCGACGGGGCGAGGTGGCTCGTCGCGTGGCTGCCGGTCCCGCTTACCTACGCTGTCGGCGCGCTCGCCTACGTGAAGGTCGCGCACCCGGCGCCCGACACCCAGGCCTGGCTCCTGTGGATCGCCGTCGGGCTCCTGCTCGGCGTCGCCCTCGCCGGCGCGTACGCCTGGCTCCGTCCCCGGGCCCCGCTCACCGGGGCCCTGGCGCTCGACCATCACCACGGGCTCGACGGTCGAATCGCCAACGCGGTCGCCTTCGCCGCGCTCCCCGCCGGCAGCCGCTCCCCCCTCATGGACGCGGCGATCCAGGACGCCCTGGCCAAGGCGGGGCGGCTCCAGCCGCGCCGCGCGGCGCCGATCCGCTGGCCGCGGGAGCTCGGGCTCGTCGCGCTGCTGCTGTTCGGCCTCGCGGCGGTGGCGCTGCTCGAGGTCCGCACCGAGCGGGAGCTGCCGCCCCCGCCTGCGATGCGCCCGCTCGTGATGTCGGCGGACGACATCGAGCTGTACCGGGAGCTCGCCGAGGCGCTGGCGGGCAAGGCCAAGGACCCGGAGAGCCTGGCGGCGGCGCGGCGCTTCAACCAGCTCATCGAGGACCTCGCCGATCGGCGGCTGGACCGCCGCGAGGCCTTCCAGCGGCTCGAGGAGCTCGAGCGGGATCTGCTCCGCGGGGCCGAGTCGGAGCAGCAGGCGCTGGAGGAGGGGCTCGCCCGGATGGCCAAGGAGCTCGAGCGGAGCGAGCTGGCGCGCCCCATCGCCCGCGCGTTCGAGGAGAAGCGCCTGGAGGACGCCGAGCGAGCCCTGCGCGCCCTCGCGGACCGCCTGCGGGACCCCGCCAAGCCGCCGTCGCGCGCGGATCTCGAGCGCCTCCGGGAGGCGCTGCGCCGCGCCAGCGAGACGAGCCAGGCCCGCGAGGAGCGGCTCGCCGAGGAGCGGCGCCGCGTGGCCGAGGAGCGCGATCGGCTGCTCAAGAAGAAGCAAGAGGGCAAGGCCACGGCTCGCGAGCAGGAGGAGCTCGACAAGCAGGAGCGCCAGCTCGAGCGGCTCGACCGCGAGTCGAAGCGCGCCCGCGAGTCGCGCCGCAAGCTCACCCAACTCGACCGCGACCTGGCCGAGGCCGCCCGCGACCTGATGCAGGCGGCCGGCGACAGCGCGGAGGAGCTCGACTCCGCCGCCGAAGACGTAAACCGGATGGCGCGCGAGGAGATGTCGCGGGCAGAGAAACAGGAGCTGCTCGAGAGGCTGCGCGAGATGCGGGAGGTCCTGCGGCAGCAGGGCAAGGGCGGCCAGCAACAGGCGGATCGGATGCGACGCTTCGCCGAGCGTGCCCGTGGCCAGCAGGGCGGCGGCAAGGACGGCCAGGGGCAGGGCAAGGCCGGTGCGGGCACGGATCCCGCGCGCCGCGTCGTGCTCCGCCCGGGTGCCGGCGGGATCCCGGTCCCGGCCGAGGGCGGGGCCGGGCGACCCGGACCCGGTGGCAGCGACGGCCTGCTCGGCAAGGGCCGCGCCGGCGGCAAGCCCGGCGGCGCGGCGGGCGGCGGCGACGACCCCGGTGGCGGAGCCGAGCGCGGCGGGCTCGAGGCGGGCCGCGGCCACGACCCGAACCTCACCGGGGACGCGAGCGAGGCGCGGGGCGAGCTACAGGACGTCTCCGCCGTCGCCGCCGACACCGGCGAGGGGACCGCGTCGAGCCAGGTCATCATGGGGGCGGCGGAGCGCGGGTTCGTGGGGCGCGGCTATCGCGACGTCTACACCGAGTACCGCACCGTCGCCGAGGAGGAGATGCAGGCCGACGAGATCCCGCCCGGCTACCGTTTCTACGTCCAGCGCTACTTCCAGCTGATCCGGCCGCGGGAGTGAGAGGTCGCCCCTCCTTCTCGCCGCCACCCCTCACGAGGCACCCATGAGCACCGAAGAGCAACCCGAGGCGCGCGTCGCCGACTTCCTCTCCCGGATCGGGACCCTGCGCGAGCAGATCGCGCGCGTGATCGTCGGCAACCGCGAGGTGGTCGACGGCGTCGTCACCTGCATGCTGGCGGGGTCCCACGCGTTGCTCGAGGGCGTGCCCGGCCTGGGCAAGACCCTGCTGGTGCGCACCTTGGCGCAGGCGATCGGCCTCAGCTTCTCGCGCGTCCAGTTCACGCCCGACCTGATGCCCGCCGACATCATCGGCACCACGGTGCTCGACGAGACTCCGAGCGGGAAGCAGATCTTCGAGTTTCGCAAGGGGCCGCTGTTCGCCAACGTCGTCCTCGCCGACGAGGTGAACCGCGCGACCCCCAAGACCCAGAGTGCCCTGCTCGAGGCGATGCAGGAGCAGCGGGTGACCGTCGGGCGCACCACGCACGAGCTCGAGCTTCCGTACTTCGTGCTCGCCACCCAGAACCCGCTCGAGATGGAGGGGACCTACCCGCTCCCGGAGGCGCAGCTCGATCGCTTCTTCTTCAAGCTGCACGTCCCCTTCCCCTCGCGCGAGGAGCTGCACGAGATCATCGAGCGCACCACCACCGAGCACGAGGCGACGGTCGACGTGGTGCTCACGCGCGACGAGATCCTCGCCATGCAGCGGCTGGTGCGGGCCGTCCCCGTCGCGCGCCACGTCCAGGATTACGCGGTGCGCCTCCTGCAGGCGACCCACCCCGAACTCGCCGGCGCCACCGGGAAGGTCCGGCGCTTCGTCCGCACCGGCGCTTCGCCCCGCGGCGCGCAGGCGATGCTCCTCGCCGCCAAGATCCGCGCCCTCTTCGCCGCTCGCTTCGCCGCCGCCATCGACGACGTGCGCGCGGTGGCGCCGGCCGCCCTCCGCCATCGTATCCTGCTCAACTTCGAGGGGGAGGCGGAGGGGGTGAAGACGGACGACGTGATCGCCGAGCTGCTCGACGAGCTGCCGGAGACCGTGCGTTGACGCGGAACGTCGCGGATCTTCGATGAAGCTCCTCGACTGGCTCCGTCGAGCGACCGCGCCCGTCTCCCGGCGTCTGGCCTCGGTCCGCGCTCACCCGCGTGAGGAGCTCTTCGACGACGACTTCCAGCGCAAGCTCGAGACCCTGGCCATCGTCAGCCGGCGCGTCTTCGCCGGCCGCCTGCGCGCCGAGCGCCGCACCAAGAAGAAGGGCAGCGGGGTCGAGTTCGCCGACCACCGCGTCTACGCCCCCGGCGACGACTTCCGCTACGTGGACTGGAACGTCTACCAGCGCTTCGGGCGCCTCCTCGTCCGCCTGTACGAGGAGGAGGAGGATCTGAGCATCTACTTCCTGGTCGACTGCTCGACCTCGATGGGGTTCGGCGACGGGAAGAAGTTCGATCAGGCCCGGCGCCTCTGCGCGGCCCTCGCCTACGTGGGGCTCGCCAACCTCGACCGCGTCACCATCGTCGGGGTGAGCGACGGCGTGGTGGCGCGCATGCCCACCACCCGCGGCAAGGGCCGGATCTTCAAGGTGCTCGGCTTCCTCCGCGACCTCGAGCCCCGCGGGACGACCGATCTCGGGGCCGCCCTGCGCACCTTCGTCGCGCAGCACAAGCGCCGCGGGCTCGCGGTGCTCTTCAGCGACCTGTACGACCACGAGGGCCTCGAGAACGGCATCAACGTGCTCCGCTATCACAAGTTCGAGCCCTACGTGGTGCACCTGATCGACCCGCGGGAGGACCACCCCGCGCTCCGCGGCGACGTGCGCATCTACGACTGCGAGACGGGCGAGGAGCGCGAGGTGACGGTGACCGACCGCGTCCTCGAGCGCATCGCCGAGGCCCAGTCGAGTTACCGCGCCGAGGCCGAGCGCTTCTGCACCCGGCACCAGGTCGCCTACTTCCCCGCCGAAATCGGGGTCCCCTTCGACGAGCTGGTGCTCCGGGTCTTCCGGCGCGGAGGGTTCCTGCGCTGATGGTCTTCACCGGGCTCCCGCTCGCGACCCTGCTCCCGCTCGCCGCCGTGGCTGGCGCGCTCGTCGTGGTCTTCTACGTCCTCAAGCTCCGGCGGCGCCCGGTCGCGGTGCCCTTCGCGCGGATGTGGGAGCGGATCCTCCGGGACCAGGAGGCGACGGAGCTGTTCTCTCGGCTCAAGCGGCTGCTGTCGCTCTTGCTCCAGCTCGCGCTGCTCGCCCTGCTGCTGTTCGCGCTGGGGGATCCCCGGTTCGCCGAGACGCTGGTGGAGGGACGCAGCACCGTAGTGCTGGTCGACACCAGCGCCTCGATGAAGGCGGTCGACGTCGACCCGTCGCGGCTGGGGGCCGCGCGGGGGGAGCTGCGGCGCCTGGTGCAGGGGCTCGCCAACGCCGATCGCCTCCTGGTGGCGCGCATGGACGCGACGGTCGCGCCGCTCTCCACCATGACCGACGACGTCGCGGCGCTGGAGGCGGCCGCCGACGCCCTCACCGCGACCGACACGCGCGCCGACCTCGGGCGCGGCCTCGCCTTCGCGCTGGACGTGCTCCGCGGGCTGCCGCGGCCCGAGATCGTGGTGGTGGGCGACGGCGCCTACGGTGATCTCGAGGCGGTGCGCGCCGAGGTGCCCCTGGGCGACGTGCCGGTGCGCTTCGTCCCCGTTGGCTCCGCCGAGCGCAACGTCGCCATCACCCAGTTCTCGGTGCGCCGCTACCCGCTCGACAAGGCCCGCTACGAGGCGCTCCTCGAGGTCACCAACACCAACGACACCCCCGCCGAGGTCGAGCTCACGTTGCTCGGCGACGGGGACGTCGTCGACGTCACGCGGCTCAAGCTCGGCCCGCGGGAGCGGCTGCCGCGGTTCTACGCCGACCTCGCCGGCGCCAACCGCACCATCGAGGCGACCATCGCTCTCACCGGCGGCGATCGCGACTTCCTCCCGGCGGACGACCACGCCTACGCCCTGATGCCGGAGCGGCGGCGCGCGCGGGTGCTGGTGGTCACCCCCGGCAACACCTACCTCGAGGCGGCGCTGCTGCTGGACGAGTACCTCGACGTCACGCTGGTCGAGCCGGGCCGCTACCCGCCGGCGGGCGCCTTCGACGTGACGATCTTCGACGGCGTGGCCCCGCCGCTCGCGGCGGGCACCGGCGCGTCGCTCTACCTCGATCCCCCCGCGGAGGGGGGCCCGGTTGCGCACGACCGCGCCCTCGACGAGGTCTTCGGCTTCGACGTGTGGGACAAGAAGAGCCCGCTGCTGCGCTGGATGGCGATGGGGGACATCCAAGCCGTCAGCGGGCACACGCTCCGCCCCGGCCCCGGCGATCGGGTCGTGGGCGCGAGCGAGCGCGGGCCGATTCTGGTGGCCGGGACCCGCGCTGGGCGGCAGTTCGTGGCGCTGGGCTTCGATCCGCGGCGGAGCGATTTGGTGCTCCGCGTGGCCTGGCCGCTCTTCGTCCTCAACGTCGTCGACCAGTTCGTGCAGGAGGACGCGAGCTACATCTCGTCCTTCCGCACCGGCGAGGTGTGGCGGATCCCCACCCCGAGCTCGGCGGCGGTCGCCGAGCTGCGCGACCCCGCCGGCCGCACCCGGCCGGTGCCGGTGCAGCACGGGCGCGCCGTCCACTTCGGTGACCAGGCGGGCTTCTACGAGCTCCTGGTGCCCGGCGATCCCGAGCCCGTGCGGACCGGGTTCGCGGCCAACCTGGTCGATCTCGGCGAGAGCGAGATCGCGCCCCGCGCGGAGCTCACGCTCGGCGCGCCGCCCCCGCCGCCGCGAACGCCGCTGGCGCCGGGGATCCGGCGCCAGCTCTGGATCTACCTGCTCCTCGCGGCGATCGTCCTCTCGCTGGTGGAGTGGCTCACCTATCACCGGAGGGTGACGGTGTGACGGGGCGCACCGGACGCCTCCTCTGGGGGCTCGCCCTCGTCGCGCTCTTCGGCGGGCTGGTCTGGCTCTTCCGCGCCCACGTCCTCGCCGCGCCGGAGGGTGCCTTCGAGTGGGTGCGCCAGGGGATCACCTACGAGCTGGTCGATCCGCGTTGGCTCGGGGTGGTGCTCGTCGCGCCGCTCCTGCTCTTCGTCCTGGGCCGTTCGCTCGCCGACCTGCCCTGGCAGCAGCGGGTGATGGCCTTCGTGATCCGGCTCGCGTTCCTGCTCGCGCTCGGGCTCGGGCTCGCGCGTCTGGTGCGGACCGCTCAGAGCCAGCAGATCGCGACCGTGTTCGTGGTGGACGTCAGCGACTCGGTCGCCGACGAGGCGCTCGAGGACGCCCGGGCGGCGATCTTGCGCCTCGGCGCCGCCCGGCGCGGCTCCGACGTGGTCAAGCTCGTCACCTTCGCCCGGCGGCCGCGGCTGGTGGACCTCCCCGTGGTGGGCGGCGAGCTCGCGCCGCCGCCGGTCGCCGCGCTCCGGCATGCCCCCGACCCGGGCGCGACCGAGCGCGAGCGGCCCGCGGCGGGGAGCGATCTCGAGGCCGCGCTGCAGCTCGCCTACGGGGTCTTCCCGCCCGGGCACCTCAAGCGCCTGGTCCTGATGAGCGACGGTGTCGAGACCGAGGGCGACGTGCTCGCGGAGGCCAACCGCGCCCGGGACCTCGGCGTGCGCCTCTTCGCTGTCCCCTACCGCCGACCGCCGCCGGCGGAGGTGGCCGTCCGGGAGCTCCGGATGCCCGAGAAGGTGGAGATCGGCGCGCCGTTCACCGTGATCGCCGATCTGTACGCCAGCCGCCCGACACGCGCGCGCGCCCGGCTCTACCAGGGCGAGACCCTGAACGGGCTCGACGGGATCCGCGACCTGGAGCTCGTCCCCGGCACCAACGAGATCGAGTTCAAGTCGGTCGTCCGCGTCGGCGGCGCCGTCACCTACCGGTTCACCCTCGACCAGCTAAGTCACGATCAGTTCGCCGAGAACAACGCCTACTCCACCACGCTGGACGTGCCCGGTCGCCCGGCGGTGCTCTACGTGGAGGGCCAGCCCCAGCGCGCGAGCTACCTCTCGAGCGCCCTGACCGCCCAGCAGTTCGACGTGGACGTCCGCTCGCCGAGCGGCTTCCCCGGCTCCATCCAGGAGCTCGAGCGGTTCGACTTCGTCGTCCTCTCGGACGTGCCGCAGGAGGCGGTGAGCGTCTCGTCCCAGGAGTTAATTGCGCGGTACGTGCGCGACCTCGGCGGCGGTTTCCTGTTCGCGGGCGGCGAGGCCGGGTACGGGCTCGGCGGCTGGGCGCACACCACCATCGAGCGCATCCTGCCGGTGCGCATGGACGCCGAGCGGCGCAAGGAGATGCCCGGCGTCGCCATGGTGCTGGTGATCGATCGCTCGGGCTCGATGACGGGCCTGCCGCTGGAGATGGCCAAGGCGGCGTGCAAGGCCACCGTGAGCACGCTCCAGGGCGACGACCTGATCAGCGTCATCGCCTTCGACTCCGAGCCGATCCGCTACGTGAAGATGCAGCCGGCGCGCTACCGGAGCCGCATCCAGAACGACATCCTGCGCATCCAGCCGGGCGGCGGCACCGAGATCTTCCCCGCGCTCGACATGGCCTACCAGGACATCACGGTGGTCCAGGCGCGCAAGAAGCACGTCATCCTGCTCAGCGACGGGCGCTCGCCGACGCAGGGGATCCTGGACCTGGTCCAGGCCATGATCGCCGAGTCGGTCACCGTCACCACGGTCGGCCTCGGCGACGGCGCGGACGGGGAGCTGTTGCGGTCGCTCGCCGACGCGGGGGGTGGCCGCTACCACGCGGTCCCGGACCCCAGCGCGCTGCCCCGGATCTTCACCCGCGAGACGGAGCTGATCTCGCGCCAGGCGGCGGTCGAGGAGTGGTTCCCCGTGCAGCAGGTGGCGCCGGCGTCGTTCCTGCAGGGGATCGCCATCGACGCTGCGCCTCTGCTCCACGGCTACGTGGCGACGCAGCTCAAGGGGCCGCCCGCGCAGCTCGTCCTCGCCAGCGACCGCGGCGAGCCCATCCTCGCCCGCTGGCGGGTGGGGCTCGGGCAGACCCTGGCGTGGACGAGCGACGTGAAGAACCTCTGGGCGGTGGACTGGCTGCGCTGGCCGGCGTTCGGCAAGTTCTGGGGCCAACTGGTCCGCGAGCACATGCGACGCCAGGACCGGCGCGAGCTGCCGATGTCGGTCGAGGTCGTCGGCGGGCGCCTGCACGCCGTCGTCGATGCCTTCACGCTCGACGAGCGCTTCGACAACGCCATGCACTCCTCGCTCGCCGTAATCGGCCCCGAGCCGAAGGGGGAGCGGCGCGAGGTGCCGCTGCTGCAGACCGCGCCGGGCCGCTACGAGGCCTGGCTCGACTTCGAGCGCTACGGATCGTTCCGCCTCCACGCGGCGCACCGCAAGGAGGACCGAGACGGCGGGCTCAAGGCGATCGCCGAGAGCTTCGGTCACGCCTCCAACCCCTACCCGCGCGAGTACGCGACCTTCGAGCCGGACGTGCAGCGCCTCGAGCGCGCGGCGCTCGCGGGCGGCGGCGCGGTCGACCCGACCCCGGCGGCCGTGTTCGACGCGGGCGACGAGCGGATCGTCTACCACGAGGAGCTCTGGAACCGCTTCGTCCTGGCGGCAATCCTGCTCTTCCTGCTCGACCTGTTGGTCCGCCGCGTCCGCCTCTTCGATCGCAAGTTCGTGCCCCGGCGGGCACGCCGACCGGCTCTGGGGTGACGCCGCTCGCGCCGCCGACGCTTGCGGTCCGGCGCGCGATCCCGGAAAGATCCCGCGATGGCGAGCGACGAGCCCGTTTTCAGCGCCTGCCCGCACCAGCCCGGGTGCCCGGGGTGCCCGCTGCTCGGGCGCCCCTACCCGGAGCAGCTGGCCGAGAAGCGCGCCGCGGTGGTCGCCGCCTTCGCGCCCTACGGGCTGCTCGACCCGGGGGCGATCGAGGCGGCTCGCGGCGCGGTAGAGCTCGACGGCTACCGGCTGCGCGCCAAGCTCGTGGCCAGCGACGCCGGGCTCGGGCTGTTCGAGGCGGGGGGCCACCGCGTGGTCGACACCCCGAACTGTCGCGTCCTCCGCCCGGCGGTGGCGCGCGCCGTCGCGGCGCTCCGCGCGCTGGCGCTGGCGCGCGCGGGGGTCTCGGCGGTGGATGTCCGCGAGGTCGACCGCGGGGTGATGGTCACGCTCGCCGCCCGCGATCCCGGCTCCCCCGCGCTCCGCGCGCTGATCGAGGCGGTTCGGGCGAGCGTGCCGGAGCTGGTCACGCTCTCGGTGAGTCGGCGCGAGCCGGACGCCGCGCAGGTGATCGGCGCCGAGCCGGTGGTGGTCATGGGTGAGCGCGCCGAGCGCCACACCCCGGATCCGGACGCGCCCTACCATTACGCCGGACCCGGCGCCTTCACCCAGGTGCACCCCGGCCAGCTCGTCGCGCTGCACCGCGCCATCGAGGCTGCCCTGGTCGCGCGGCTCGGCGCGCTCGCCGGCCGCCGCGTGCTCGAGCTCTACGCCGGCACCGGCGCGCTGGGGCTCCGCCTCGCCCGCGCCGGGGCGAGCGTGACCCTCGTCGAGAGCTTCCCCACGGCGGCGGAGCTGGCGGCGCAGGCGGCGCGCGAGCAGGGGCTCGAGGTCGTGGTGCACGCGATGGACGCCCTGATCGCGACCGCTCGCCTCCTGGCCGCGGGCGAGCGCTTCGACGCGGTCGTGGTCAACCCGCCGCGGCGCGGCGTCGTGCCGGAGGTTCGGCGCGCTCTGGCCGCGGTCGGCGCGCGCGTCGTGCTCTACGTCTCCTGCGCGCCGAGCACGCTGGCCCGCGACGCGGCCCACCTCGCGCGGCTCGGCTACGCTCCGGTCGCGGTCGAACCCTACGACATGATCCCGGGCTCCGGGGCGGTGGAGGCGCTCGCGATCCTGGAGCCCGTGCCGCGCGCGGCGCCGCGCGTGCTCCACGCCGACGCCGAGCTCATCGCGGTCGAGAAACCCCCGCACGAGCCGGTCACCCCGCAGGGCGAGCACACCGGCTCGCTGCTCGAGCGCGTCCGGCGCGATCTCGACGCCCCGGAGGCGGTGCCGGTGCACCGGCTCGACCTCGGCACCAGCGGGATCTGCCTCTTCGCGCGGCGCCCCGCCGCCGTCGGCGAGCTCGCGCGGGCGCTCGCGGAGGGCCAGAAGTCCTACCTCGCGCTCGCGCGCGGGATCACCCACGCCAAGGGGACGCTCCGGCGCGCGCTCGGGAGCGGCCACCGCGCGCTCGAGGCCACCACCCGCTACACCAGGCAGCGGGTGGTCGGCGGGCACTCGCTCCTCACGGTGTTGCCCGAGCAGGGGCGGACCCACCAGATCCGCCGGCACCTCGCCGGTGTGGGTCACCCCATCGTCGGCGACGCGCGCTACGGCGATCCCCGGACCAACCAGCATTTCGAGCACCGGCACGGGGTCGACCGCACCTTCCTCCACCTCTCGTTCGTCCGTCTCCAGCGCGCGGGCGTTCCGCTGGAGCTCCGGTCCGATCTCGCCCCGGATCTGGTGGCCGCGCTCGAGAGCCTCGCCGGAGAGCGGCGCCCGTGACCGCGCCGCGCCGGCTCACGCCAGGACGTGGCCGGGATCGTCCCAGGAGCCGTAGAGGTGGCCATCCGGCTGGATCACGGCGTGGCGCACGACCCGGTCCTGGGGCGCGGACAGGGCATCGGTCACCACGACGCCCATCCCCTGGCAGGTGAAGGCGCGCGCCCAGGGGAGCGAGGGCTCCTCGCGGCCGCGCTCGGTGAGCAGGGCGAGGATCAGGTCCGGCTCGATCCGGTTGGCGCGGATCCAGGCGGCCACCGGCTCCGAGCCGGCGCGCGCCGGCTGGCGCGGCTCGCCCACGCGGCGGAAGGTGAGCTGGTGCACGCCCCGCTGTGCCGACCAGTCGAGGAAGGCGGCGAGCTCGTCGCGCGAGTCCAGGCCGCCTCGAACCAACACGGCGGTGAGCCGGATCAAGAGGCCCAGATCGCGGCCGATGCGCACGATGCGTTCGAGGCTCCATTCGCTCGCGCCGTCGGCGAGCAAGCGCTGGTTGACCTCGTCGCGATGGCTCACGCAGCTCAGCGCCAGCGTGTTGAGCCCCTTCGACTTCCACAGGGCGAGGCGGCGCTCGTCGAGCAGGGTGCCGTTCGTCTGTAGCTCGGGGATGAGCCCCCGGCCATTGGCGTAGAGGACCTCGATGATGTCGCCGATCTCCTCGGGCGGCGCCAGGGTCGGCTCGCCCTTGCCGGTGAGGATGCCGTAGGGCAGGCCGGCGCAGACGCGCAGGTACTTGTCGGCCAGGAAGGCGATGCGCTCCAGGGAGACCGAGGAGCGCGCCGCGCTGCCGACACGGTAGGTCTGCTTGCTGATGCAGAACGGGCAGCGGAGGTTACACGCGGGGCTGCCCACCATGACCGAGAGCGACGATATCTCGAGGTTAGCCATGCGGGCCCGTGTCGCGCGCCACGAAGTAGGGGGTCAGGCAGAAGCGGTAGCCGTCGGCGCGGCGAAAGCGGGCGACGAGCTCACGCTGCGGCGCCGCGAGGCCCGCGGCCGCGGCGGCCGGGAGGTGGGCCAGCAGGAAGGCGTCGCTCGGCTGCAGGGGCAGGCCGGTGTCGTGGCGGATCTGGGTGACGATCGCCTCCTGGACGGGGCGGTAGGTCCGGTAGAGCTGCTCGGGCGTGAGCCCGCGCACGACCGCGTCGGCGATGAGCAGGGCGAAGACGCTCTTGAACCACTTGTTGGCGACCAGGGAGGGGATCTCCCGGCGGGCCAGGGTGAAGCCCACCCGGTCGTAGAAGAGCCCGTAGGTCTTGGAGAAGGAGAGGGCGACCGCGAAGACCGACGGATGGGAGAGGTCGTAGCGGTGGGGCACCGTGGAGCCGAGGTAGGCCAGATCGTAGAACAGGCGATGCCCCGCTTCGGCGATGGCATGCACCTCCTCGTCCGGCAGGATGTTGCCGTCGATGGCCGACGGGTTGGAGAGGAACCAAACCCCGGGCGCGAGGCCTCTCGGATCGGTGCCGCGCTCCACCTCGACGGTCTTCAGGCCACGCTGCTCGGCGACCGCCTGAAAGCCCTCGTACTCGCCGCGATGGACGTAGATGAACCCCACCCCCTCCTCCCGCAACAGGGACATGACCTCGCGGATCCCCTCCTCGGAGCCGGAGGTCGGGTAGCGGTGGGGGAAGCTCGCGAGCGCGGGGACCGCGGGCTGGTAGAAGTCGAGCACGCGGTCGATGATCGGCTCGTGGAAGGCGTCCAGGGCGCCGGGGGGCTCGGTGGCGCGCAAGAAGACGTCGTGCGGGAAGCCGTCGCCGAGGAGCCGGTCGATGATCCGACGTGTCTCGGGGTGACGGTAGCTATAGACGGTCGTGAGCGCCGACAGGGACATGACCGCTCCGTCCTAGCACCGACCCGCCCGCGCGGCGTGCCCGCGCCCACTCGGCCGGGTACCGCCGGCCTTGGCAGCGCACGAACCGCCGGCGAAACAAGCTTGGGCTGGTCGGAAGCAGCAGGTGCTGCCGGCCCGGCTGTTCGACGGCAATGCGTTGGTCCGAGCGGCAGCCACCCACCCGATGCCGGTGAGCACGTTGACCAGAGCGAGGACCGATCAGGTCATGCCGCACGGCCTCCCCTTCGGGGACTCAGTTCGGCCAGCCCGATTCGAAGTCCGAAGGGCTTCAGCAGGCGCTCGAGCGTCTCCTGGGTCGGGTTGCTCTTGGGGTGAATCGCTCGGAGCACGTTGGGCCCCGGCATCCCGACGCGCGCGGAGAACTCCTTCACGCCGGTCGCGCGAATCACCTTTGCCAGGGCCACCTTCAGCGGTACTCCGTCTTCGACGGCGGCGCTCAGGAACTCGCGCGCGAATTTCGGGTCCTGAAGGTCTTCGGCCAGGCCCTCGTTCCAATCTCTACTGCGTCTTGCCATGGGTCTGCTCCGTCACGTAGTCGCGCCAGAATTCTCTCGCTCGGCTCAGGTCCTTCTTCTGCGACTTCTTGTCGCCGCCCGTCAGGAGAAGAACCAGGTCGCGGCCCCGCCGACCGAAGTACAGGCGATACCCGGGGCCGAAGTCCAACCGAGCTTCCCACACCCCGCCGCCAACCTCCTTGTGGTCACCGAGGTTTCCGGCCTCGAACCGGAGGATCCGGGCCTGAACCCGCGCCCGCGTCGTCAGGTCGAGGGCACCCAGCCAGTCCCTAAAGGGATTGCGGCCGGCGTCGTCGACGTACTCACGAACGATGAAGCTCACCGCAGTAATCTTATCTCCCGTGATAAGAATGTCAAGAAGGGATTTCCGTCCGAACGCGCCCGGCGCAATCGGCGCTAGCTAGCGTCTGGACCGGCGCGCCGAGTCGCGCTCACGAAGGAGCGGGGGCGCCCGAGCCTATCCCCGCGCCACCCCCAACCGGCGTCCCCTCCGCGTACTCCACCGCGTCGATCACCCACCGACCGCTCTGGTCGGTGGCCACCGACGGACACCGCGAGGCGCGCCGCGCAGCGACTTGGGGCGTCAGATCGCGTCGAGCGGGCTCCGCACCAGGCGCTCCAGGACCCGAGCGACCTCCGCGTCGCTCAATACCACGGGCAACCGGTACGGGAGCGGTAGTGGCGCGTCCGCAGCTCGTCCCGCAGCCGGTCGAGCAGGCGCGTCGCTCTGGTTGAACCATTCGGTGGCAGCGTCACCGCCCACCGCGACGCACGCCCCGTGCCACGTCCCTGCACGCCCCCTGCAGCGCCCCGCCGCCCGCCGTCGCCGATTAGGCCGCTAGAGCAGCAATCAGGTTGATTGCTGCGATAGATCAACGACCTGGAGCACCGAATTGGGAGCAGACTTCGGCGAAGGAGGCCTGGAAAATGTCTCCTCGCCCGGCACGGAGGCATTTTCCGGGCCTCCGTCGCTGTCGGCAACCTGTTCGGTGCTCTAGGGACTTCGCGAGCTAGAAAGACCGGCCCATCCGGGACGGTGTCGGCAAACCTCCCGGTCGATCCGCGCGTCCGCCAAGGATAGGCTGCAGAAATTCGGGGTCCCTCAGGGGATCCAATTCTCGTAAGACGGACTACATGCTCCGGCAGCCGCACGTCATTGCCGAAATCGAGCTGCTCACCACCGAAGAGGGCGGGCGGCGAACTGTCCTCACGGCGGAGCAGTACGGTTGCCCGTTCAGCTTCGAGGGCGAGTACTTTGAGTGTCGAGTTGATCTCTCCGCTGTCGGGCCTCTGGCGCCCGGAGGTCGTGCGCGTGCACCCATCCGCTTCTTTCACCCCGAGTTGGTCGTCCCACGCCTCTCACCGGGCGCCTCCTTCACGTTGTGGGAAGGGAGGACGATCGGCCGAGGCAAGGTTGTGGAGGTGGTAGAAACCGTCGACGCCGCCTAATGCGCAATCGTCAGAAAGACCGGGAGATCTGGAGGGATTTTGTCCGCAATCCTGGATCGTCATCGCGTCCGGTGGGCGGCGCGGCGATGCGTCGTGGATCGCCGGCTCGCTGATCGCATGGGCAGCGTCGGTAGCTGCGGTGAGTCGTCGGCCTTCAGCGCCGCGAGCTGGCGGCGGACACCCTCCGCACGGCGATGGCGGTCGGTCGGGTCTCCGATGATGGTCGACCGGTTCTGACGGTGGATACGGATGCACCGTGGGGCGTACGGTCCACAACGGGCCAGAGCCAGTTTGACGTATTTCGGGAGCAGGTCGTTGAAATCGGGGACCCACCGTCCAACCAGGCGTCGCAGCGGACGGCGCTTCTGCGCCGCCGCTGAACGCCATGACGTGGGCCAGACGGCATCCAGAAGGGAGGGTGAAGTGGATCTCGCTGATTATCTGAAGAAACTTGAGGGTTTCTACAGCCAGCTCGACCTTTCGCGCCCGCGCAACGCTCCTGCGTCCATGACGCAATTGCGAGCTGTTGAGCGTGAGCTTGGCGCCCCCCTTCCGACGGAGCTTCGCGCCGCGTGGTTGACGGCGGATGGTTTGGGCAGCGGCCAAACCGCCTTCGCTCGACCTGGACGACTCGTTGGGTACGACTTCTTTTCAGTCGAGGCAGCTCTACGAGAACGCGAAGGCCTCCGGCGCCGAGCCCCGGCCTATTCTCAATACGACGAGCCGAAGGCCCGAGACTCGAGAAGTCGGGCCGGTTGGTTTCACCCTGGATGGCTGCCGTTTGGTGGGTTCGGCGGGGGCTCCCTCCTGCTCATCTTGGACATGGCCCCGAGCAGGGTGGGCGTGCCCGGCCAGATCATCGCGTTCTCCCACGATCCGGACCAGCTCGAGCACATTGCCCAGTCCTTCGAGCTTCTGCTTGACGACTCGATTGCCGCGATAGAGTCCGACCCCGAAGAGCTTCTCGGGTTGCCCTAGAGCGGCAATCGGTTTGATTGCCGCGATTGCAGCTGACGAGACTCTCAGCTCGCGCAAGTCTCGCGGCTGAACGGTAGGCGTTGGGCGGGTGGGGGACTGTGCACTACTCGCCTGTGACCCGCGACCGAAGAACGGTCCCTGCGAAATGAGGGAGAAGCACGGGCGTGCTCGGCACGAGCGCACCTGCTAGGCTCTTGCCGTGGATAGCAAGCGCGTAATCGACGAGGCACTTCGGCTTCCACCGGACGCTAGAGCGGCCCTTGCAGGCGAACTGCTCGCCAGCTTGGAAGGTGAGTCCGTGGATACCGATCGCGAGGCGGCGTGGGCAGATGAGATCCAGAGGAGGCTCGACGCGTGGCAGCGCGGCGACGTGACGTCGATACCGGCGGACGACTTCTTGGCACGCCTCAGTGAGACCGTCGGTGGGAAACCGACGACTTGAAGTGCTGCCTGACGCCGCCGTCGAGGCGTTGGCGGGGGCCGACTGGTATCGAGAGCGAAGCGCGAAGGCTGCCGCCGCATTCGACCGAGAGGTCCGATCAGCGTTCGATCGGCTCCAGCAATCGCCCGAGACGTGGCCCCGACACCACCACGGTACTCGGCGCGTACTCCTCCCTCGGTTCCCGTATGAGATCGTGTACCGGACCTTCCCCGAGTTGATCCTCGTTGTTGCGATCGCGCATTGCCGACGGCGTCCAGGGTACTGGCGCGAACGGTAGTCTGGCCGATCATGCTTCCCGAGGTGATCGAGTACACCCTGGCCGATGCGGGTCTGTTGCCGGCCCGGCCAGCGCCCACACCGGAGGAACCTGGGGAGGCTCCCCGGAGCGGTGGCGAACGGGGCGACGAACCCGACGAAGTGCCTTCGAGTCGGAGGTAGCTTCACCGTCTCGCAGTCGAGCCGCGCGACGAGGAGGAGCGCGGCTCGAGGCTCAGAACTTGGGCGCTTCCCGGCGCTGGAGGGCGGTGATCGCGGCCCCGATCGTCCGGCGGCCCTCCGGGGTGCGATAGCAGGGGAAGCAGTAGTCACGGCTGCTGTTCCCGCAATCCTTCTTGGTCACCAGGCGCTGCAGGCCGCGGATGGCGCGCCGATCGCCCACCTCCCCCGCCGTCGCGACCAGGCGCTCGGCGCCCTTGCAGTCGTCGACCTCGCGGAGGTCGAGCGCCACGGCCAAGGCGGGCGAGGCATGCGCGCGCACCGCCTTGCTGAGCACCAGGCGCTCGGCGAGGACGGTGGCTGGCGTCCGCCCCGGCACCCCCGTCCAGAGCTCGAAGAGGACGTCGGTGGTGGTGGGGCGCTCCTGTGCGGCGATCAGCTCCTGGGCGGCGACGGTGGTGACGGGATCGCGGGCGAAGGCCAGCAGCTTGGCGAGCGTCTCGGGCTGGTCGGCCAGCGTGGGATCGGCCTTCAGGCGCTCGCCGATGGCGGCGAGCTCGGCTTCTCGGACGGCGGCGTCGCCGCGCGCCAGGGCGATGGATTGCGCCACCGTGAGCTCGACCGCCGCGATCGCGTCGAGGGTCGCGCGCGCGTCCGCGTCACCGCGCGCGGCCCGCTCCGCGACCGTGAGCTCGGGCGGCGGGGGCGGCGGGGGCGGCGGGGGCGGCTCGGCCGACGCCGAGGCCGAGGGCGCTGAGGTCGAGGCGAGCGCGACTGGCGTCGGCGCGGGCTGCCCGATCCAGTCTCCGACGGGGAGCCCCGCGTAGGGCGCGGCGATTCCGCCGCCGGCGGCGGCCGCCGTGGTGAAGAGGAACAACCACACGGGGACTCCACGGCGCCGCACCGGTGGCATCTCGAACGAGGGCTCGGAGCGAACGCGGGTGGCGGGGGCGATCGCCACCGGCGCCGCCA
>CAYOLF010000021.1:71669-75736 GCA_964404725.1 uncultured Polyangiaceae bacterium
CGCCACCGGCGCCGCCATCGGCGCCGCCGACGGCGCGGCCGCGGCGGGAGCCACGGAGGCCGGTGCGGTGACGGGGCCTTCCGGACGAGCCTGAACCGGGGCCGACGAGGAAGTCGCAGGCGGCGGAGCGGCGCTCGCCGTCGCTGCCGGCGCGGCGCTCACGGCGGGAGCACTCTTGGCGACTGATGGCGGGGAGGTGACGGGGCGCGGGGCCGCGGAGAGCGGCGGCGGGGCGGCGGCTGACGCAGCAAACCGCGTGGACGGCGGTGGTGGCGTCGACGTCGGCGGCAGGGGACGGCGTGGCGATGGGGTCGACGCTCGCGGCACCGGCAAGGGACCGCGCGAGGCGGCCGGCCTTGGCGGGCCCGAGGGTCCCGGCGACAGCAGGGCCTCGGCCAGCTCGTCCTCGTTTGGGGCCGCCACCTCGCTGGCGAACGACGGTAGCGCCTCATCGAAGGAGGGCAGCGGTGACGACGGGCCACCCAGGGGAGGCGGAGGCGGAGGCGGAGGCGGGGGCGGAGGCGGGGGACGCAAAGTGCTTCCTTTCGATGGCGGCGCCTCGCCGCGTCGCCTTGCGCTGGCCAACGCGGCGCGACCTGGACGGCGCGCCGGCAATCTTGCACCGATCCTGGCGCGATGAGATCACCGAAGTTCGGTTCCTGCGGGCCCAACTGACGGTCAGCGAGCGCCGGCGGTCCTGCCACTGGTCGAGATCCCGCTACTTCCCGGCCGTGCCGCGGCAGTCCCGCCGGGCTCGGAGCCGAGGGCATGGACGCGGAGGTGAACGGATGAAAGGGGCCCCGCGGTGGACCCGTGGCCGACCGCGCCCGGGTCGCGACGCTTCGTCCGCAGATCGCGCTATTGCGCCCGCCGTCACGGCCTTAGGTTCCCCGTCAGGACGGTGCGGCGCGCGGCCGCCGGAGGAGGAACGACTGTGCACTACCGATTTCTGGGCAATACCGGGCTTCGCGTCTCGGAGCTGTGCTTCGGAGCGATGACGTTCGGCGAGGGGTTCTACGGCATCGGCGAGGTCGAGCAGGTGGGGGCGACCGAGCTCGTCAAGCGCGCCCTCGAGGGCGGCATCAACTTCTTCGACACCGCCGACATCTACTGTCGCGGGCAGTCGGAGACGATCCTCGGGCAGGCGTTCCGCGATCTGGGCGTCGATCGCCAATCAGTCGTCATCGCGACCAAGGTGCGCGGTCCGATGAGCGACGCGGCGGGAGCCGGAACGGGTGACGTCAACAACGTGGGGCTGTCGCGAAAGCACATCATCACCTCGTGCGAGGCCAGCCTGCAGCGCCTGGCCACCGACCACGTGGACCTCTACCAGATCCACGGCTGGGACGAGTTCACCCCCCTCGACGAGACGATGCGGGCGCTCGACGACCTGATCCGCCAGGGGAAGGTCCGCTACGTCGGTTGCTCGAACCTGGCCGCCTGGCAGATCGTCAAGGCCAACGGCATCGCGACGGCTGCGGGAGGCACGCCGTTCTGCTCGCTCCAGGCGTACTACTCGTTGGTCGGTCGCGACCTCGAGCTCGATCTGTTGCCGATGTGCCGGGCCGAGGGCGTCGGCGTCATGGTGTGGTCGCCGCTCGCGGGTGGGTTCGTCACGGGCAAGTACCGCCGTGGGCAGGACGCCCCCGCGGGGGCGCGTCGCAGGAACTTCGATTTCCCCCCGATCGATCGCGAGCGCGCCTACGACGCCGTCGAGCTGCTCGACGGGCTCGCCAAGGAGATGGCCTCGACCATTCCCCGGCTTGCGCTCTCGTGGGTGCTGCAGCAACCGGGCATCAGCACGGTGATCATAGGCGCCAAGAAGCTGAGCCAGCTCGAGGACAACCTCGCCAGCGTGGACGTCACCTGGACCGCCGAGCAACTCGCGAAGCTCGCCACCGTGACGGCGCCGCCCTCGACCTATCCCCACTGGATGCTCGAGCGGTTCAAGCGCGCCTGACACCGACCGCGACCGCGCGGCGCAGCGTCGCGCGCGCTCGATAGCGCTGAGTGCCGCTACGGCCGAAGTCAGGGACTCGGCTCGGACGCCGCCTTCTTCGCCCGCCTGCGTCCGAAGGCGCGGAGCGCGCGTCGTCCGAGCCAGAGGTACAGCGAAGCGTCTTTGCCGAGGTCGAGCTCGGCGCGCGCCCGATTCATCAGGTGCTCGACCTCCACGACGACGTGACGTTGTTGCTCCAGCGCGTTGTCAGCGGACATGCTCGGTCCGCATCATGGAATGCGCTGCCTGGTACGCCGTGAAGAGCGCCACCGAGTACCCGATCGTGCTCAGGAGGGTGTTCCGAAAGAACGGCAGCGCGGCCAGGTAGCACCCGCCGAGGCCCGCCCATGTCCTCGGGTACATCGTACCGACGCCCCAGACCGCGAGGTTCGTGGCGAGGTAGAAGACAACGGACGCCATCGCCGCTGCGGACGCCGTTCGAATCACGTCCGGCCGGCGCCGGAGTGGGAAGCCGAGGACGACGCTGGCAGCCACCGCCGCGTACACGACCGGCATGAGCACGTGAAGGCCCCCCAATCCCAAGAGCTCCAGGGCAAGGTCGCTCAGGAGCATGGAGGCCAAGGGCACTGCGAAGGCCATCCGACGGCTCGAGAACGCGCCGCCGCCGAAGATGGCGATGGCGAGGATGGGCGTGACGTTCGGCGGATGCGGGAGGAGCCGGGTGACAGCGGCGGCGACGATCATGCCGCATGCGGCCAGGGTCAGGGCGCGATGGGGCCGATCGGTGGGGGACGCCTGGAACATCGGGGACATCTTCTGCGCTCGCCACCCGCAAGCGCCGTCGGGGACTCGCGAAGCAACGGGACGAGAGGTTTGGCCGACCGCGCGGCCATCGCCCCTCGCTCCGGTACCCCGCGGAGTCGAGTTGGGGGATTGCACGCGCCAGCAGGTTTCCTGGCTTCCGGATCGTCCTCCGGCAGACCCTTCCCAGGCTCGTCGCCCAGTGGTGTGTCTGCCTTCGTCCCCGGTCACAGTGGCGGGGGCCGCACCGGTCCTGCACCGGTTTCCCTTGCCTGGTCGCGCCGGCGGATCCTGCGTCCGCCTGGGGGATCCCCGTAGCAGCGACTCGCGCTACCGTCGAGGGTCATGGCGACCCCGCGAAGGGTGGTGCTCTCGTGGAGCAGCGGCAAGGACAGCGCCTGGGCGCTCCACGCCCTTCGGCGGCGATCCGATCTGGAGGTCGTGGGCCTCCTCACCACCATGAACGCCGCCTTCGATCGCGTGTCACCTGCGTCGACCCGCGACACCTGGACGCCTCGTTCGTCGGCCGCGCCTTCGATGCCAGCTTCCTCGATGAGCTGCCCGAGGGCGTGGATCCCTGCGGCGAACGCGGCGAGTTCCACACCTTCGTCCACGGCGGACCGATGTTCTCTCGCCCGGTCCCCGTCGTCGTCGGCGAGGTCGTCGAGCGCGATGGGTTCGTTTTCGCGGACGTCCTACCGTCGTGAATCCGGGATTGCCACATCGAGTCGCCCGCCTGGGGACGCGAGCGGTCGTCAGCGCCCTTCGTGGGCTCATCTACCGGCAAGGCTGGGCCCCTTCGGGCGGAATCAGACCCGTCACCCCCTCGCCGCGGCTACCCCCGCACCAGCCCCAGCCGCGCGTCCTCCGCGTAGTCCGCGGCCTCGAGCACCCGCCGACCGCCTTGCTCGTTGGCGCCGACGGTGAGGGCGCGGCGACTGTCGTCCCATCCGTTGACCGACGGTCAGTCCGGTCGCGGGCGAGGCGCCACTCCCGGCTCGCCTGCGGCGGCCCTACGTGGAACCGTCGGAGGCACCGCCATGGCAGTCATCGACGAACTGATCGAGTCTAACCGGGAGTATCGGCGAGATTTCACCGCAGGTCGCCTGCCGATGCCCCCCCGACGCCGGGTGGCGATCGTGACCTGCATGGACGCGCGCATCCTGCCCTCGCGCATGCTCGGGCTCGACATCGGCGACGCCCACGTGATTCGGAACGCGGGAGGTCGCGCCGCCGAGGCCGTGCGGTCGCTGGTCATCTCGCAACAGCTGCTCGGGACCCGCGAGGTGGCGGTGATTCACCACAC
>CAYOLF010000022.1:0-5746 GCA_964404725.1 uncultured Polyangiaceae bacterium
TCGACAGGGTGGCGGAGCTCTCGTTGTCGCAGAAGGAGTGGATGTCGTCGTTGACGGTGTCCCCGTCGCTGCTGCTGAACTGGTACTGACCGCCACCAATGGCCTCGAGCTCGAGGATGCCCCGGACCGCGGTGCTGTAGCTCGAGTCCGAGTACCACTGGGCAAACGTCTCGGGGCTGTGCATGACGGGGACGTTCAGCACGCTGTCGAAGCCGACGCGGTAGCGCGTCGAGCCGTCCCCCTCGACGGAGCAGGCCTCCCCGTTGGCCGCGGTGAGGATGTCCTGCGCGTCCCAGTCCGTGAATCGGCACTCGCACATGCCATTCTTGGCCGGGTTGAACTGGGGCTTGCCCTGCGCGTCGAGCGTGGGCAGGACCAGCTCGGTGCAGAGCTCGGTCGAGTCGGTGCTCGAGCAGGTCGAGCTGACCGGATCGGGGTCGCCGGAGGCGTTCGGGACGCAGAGGGTCTCCTCACTACCCACCGAGGCGCCGAGGTAGAAGAAGTCCGGGTGGCCGCCGTTGACGTTCTGGCCGTCGAAGTCGCGGTAGATCACCGGCAGCATGAGACACTCCCCGCCGCCCGTGGAGCAGGGCTCGGTGTCGGGCTCGGCGAGCGTCTCGCAGGTGAAGCCCCCCTCGATCTGGCAGGCGGCGTCGCAGCCATCCCCGGGGTTCGCGTTGCCGTCGTCGCACGTCTCGCCGACGTCGATGTTGCCGTCGCCGCAGAAGGTCTGACAGGCGCCGGTCACGCCACCCGTCCGGCAGTTCGGCTCCAGGGTGCAGGTCTTGGAGCAGCCGGGGTTGGCGGGGTCCCCGTAGAACAGACCGTTGTCCGGGCCCTTGTCGCAGGCCTCGTCGAAATCCTGGACCCCGTTGCCGCAGACGGACTGGACGCAGACTCCGCTCGAGCAGTCCCAGCCCGGCTCGTTGAGGCAGGTGGGGGAACACCCATCACCGCTGACGACGTTACCGTCGTCGCACTCTTCCTCCCCGGCGAGGATCAAGCCATCGCCGCACTGGGCCGAACAGGCTTCGCCGGGCTTCCGACAGATCCAGCCGGGCTCGACCGAGAAGCAGTCAGCGGCGCAGCCGTCCCCGCCGACGCTGTTGAGGTCGTCGCAGATCTCCCCGGCCTCGACCCTCCCGTCACCGCAGGCGACGGTGGAGATGCAGGGACCGCCGACGCCATCGTTGTTCGGACAGGAGTAGTAGGCTGCCTCGACCTGGCATCGCGCGGAACACCCGTCGCCGCCGATGGCGTTGCCGTCGTCGCACTCCTCGATCCCCGTGATCTGCAGATCACCGCAGACCATCAGCGGCCGGCAAGGGCCGCCAGCGGGCGGGCAGTCGTAGAACGGCTCACGCTTGCAAGCCGCGTTGCACCCGTCGCCACCAACGCGGTTGCCGTCGTCGCACTCCTCACCGACCTGATTGATGACGAGATCGCCACAGACGGGGGGCGGGCCAGCGTCGGGCTCCGATTCCGGCGCGGTGGCGTCGGGGTCCAAGAGCTGACCCGAACCACCGCTCCCGGGTGGCGGCAGCGTGCCCGCGTCCGGCTGCGTCCCCGGGTTGGCGCCATTGCCAATCTGCGTCTCGGGTGCCGCGGACGCGCCATCTTCGGCGCAACCACCGAGGGGCAGAGCAACACCGCCGAGAACCGCAAGAACCGCTACCAACCGACGGTGCACCATCGTTCAGCCTCCGAGGAAAAATACATTCACCAAGAACCTGTAGATTCTGGTGTTCTACAACAAAAAACAGGTCGCTGCAGCCGTCCCGGCCCCGTCACTTTTCGCCCGAGGGCAAGCGATCTCGCGAGGCTCGTCGACGCACACGACGAGATGTCTAGAAGACGGCGCGGCCCGTCCGCTCACAACGGAGGCTGACACCTTGCCCGGAGAAGCACGGGGCGAACGACGCGACGCCACGTGCGATGCGTATGGATAATTGCGACGGATCTACCGAGGGACAATCGGCGGCGCGACGGATGAAACCCGTCCGGCGGGAGCGACTGCGGTGGCGGTGCCGGGTCCGGCGGCGTCTCACCGGTCGGTGGGGCGCCCCCCAGGTAAGTGGCGCCATTGCGGTCGGGCAGAGCCCCCCCCTCATCGACCGACGCTACACACGACTGCGCCCCGCTCGGAGGCCGAGCGAGGCGCAGCTCACACGCACTTTCGCAGGCCTGGTTCAGGTTCCGCTGACCTGACCGGCCGCGGGGCTGCCCGCGGCGGCGGTGGCGCCACCGTTCGCGCCCCCAGCGCCGGCCACGCTGGCCGCGCCGGCCACGACGACCGGGCTTCCGGCCGCACCAGCCACCGCCGGAGCGCCCGCCGGGCCCGCGCCGCCAACGTCGATGCCACCGGCACCGCCCGTCACCGGCACGGCGCCACCGGCGCCGCCCGTCACGGGCCCGGCGCCGCCGGCGCCGCCCGTACCCGGTGTCCCGCAGTCGTTGGTCCCATCCTGAGTGAACCCGTTCAGGCAGAAGTCGAAGGCGGTGTCCGTGCTCTGCTTGCCGGGGACCAGCACCAGCACCGCGTTGATCGGCGCACCGGCGTAGAAGGTCCCCGAATCGTCCCAGCAGGCGGTGTTGAACTCACCCCACTCGATGGTGGCCTGCCCGCTCGCCGGCAGGTTGGCGCACCAGCGGTGCTCGGCGTCATCGCCCCCTAGATCGTCCTGGATCTGGACCCGCAGGGCGCCGCCGGCGTTGTTCGTCACGCTCACCGTGAGCCCCGTTCCGGTCGGGGTGATGTTGACGTTGGGGGTCTCCTCACCCTCCACCAGAGAGGGCTCCTGGCCGATGTTGACGCCGATCATGGCGTAGCCGCCGTAATCGTCGTCCGCCGCCACGACCCCAGCGGCGCAGAGGGCTTCACCCGCCGCGACGGCGCTGAAGTCCGCCGGGGAGATGCTGCTGAGCACCCCGGTGTCGTTGTTGGCCGTCGCGGGGCCGGCGGCGACCCAGGAGTAGCCGCTCATGCCGCAAGTCCGGACGAAGCCGCCCTCCTCCACCGCGTAGCCTTCGATGGGCGTCGGAGGCTCCCCGCCCGTCGTGCCCAGACCGCCGGTGGTCGGCGCCCCGCCGGTGATCGGCGCCCCGCCGGTGGTCGGCGTCACGCCGCCCGTTCCCGGGGCTCCACCCGTGGTGGGCACGCCACCCGTGGTCGGCGCCCCGCCCGTCGTGACCACGCCGCCCGTCGTGCCCAGGCCGCCGGTCGCCGGGCCACCGCCCGTCGTCGCGGCGCCGCCCGTGTTCGACGACGAGCCGCCCGAGCCCTCGTCTTCTCCGCACGCCGCCGAGCTGGCGCCGAGGATCAGGGTGAATAGGAAGCCAAGCTTTCTCGTTCCGATGACGTTCTTCATAGCTACATCTCCTCGCGTATGACGCGCCGCGGGCCTGGCATCATGACCGAGCTCACTCGTCCTCCGCCGGGAACCTCCTCCGCTAAAGGAAGGCAGCGCCCGCGTCGCTGGCGAATATGGGTCGAAGCCGGCACGAAGTCCAACGGAGAGTCGGCGCCCGCACCACGACGTAAAATTACAGGGTTGCTCGCCCGGGGACGGTCCCGCGGTGCTCGCGCAGCCGCCGCAAAGTACCAGCCGCGCCGATCTGCACCCTCCCGGCGTCAGCCCGATCCTGGACAGGTGGCGCCGGCGCGGCCCGCGGCGCGCACGAACGCCCACCTACTTCGGCGCGCTGATCAAGAACTCGACGAAGTCCTTGCGCAGGCGCACCCGATAGGGTGGCACCTCGCTGCGAAAGCGGAAGGTCACCTTGGCGCCCGCGGCGGTGTTCTCGACCGTCACCTTGGCGATCCGATCGTCGCGCCTGGCGATCGCGGTGCCGTTTTCCATCACCTTGACGCCCGGCAGCATCACGGAGAACCCGGCCGCGCTCGGGGCGCCCTGGATGGTGACCCCGGCGTGGTCGAGGCGCAGGCGGTGGATCGTCGGCAAGTTCACCTGCCCGCGGCCCCAGCTGTCCGTGCCCTTCTTCACCGGTTCGTCGAAGGACTCGTCGGCCACCGCGACCTTGGCGGCGGGGATCGCTTCGTCCTCGGCGGAGACGCCCGGCACGCCCTGATCCGCCGCCCCGGGCGCGGGCCCGAGCGGTGCCGGCTCTAGGGTCGCCATCGGGGTCGGCCCGAACAGCGGCACGTCGGCGACGATGCCGTCGCGGTTCTTCGGCGGCCCGGAGACGAGCTTCGCCGGCGGGGCCGACGTGGGCCGGGGGGTGCCCTCGGCGTCGACTGCCGTGACGTCTGCGGGCGCCGCAGCGACGGGGACGCTCCCGGCGGCCGCGGCGAGGGCGTCGTCGCCACCGTCACGCGTCGCGAAGAAACCGAGGGTCACCGCCGTCGCCAGCAGGCCCGCACCGATGACGGCGCGGCGCAGGGGCTTGCTCCCGGTCAGACGGCGCCCAACGGCCGTCGCGACCCCATCGGAGTCCGCCGGCGGCTCGACGGGGGCCGCGGGCGCGGGGTGCTGCGGCCGCAGCCGGCGGCCGTCCGACGCGAGCACGCCGCTCGGCGGGATCGCCGTCGTCCGCCGCGGATGGTCCGCGGGCGCGCCGGTGCGACCGGCAACGACGCGCGCGCCAGCGTCGCGCGCGATTCGCGCGATCCCCACCGCGGCCTGGCCGCTCCAGCGCGCGAAGACGGTTCCCGTGCGCCGCATCGCGTCGCCGGCGTGTTGCGCCGCGACCGCCACCTTGCCCTGGAAACGGCCCGCCTCGGCCTCGACCTCGTCCTCGGGCCCGAGCTCCCCTTCGTCCTCGTAGGGGGGCCCCTCGCCATCCTCGTCCTCGTCGCCGGCGGCCGCGTCGAACGCGTCCAGATCGGGCGCCGGCTCCGACGCCGGGCGGCGCCTCGACACCCCGGGTGGCGCCGGCTCCGAGAGGGACTCCGCCGAGGCCACCTCGTCGAGCCGAGCCTCGTCGTCGATCACGGTCGGATCCGGGGTGACGTCCGCGACGTCCTCGTAGTGCAGGGCGACCACGAGCTGCGGGACGCCCGACTGCGGATCGAGCATCACCTCGACCGCGTCGACGCAGGCGGCGCGGCGCGCGCTCCGCTCCAGATCCTCGATCTCGAGCCGACGCCCTACCTTGAGCATCTCCAGCGTGGAACCCACCTTCACGCGGCTGCGGCTGGCGGTTCGCACCAGCGCCTTCATCGGCGCTCCGAGCCCTTCGATGTGCAGGCGGACGCGCGCGCCCGGTTCGTTGCGAGGTGGGGCCGTCCTCGCAGGGGGACAGCCCGCGACGCGGGTGGGCGGCACCGGCTCGTCCGCGGGCGGCGCCGGATCGACGTCGTCGCCAGAGTCCTCGGCGGGAACCAGCCCGGTCAGCTCGCGGAGCACGCCGACGCTGTTCTGATCGAGCGCCGTGAACATGAGACCGAACTCTCCGCCACCGGCGTCGGCGCTGGCCCAAGCGACGACACCCTCAGCGATGATCTCGCGCCCGCGCTCCTCGAATCGGCACACGAGCGGCGTCCCGATCTCGGGGACGAAGCCGGTCCGCACGTGGAGCCCGCGACCGCTGACGTTGATGCTCTCCGCCTCGAACGCGGGCGCAACCCGCGGATCGAGCCCGCAGAGCTCGACCAGAGCCTGCACCGGGACGCGGGAAATCCCCGCGGCTCGCCGTTCCTCTCGTCCGTTCATCGTGCCTCCGGTCGGCGTCCCGTCCCCGGCTCCGGGGGCAGTCCTGCCTGGTGGTCCCGACTAGGCCCGTCGGC
>CAYOLF010000022.1:5846-16301 GCA_964404725.1 uncultured Polyangiaceae bacterium
CCGTCCCCGGCTCCGGGGGCAGTCCTGCCTGGTGGTCCCGACTAGGCCCGTCGGCGCCAAACGGCCAAGTTTGGCGAGATCGAGTAGGCTTGGCGTCCCGTGACCGTGCTCGCCGAGCTCGCCGCTGCCCTGACGGCCGCCATCCCGGGCCCCGTCCTGATGGTGACCGGCGCGGGGATCAGTCGGGCCAGCGGGATCCCCACCTTCCGTGGCCCCGACCCGGGAGCCGTCTGGACCCACGACGTCACCGAGCTCGGAACATTCCGCTACTTCGCGCGCGATCCGGCGGGATCCTGGCGGTTCTATCTCGAGCGGTTCCGGGCCGTGTTCCCAGCCACCCCGAACCCGGCGCACCACGCCTCGGTCGCCCTCGAGCGCTGGCAGCGCGCGCGGGGCGGAGACTTCTTGCTGGTGACCCAGAACATCGACGGGCTGCACCGCCGAGCGGGCTCCGAGGCGCTGGTGGAGGTGCACGGGACCGCGGAGCGGGTCCGCTGCTCCCGCGACGGCTGCGAGCTAGGAGCGCCGCGCGGCTCCATCCCCCGCCACGAGATCGATCTCGGCCCGTTCGAGCGAGCTCCGATCCTGGCCAACGTCCCACGCTGCCCCCGCTGCTCGGCGCCGCTGCGGCAGCACGTGCTCTGGTTCGACGAGTACTACGCCTCGCACGAGGACTACGCGTTCGATCGAGTCACCCGGGCGGCGGAGCGTGCCGCGGTGGTGCTGTTCGTCGGGACCTCCTTCTCCGTGGGCGTGACCGAGCTGGTGCTGCGCGCGGGGATCCTGCGTGAGATCCCCATCTTCTCCGTCGACCCCGCCGGGATCCCGCCGCACCCGCGGGTGATCCCGCTCGCCGCCCCGGCGGAGGAGGCCTTGCCCGCCCTCGCCGCGGCGCTCGGGACAGCGCCGTGAGTCGACCGCGATTGGACATTCCTCGGTGCGCTGACCATCATCGGGCGCGATGGCGCTGAGCGTCTTCATCCGCTCGGGCGAGGCGACGCCGCCGCCGTCCATCACCTTCGACGCGCCGCGCGTGGTGGTCGGGCGCGGGGAGGGGTGCGACATTCGCCTGCCGGACCCGAGCGTGAGCCACCGGCACGCCTCCTTCCGGCAGCGGGGCGCCGAGTACCTGATCCTCGACGAGGGGTCCACCAACGGGACCTTCGTGGGTCCGGTCCGGCTGCCGCCGCAGACCCCACGGGTGGTTCGGACCGGGGACGCCATCCGGTTCGGCCGCGTGTGGCTCGAGGTTCGGGTCGAGCCGGTGGCACCCACGCAGCAGTCCGCGCTGGCGACCAAGGAGATCGCGCTCGGCCTCGTCGCCGGGGCGCTCGCGGCGGAGGGTGACGCCGTCACCGTGCGGGTGACGGTCGTCGAGGGCCCCGATGCCGGCCGGGAGCTTACGCTCGCGGACTTCGACCGACCCTACGTGGTCGGGCGCGGCGCCGGCGTCGCGCTCCCGCTCACCGACGAGGACGTGTCACGAAGGCACGTCGAGCTCACGCGCCGCGGGGACCGCGTCCTGGTCCGGGACCTCGGCTCGAAGAACGGCGCCACCCTCGACGGCGAGGCCGTCCCCGTGGAGCGGACCACCCCCTGGCGCAAGGGCGCGACGCTCGCCCTCGGCGCCACCCGCCTGACCCTGGTGGACCCGCTGGTGGAGGCGCTCGCCGAGCTGGAGCGGGTCCCCGACGAGCGGATGCCGGAGGACGAGTCCGTCGATCCCCCGCCCGGGACCGCGAGCAGCCCCGCCGATCCGCCGCCGGGGACGGAGCGGCCAGCGGAGCCAGCCCTGCCCGTATCCCGCCCGCGGGCTGCCCCCGCACGCCCCAGCCGCCGCGGCTGGCAGTGGTCGGACACCGCGTTCGTGCTCGTCGCGCTCGCCGTGCTCGGCGCGAGCCTGGTCGGGCTGTACTGGCTGCTGACGCTGGAGTAGCGCGCCGGGGCGCGACTACTCCGTGCCATCCTTGGGCCCTTGGTCGTAGCCGCGGGGGCGGTATTTCGCCGGCACGCCGCCGTGCTCCTGACCGTTGTAGACGACCTCCGTGCCGAGGTAGGCGAGCCAGCTGCCGCTGTGCTCTGCCTTGGTCGCGAGCCCGAGGACGTCCTCGCGGCGACGCTCCATGGCGCCGTGATCCCAGAGGCACTGCAGGCCAAGGGAGATCAGGTTCGAGTCGTTGGGCGCGAGCTCGAAGCCGCGGGCGTAGTGGGGCCAGGCCTCGTCGGTGCGGTCGAGCCGGCACAGGGTGTCGCCGAGGTACACGTGCGCCATCGGCCAGCTCGGCGCGAGCTCCAGCGCGCGTCGGTTGGCGACCAACCGCTCCTCGAGGCGCCCGCGCGCGCCCACCATCACCGAGTAGTTCAGGTGCGCCTTGGCGCTGCGCGGGGCCGCGCGGCGCGTGGCGTCCCAGAAGACGAGGTCGTTGGTGTAGTGCAGGGCGTGCACGCGCGCGGCGAGCACCTGGATCACGAAGAACGCGCCCGCCAGCCACCACCCGAGGCGGCGCCACCGCAGGCGCGTGACCGCGGCCGTCAGCGCGACGCCGAGCACCATCGCCGTCCCCATCGCCGGCAGGTACCAGAACCGCTCAGCGCGCACCGTCGGCAACGTGACCGGGATGTTCGAGTGCGGGAAGTAGGCGACCGGAAACCACACCAGCCCGATGGCGAGGAGCACCAGCGAGGTGGCGAGCCGGAGGCGCGCGGGATCCAACGGCGGGGGAGGGTCCGCGGCGGCGGCGAAGGCACGCCAGAGCCGGCGATCCCGGAGCGCCAGGAGCCACCCCGCAGCCCCGACGCCGAGAACCGGAACCACCAGGAGCAGGACCGCGCCGAGCACGCTCTCGGGAAAGACGAGCCGATCGGGCACCGGCTCCTGCGGGAACGAGTAGTCTCCGCTCAGGGGCCACGGCAAGACGATCTGCCCGACGCCGCGGGCGTAGACGCGCAGCGCGCCGGCGACTCGGTGCGGGAAGTCGGCGTCGATGAGCGGGTTGTTGATCGGATCGGCGGGGAGCCGGGGCTGCCGGAACCAGGCGAGGAAGACGTGGAATGTCTGCCCCACGAACGACGCCCCGGGGGGCGGGGGGACTGGCGCCTCCGGGGGCAGCTCCGCATAGAAACAACGCCGGCGGATCTCGGTGTACGCCACCAGCGCGACGACGGCGCCGACCAGAGCGAGCCAGGGACGCACGAAGCGCAGCGGGCGCCGGGGCCGGAGCGCCGGTGCCGCCACGAAGGCCACCCAAGGCAGGAGCGGCACCACCACCAGGCAGCTCTCCTTGCTGAGCAGCCCGAGGAGCGACGACAGCGCGACGGTGAAGGGGATCGACCAGGCCGGGCCGCGGAGCGCGTGCAGCGCCAGGACCACGCCGAAGCCGCCCAGCACGTCGGCGATCCCGACCACGCCCGTGACGGCCTCGGTCAACACTGCCGAGGCGAGGAACGCAGCTCCCACGACCCAGGAGAGCCCGCGGCGGCGCGTCACGGCGAAGGCGAACGCGGCGAGCAGCGAGGCGTTGATCGCGTGGAACACCACGTTCACCCAGTGGTGCAGCCACGGCAGGGTGCTCAGCTGCCAGAGCCCACGCCACACCAGGTTGGGGATCGGCCGGTAGGAGCCGATGCTGCGCGTCGGGGGCAGCCCCCAGAAGTCCTTGCGGAACGCCTCGGTGAGGGACGAGAAGAAGCCGAGGGTCTGGTCGTTGACGTAGGGGTTGGCGAGCAGCGCCTCCTGCTCGTCGAAGATGTAGTTCGATCCAGGGTTCCTGACGAAGATGGCCGCCGTCAGCAGGAGCGCCGGCGTGAGCGCGACCCAGAAGACGGGGTCCTGCTCTACGAAGTAGGCGCGAATGGCGGACGCGAACCGCCCCAACCCCGCCCCGACACGGCCCCAGAAGCCCCCATCGGGGCCGCGCGGCGCCGGCGGGACGTCGGGTGCCGGGAGGGGAGCGATCCGTTCGTCCGTCATCGTGAGATGGGGTGACGCCGCGCCCGCGCGGGCGGAGTGCCGGCTGGCGCCTCGCTCCTACAACGGAGATCGGGACGACGCCAGCGCTGCTCCCCAAATGGACTCAGAGCCGCCTTTTGAGTAATTACGACGGGAGCCGCCAGGAGGGCGAACGAAGCGCGTGAACGCCAGCGAACCACTACCCGTCCCCGACTTCGAGGGGTGCCAGGCCGTCACCCGTGTGCGCTCGGGGCCGGTCGCCGACCTGTACGAGGCGCTGCAGCGTCCGCTGGGGCGGCGGGTGCTGATCAAGGCGCTGAGCGCCAGCATCCTGCCGTCGTCCCCGTTCGCGGCCACGCTCGAGCGCGAGGCCCGACTGCTTGCCGAGCTCGACCACCCCAGCGTCCTGCACCTGTACGATTTTGTCCGCACCGGCGACCGGATGTGGCTGGTGCTCGAGCACGTCGATGGCTGGTCGCTCGAGGAGATCCTCGAGCGCGCCGGGCCCCTCGCACCGGCCGCGGCATGCGCCGTCGCCCTCGAGCTCGCGCGGGGGCTCGACCACGCGCACTCCCATGGCATCGTGCACCGAGATCTGCGGCCGCGAAACGTGCTGATCTCGCGGCGGGGCCAGATCAAGCTCACCGGCTTCGCCGTCGCCTTGGACGAGCGGCTCCCGACCGCCCCGGAGCTGCTCGACCGATCCGCCTCCCTCGCCGGGCCCTCGTACATGTCGCCGGAGCAGATCCTGGGCGAGCCTGCCGATCCGCGCAGCGACGTCTTCTCCCTCGGGGTGGTGCTCTACGAGACGGTCTCTGGACAGCGCCCCTTCTCCGGCCCCGACGATCACACGACCACGCAGCGCGTGCGCCACGATGCGCCCACGCCGCTGGGCCGCGCGGCCCGCGGCGTCCCCGCGTCGCTCGAGCGGGTCGTGCTGCACTGCCTCGAGAAGCTGCCTTCGCACCGCTTCCAGACCGCGGGCGAGCTCACCGCAGCGCTGCGCCGGGTGCTGGAGGAGCTGGGCGTGAGCCGCGTCCACGAGACGATCCTCGAGGCACTGGCGGACGCAGGGTTCGTGAACGGGCAGGACGCGCGAGTCGAGGAGGCGCCCGCCTCCCTCTCGTCGCCCCGAACCCGGTCGCTCGGCGCCGCCACCCTCGGCCTGGCCGTGGCGGCGGGCCTGGCCGTCGCTGGCGGGGCTGCCATCGAGTACGGCGCGACGGGCCTCACCCCGGCGGCGCGACCGGGGCGGGAAGCGCGCCTGGAACTCGCGCCCCGAGAGCGCGGCTATCTCCGCGTGCTCGCCAGCCCCTGGGCGCACGTGGTGGTCGACGGACAGCAGATCGACACGACGCCGTTCGCGCGTCCCATCCCGCTCGCTGCGGGCACGCACCACGTCCGCCTCGAGCACCCGGGCGCACCGCCGGAGCGGCGCACGATCCGCCTGGGCCCCGGCGAGACGGTGACGCTCGACGTCACGATGGCGGTCCCCGCCTCGGCCTACGCCTCGGCCGCCCCCCCGCCGCCCCCGTCGGCGAGCGCGGAGCCCCCGTCGCCGTAGCGCTGGCGGTGGCCGCGGCGGCTCAGGACCGCCCGCGCCAGAAGCGCGAGCGCTCGTCCTGGACCCGCGCGAGCCGACGTTGCTCCTGCAGGAGCGCGCCGTAGCGCTCCGGGACGCGCGGATCGCGGGCGAAAGCCAGCAGCACGTGGAGCGCGGCCTCCGCGTCCGAGGTCGCCCGGTGCGCCTGCTCGAGCGCGATCCCGAGCCGCGCGCACACGTCACCGAGGGCGCGGCTGCGCTCGCTCGCCTGCAGCTCCCGCGCCCAGACCAGCGGATCGAGCCAGTCGACGCCGGAGCGCGCCATCGCCGCGTCTGCCAGAGTCCTGCCCGACCGGGCGAACTCCGCGTGCAAGAAGCGCCGGTCGAACTCCGCGTTGTACGCGAGCGGGATGGCGTCACCGCAGCAGTCGACGATCTCCGCCGCCACGGCGGCGAAGGCGGGCGCGCCCGCGACGGCGTCGTCGCTGATCCCGTGGACCTGGAAGGCGGCCTCCGGGATGGGGCGGCCAGGATTGACGAGCCAGCTCCGGGCCTCGACGACGGCGCCCCCGCGGAAGATCACGCAAGCCACCTCGACGACGCGGTCGATGTCGGGGTCGCGCCCGGTCGTCTCGGTGTCGATGGAAACGATCGGCAGCTCGAGCCACCGGGCCTCGCTGTCGTGCTCGGCGACCAGCCCCGCGACGTCCACCCGCAACAGCCCGGCGATCCCCGGGTAGTGACGCCCGGTCGGGAAGCAGCCGCCGCCGTCCGCGGAGCCCTTCATCGGCCCGGCTCCGTCGCGCGAGGCGATACCGCCTGCGGCGCAGCGTTGGACGCGCGCCCCGAGCGCCGGCGCGCGTGCGGACGTCGCCCCGTCGCCATCTCGATCTCGAGCTCGACCCACGGGGAGAGCTCGGTGCCGAGATCGAACACGGAGAGGTCGAAGCGACGGCCGTTCACGAAGATGAACGGCGTGCCACCGAGACCGAGGGCGTCCGCCTGGCGCATGTCCCGCTCCACCGCGGCCCGGGCCTCGGCACTGGCGCGGTCGGCCGCGAAGCGGGTCATGTCGAGCCCGAGCCCGCGCGCGAGCTGCTCTACGCCCGCGGGATCGAGCGAGTCGCGGTTCGCGTAGAGCGCGTCGTGCAACTCCCAGAACTTGCCCTGCCGGTCGGCGGCGATCACCGCCAGCGCGGCGTCCATGGCGTACACGTGCTGGTCGAGCGGGAAGTGCTTGAAGACCAGGCGGACCTGGTCGGGGTAGGCGTCGACCTCGGCACGCAGCAGGGCCGCGGCGCGGGCGCAGAACGGGCACTCGAAGTCCGCCCACTCGACGATCAGCACGCTGGGCCTCGCCGCGCCCTTCCCGGGCGAGCCCGTGACGTCGATGCCGACCACCTGCTCCGGGTCGAACCGGAGCCGAAACGCGGCCTCGACCTGCGCGCGGGGCCGTCCGAGGAGGATCTGGTCGCGCAGGAGCTCCGCGGCCGGGCGGCAGCCCGAGCAGGGGCGCGCCTCGGAGACGCACCGAGCGACGCTGAGGTCCTGGCCGGGGCACGGCGCGTCGAGCTCGTTCACCGCAGACCACCACTCGCTCGTCTCGCGCGCGGTCAGGTCGGAGGTGTCGATCCCCGGCAGCTCACCCGCTTGATCGCCCCCGGCGCTCCAGCGGCTCCCGCTGGCTCCCGCCGCCGTCCCACAGGCGCTCGGCGCGCCAAGGAGGAGCCCCACCAGCAGGGGCCATGCCGCCCCGAAACCGCGCACACCCAACGACGAGCCTGGAGATCCGTCGCGGACCATCGGCCGCGGAGGGTACCGGTTGCTGGGCTTTGGCGCGACCTGGTAGATCGGGGACATGGTCGATTCCGGCCGCAGCGACCCCCGCGGGTCGTCCAACGGCCCCCCACCGAACGTCCGCCACGTCATCGCGATCGGCGGCGGGCGCGGCGGCGTGGGAAAGAGCGTCCTAGCGACGAACCTCGCCGTGTATCTGGCGCAGCTCGGGCGCGCGGTCATCCTCGTCGACAGTGACCCGGCCGGAGCCGAGCTCCACACCCTGCTGGGCGTCGAGGCCCCGGGTCGTCGGCCGAGCGCCGAGGACGACGAGCCCGACGATCTCGAGTCGGTGCCCACCCCGATCCCGGGGCTCTCCCTGCTGCCGCAGCTGTACGCCACGGGGTCGACCGCGCCGCTGCGCCCAGGGCGGCGGATGCGCTGGGCGCGCGGCCTGCGCCAGCTGAACGTGGACTACGTGCTGCTGGATCTCGGCGCGGGGACCGCCCCGGCGACGCTCGACCTCTTCCTCTCGGCCGACCTCGGCGTCTGCGTCACTACGCCGGAGCCCCCGAGCGTCGAGGCCACCTATCGCTTCGTCCGCGCCCTGTTCCAGCGACGCCTGCGGGGTACGCTGGTCAAGGACCGCTTCCGGATGCGCCTGGTGGAGCGCGCGCTCAACGAGCTCCCCCCGCTACCGAGCCCGCTCGAGTTCATCCGCGGCCTCTCCCGCTACGACCCCAAGCTCGCGGCGCTCGCCGCCGACGAGCTCGCGCAGCTCCGACCGCGCCTGGTGGTCAACGGCGTACGGTTGCGCAGTGACACCGAGCTCGGCGGCGCGATGCACGACATGGCCGAGCGCTACCTCGGCGTCGACGTCGATCACATCGGCCACGTCGAACAGGACGACGCCGTGTGGCTCAGCGTGATCCGTCGCCGCCCCCTGCTCATCGACAGCCCGACGAGCAAGAGCGCGCGTAACCTCGAGCGCATCGCGCGCCGCGTCCTCGCGCTGGTCAGCACCCGCGAGCAGGCGCACGCAGCACCCCGCGTCCCCATCGTTCCCTCCGATCCCACCCATTACGAACGGCTCTGGACCCACCGCGGCGCAACCGACGAGGAGGTGCGGCGCGCCTACAAGCGGCAGCGGGAGGTGTACCAATCGGGCGGGCTGGCGCTCACGTCGTTGCTCACCGAGGAGCAGCTGCGCGCCGAGCAGACACGGATCGAGGAGGCCTACGACACGCTGCTCGACCCCGTTCGCCGGCGCGCCTACGACCTGTCCGCGTTCCCGGAGACGGACGAGGATCAGCCGGCACGGGACGTGCGCGTCGACGCGGCCATCGCGGCGGAGCGGGCGATGCTGCAGCAGGAGCTCGCGCGCGAGATCAACGCCGAAACCGAGTTCACGGGGTCCTTGCTCGCCAAGGTGCGCGAGGCCCAGGGGGTCGAAATCGACGACATCGCGCGACACACGAAGATCGCCGCGACGCACCTGCGCGCGATCGAGGCCGAGGACTTCCGGCAGCTCCCCGCGCTGGTCTACACGCGCGGGTTCGTCCAGCAGGTCGCCAAGTACCTTCAGCTCGATCCGTCCCACGTCTCCCGGACCTACCTCCGGCGGATGCGGCTGTGGCGTGCCGCCACGGGTGAGCCAGCCCCGTGACCTCTCCCCGCCTCACCTCGGCGCACGGGTCCGTCGCGTTCCGCCAGGGCGGGGGGGATCTCGCCTTCACCCTCGCGCTCCTGGTGGTAGCGCTCCTACCGCGGATCTTCGTCGCGATCGCGTGGTCGCGCGAGCCCGTCTGGGATGGCCACTATTACGACTTCGGGGCGGAGCGGATCGCGGCCGGCCTCGGCTACTCCGAGGACGTGGTCATTGACGGCGTGTCGGTGTGGAAGGCCTGGTGCCACTACCCGGTGGGCTACAGCGGCTTCCTGGCGGCGACCTATGTCCTCTTCGGCCCCCTGGTGCGGTGGCTGTTCGGCTCCGCGAGCTTCGTGGCGCCGCTCGCCAACGCCGCGATCGGCGCGGCGACGGCGGCGGCCGTGCACCGCTTCGCGCGCCACCTGCTCGACCCCACCCGGGCGCGCATCGCGGGCGCCATCGCGGCGCTGCACCCGGGGCTGATCGTGTACACCGCGGTGCTCATGAGCGAGCCGCTCACCGGCTTCCTGCTCGTCGTCGCGGGTTGGGCTGCCGTGCGGCATCGCGGCAGCGTGCGCGGGGTGCTCCTCGGCGGCGCCGTCCTGGGGCTCGCGACCCTGGTGCGACCCGCCTCGCTCCTCGCCGCCCCGCTACTCGTCTTCACGCAGCCCAGGCCGTGGGCTTCGGCGCTCCTGCGCGGGGCGCTCGCCACCGCCCTCTGCGTGCTCGTGGTCTTGCCGTGGACGGCGCGCAACTGCAGGGTAATGGACGGCTGCGCCTTCGTCTCGACCAACGCCGGCTGGAACCTGGCCATCGGCGCCCTCTCCGACACCGGCCGCTTCGTCGCGCTCCGGGCCCAGGACGGCTGCCCCGTCGTGACCGGCCAGGTCCAGCAGGATCGCTGCTGGGCGGCGGTCGGCCGGCGCGCGATCGCCCGCGACCCTTGGGGCTGGTTGCGCAAGGCCCCGCTGAAGCTCGCGCAGACCTTCGACCACGAGTCGTTCGCCGTCGAGTATCTCCGGGAGGCCGATCCGACGGCCTGGCCAGAGCCGCGACGAGTCGCCGGGCGCGAACTGATGTCCTTCTTCCACCGCGTGCTGCTCGCCGTGGGCAGTCTCGCGGTGGTGGGCCGCGTCTGGCGCAACGACGGGTGGACCCGGATGATCGTCCAGGGTGCGCTGCTCGGCGTCCTGCTGGCGGCGTCCGTCTACGCCTTCCGGGCGGACCATCACCCCTTCCACTACGCAGTCCTGCTCACGGCCGTCGTCGGGCTGCTGCCGCTCCCTGGCCGTCCCTGGCTGGGCCCCGTGGGGCGCTACTCGCTCGGCCTCGTCCTGGTGACCGCGGCGACGCACGCCGTGTTCTTCGGCGATGACCGCTACCACCTCGTGGTGAGCCCCGTCTACTGCATCCTGGCCGCCGCGGCCCTCCGAAAATCCCACGATCCCGAGCTGGATTCGACCCTCTCCTGGACGTGACGAGCCCGGAGCCGAGGACGGAGCCGAGGACGGAGCCTCGCCGACGGGCCGCCCCCCGGCT
>CAYOLF010000022.1:16401-72031 GCA_964404725.1 uncultured Polyangiaceae bacterium
CGGAGCCGAGGACGGAGCCGAGGACGGAGCCTCGCCGACGGGCCGCCCCCCGGCTCGCGGGCGCGGTGCCCCCACCTCCGTCCGGGTGCTATCGTCGGCCGCGGGGGCGCGCTGCCCCCTGGGGACCGACCATGAGAAACTGGCTCTGCTCGACCGCGCTCGTCGTCGCCGCGAGCCTGCTGACGGTCCGCGCGGCGGCGTTCCCCTACGTCGTCAAGAAGGGCGACACCCTCGCGTCGATCGCGGAGCGCTTCTACGGCAAGATCCAGCACGAGCAGCTGCTGGTGGTGGCCAACGGCCTCGACGCCGACGGCGGCACGCCGATCGTCCCCGGCATGCGCCTAGAGGTGCCCGCGGTCGGGCACCACCGCGTCCACCGCGGGGAAACCTGGAACGGGTTGGCGACCGAGCTGCTCGGGGCCCCCCACCGCGCCGGCAAACTGGCGATTGCCAACGACACCCATGCCTGGCTCACCCCGGAGGAGGGCGCGGAGATCCGCGTCCCGTATCACCTCCGCGTGGTCGTGCGGGGGAGCGACTCCACGCTGACCATCGCCTACCGCTTCCTCGGCAACGTCGCCAAGGCGTGGGAGCTGGACCACTACAACGGGCTCGGTGGCCGCACGCTCCAGCGCGGGGAGGTGGTGTTGGTCCCGCTCACCGACCTGATACTCACCGAAGAGGGCCGCGCCGCGGCCAGTGCCGGCGACCGGGCCCAGTGCTCCGAGGCGGCCGGCGAGGAGCGCGCCGTCCAGCAGCGCGTCCAGGCCGAGCTCCCCGCCCTCCTCGCCGACGTCCGGGGGGGGCGCTATGTCGACGCCGTGCGGCGGGGCAACGGCTTCCTCACGGCGGGGGCGTTGTCGCACCCCACGCTCGCGGCCGTGCACCGGCAGCTGCTCGAGGCGTACGTCGCGCTCGACGCGACGGGGCTGGCTGTCGCCGCGTGCGCGGACTGGCGAGCCCATGATCCCGCCGCCCGCCTCGACCCCATGCGGCTGAGCCCGAAGATCATCGCCGCCTGCACGAGAGGCGCCGCGCAGGGAGCCCCATGACGGAGGTGGATCTCTCCCCCACGCCGGGCGCAGACGACGAGAGCGTGTCTGAGTACGTCTTCCGGGATCCCGCCGCGGGCGCGGCGCCGTTCGCCGAGGGCCGGGTCGCCCCCGGCGACGTCTTCGCCGAACGGTTCCGGGTCGAGCGCGCGCTCGGGGAGGGCGGCAGCGGGGTCGTCCACGTCGCTCACGTGATCGGGTCGGCAGCGACGGGCACGGACGCCGGGGCCACGGTGGACCTCGTGCCCGACGACCGGGTCGCGCTCAAGATCCTGCACCGGCACCTGCTGGACGACCCCCAGGTGCCGCGGCGCTTCGCCCGCGAGGCACGGATCCTGCGGAGCCTGACCGGCGAGCACGTGGCTCGCCTGCTCGACTTCGGCGAGACGAGCGGCGGCGACCTCTACATGGCGATGGAACTGCTCGACGGCCCCTCCCTCGACGTCGTGGCCAGCGGCGCGCCGATGGATCCGGCGCGCGCGATGCGGATCGTGTGTCAGATCTGCGAGGGGCTCGAGGTGGCGCACGCGGCCGGGGTCGTGCATCGGGACCTCAAGCCCCTCAACGTGATCGTCGAGCAACGCGACGGGGCCGACCACGTGCGAGTCCTCGACTTCGGCATGGCGAAGATCCTGCGCGGCGAGCTGCAGTGCTCCGTCAACGCCCTCACCCAACAGAACATGGTGTTCGGGACGCCGGAGTACATGGCGCCGGAGCAGGCCCGCGGGGACGAGGTGGACGAGCGGTGCGACGTCTACGCAGCGGGAGTCATGCTCTACGAGCTCGTGACCGGCACGCTCCCGTTCCAGGCCGCAACCCCGATCGCGATGATGTCCGCGCACCTGATGGAGGAGCCCGAGCCGCCCACCCGTCGCGCGCCGCGCGCCCCCATCCCCCCCGCGCTCGAGGGGGTGGTGTTGCACGCCCTGGCCAAGGAGCCCGAGGCACGTTACCCCTCGGCGGCGGCGCTCCGCGCTGCGATCGAGTCCGCGCTGAAACGACCCGACGACGTCACCTCGATCCTTCCCCCGCCGTCGCGCGCGGAGCTCGAGCGCCGCGACACCGATCCGGTCCTGCAGCTCCCCCACCCGCCCGGCGTGACGGGCGGGGCGCGGGCCACGCCGTCGCTCGCCCCTCCGGCGACGGGGCTGCCCCGGGTCGTGGTCTGGCTCGCCCTCGCCGCCGCGCTCCTCGGGATCCTGCTCGGCGTGGTGATGAGCCTCTCGGGGGGCCGGTGACGGCGGCGCGGGGCGACGGGGGAAGCCGCGCGTGATCCCGGACCGGCAGCTCCGCGAGGCGCTCGACTGGGGCAGGCTCGACCCGCTGCGCCTGCAGGCGCGGACGGTGGCCGCCGGGGTGTACGCTGGCGCACACCGCAGCCGGCGACGGGGCACCGGCGTCGAGTTCGGCGGCCACCGGAGCTACGTCCCCGGCGATGACCTCCGGTGGCTCGATCACCGCGCGTTCCTCCGCCACGGCCGCCTGCTCGTGCGTGAGTTCGAGACGGAGACGGATCGCTCGCTGCGGCTACTCGTCGATGCCACCCGCTCGATGGGATTCCGCGGCGACGGCGCCCCCGGCGCCAAGCTGGCGTTCGCCGCGGTGATCGCCGCGGCGCTGGCGCGGATCGCCCTCGCCAGCGGCGACCCGGTCGGGCTCGACTGGCTCGGCGGGGAACGGCGACGACCGCTGCCGGCGAGAGCGGGACGGGAGGCCTTCGAGCGCCTGCTGGACGCGCTCGAGGCGGTCCTCCCCGACGGGGATCTGGCGGGCGATCGCCAGGCGATCTCGCGAGCGGTCGACCCCATCGCGCGCCACGCGCGGCGCGGCTCGGTGGTGGTGTTCCTGAGCGACCTCTTGGACCTCCCGGAGGACGCCGTGCCGCAGGTCGCGGCGCTGACGACGGAGGGGCGCACGGTGATCGTGGTGCGCATCCTCGACCCATTGGAGGCAGAGTTCCCGTTCACGGGGCCCGTACGGCTGCGCTCGAGCGAGGGCGCGCGGGTGGTGGAAACCGACGGTTCGACGGTTCGCTCCAGCTACCTCGAGGCACTCGAACGGCAAGCGCAACGGTGGCAGGATCGCCTCCTGCCGCGCGGGGGCGCGCTCGTGCGCGCGGTGTCCGACACCGACCCGATCGAGGTCGTGCGCGCGATCCTGGCCGCCGCGCAGGGGCTCCGACCGTGACCTTCCTCGTCACTGCCGCGCTCGCCGTCGCGCTCCTGGTCTTGGTGCCGGTGGCCGCGCACCTCCTGCGCCGGGGGCGGGCGCAAGAGCGCGAGTTCCCGCCGGCCTCGCTCGTCCCCCCGGCTCCCCCGGTGGCCCGGCGCCGCAGCCGCCTCGAGGATCGCGCCTTGCTCGCGATCCGAGGCCTGCTCGTGGCGGCGCTGGCCGCGCTCGGCGCGGGACCGTTGGTACGTTGCTCGCGGCTCTCCCTGGCCAGGGACGCTGGCGCGTCGGTGGCGCTCGCCATCGTGCTCGACGACTCGGCGAGCATGCGGCTCGCCACCCCAGGCGGGGCCGCGCGCTGGGAGCGAGCGGTCGGCGGCGCTCGGGAGCTGCTCCGTTCTTCTCGCGACGGGGACGCGGTGGCAATCGTGCTCGCGGGACGTCCCTCGCGCCTGGCGCTGGCGGCGACCACCGATCTCCCGGCGGCGCGCGCCACGCTCGACGCGCTGGCCGTATCCGATCGCGCCACCGACCTGGCAAACGCGGTGAAGCTCGCGCGCGCTGCGCTCGCAGAGCTGCCGCACGGAGACCGACGGGTCCTCGTCCTGAGCGACCTGGCCGGCGACGAGCTGCCCCAGGGGTCCCCGCCGGTCTGGGTGCCGCTCCCGGAGCTCACGCGACCCACCGCCGACTGCGGCGTCGTCCGCGCCGAACGCCGCGGATCGCGCGTGACGGCCGAGATCGCGTGCAACGAGCCCGCGGCCGCCACCGGACGCCGCGTGGAGGTGGTCGGCGCCGACATCCCCCGGCGGGGGTCGCCGCCGACCACGAGCGCCGCCTCGGCGCGGCCCTCGGAGGGCGCCGTGGTCGGCTCGGCACCGCTCGCCGAGCAGTCGGGCACGCAGACCGTCGTTGTGGAGCTCCCGCCACTGTTCGGCGAGCTCGACGCTCGTCTGACCGGGCGCGACGCCGCGCACCACGACGACCGCGCGCCCATCGCGGAGGAGCGCGGCGCGACCTCCATCGCCGTGCTGGCGGATCCGAGCTCGGGGTCGGCGGCAACGGGCGGCCCGCCGATCGTGGAGCAGGCGCTGCACGCGCTCGAATCGGGCGCGACGGTGAAGCCGCTCACCCTCCTCCCCGACGACGCCCCCTCCTACTTCGGGTGGTCGGCCCTGGTGCTCGACGATCCCGCGGGGAGCGGCCCCGAGGCGCGCGAGGCCCTCGTGAAGTGGCTCGAGCGAGGCGGCGTCGCCCTGGCGCTGCTCGGCCCGAACGCAGGCCGGGCCGAGCTCGGCGCCAACCTGGAGCCCTTCGTGGCGGGCTCGCCGCGCTGGTCGGAGACGGCAGCGCCCGGCATCGATCCGGCCACAGCCACCGCGCTGGGCCCCGAGGCTTCGGGCCTCGCCTCACTCGCGCCGCGGGGACGCGTCCCGCTCAGCGGAGCGCTCCCCGGCGGGGCCCGCGTGCTCGCGCGCTGGACCGACGGCGACCCCTTCCTCTTCGAGCGCGAGCTGGGGCGGGGTCTGGTGATGACGGCTGCGCTCCCGGCGTCGCCAAGGGAGAGCGACTTCGCGCTCCGTCCCGCCTTCCTGGCGCTCCTCGCGCACGCCATCGACGAGGCCGCCCGTCGCCACGGCCCGCGCGTGACGACGGCGGGGACGCCGTGGGTCTTCCAGGGAGAGGACGGGGTCCGGCTCACTCCTCCAGCGGGGGCCCCCGTCACCGTCGCGCCCGAACGGGACCCGACCCACGGGGCGCCCCGGGGCGTCTACACGCCCGCCGAGCTAGGGCGGTACCGCGTCGTCCGCGGTCAGGACACGGAGACGCGTATCGTCACCCTCGCCGCCGAGGAGCTCACCCAGCGTCCCCGCGACCCCGGGCAGCTGGCGGTGCCGATCCACACCGGGGGCGTGACCGGTCGGGTCGACGCGTCGCGGGAGGCCGCCCTGGCCGTGCTCCTGCTCTTCGCGGCCGAGGCCGTGGGGCGGCTGGGGACGCGCTGGCGCTTCCGCCGCCGGGCGACCGCGGCCCCGTGACCGAACCCCACCGACCGCCGAGGATTGGGCGGCGCGGCGCGAGGTGCTACATGACGCGCCGCATGTCCCGCTCGCCCTTGGCCCGGCTCCGTCGCTGGGTCGGCTCGCTCCTGCTGGCCGGCGCGGCCGCGATCGCGCTGGGCCCTACCCCGAGCCACGCGGCGGTCGTCGAGCGCATCGTGGCCGTCGTGGGCGATCACGCCATCCTCCTCAGCGAGCTCCGCGAGCGCGCGCGCCCCTTCCTCGTGCGCATCTACCAGGAAACCCGGGCGGGCGCGGAGCGCAACGCCGCGATCTCGCAGATCTACCGGGAGGTCCTCGATCGGATGATCGACGAGCAGGTCGAGGAGCGCGCCGCCGCGCGCGCTCGCATCGTCGTCACCAGCCAGGAAATCGACGCGGCGATGCAGCGGATCGCCGGCCAGAACGGGCTGTCGGTCGCGGAGCTGGTGAGCGAAGCGACGAGGAGCGGGATGACCGAGCAGGAGTACCGCAAGGAGATCCGCCGGCAGGTGCTCGACGCGAAGCTGATGAACCTGCGACTGCAGGGGCGCATCCGCATCACCGAGGACGACCTGCAGGCAGAGTACCGAGACGCGGTCGCCGACGAGCGCCGGCGCCTGAGCTTCCGCGCGGCCTGGCTCCACGTCCCCCCCCAGGGCGGCGCGGACGCCCAGCGCGACCTGGCGGCCCGGATCGTGCGGGAGGCCCGCGCCGGCGCCGACTTCGCGGAGCTCGTCCGCGCCTACTCGAGCGACGCGCGAACGCGCTCGCGCGGCGGGCTGCTCCCGGCGATGAAGCCGGGGATGCTGGCCCCGGTCGTGGACCGCGCGGTCCTCGCCCTGGAGGTGGGCGAGATCTCAGCGCCGATCCGGCTCGAGGAGCAACTCGTCATCGTGAAGCTCGTGGAGCGCGACGAGTCCCAGCTGCCCTCGTTCGAGGAGGCCCGGGCCGAGCTCGAGAACCGCGTCTATCTGCGGAAGATGGATGAGGCGCGGCGCCGCTGGCTGGAGGGCCTGCGACGCCAGGCGCACGTAGTCGTCCGGCTCTGACCGCGGCCGGCAGCGGACGCCGGCGCGCTCACTCGGCGCCGCAGAGCAGCTCCCACACCCGCCCGGCATCGATGCCGGCCGCGACGAGGCGCGCGGCGCGCGACCGCTCCTGGACGACCGCGGCGTTGAGCTCGGCGGGGCCGCGCACGCCGTCGAGGCGCCGCGCGTTGACGTAGAGCGTGGGGATCCCACGGACGCCGAGCCGCCGCGCCTCCTCGACCGTGGCGGCGACGTCGGGCGCGCGGGCACCCCGGCGCGCGCCGGCGAGCAGGGAGGCGCCGTCGAGCCCCAGCGAGGCCGCGGCGGCGCTGAGCCCGGCGTCGTCGAGCGGGGCGGCGGAGCGGCGCAGCGCGGCGCCGAGCCGGAAGAAGACCTCGGCGCCGTGCGCCGCGTGGGCCTCACGGGCGAAGACCGCGGCCCGCTGGGCGTTCGCGTGCTGGGTGAGCGGGAGGTCGAGGTGGACGTGCCGCACGTCGCCCCCGGGGCGCACCAGCCGGTCGATGGCCGGGGCGAGATCGGCGCACAGGGCGCACTCGAAGTCGGTGAACTCCGCGATCGTGACCAGGGGCCGCGCCGCGCCGCGCCACGGCGCCCGGGCGAGGGTGGGGCAGCGACCGAGTCGGACCGCCGCGCCGACCCGAACCAGGTTGTGGGCGGCGCGGTCGGGGTACAGGTCCGCCGGCGGGACGCCGTCCGCCACGCGGGTGGCCGCCTTCCGTCGCTCCTCGCGCACCAGGGCCTCGAGCCGCGCGACCCGCAGCTCCCCCGCGACGCGAAGGCCGTTCACGAAGAGCACCGGCGGCTCGCGCACCCCGAAGAGCACGGCCAGGGCGCGATCCCGCTCGATCTCGTCCATCGGCTCCGGCGAGGCGAGCCAGCGGCGAAGCTCGATGGCGTCGGTGTTCGCCGCGCCCGCGGCCAGCAAGAGGGCATCGTCGCGGGGGGCACCGCCGCCCCGCGCCACGGCGGCGAGGAAGAGGAAGAAGGCGTCAGCCCCGCGGGCTCGCCGGATCGCGGTCGCCGCCCGCGCGGCGCGCGCGCCGGCCAGATCGTGCGTCGCGTGCCGCCACACCAGGCGCACGTCGCCGATCGAGCTCGCCGCTCGCCGCAGCGCGGCCAGCACGGCGAGGGACCGCGGCGAAGCGGGGTCGCCGAAGAGCACGACGGTCACCAGCGAGCGTGGGTCGCCGAGGCTCGGCGACTCAGGGTCGATGGGCATCACCGCTCGGGCGTGCGAGGCCGGGAGCGCGGCGACGGGCGACGCGACGAGGTCGGCGGAGAGAGCGAGCGCGGGGGCGGCGGCGCTGGAGCCAGAAGGGGGCGGGAGCGCCGAGGGCGACGGCGCCTCCGACGGCGCGGGGGAGGCCGCACCGCCCGGCGAACTCGGCGCCACTGTAGCGAGGCCCCGCCCGCCCGGCGGCGGTGCGGGGACCGACGCCACGCCACCGCCGCGACGCCAGCCGAGGAAGAAGACCAGGAGGACCGTGCCCAACATCAGTCCGCCGGCGAGCGCCAGCGCGACGATGACGCCCCAGGAGCGACCTCGCGGCGAGCCTCCCGACGGCGACGGCACGCCCTCGCCTCGCGAGGCCAGCGGACGCGCCCACCGGACGGCTCTCCGCGCCGGGGGCAAGGAGCGCGGCGTGGAGGCGGGAGGGAGAGAGCCCGCCGGCTCCGTCAGGCAGGGCGCGTCGACCTCGGCCATCGCGGAGCCTTCGGCGGACGAGCCGACGGGAGCGGCGACCGCGGGGCCGTCGGCGGCGAGCGAGCGGGCGACGCCGACGAGGGAGCCCACGGGGGGGCGGTCGGCGGGGCGCGTGGCGGTCGCGCGCTCTGCCCAGCGCGCGACCGCCTCCGTCGTCGGGCTCGGACCGACGTTCAGCTCGCCGAGCGCTCGCGTGAGCTGCTGCACCAGCACCCCGAGCGCGAACACGTCGCTCTCGGGGGTGGGCCCACGGCTCCCCAGCTCCGGCGCGCGCAGCGATGCCGGGAGCGCAGCCGCCGCCCGTCCCGGCGACCCCTGCTCGAGCAAGGCCGCGACCCCCAGCCCCGCCACGGCGCGGTCACCGAGGGTGAGCACCTCCGGGCTCAGGTGACCGTGGGCGATCCCCTGAGCGTGCAGGTGGTCCAGCGCGACGGCGACCCGCTCCAGCCGCTCGCCCACCGCGGCCGGTGTGAGCGCGCGCAGGGCGTCCGGCTCGGCGAGGGAGGGCCCGACCTCGTACTCGAGCGAGAGGACGCCGACCCCGAAGCCGAGCCGCGGCCTGGCCAGATCGGCGGCGCCGAGCGCGTAACGCTCGAGCTCCTCGATCGAGCGCCGCGCCTCGGCCGGAGCGGACTCCTGGGACGCAATCCGGATGACGAGCCCGCCGGAGCCTCGCTGGTGGGTGACGAGCCCCTGGATCATGCCGGGGGCGCGCCCGGCGGCGGGCTCCTCGTCCGCGTGGGGCGGCTCAGCGGGCGGCGGCGTGGTGCTCGCCATCTCGGCGAACCCTAGCAACAAGCTGTCACTTTGGCAGCGGGCCGACCCGGTTCGCCAGGATGGCGTACCGGACGCCTTCGCCCGCGGCTCGCCCAGCGCCCGAGACCGGTCGCGACCGCGATTGCACCGTGGCACGCTCTGTGCTGAAAGGAGCCTCCCGATGGGATCGCACCCAGCCCGCTGGATCGTCGTCGTCGGCGCGGCCGCCGTGGTGGCCGCGCACGCCAGCGCCGCCCTCGCCGCGTCGATCACGATCAACCCGAACCCCCAGCGGGAGCTCGGCGAGAACCACTCCGAGTCGGTCGACAAGCGGTACTACGTGACCCGTGCCGACTGCATCTCGGACGACGCCTTCCTCTTCAGGGTCACCATCCAGGGCGCCGGCGGCTACAACCTCCAGGTCTGGGCCTCGCAGAGCGATGACTGCTCAGTGTACGACGAGCGGAGCAGCGGGAGCGCGAGCTGCTGGCGCGTCTTCGCCGAGACGGCCAAGAACGACTCGTACACGATTCGCGTTCGCATGCAGGACATCGCCACCCTGGCTGACCGCGGGGCGACGGTCGAAGGCCAAGGGACCGCCGAGGACTGCGAGCCCGGGGACCTCGCGACCGGGGGCATGACGCTCAAGCTCTACTTCCTCCTCGTCAACGGGCAGGAGCTCGGCGGCAAGGCCACTCCCTTCGGCACCGGCGTCGATCTCACCGGCCCCGCGGCTCCTACGGGGATCGCGACCAAGGTGGCGGAGGACAAGCTCAAGGTGAGCTGGGAGGTCACGGACAGCAACGACTGGGCCGGTTACCGCATCTACTGCGCCTCCGCCGCCGACGCGGCCAGCGCGGGCGGGGCGACGGCAGGCACCGGCGGAGCGCCGGGCGCGGCCGGTGCGGCGCCGAGCATCGGCGGCACCCTGGGCGCGGGCGGGGCGGCGCCGGGCATCGGCGGGGTCCCCGGCGCGGCCGGCGCGACACCAAGCAATGGCGGGGTCCTGGGCGCGGCCGGCGCGGCGCCTGGCGCCGGCGGGACCCCGGCCGCGGGCGGCTCGACGCCATCGACGTCGGGCGGGGCGACCGGCACCGTGCAGAGCGCGTGCGACTTCGGCGTGCTGGTGCCGGGCACCATCCCGGACGACACCTACCAGTGCGGCGAGGGCGAGACGGTCCTGGCCACCGAGGGGCTGGCGACGGGGCTCACGGACGGGACCACCTTCGCGGTCGGCGTCTCGGGCGTGGATCTGCTCGGCAACCCGGGTCCGCTCTCCGACGTGGTGTGCGGGACGCCCCAGCCGGTGACCACCTTCTTCGAGGCCTACCGGGAGGCCGGGGGCACCGCGGGCGGCGGCTTCTGTGCCTTCTCGCGGGCGACGGCGCCTGCCTCGTTCGGGGCGCTCTTCGCCGCGGCTGCCCTGCTCGGCGCCCGGCGCCGGAGGCGACCGAAAGCATGAGCTGGCGACGATGCGGGCTCGCCGGTGCGGCGGCGGCGACCACCCTCCTGGCGGCGCTGGCCGCCAGCGCGCAGGGCGTTGACGAGTTCGGGCCCTACGGCGGGCTCGAGCAGGGGTCGGGGTTCCAGTCGCCGCAGCACATGGCCGTCGAGCTCCGGTTCGGTCCCTACCGCCCGCGCGTCGATGACTCGGCCTCCGGCACGCCGTACGACGACGTCTTCGGTGACAAGCGGCGCTACCTCGTCGGGCTCGAGTTCGACTACCAGCTCCTGCGCATCCCCTCCGTGGGCAGCCTCGGCCCAGGCTTGGGCCTCGGCACGTTCACGGCGAAGGCGAAGGCGCCGCTCACGGACGGCTCGGGCCCGTCCGGCGAAGAGACCCGGCTCCGCGTCCTGCCCGCCTACCTCGTGGCGGTGCTGCGGGTCGATGTCCTCGCGCAGCAGACCAAGGTCCCCCTCGCGGTCTACGCCAAGGGGGGGCTCGGCTACGCCCTCTGGTGGGCGCGCGGCGAGGAGCACCTCGAGCGCGCGGACGGCGTCGTCGGGAAGGGCTCCTCCTACGGGTATCACGCCGCGTTCGGCGGGATGTTCCTGCTCGACTCGCTCGATCGCGCCTCCGCGCTCGAGATGGACACGACCACGGGCCTCAACAGCGTCTACGCCTTCGGCGAGTTCCTGACGACCGGCCTCGACGGCTTCGGCGGCGACCGGCTCGACGTCGGTGCGACCACCTGGATGGCCGGGCTCGCCTTCGAGTTCTGAAGCCACCGCGCTCCCGCACGCGGCCGCCTGCCCCGCTGCCGCGGAGACGGCGTTCACCGGGCGCCGAGCAGCCGCCGGAGGTGCTTCTGCTCCCACTCCAGCGCGCGCTCGTACTGCCGGAACTCCGCCTCACGGCGGAGGAATTCTGCCGAGTGCACCAGCAGTCGCCCCCGCCGCAGCTCCCCGGGAAAGAGGTGGTGGAGCAACTCGTGGAACACGATGTAGGCGACGAAGTAGCGGGGGACCCATTCCTGGTCCAGCGCCGGGTGAACCCGGATGAGGCGCTCGGCAGCGCTGTAGCTCCCGAGCTTGATGGCCGTCCTGCGGTCGCCGCGAGGCCGGGACCGCCTCCCCCAGGTGATCAGCACGTCCGTCACGCTCGAGCCGAAGTACTGGTCGTTGACCCGGGACAGGATCGCGACCAGGTCGTGGAAACGGCCGCGGGTGCGGAGTGGGCCGGGCACCTTGCGGGACGCCCGGATCCGGTGGCCGTTCGCTCCGATGAACTCCCCGATGCGCTTCGATGCGTCACGGGCGTTCTCGTGGACGTAGCGGACGAGGGAGTCCAGGACGTCGTCCGGAGCCCCGAGGAACATCATGTGGACCCTGAGCCGGAGGGTCTCCCCCACCTCCGCGTAGGTGACCATCCGGCGCCGGTTGTCGGTAATCGCGAGCTGGATCGGCCGGGAGAAGGCGGCCGCGAAGCGCCTCTCGAGCGCCTGGCGCGCCCCCTCGTGCACGAAGATCTGGGGACCCTTGCTGGCGAAGGGGAGCGAGAGCTGGGCGACCCGAGGGTCCGGCAGTCGTAGCGCCGCCGGTGCCATGCGCGGGACGAGCGACGAGGACCGGAACTCCTTCCGGGGCCCGATCCGGCCCGACGCCGGGTACCACTGGCGGCTCGTCTTGCCTGGCATTCAGTACCTGCGGCTGGGGTTATGGGACGGGGTCATGCGCGTCAAGGCAACCGGGTTTTGCTCTTTTATTTCAATATCTTACGACAACTTCTGGCAGCCACTGCTGCACCCCCCCTAACCCCGCGAACGGGCAGGGCTAACCGGTCCTGGACCCTAGAAACCCCCCCCTCCAGGGGGGTGTCCCCCCGCACCTTCCCCGGAGCTTGTCCAGAACGCAGGAACGGCTTATCCCGAGCTTGCCCACAGCCCGTCGCACCTGCCAGCCGGGCTCGAACCGGAGCGTGACCCCCCGCGACCGAGGGCACCGGCCCCCCTCAGGAAGCTCGGGGCGCGCTCCGCTTGCCGGCTCCGCTACTGGCTCCGCTCCCGGTGGCCTGGGCTGCCGCCCCCTTCGGCGACCGAGCGGGCTCCTCCGTCGAGCCGCTCGCCACGACCTCGCGGCGGACGATCCCGTGATGCTCGAGGAGGCGCTGCTCGAGCTTCGCCATGGTCTCGGGGTTCTGCTCGAGGAACAGCCGCGCGTTGTCTCGCCCCTGGCCGATCCGCTCGCCGTCCACGGAGTACCAGGCCCCGCTCTTCTGGATAAGGTTCAGGTCGCTCGCCATGTCGACGATCTCGCCCGACCGGCTCACCCCCTTGCCATAGAGGATGTCGAACTCCACCTCGCGGAAGGGCGCGGCGAGCTTGTTCTTGACGACCTTGACGCGCGTGCGGTTGCCCACGACCTGCATCTCGCCCTTGGGGGCTGCCACGCCCGTCGCCGCCTCCTTGATGGCGCCGATGCGGCGAACGTCGAGGCGAACGGACGAGTAGAACTTCAGGGCCTGGCCACCGCTCGTCGTCTCCGGGCTGCCGAACATTACCCCGATCTTCATGCGGATCTGGTTGGTGAAGAAGATCATGCACTGGGATCGGGAGACGGACCCGGTGAGCTTGCGGAGCGCCTGGCTCATCAGCCGCGCCTGCAGCCCCACGTGCGAGTCGCCCATGTCACCCTCGATCTCGGCCTTGGGCACCAGCGCCGCCACCGAGTCGATGACCACCAGATCCACCGCACTCGAGCGCACGAGCATGTCGGCGATCTCCAGCGCCTGCTCACCGAAGTCGGGCTGGCTGATCAACAGCTCGTCAGTCTTGACCCCGAGCTTGCGCGCGTAGGTCACGTCGAGGGCGTGCTCGGCATCGATGAACGCCGCGACCCCGCCCTGGCGCTGTACCGACGCGATCGCGTGCAGGGTGAGCGTCGTCTTGCCGCTCGACTCGGGGCCGTAGATTTCGACGATCCGGCCGCGCGGGTAGCCGCCGATCCCCAGGGCGATGTCCAGCCCCAGCGACCCCGTCGGGATGACGGGCACGTCGCCGCCGATGACTTCGCCGTCCTTCAGCCGCATGATGGCGCCGCGGCCGAACTCCTTCTCCACACTGGCGAGCGCCAGCTCGAGGGCCTTGCTCCGCTCCTTCTGATCCATTCGCACTGGCTCCTGCTCGGCGGGTCGGGATCATCGGGCGCCGGCCCGACGGGATCGACGGTGACCACGCTCGGGGCGAGGATGGAAGCCCCCGCTCCGACGACCTGCGCGCGGCCCACGGTGGGTCCTCGACGTCGTACCGTCTAGGCGGGTCGTACTGCGCGGCTGTTCAGATGTCAATCTTCGCGACCGACGCTCTGACCTAGTTGGACCGGCCCCGCCCACGCGACGGGGCACGCCGGATCGTGCCGCTCAGCGGAGGCGCCCCGCCGCGGCGCGACGCTGAGCGAGAACCCCGGCCGGGTCGGGCTCGGGGGCGCCCCGAGCGGGCGGCGCGGGGGCCTGACTGGAGCCCGGCGCCCGAGGACCCTGCACCGCCGGAGGGTCGGTGACCGCCCGGTGGCCGGCGCCGTGGGTCACGAGCGCACCCGACGACCAGGCAACGCCGAGCCCTAGACCCACGAGCAGCCCGCAGCACCCCGTCGCCACGGCCAGGAGCGGGAGGCCCCGCTGCCCCGCCGAGCGTTGAACCAGTCCCCGCGTCGCCGCGCCGGCGTTCACCAGGGCGGCCTCCACCCGAGGACCGAGTCGGTCGGTGACCCGGCGCTGGGGCGCCAGCAGGACCCGTCCCCCGGCGCCCGCGAGCCGACGCCCCACCCTCTCCAGTCGCTCGGCGACCTCGAGTGCCGAACCGAAGCGCTGCTCGGGGTCCTTGACGAGACACCCCTCGACCGCGTCCGCGAGGGCCCGGTCGACACCGGGCAGGACCTCGGCCAGCGGCAGGTGGGGCTGGGAGATGATCGCCAGCAACACCGCATGCTGGGTACGGGCCCGAAACGGGACCACACCGGTGAGCGACTGGTAGAGCAGCACGCCGAGCGACCAGACGTCCGTGCGTGAGTCGACCGACTCGGCCCCGGAGGCCTGTTCCGGGCTCATGTAGGAGGGGGACCCGAGCAGGCTACCCGACAGCGTCACCGGGTGCTGGGCGCTCTCCGGCTCGTCGATCTTGCTCACGCCGAAGTCCAGGATCTTCGGGCGCGGGAGGGAGCCGTCCGGCGACCGCACCAGGAACACGTTCGCGCTGGAGAGATCGCGGTGGCACACGCCGTTCGCGTGGGCCACCGCCAGACCGCGCGCCACCTCGGCGAAGAGCGCGCAAGCTTCGAGCGGAGCGAGGCGTCCTTCCCGGGTGAGCCACTCCGATAGGGGCTCGCCCCGAAGCAGCTCCATCACCAGGTACGGTCGTCCGTCCGAGAGCGCACCGGCGTCGAAGACGCGGATGATGGCCGGGTGGTGGACCCGCGCCGTCGCGCGGGCCTCGCGCACGAAGCGCAAGCGCGCCTCGGCGTTCCGGGCCAGCGAGGGCAAGAGGATCTTGACCGCGACCTCACAGCGAGTGCGCTCGTGGCGCGCCTCCCAGACCTCGCCCATGCCGCCAGCCGCCAGGCGGCGCGTGAGGCGATATTTCTTCGACAGGACGGACCCGGGCTCCACGGGGCGAATGGTCCCCGACCGCGCCGACTTCGGGCAAGGAACTGGGGTGGGCCCGCCGGATGGCGCGGGCGATCCCGCCCGCAGGCCGGGGCAGTGGAGCCCGGCCGACGCTACTGCTGCGGCCGGCGGACGGCGCCAGCGAGCTGGGCCTGCTGCTGCTGCAAAAACTGCGCGACCATGCGGGACCGCTCGATCGCGAACTGCTTCACCTGGGCGTTCTGCGAACCGGCGAGCGCGTTGAGCAGCTTGGTGACCCGCTCGATGTCACGCAGCTCGAACAGGGCCTGGAAGTAGTTGTTCGCGAGGCGCACGTCGCGAGCCATCAACGCCTCCGCGGGGCGCAGGATCTCGACGACCTTCTGCAGGTCGCCCTTCTGCCCGTGGAGCGCGGAGAGGCAGACGAGCGCGAGCGGATCGCGAGGGTTGCGGTCGACCGCCTTCTCGGCGAACCCGAGCGCCTGATCGCGGGTCTCCTCCGCGCCCGAGTAGAAGCCTTGCAGGGCCACGAAGGGCGCCGCGCTCTTCTTGTTGGGCTCGGCGTCAGAGAGCTCCTGGACGGCGGTGATCGCCGCGGCCTCGCCATCGCGGTCCCGCACCTGCGTGTAGAGGTACGCCCAGGCGTCGACGCTGTTCGGATCGATCTGGATGGCCCGCTCGATCATCGTGCGCTCGCCGGCGAGGTCCTCCTTGGCCTTGAGCACCTTGGCCAGGTGCAGCGACGGCAGCGGGTTCTCGGGAAGCAGGTTCTGCGCCCCGCGCAGCGTCCCCTCGGCGTCGTCCCATTTCTCCTGGTTGAGCTGCGCGATGCCCAGCCCGAGCCAGTCGTCCCCGGTGCCCCCGTTGGCGACGATCTTCCCCAGCACCTTCTCGGCCTTCTCGTGGCGACCGTACTTCATCAGCTCCTGGGCGTAGAGGCGCCCGCGGTTCAGGTCGTCCTTGTTCTCTTGCCAGTGCTTCTCGAGCCCGGCCAACAGGTCCTCCAGGCCGATCGCGACCGGCCGCCCCTCGGCGTCCTGGACCTGCACCGCCGGACCGTTGAAGCCGAGCAGCTTCCACATCTGGTCGACCTCGAGCGCGACCGGACCCTTGGCGATCTGGGCGAGCAGCTCTTCGCTGGGCTTCGCCATCGGCACCACGATCAGGGCGTTGGCGGGGACACCGCCCGGGAACGCGCTGACGGGAGCCACGATGGCGGCGCCACCCTGGAGCTGGAGGTTCGTACCCTGAGGAGCGTTCGGCTTCGCCGGCAAGGGCTTGGACTGAGTCATGACGTGTGCCTCTCCGAGACTCCGCAAGCGCGGGTCGCGCGAGGTTCGCAGCGCCGACACGAACGGAAGGCCGGCAAGCTAGCAGCCCGAAATACGGGCGGCAACACCGCCTTGGTGGGAGCCGGTGGGCGAGTGGGCGGGCTCGCCCCCCTCGAGGGGACCGGGCCCTCCCGGGCCGGAGATGCCGGCCTCACGGGGCCCGCGCCCAGCCCCGGGGCCGATGGCGGTGGAGCGACCCGCGGGCTATAGAAATGCCGAAGCTCCGCCGCATGACCGCGATCTACGTCCTCCTCGGCATTCTCGGCCTGGCGCTGCTCATCGTCGTGCACGAGTCGGGGCACCTGTTGGTCGCCCGCGCGTTCGGGATGCGGGTCGTGCGCTTCAGCATCGGCATCGGTCCCGTGCTCTGGCGTCACCGACCCCGCGGCAGCGAGACGGTCTATCAGGTCGCGCTGATCCCCTTTCTCGCCTACGTGCAGATCGCGGGGATGAACCCCTACGAGGAGACCGACCCCGAGGACCGCTCGAGCTACGCGAACGCCTCGGTCCTGGCGCGGATCTCCACCATCTTCGCGGGACCGCTCTCGAACTACCTCTTCGCCTCGGTGCTCTTCTTCGCGGCGGTGACCGTGGCGGGCGGCAAGCTGGAGCCTTCGCTCGAGATCGAGGTCCTGCCGGACCGGCCCGCCGCGGCCGCCGGGATGCGGGACGGGGACCGCATCGTTGCCATCTCGGGCCAGGAGCTGCGCGACTGGGAGCACATGCGCGACGTCGTGCGCGCGCACCCCGGCGAGCCGCTCGAAGTGACCGTTCAGCGCGGGGATCAGACCGTCGTCCTCGCGATCACCCCGCGCTTCGACGCCGAGATGGGGGGGGGGCTGATCGGCGTCTCCTCGGCGCGGGAGGAGCGGATCCCGCTCACGCTCACCGAGGCCGTGACCTATTCGCTCGTCAAGCCACCGCTGGTGGTCAAGACCACCGTGGTGTCGCTGGTGGAGCTGCTGACGGGACGGCAGAAGGCGGAGCTGATGGGCCCGGTCGGGATCGCGCAGACGACGGGCCGCGCCGCCGAGGCGGGCTGGGACACGTTCTTCCTGTGGCTGGGGATCCTGAGCGCATATTTCGGGGCGTTCAACCTCTTCCCCTTCCCGGGGCTCGACGGGGGCCGCTTGATCTTCCTCGTCTACGAGGCGGTGACGCGCCGGCGCCCCGACGCCCGCGTAGAGGCGCACGTCCACGCCGTGGGGCTCATCGTGCTGCTGGCGCTGATCGCGGTGGTGACGGTGTCCGACTTCCGACGCATCGTCACCGGCGGGCCGGAGCCGGACGCCGCGGCCAGCGCCAGCGCCGCCCCGCCCGCGTCGGGGCGGGCCGCGCCGGCTCCGTCACGAACGGCGCCTTGACGCGCCGGGCACGCGCGTCCCAAAGTCGCGGCGCACGGAGGCGGGTCGATTGGGCGTCGAGCGAGTGACCTTCACGGCGCGGGGGCTCCGGACCGGGGAGCTCGGAGCGGTGCGCCTCTCGCGGACGCGCGGACCCGTCGTGTTCACCGTCGGCGCCGAGGAGATCGAGCGGGAGGCGATCGAGCTCGGGGTCGCGTCGAGCGCGACGATCCGGGGGCGGCCCGTCGCGGGGCTCGAGCGCGTCCTGGCGGCATTCGCCGGGATGTCCGTGCACTCCGGCGTGGAGGTGCACCTCGTGGGCCCCGAGTTGCCCGTGCTCGACGCGGGCGGGCTCGAGATCGCGCTGGGGCTCCGGGCGCTCGCCGCTCCGCGCGACCGCCCCCGGTTACGGGTGATCCAGTCGGGTGAGATCCTCGCTGGGCGCGCCCGCTACTCGTTCGAGCCGGGACCCACGGTCGAGGTCGTCGCGGAGGTCGACGGACCCGGCGGGACCCGGGAGCGCGCCGAGTGGGACGGTTCGCGCGCCAGCTTCGTCACCCGCGTCGCGGCCCGCCCGCTGCAGATCGGCGGCGTGGACGGCGTCCGCGCCCTCGCGGGGAGCGCGCTGCCGGAGCCCGAGAGCCAGCCGCCGTCGCTGCTGGGCGCGCGCCAGGGCGGTCGCGAGGAGGCGCGCGGTGCGCTGCTCCGGCTCCTCGCGGATCTGTACTGCGTCGGGGGACCGCCGCTGGGGCGGGTGCTCGCGCGACGCCCCGAGCACGGGATGAGTCGTCACGCCCTCACGCAGGGATTGGCGTTCGGGCTGCTCGAGCGGCTGCCGCCCGTGTGACGGGCCGCGCCCGTCCGGAGGCGCGGCGCAACGAGCGATCTCTGGTACTATGCCGCCCGTGGGCTCCGCTGGCTTCCGACGCTCGCTGCGGTTCGCGGTAGCGCTCGCCGCGACGGGGTGCATGGCACCCACGGTGAACCTCCGGGAGGGAGCCCGGGAGTACGTCGCCGACGACTACGACTCGGTCCTCAAGGCCTGGACCCGAGAGAAACGCCTGATCAGCGTCCGCGAGTTCGACAACGTGCTCACGGCGACGGCCACCTTCGAGTCGTGGGACTTTCGCTGGGCCTACGCCGTCCGCTACGCCGAGGATTACCGCCTCACCGTCGATCAACGGCGCCAGCTCCTCGAGGTGTCGCTGGCGGAGACGCGCGAGTTTCACCAGTTCTACGTGGCGCTCTACGCCAAGCGCCCCCGTTGGTCGGATCTCACGGCGGACGACCCCGCCTGGATCGTCCGCCTGATCGACGACCTCGGCAACGAGACCGCGCCCACGAAGATCGATCCCGTCGAGAAGCCGGGCGCCATCGAGCTCACTTACTTCCCCTACACGACACCGTGGCGCCGGGCGTTCCGGATCCGCTTCCGCACGGTGCGCGCCGACGGGCAGCCGACCATCTCGCCGCTGGCGCAGTGGTTCGGCCTGAGGTTCGCCGGGGCGCAAGGCCACGACGAGCTCTCGTGGGTCGTCAATCCCGACTGACCACCGCGCTCGGCTGCGCCGCGAGGACCAGCGCGGCCCGGGCGTCAGGCGGAGGCGAGCACCTCGAGCAGCGGCGGGACGCTCACCATGAGCTCATGCGTCTCGTGGCGCCCGACCTGGAGCACGAGCGCGCCGCCGGCCCCGGCCCGCGCGGCGGCGGGCGCCGGACCCGACGAGAGCGTCGCACCCGGGAAGACGAGATCGCCCGGGTGAAGCTCGTGGAGCTTGCCGTCCTCGCCGACGACCTCGATGCGCCCGGCGCCGACCACGGCGAGCCCCTGCACGGGCCGCCCCGCCTCCACGAGCGGGTCCCCCGCGTACAGCAGCCGCACCTCGGCCTTCGCGAACACGCTCGCCATGAGCGACTCGTCCAGCCGCTGCCCCAGCGGCCCCATGGTCGCGCCAGCCATCGCCTGAAAGCGGTCCGCGACCTCCAGGAGCTCGTCGCCGACCCACGGTGAATCACCGAGGGCGGCGTCGAGCGCCGCCTGATCCCAGGCAGCGACCGCGGCGCCATCGGGCCCGGCCACCACGCTCAGAGCGATGCCCCCGGCGAGGCTCCCGCGCGTGAACACGACGTCACCCTTCTGGGCGTAGCCGCAGGGGATGTCGGAGACGGCGGGCACGATGCCGACGTCGCCCTTCACCACCAGGGCGACGGCGAAGGAGCTGATCTCCTCCTCCGGCTGGAGCACCTCGAGCTTCGCGCGTCGCGCCAGCACCTGCTGCGAGTCGATCGAGAGATCCTGGAGCCCCCGGACCGACGAGAGGCGCACCCCGAGCACGGACGGCTCGGTGGGCTCAACGGAGCCGGCTCGATCCTCCGCGGGCGCCGGCGTGGCCTGCGCCGCAGGCGGGAACTCCTCGAACTCCTCCTCGTCGTCGAAGCGGGGCGCGTCGGGGATGAGCGACGCCGTGGCGCTCGCGATCACCTCGGCGTCGATGTCGGGCAGGTCGGGCCCCCCCTCCCCGTCGTCGCCCGCTTCCTCGTCCGACGCGGCAGGCTCGAGCGGCGTGGACTGCGACGGCTCCGGGACGGAGGGCGCGGGCAGCGCGTGATCTTCCTCCGCTTCGGCGCCCGCTCCAGTCGTGGCGAAACCGGGCTCGTGCACCAGCGGTAGGGAGACCTCGGGCTCGACGGACTGCGCTGCCCTGAGCTCCGCCTCCGGGTGCTGGGCGGGCAACTCCGGCACCTCGCCCTCGAAGGCCGGCGGAGAGGTCTCCCTCCGCGTCGGACTGGAGTCAGGCGGGGGCGACCCCGGACGATCGACCGCCCCCCCCCGGCGCCCCCGCCGATCGGACCCCGTCGGGTGGGGGCCGGGAGCGGCCTCTTCGTGCCGCCCCGGCGGCGGAGCGGGGGCGCGCTCGGGGGCGCGCGGCAGCGCCCGGGAACCCGGGGAAGGCGCGGCCGAGGAGCGCTCGGAGGGACGGGGGCTCGCCGGCGCACCGGGGCCGGGCCGCTCCGGTGACCGCTCGGCCCGCCTGACCTGAGCGACGTCCGATGGCCGCCGCGCCAGGGGCGGCCGCTCCGGTCGCAAAGCCGCGCCGCGCGAGCCCGGGATCGCCGACGGAACCCGCTCGGCTCCCGCCGGGCGCCCCGCCCCGAGCACTCCGGGGAGGTAGGAGCCGGGTCCGCTCGAGGGAGGGAGCCCGACGCCGGAGTCGTGCCCGCCGGGGTGAGGCGGCAGGGGCTCGTGGGGGCGGTCACGCTCCTCCGGAGGGTGCGCGATGGAACTGAGCACGGATCCCCGCCGTCCCGGCACGGCGGAGGACGATGGCTGCGCCGTCGCCGCCGGCGTCGGTCGACGACTGACGACCGGAGGCGGTGGCGCCCCCGGGGGCGCCATCGGCGGGGGCGCCATCGGGGGAGAGGGCCGCGCCGGAGGCGGCGGCAACGGCGGAAGCCTCGCTGGAGCACCCGGCACGGGGGGCACGGGCGGTGAGGGTAGGGGCGGCAGGTGGGGGACCACGCCGCGACCGTCCACCTCGGTCCCACCGATCTCGTCGAGGCCGTCGATCGTCTCGAGCCCGTCGTCGTCATCGACCTCGACCTCGACCTCGGCGGCGCTGCCGGGCGGTCGGGACGTGCCGGGCCACCCACGCGCCGGCGGCCGCGCGAGGCGATCGGCGGCGGCTTCGAGGAAGGCCGCGCGCGGAGCATGCCCCGCTTCCATGGCGGCGGTCGCCGCCCGCCGGAGCCAGGTGAGGGCGTCGTCGTGCGCGGCCCGACGCCACTCGACCGCGGCCGTCTGCAGCGCCCACGCGACGTCGTCGTCGTCCCCGTCGAGCGGATCCGGGATGCCTTCCACGTGGCGGGGGTCGGCCATCAGCGAGTTCCTGCGAAGAGACGGCGGTGAGGTGCGGGCCTGGCCAGCGCGGGGGCGACGGCGCGGCACCCCCGACGGTGATGGGGACGGGAGGGCGGCCGAAGTCGCCTCCTCGATGGCATGTCAGTACCATAGGTGGGCGCGCTCACCCCACAAAGATCCGCCGCGCGGGGCCCCTCGGAGCGACGGGAGCGGCAGTCCGAGCGGTCGCTCGCACAGGGGGCGAGCGCCTTTCCCGCACCGGACCCCCCCGGTGGCCCGGGGGGCCGGCGTCAGATGGGCGCGACCAGGACCTCGCGGTCCCGCACGCCGTTTGCCGGTCCGACGACCCCCTGACGTTCCATCGCCTCCACCATCTTGGCGGCACGGTTGTAACCGATGCCCATCTTGCGCTGCAGCCACGAAGTGGAGCAGCGCTGGGTTTCGGCGATGATACGGACGGCCTCGTCGTAGCGCGCGTCCATCACCGCCTCGGGCGACCCGTCGGGGTCGTCCTCGTTCGCCTCGCGCAGGATGGCGTCGTGGTACTGCGGAGTGCCCTGGGCCCGCAGGTAGTCGGTCAGCGCGGCGACCTCCTCCTCGCTGATGAACGGGCACTGCACTCGGAGTGTGTCCGAGCGGCCGTTCATCTTCACCAGCATGTCCCCCTTGCCGAGCAGGTGCTCGGCGCCCTGGTCGTCGAGGATGGTCCGGCTGTCCACCTTCTGGGCGACACGGAACGCGATGCGAGAGGGGAAGTTCGCCTTGATCATCCCGGTGATGACGTCCACGCTCGGCCGCTGCGTCGCAAGGATGACGTGGATGCCGGCGGCGCGCGCCTTCTGGGCGAGCCGCGCGACGGAGGCCTCCACGTCCTTGCCTTGCTGCATCATCAGGTCGGCGAACTCGTCCACGACGACCACGATGTAGGGGAGGCGCCCGGGGAGCTGCGCCCCGTCGCCGCCCGTCTTCGCCGCGGGGACACTGACCACGGCGCCCTCCGCCGTCAGCGCCGAGAGCCGCGCAGCCTCCGGAGCGGGGAGATCGCCTCGGGCCACTCGATCAACCCAGGCGTTGTACGTCTTCACGTTCTTCGTCCCGGCGTCGGCGAAGAGCTGGTATCGACGCTCCATCTCGTCCACTGCCCAGCGCAGCGCGGCGGCGGCCTGCTTCATGTCGGTGACCACCGGCAGCAGCATGTGCGGGATCCCGTCGAACGGCGCGAGCTCGACCACCTTGGGATCGATCATCAGCAGCCGGAGCTCGTCGGGCGTCCGCGAGAAGAGCAGGCTCGACAGCATGACAGCGATGCCGACGCTCTTTCCCGCGCCGGTGGCGCCCGCCACGATCACGTGGGTCATCGCGGTGAGGTCGGCATAGAACGGCTTGCCCACCGGGTCGCGCCCGAGCACCATCGGCAATGGTTCGGTGGCGGCGAGCTCGGCGAACCCACGGTGCTCCACGAGGTCGCGGAGAAACAAGCGTGGACGGTGGTCGTTGGGGAGCTCGAAGCCGATGCAGCCCTTCTCCGGGAGCGGGTTGATGCGGACCTTCCTCGACAACCCGAGGGCAAGATCGTCGGCGAGCCCAACCACCTTGCTCACCTTGGTCCCCGCCGCGGGCTTCACCTCGTAGGTGGTGACGGTGGGCCCTGGCCGGATGTCGGTGACGCGGGCCGACACTCCGAAATCGGCGAGCGTCTTCTCCAACTGTCGCGCGTTCTCCTTGAGCCGATCCTCGTCGTCGCGCTCGATCGTCTCCGGCGCCCGCTCCAGGAGCTCCGGCGAGGGCAGCTGGAATCCATCGCGCCGCTCCACGGGCCGGCCCGTGCGCTCCACCTGCTGCTCGGCGCTGGTGTCGACGATGCGCGGGCCCGCTTCGCGCCGCGACCGCGGGCGCGGGGAGCGCGCCGATGGCGCTGGCTCGGCATTCCCCGCCGCCGTCGAGGCGGCGGCGGGAGCGCCCGACTCTTCCGCCTGGAGGAGGACGCCGAGCGCGCCGGGGGTCGCTGGCTCCGGCTCCACCGCGACGTCCGGCGGCGAGCCGGTCGCGGCGATGGCCACCAGCACGGAGGCGTCGGATGAAGGACTCTGGCCCGACACGGTGTCGAACTCGAAGCTGCCGTCCCGGAGCCCGTCCGACACGGTGACGGGGGCGGGATCCGTCCCCTCGAGGGGTGCGATCCAGTCGCTCTCCTCCTCGCTGCCCAGCTGCGCGAGGATCGCCTCGTCCGTGACGTCGCGGTGGATGCTGACCGGCGACGGTGCTTCCTCCTGGCGCTTGGTTCGTCGGATCCGCCAGGCCTCCGCCCAAGCGCTGATGAGGCGCAGCGCGACCCGGTGCAGCCACCGCTCGAAGGCGCCCAGCAGCGCGACGACCCGGACACACCAGGCAATGAAGGAGAAGCTGCTCCGAGCGATCAGGATCAGGCAAATCGCCGTGGTTCCGACCAGAAAGGATCCGAGCGTGGAGAAGAGCCCCCGCGCTAGCTCGCCAAACAGCAGCCCGACATTGCCGCCGCACGAGTATTCCCCGAAAACCCGCCCGTCGGGCGCGGCGACCTGCGCCAGCGCCGCGACCACCACCGCTATGACGAGATCACCAGCGACCCGGAGGCCCAGCGCCGGGAGGTCGCCGCCGCGAAAGACCGGCAGGCCCAGCGCCACGAGCTCGACCACCGCGAGCCAGGCGACCAGACCGAATCCCTGCACGAGGACGCGCGCGATGGACGCGCCCACCGGTCCAACCCAATCGGCCCCCGTGATGCCAGGGTCGTGCGGCGAGCCCCGGTAGGTCGCCAGCGCTAGCCCGAGAAACACCGCCAGGGCGAAGCAGAGCAGCGCGACCGCCTCCCGACCGCGCCGGCCCCCGAAGGAGGCGGCGAGCGGGTTCGCCCGCGCGAACGCCGGCCCCGTGGCCGCATCGGGTTCGGTGGCGGCGCGCGAGGTGAACGGACGGGTTCCCATGGGTCTACCTTGGACTACATTATCCTACCCAGCAGGGACAAGTCCAGGGCGGGGCGCCCGCGGCGGCACCGCGTCTCTCCTGGGAATTTCCCATGGGGACGCCGTCTGCCCTGGCTTGAGTCGGGGAGCGGTCGGCCTGTAGACTCGGGCGGGCCGGTCCCGGGAGCGGGCCTGCCCGGGCCCGGTGACTGAAGGGATTTCGATGCGTTGGTTGGCATGGCGCCGCTGGGCCCCAGGGCTCGGAGCCGCCTTCGTCACGGTCGTGCTGGCGGTCGCCTGCCGCACCTCGCCGAGCGACGTCCAGCGGTGGGGCAACACCAAGCAGGGACCGCGCAAGCTCGTGGCCGTGCTCACGCACGACAAGTACCTGCTCGACCTGCGCGTCGAGGCCGCGAAGACCCTGATCGAGATGAAGCCCCGCAACGGCCGGCGGGTGGGGATCGTGGGCGAGGACGGCGACCCCGACAACCGCGGCCTCATCCACGCCATCGCGCGCCTGCCGAGGGAGGAGCGGTCAGCGATAGTCGGCCGGCTGGTCCCGGTGATCGTCACCGAGCTCCGGCGGCCCGTGCCGACGGTGCCGGCGGGTCAGCCCGCGTCGATCGATCCGTCGATCCCCTACAAGGACACCGCGTTCGCGCTGCTCACCCACGAGAACGCGCAGCTGGTCGAGGACCCGGCTCACCGCGGCGCCCTGGAGCAGGCCCTGGCCGATTGGTGCGCCGCGGATTTCGCGCGCCGGGTCGACGATCCCTCGCAGCTCTTCGGCGTGGAGCAGGTGCTCAAGTCGCTCAAAGCCGAGGGCGCCCGACGGCTCCCGCCGCTGCTGGTGCCGGAGGGGAAGAAGATCGACCTCCTCGCGTCCCTGATCGCCGATCTGGGCGACGAAAGGACCAAGCTCGACGCGAGCCGGCGGCTGGTGCGGATCGCCGCCGACGTCGCCGACGCGGGGTGGAAGCAGCGAAAAGGCCCGCTGGTAAGGTCCATCAACGAGGCATCGCGGCTGAAGCCGACCCGAGAACAGTTCGAGGCGCAGCTCGACCAGTACCAGGAGGAGGAGCTCCTGCGTGTCTTCAGCTCGATGAAGCGCGTCGCCGGCGCGCCGACGGTCGAGTATCTCCTCGACTTCGCCGGGGACCGACACCGTCCCGAGAAGCGGCGCGCGGCCGCCCTGGCCGCGCTCGAGGGCAACATCGTCAAGTGCGCCGCCGCCGACTGCGACCAACGAACGCTGGATCAGATCGACGCGGTGCTGGCCATCGCGCGCTCCGACGACGCCCCCGACTCCGTGAGGGATCAGGCGCTCCGTCGCGTCGGCGAGATGCCCCGCAAGCTGGTGGTCGACCGGCTCTACTCGCTCTTCGGCGAGAAGAAGTGGAAGATCCGCTGGATGGCGGCCGATCTGGTGCTCAGCATGAGCGACGCGGACCAGGTCGGAGAGGTGCTCGCGAACCTCCGCGACGCGACCAAGGAGCTGGCCATCGCGGAGCCCCTCCAGTACGGCTACCGGCTCGGCACGCTGAAGGGCAAGACCACGCCGGGCGCCATCGCGGCGGCCCAGGTCGCCGCGGATCAACCCGTGATCTCGCGCGTGACCGCCCTCGGGTACTACTTCCACCACGGCACCCGGAGCGACCTCCCGTTGCTCGCCGGGCTCGAGGGCGACCCCATGAAGGTGCCCAAGACACCAGATTGCGAGGGCAACGATCGCGGCTGCGCCTGGGAGTGCGAGGTGGTCGAGGGAGGGGCACACATCGTCAAGGAAGTCGCCACAATCGGTCAGTTCGTGAAATTCTGCGTCGAACCCGCCGTGGCGGCGCGCGACGCGACCCCCGGGCGGAGCGAGCCCCAGGAGAAACGATGAACCGACCCCGCACGGCCCTCGTCCGGGTCGGTGCCCGCGCCTCGTCAGGAACCATCGCATGACCGCCGACCCGAACAAGAAGACGCCGCGCACGTTCCAGTGCCGCGACTCGCTCTGGCTCAAGTTCGAGCAGATGGCGCGCGAGCTCGAATGCTCGATCGACTACCTCATCAACGACGCGATGAAGCAGTACGCGCGACAGCGCGGCTACACGAGCACGTCGGCGGCCGCGCCCATGCCGGCGGGCGCCGTGCCGGCGCCGGCGCCGGCGCCGGGCACGGGCAAGCGTCCCTCTGCCCCCCCGCCGCTACCGTTACCGGCGCGCCCGTTATCGCCGCCGCCGCCCGCGGGCGCCAGCCTGCCCCCGCTCGCTCCCCCGGGGCACCCCGCCCCGCCGCCCCCACTGCACCTGGCGCCCCCCGCCCCGGGCGGGTCACCGATGGCGCCGCCCCCCCCCACGTCCTCGATGCGCCGGACCGGCTCCCACGGCGCGCTGCCGGCACCGTCCCTGCCACCGCCACCCGGAGGACCCCAGACGATCCGCCTGGCACCTCCCCCGCCGATGGGTGGACGCCCCCCGGTCCCGGCCCCGGCTCCTCCCGCACCGCTGAGCCCGAGGGGCGCTCCCCCAGCGCCACCGCCGGCTCCCCCTGGCGGGGGTTACTCGGCCCCGGGACAGCTCTCGATTTACTACGCTGGCGAGCGATTCAGCGTCAACAAGGACCGCTTCATCATCGGGCGCGGCAAGCAGTCGAGCGATCTGACCATCAAGGACCCCAACGTGTCCCGGCAGCACGCGATGGTCGAGTTCCTCAACGGCCATTACTACATCGTGGACATGGGCTCGACCAACGGCGTCGAGTACGCCGGTCAGCGCGTGCAGCGGAAGGTGATCAACGAGGGTGACGTGTTCAAGGTCTGCGACCACGAGCTGCGTTTCTCGTTCCATTGATCGAGCCGGGCGACGCCGACCCCGTTCCGGCCACGGGCGCCGGCACGCGTGGGCCGAGGCAGGCGCCGGCGCGTGGCGCGACGAAGTGGCCGGGGCCAGGACCACTGCCGTACTCTGGGCGGAATGAAGCGCAGCGCGCTCGCGGCGGCGGTAGCCGTCTGGCTCTTGGCCCGTGCGGCCGCGGCGCAGCCCTGGTTGACCGGGCCGATCCCAGGGGACCTCGCCGCAGCACGGAGCGTCGTCGTGACCGGCCCCGACGAGCCCCTCTTCGTCGCGCCCACCGGCGAAGCGGCGCGCCGCGGTGCGGCAGCGCAGGGGACCCGGCTGGCGCTCTTTGCGGCTCGGCCGGGCCCGGGCTGCGACGGAGCTTGGCTCATGGTCGGCGCGCTAGCGTGGGTCTGCAGCTCCCGGGTCGAGCCCTCGCCATGGCGCGCGCTCCCGCCGGTGGGGCCGCGGCCGGACGCCGACGGCCTCCCCTTCCGGTACCATTTCGCGGGCGAGTACGGCGCCCTGGGCTACCGCGACCTCGCGACGGCCGAGTTCGGCGCGCCGGACGTGCAGCTCGAGCCGGGGTTCGCCGTCGCCGTGGTCCAGGTCCGGGAGCGGAACCCGGGCGAGGAGTTCGCCTTCACGAGCAAGGGGTTCTGGGTGCCGATGCGGGAGCTGGGACCGGCGCGGCCGTCACTCTTCCATGGGGAAGAGCTGCAGGGCCAGCTCGACCTGGCCTGGGTGTACACGGAGGAGGCGCGCTCGTTCTCCGGCCCCGGCGGACGGCGACTCGCCGGGAGGAGGGCTCGGTTCACCGTGGTCCCCATCCTGGAAACCGTGACCCGCGGAGCGCGGCGCTGGCACCGCGTCGGTGAGAGCGAGTGGCTGGACGGTCGAGACCTGCGGAGCCCCACCCGTCCCGACCCCATGCCCGCGGTCGGCCCCGCGGAACGCTGGATCGACGTCGACCGGATGCAGCAGGTCCTCACCGCCTTCGAGGGCGACCGGCCCGTGTTCGCGACCCTGGTTTCGACGGGCCGGGGGCCGGATGGCACCCTGGAGAGCACGCCGGCGGGGCTTCACCGGATCTGGATCAAGCTGCTCTCGAGCGACATGGACAATCTCGAGGACGAGGGGGCGAGCCGCCTGTACGCGATCCAGGACGTCCCCTGGGTGATGTACTTCGACCGCGGCTACGGCCTGCACGGCACGTTCTGGCACCGATCGTTCGGACAGGTGAGGAGCCACGGTTGCGTGAACCTGGCGCCCCTGGACGCCCGGTGGCTCTTCGAGTGGACGGGACCGCGGCTGCCTGCCGGCTGGTCCGCCGTCCTACCGACCGCCTACGATCGCGGTACTCTGGTCCACGTGCGATAGACTGCGCCCATGGACGTGAGCATCGGACGCGACACCCTGATCGCCCTCGCGGCCGTCGCCTGGGCCGACAACACCATGGCCCCGGAGGAGGCGCGCGGCATCCGCACCACGGCGCGACAGCTCGCGCTCGGGGCGGACGACCTCCAGGCGGTGGAGGACGCCATCGCCCACCGGGTCGAGGTCGGTGAGCTGGAGACGGTCCGGATGAACCGGCTCACTCGCCTCTTCACCTACGCCGTGGCCTGCTGGATCGCGACCCTGGACGGCGACGTGGCGCCCGAGGAGGAGCGGGCGCTCCGCGCCCTCGGCGATCGCCTCGGGCTCTCCTCGGTCGCACGCGAACGGGCGCGTTCGGTGGGGCTCGCGACCGGTCAGGCGAGCGGCTCGATCGAAGCCTACGACCTGATCAAGCTGCGCTCGCGGCTCAGCGCGGGCCTGTCGCTGATCGGCGACGAATAGCGGCGCGACCCCACGAGAGCCGCCCATGGTGAGAATCATCCACGCAGCGCGAGACCTGGCGCGACTCCGCGACATCTCCACGGTCCTGATTCGCCACGGGTTCGGGGAGGTCGTCGCGCGCCTCGGTGGGCGCCGGGCACGCTCCGCCAGCGCGCCGCCGCCGCCGGACGGGCGCCGACGCGACTCTGCCCCGGCCGAGAGCGCGCGCGCGGGTGAGGGCGAGCTGACGGAGACGGATCTCGCCAGCGCCGCCACCCCCGAGGACATCGAGCGCGGCAACGCCGCGCGGCGCGAGCTCTCGCTCCCGGTGCGGCTGCGACGGGTGCTCGAGGACCTCGGCCCGAGCTTCGTCAAGCTGGGACAGATCGCCTCGACGCGCGCGGACGTGCTGCCACCCGAGGTGATCGCCGAGCTTCGAAAGCTGCAGGACGCCGTCCCTCCGATCGCGTTCGCCGAGGCGCGGGACGCGATCGAACGGTCCCTGGGGAGGACGCTCGGCGAGGTCTTCGAGTCGTTCGACGAAGCGCCGCTCGCCGCGGGAAGCATCGCCCAGGTACACCGGGCCCGGATCCGGGGACCGGACGGCGCGCAGGAGGTGGTCGTCAAGGTCCAGCGCCCCGGCATCGCGCGCACCATCGCCAGCGACGTGGACCTGCTCCACACCTTCGCCGGCCTGGTCGAGCGGGCCATCCCGGAGAGCCGCGTGTATTCGCCGGTGGGGCTCGTCCAGCAGTTCGATCGCGCGGTCAATAGCGAGCTAGACTTCGCGCTCGAGGCCGAGAACGCGGCGCTCTTCGCCCAGAACTTCGAGCAACTGCCGGAGGTGAAGTTCCCTCGCGTCTACCGCGACGCCTCCACCAAGCTGGTCCTCACGCTCGAGTTCCTCGACGGGGTCAAGGTCTACGAGGCGGTGCAGGCCGGCTTCTCCGGAAGAGCCCTCAGCCAGATCGCGCTCCGCGTGATGGTAAAGCAGATCTTCGAGGATGGCTTCTTCCACGCCGACCCCCACCCGGGCAACGCGATCATCCTCGGGACCTCCGAGCACCCGGTGCTGGGCCTGATCGATCTGGGCATGGTGGGACGCCTCAGTCCACGGGTGCGCGATCTCACCATCGACCTGATGGTGGCGGCGATCCGCAAGGACTACGACGGCATCGCCGACGCCATCTACGCCATCGGTACCCCTTCGGAGAAGATCGAGCGGGAGGCCTTCCGCGCCGAGGTGGGGCTGCGCGCCGAGAAGTACCTCGGCCGCCCGCTCCGCGACGTCAACCTCTCCGGCCTGGTCCGTGACGTGGTGCAGGGCGCCACCCAGTTCGGCCTGAGCATCCCCACCGACTTCACGCTGGTGGGCAAGGCCTTGATGACGATCGAGGGGGTCGGCCGTGAGCTCGACCCCGACATCGACCTGTTCACCGAGGCGCGACCGCTGTTCCTCGACCTGCTGAAGCGGCGCTACTCGCCGGAGCGCTTGGGGATGGAGCTCCTGCGGCGCCTCGAGCGGTTGAGCGGCGCGTCCGACACGCTGCCGCAGCAGATCCACGAGGTGCTCGAGGATCTGCGGTTCGGACGCCTCACCGTGAACACGGAGAACTCCGGCGTCCTGCGCGCCGCCGACCTGCTCGGCAAGCGCCTCTTCGTCGGGCTCGTGAACGGATCGATGCTCATCGCCGGGGCCACCCTCATGGCGGCCGGGCACCTGGCCGTCGGGGGCCTCTTCGTGCTCGCCTGCCTGGCGTGGCTCGCCGGCTTCGCGGTGATGGAGATCTACCGGGCCATCCGCGGCCGGTGGAAGTGAACCTGTCCGAGCCAGGCGCTAGAGCGGCAATCGGCTTGATCGCCGCGCAGACTTGACGCCCCAGGGCGCCGAAGCAGTTGGCAAACCGATCGGCGCTCCAGAGCACCGAACAGGTTGCCGACAGCGACGGAGGCCCGGAAAATGCCTCCGTGCAGGGCGAGGAGACATTTTCCAGGCCTCCTTCGCCGGAGTCTGCTCCCAATTCGGTGCTCCAGGTCGTTGATCTATCGCAGCAATCAACCTGATTGCTGCTCTAGGCGGAGGCCTCCACGACTGCCACATCGACGGAGCCGGCTGGTGACCCCGTCTGCCCGGCCTGGCTCGCGGGGGCGATCGCTCAGCCGCCGAAGGTGACCTTGGCCTGGAGCATGAACGCGATCGCGAAGCCGAAGAGGACCAGCGACTCGACGAGCGCGAGCGCAATGATCATCGGGGTCTGGATCTTCGAGGCCGCGCCGGGGTTACGGCTGATGCCCTCGAGCGCTGCGGCCGCGGCGCGGCCCTGACCGAGCGCGCCGCCGAGCACCGCGAGCCCCATCGCGATGCCGGCCGCGAGCGCCGCCCAGCCCTTGGTGTCGAACTCGTTGGCGGCCGCCGCGGCGTCCTGCGCGAGGGCGCTGCTGGAGACAAAGGTGACGAGGGTGGCAACGGCCAGCGCCAGCTTGTTCTTGAACATCTTCTCCCTTTCTAAGCTTCGGGGGACTGGTGGTTTCTCTGGGGGGGTAACCAGCGGTCTTCGCTGGGGTGAAGGGTGCGGCGCCCGGAGAGGCGGTCCGGGGACGCCACCGCGTCCGAGGCCGCGGCAATGCTCAGTGCTCGTGCTCCTCGTGCTCGGTCGCCATCCCAATGTAGATGGTGGTGAGCAGCGTGAACACGAGGGTCTGCACGATCACGATGATGATGCCGAGGAACTGCACGGGGAGCGGGGCGAAGAACGGGAAGAGCCCGAAGAAGATGAGGAAGATCAGGTGGTCCACCGACATGTTGAGCATGAGGCGGACGGAGAGCGTGATCGGGCGCACGCAGAGGGAGATGACCTCAATCGGGAAGATGAGGATCGCCAGGTACGGCGAGGGGCCCGCCAGGTGCTTGACGTAGCTCCAACCGTTCACCATCAGCCCGTAGGCGTTGAACAGCACGAACACGACCAGCGCGCAGCCGAGCGTGACGTTGAGGCTGGTGGTGGCGACCGGGTTGATGGGGAGCAGCGCGAGGACGTTGCAGGCGAACACGAAGAGCGCTGAGGTCCCGATCACGGGGTAGTAGCGCTTGGCCCGCTCCTCATCCATCACGCTCTTGGCCAGATCGTAGAAGTACTCGAGGAAGACCTCGAAGAAGGTGCGCAGCGTGAGGTGATCCTCGGGGATCACCGCCTTCTCCGTGTCGAGGAGCTTCGCCCGCACCATCAGCGCCATGACGACGATCGCCACCGCGGTGAGCAGGGCCGCCGCGATGGGCTCGAAGCTCGTCCACGCCGGCGGCTCCCGGCCGATGACCGACTCACCGATCAGCGACACGTTCGCCTCGAGCGTGTCCTTCATGTACGCGAGCACGAAGGTCAGCCAGGTGCTGTGTTCGGGCATGGGACTAGCCTGGTTCGTCCTGCTGGGGGGCGGCGCGGAGCTGCACCGCAAGGATGCCGACGGGGAGGGCTCCGTAGCCCAAGACGAGGGGGAGGATATCCGCTAACCGAGCCATTACCAGCAGGTAAACCGCCCCCATCAGCACCACCACCTTCACCGTACCGACCAGCGCCCAGAAGAGCGCCCGGCCCCCGCGACCCACCAGCGCGCGCACCACCCGGGAAATCACCCACAGGTTCGCGACGGCCAGCAGCGCGCCCAGCGCCACGCCCGAGGCCGCGCGAGGGCCGTCGAGCGCCAGCGCGGCGGCCGCGAGGAGCCCGGCGGCCACGAGCGTGCCGCCTAGCATTCGCGACAGTGACCTAACGTCAGGGTCGGGGGCCGCGCGCATGGTACCGGCGTCGTTCCTCACGCTCCTCCTCGTCGGCCCGCGCTGCCTCTCGGTTTGCGCGGCGGAGCGCCCGCCACAGAAAGCGAAACCCCGTGGCCACACCGAAGCAGGCGCCAAGCAGGGTGAGCCACGGCCCGGTGCCGAGCCATCCGTCCAGCCACTGCCCACCGAGGAGCCCGACGAGTACGCTCAGGGCGATCTCGAGGCCCAACGTGCCGTAGCCACCGATCTCTTTCCAGTGATGCTGCACGCTCGCACCACCCCCCCCAGCGCCGGTACCATGGACCCGGCTCGGGGGTCAACGGCGCCCGCCCGAAGCGCTGTCGCCGAACGACCATGCTATCTTTCGCGACATGTGTGGAAGGACAACGTGCGGGCTTCTGATCGCGGTGATCTCGGTCGCGTCCCTGGTCGCCGAGCGGAGCCACGCCCAGGTGCCGCCGGCGGCTCCGGGCGCGGTCCCGGCCGCTGATGCGGCCGCTTCGCCAGCTCCTGCCGCGGCGCCGACCAGCCCCGGACCGGCAGCGACGGCGCCGGAGGCGGCGCCCACCGCACCGCCGCCATCCGCCGGCGAGCCAGCAGCCCCCCTGCCACCGTCGGCGACGACGGGACCGAGCTACACCGAGCCGCCACGGGCGGGGGGCTCCCCGGACCAGCCGCCGCCCGCGCTCGCCCCCGTTCATGAGCCGCCGCCTCCCGGTTTCGGCCCCGTCTACGAGCCGCCCCCGCCGCCCGAGCCGGCGCATGTCGCGCCGAAACACGCGCTCTGGGTGGGTGCGCGGGCGTCCTTCTGGATCCCGTTCGGGAGCCTCTGGGGTCAATGCACGGTCTACGACGCTTACGGGTGTTTGGAGGTGGCGACAGTCCCCTTCCGGGACTTCGCAGGTCCCGGCCTCGCCCTGGAGGCGGACGTCGGGGCTCGCGTCGGGCGCGCCTACAACGTCTACGTGGGCTGGGAGCACGCCGAGCTCCAGGGCGGTCAGACCGATTTCGAGCTCGCCGACGAGGACGGAAACCTCACCGCGATGCCGGCGTCACGCCGCGCCGCGACGGACCTGTTGGGCCTCGGGGTTCGCTTCAGCAGCAACCCGGATCGCATCGGGCTCCTCGTGGACATGCTGGTCGGTTTCCGGGTCCTCACAGCCCACTGGGATACGGAGGACCCAGGCGCCCCCGAGCGCCTGCTGATGACGCAGGCGCCGTTCGAGTTCCGGTTCGGGGCCGGCGCCGACATCCGGCTGAACCCGGCCCTATCGCTGTCCCCGCTCCTCACCATCGGGTCGGGCGTGTTTCGCTCCATCGAGTGGGAGCTCGGCGACGAAAGCAAGGTCGACGCCGTGGCGTCGAGCGAGGACTACTTCGCCCACGGCTGGTTCACGATCGGCCTCGGTGGGCATTTCGACCTGTTCGGCGTGAGGTAGCGCGGGCGCGCCGTCGGCGTGCCTTCGCGCGTCACCCGATCGCCGGGGTGTCCGCGCTTCGCTCCCTTCCCTGCGTCCCGACCCCGAGCGCCGAAGCCGTCGGATCCGGCAGGTGGACGTGGAAGCGCGTCCCCTGCGGCGCGCGCGGCTGGCAGCAGATGGTGCCGCCGTGCACCTCCACGATCCGGCGCGTGATCGCCAACCCGAGCCCGGTCCCTTTCCCCTTGGTGGTAAAGAAGGGCTCGAAGAGCCGGGTCCGCACCTCGGGGGGGACGCCGCCGCCCTCGTCGTCCACCAGGACGTCGGCGCCGCCGCCCTCCCCCGCGCGAACCGACACGGTGATCCGTCCCCCCTGGGGCATCGCCTCCCGCGCGTTTCGGAGCAGGTTGAAGATCGCCTGCCGGATCTGCGCCGCGTCCACCAGCACGGCGGGGACCTCGTCCCCGATCTCGACGGTGACCTCCACCTGTTGACGGCGGAGATCGGGACGCATGAAGTCGACGGCCGCCGCCACCAGCGCGCCGAGATCCTCCTGCTCCAGCGTGGAAGGGCGCTGCCGCGCGACCGAAAGGTACTGGGCGCTCAGCGCACTCAGCCGCTCTATCTCGTGCTTGACCGCGCGGAGCAGCGAGCGCGCCTCTTCCTCGTGACCCGCCAGCTCCTCCTCGAGCATCTCGACGTTGAGGGCCATCGAGGAGAGGGGGTTGCGGATCTCGTGCGTGACGTGGGCCGCCATCTTGCCGATCGTCGCCAGGCGTTCGGCAGCGACGATCTGCTCGTTGGCCCGCGCGATCGCGGTGACCATGACCTCGAAGGCCGCGGCGAGCTCCCCGATCTCGTCGGGCGTCGCCACCACGGGCTGGGGAGTGAGGTCGCCCTCGGCGACCGCACGGGCCCGCGCGGTGACCTTGGCGAGCGGCAGCAGCACCCCGCGGACGTGAAGCGCCAGCGCGATCGCCACCAGCGCGGTGAAGGCGGCGAGCCCGACCAGCAGCCCGAGGGCGAGCCGCTCTCGGGCTCGGGCCGCGTCGAGGAGGGCGTCCACGTTCCGTTGCACGCGCTGTTCGAGCACGCTGAGGCGCTTGCGCGCCTGCGACCCGCGGGTGACGAGCTCGTCGCGCAGTTGCTCGGCACGGACCGTGTCCCCGCGCTCCAGCGCATCGAACAGGCGCGTGATGGCGTCCCGGTCCGGCTCCTGGAAGGCCTCGACTGCCGCAGTTTCTCCGAGCAGGTCGCGCCCCACCGCGGCGACCGCGGGCTGGTCGCTGGCGACGAAGGCCTCGGCGATGCGGGAGCGGACCTCGGAGTATTTTCGGGGGCGGCCGACGCGGAGCGCGGTTTCGAACCACATCCGCTTGTCCGCGGGTTTCGGGGTCGTCGTGACGTGGTTGAGCTGGGAATTCCAGTTGTCCTGGACGGCGACCAGATCACGCAGGGCGATCGAGAGTGGAAGGTATCCGAACCGCATCAGGTTGGCGTCACGGGCGGCGTTCCGCTGCGCGATCACGCTCCAGCCCGCGACCAGCGCGAACCCAAGCAGCACGACGGAGAAGGAGATCAGGACCCGCTGCGCCACCGTCCGTCGTCGGCCAGCGCTGGGAAGGCGCGTGTCGTTCACCGTCACGTGGAGCTCTTCACGGTGGCGCCCCGCGCCGACGATCGCGTGCGGGTGGATCGCGCTCGGCGTGGCTCGTCACGACCCGGCGAAGCGGGCGCCTCCCCACCCGCCCCGCTCACGTCCGGAGGCGGGTGCCGGCTCCCTCGCTTGCCACCGGGCGGCGGCGTGGTCGCTGGCCGTGCCGCCACGGTCGCGGGGTCGCCAGATCCCGGCGCGGGCGCCACCGCCCCCCGGCGCGGGTCCGCGGCCGGCGGCTGGGGCAGCCGGATTTCGAAGGTGGCGCCATCGCTGGAGGAGCTCGCGGTCACCGTCCCACCGTGCTCGTCGACGATCTTCTTTACGATCGCCAGCCCGAGGCCGGTGCCGCCCTTCTTGCCGGCGCTGACGAAGGACTGGAACAGCCGGCCCTCGATCTCCTTCGGGATCCCCTGCCCCGTGTCGGCCACGGAGATGAAGACCTCGTCTCCCTCCCGACCTGCCCGAATGGTGAGGCACCCGCCGCGCTCGTTCATCGCCTCGATGGCGTTCCGCGCGAGGTTGTGCACCGCGCGGGTGAGGCGCTGCTCGTCGAAGCGCCCAACCACCTTGGTGTCGACGTCCATCACGAGCTCGATCGGCTTTCCCGCCAGGTCGAGCTCGAGGGTGTGACGCACGTCGGCGAAGAACTTCTTTAGGTAGACGCGGCGCAGGAAGATAGAGCGCTCACCGCGCGCGAACTCGAGCACCTCCCGCTGCATCGAGGTGAGCACGTCGAACTGCCGGAGGACCTCCTCGGTGTAGGCCACGCGCCGCTCCCGATCGTCGGCGTCTTGCATCAGCTGCACGTAGCCGCTGATCACCGTCATCGGGGTCTTGAAGTCGTGGATCACCTGCGAGAGCAGGCGGCCGATCGTGGTCAGTCGCTCGCTCCGTTCGCGGGACTCGTTCGCGCGATGGAGGCGCACCGCGGTCGCTACGTTGGCCGCGACCAGGCGGAGCAGCGAACGATCGTCGGCGTCGAATCGACGGCCTCCGCCCTTGGTGAACACCCCGATGGATCCGATCGACCCGAGGGACCCGCGATCCCCCTCCAGCTCGATCACCAGGGCCGACTCGATCGGAAAGGCGAAGGAGCCCTCGAGGCGGGGGCTGAACGCCGAGTGGCGGTGGGGCTCCGCGATCTCCAGCACGTCCGGCTCGCCGAGCGCGGCGGTGAGCAGCCCCTCCCCCTCGCGCACGCCGAACCGATCGACGACGTCGGGGCGCGCGGCGTCGTAGACGTACTGCACGAGCTGACCGGTCTCCTCCGCGACGACCAGCATAGCGGCCGCGCGCGCCTCGCACGCCTTGGTGACGAGCCCGAGGGCCGCCAGCGCGAGCGCGTCGACGCTGGTGGCATGGGCCATCACCCGCTCGAGATCGAAGAGGAAGACGAGGTCACGGAGACGTCGCTCGAGCTGCTCCTTGGTGTCGAGCAGCTCCTTGTTCTTCTGGATCAGCGACATGAACAGCCGCGAGTTGTCGATGGCGACCGCCGCCTGGGTACACAGCGCGGTGACCATCGCCTCGTCTTCCTCGTCGAACTCGGGCCGCGAGAGCTTGTTGAGCACCTGGAGCACGCCGATGGTCCGCCCGAGGTGGTTCTTGAGCGGGGCCGCCAGCATGCTGGTCGTCCGATAGCCAGTGAGCGCGTCCCACTCGCGCTCGAACCGCGGATCCTCGTAGGCGTCACGAACGCGAACGGCGCCGCCACTCTGGGCCACGGCCCCCGCTATGCCTCGTCCGACCTTGATCTGGATCGATCGCACCTTCTGGCCGACCACCACCCGACTCACGAGCTCCCCGCTCGCTTCGTCGAGCAGGTAGAGCGTCGCTCGGTCAGCCTCCACGAGCTCCGTGAGGCGACCGAGGATGAGCTCCAGCAGATCGTCGAGATCCAGGGTCGTGCCGAGAGCGCTGCCCACTTCACGCAGCGCGTGTGCCACGCGCTGCTCGCGCGCCAGGGCCGCCTCGAGCTCGGCCTGACGTTGCTCGAGCGACCGGCCCGATTCCGAGACGGACGCCACGACTGGATCGGAACACGGTCTGGCCGCGGGGTCTACCGTCACCGCTCATCCGTTCAGATCCCGCCCGGTACACCGAGCGGGACCGCCCTTCCCTGGCGGCTCGCCGACGACGCCTGGGGGCGCGCGCCTCGCGCGGGCGGCGGCCACGCACCCGCTCGGGAGTACGCGGGCGGGCCGCTCGAAGTTGCCGACCCACCCTCCCTTGGTTATTAGCTCCCGCATGGCCTTGAAGCAGCTGCAGCTGATGGTGCGCGGCCGCGTGCAGGGCGTGTACTTCCGCGCGTCCACGCAACGGGAAGCGCGCCGGCTCGGGCTGAGCGGGTGGGTGCGAAACCGTCCTGACGGGGCCATCGAGATCCTGGCCGAGGGCGAGGAGGTGGCGATCCGTGAGCTCTACGGCTGGGCGCAGAAGGGGCCGAGCGCGGCGCGGGTGGACCGAGTGGACGCGCGCTGGCGCAGCTTCACTGGCGACTTCCCCGATTTTCGCATCACCGGGTGAACGTCGGGTCGCGATGAGCTCGCGCGGACCGAAGCGTCCCGGCTCCTTGCCCGCTCTGGCCTGCGCAGCGGGGCGCGGGTCGGCCACGGTTCGTCCCTGGACGCTGCCACGGGAGCACCGGCGCCGGCGGGCGGCTGCGACCGGCTTCGCCGCGCTCTTGCTGGTCAGCGTGACCGCGCTCGGCACCCCCTCCGCGGGGCAGTCGGCGCAGCCGGGCGACTCGTCCGGAGAGCTCCCGCCGCTCCCCGAGGTGCCCCGGTTCGCGCCGAGGAAGCCGGAACCGGCGGAGGTGGAGCGGCTCGAGAGCATTCTGAGCGCGCTCGTGTCGCCGGAGGAAGCGGACCGCCGCGCGGCGGCCGCCGAGGTCGCGACCGTGCACGCCGGCCTGGTGCCGGCGGTCGCCCAGCGTCTCGATCGCGCAGCCGACGCCGCGGATCGGGGCGCGATGAAGCAGCTCCTGCTTGACATCCGGCGGGTCGCCCGGGACGACGCCCGGCGCGAGCTCCGCGCGCTGGGCGACAAGGGGCAGGTCGCGACGCCGGACTACTTCGAGATGGTGGTGGCGCACGCGGACCCGAAGCGCGCCGCCTGGCGCGATCTCGTCCAGGTGCTCGCCATGAGCCGAATGCTGGTGGCGATCGAGACCGTGGAGAGCGTGCGCGTCCTGATCGAGGTCTACGCGCGCTTCAACTTCCTGCGCATCGACACCCAGCTCCAGCTCGACAAACTGGGCGACCGGGCTGTTGCTGCGCTGCTCGAGGCGCGCCGGCACCGCGCGGAGGAGGTGGCGCGATGGGCCAAGCGTCGGCTCGACGCGCTCGGCCGGGCGATCCCCGGCGAGGCGGTCCAGGTCCGCGATCCCGAGGCGCTGGCGGATGTGCTCCGCGCCTACGGTCGCGGGCGGGATCCCGACGCCGCCCGCATCGTGGTTTCCTTCGCCAACAGCGAGCGAGCGCAGGTGCGCGAGGCGGCCCGGCAGGCGATCGCGTTGATGGGCGAGGTGGGCACCTGGCAGCTCCGGGACGCCTACGAGGACACGGTGGGTAAGCGCGCCCCGCGCGACTGGTCGTGGCAACGCCTGGCGCGGGAGCTGTTCGCGGCCCACGACCGCCTGCGCCTCGCCCGCGTGCACGAGCTGTTCGAGCAGGGGCGCACCGCGGAGGAGCGCGGGGATCTCGTGGGGATGCGCCGCGCCTACGACATGGTGCTGACGCGCAGTCCGCTGTTCGAGCGCCGCGGCGCCATGGCCGCGGGCTACCTCGCCTACGCGAACCGGTTTGCCGACGAGGACGCCGCCGGCGCGGCGGCGTCGCTGGACCGGGCCCGGCGGGTCGCGGAACAGCCCACGATCCGGAACCGGATCGAGAGCCTGCGGCTGACGCTGCACGCGGAACGCCTTCGCGAAGAGGGGATCGTCGACCAGGAGTTATTTCAACGCGCCGCGGATCTGGACGCGAACAACCCTCGACCGCGGCGCCACCTGGCTCCGCTGGCGGACGCCCCGGGGTCGCCCGCGGGTCGCCGTCACCGCTGGATCGCCGCCGCGGTCATCGCGCTGATCGCCGCGGTGGGCGCGGTCTTCATTACGTTCTGGCCGCGACGTCCCCGGGTTCGCGCCGCGAGCGGCGGTGCGAGCGCGACACCGCCCGCAACCTCCGAGCAGGCCCCGGACAACGGCGGAACCCTGGACCCCACGCCGACGACCGCGAACAAGGGGCCGGACGACCCCGCGCTCGGCCCCCCTCTGGCCGCTGCGGGCACGCAGCCGGAGAGCGCGGAAGGGGCCGGGCACGACGCCGTGGCGCCCAACCCCGAGGAAGGCACAGCGACGGGCGAACCCACCAACCCCACTCCCACCCCGGGCGACGCGCAGCCGCCGCGCTAGAGCCCCAATCAGCTGGACACCTGCGTCGGCGCCCTGAAAGTCGACCCCACGCGTGGCAAGGGGAGCCCCAGGGCTCCGTCGACGAGGTCGGCTGCCTGCTCGTTGCTCTAGGTCGTCGATTCTCCGCGGCAATCAAGCTGATCGCCGGGCCAGAGCCGAACCCGACCCTCAGACGCTCGCTGCCCTACTCCGTCGCCGTGGCCGCTGGAGCCACCTCAGCGGCCGGAGCCGGTGCAGCCTCGACGAACTCCACCAGCGACATGGGGGCATTGTCCCCACGCCGTCGGCCGAGCTTCACGATCCGCGTGTAGCCACCGGGACGCCCCTGGAAACGCCGGGCAAGATCGACGAAAACCTTCTCCACCAGGTCGATCTTGCGAGTCTCGCCGCCCTGCTGCGAGACGCCGAAGCGCCGCAAGAACTGCCCCACTCGCTGGACCGCCGCCTGCCGTCGGGCCCGGTCGGCCGGACCCAGTTCCGCCAGCGGGGTGTACGCGACCTTGCCCAGGCGCACGGCCTGCGTGATCAGGCGCTCCGCCACGCGTCGGAGCTCCTTCGCCTTCGCGTCCGTGGTCTCGATGCGCTCGTGCGTGACGAGGTTCGCCGTCAGCGCGCGGAACATCGCGCGACGGTGGCTGGTGTTGCGGCTGAATTGGCGCCCCGCGTTACCGTGTCGCATCGTCTGCTCCTACCGCCCGCTCCCGCGGGCCTCGAGGTGAGTCTCCGTCAGCATCTCGTGAGCCCGTCCACCGAAGTCGGCAGCCAACGGGCGAAGGGTCCATTCCGGGGTGCCGCCGGCCGCGCGTTCCCGCCGCCCGGCGCGATGGGCACCCTGCCATCAGCCTTGCGCTTGCTGCTGCTTCCAGCGCTCGACCATCTGCGGCCAACTGTCGAACTTCATGCCGAGCCCCAGGCCCATCGTGGCCAGGATCTCCTTGATTTCCTTCAACGACTTGCGGCCGAAGTTCTTGGTCTTGAGCATGTCCTGCTCGCTCTTCTGCACCAGCTCGCCGATGAGCGTGATGTTCGCGTTCTGCAGGCAGTTGGCCGAACGCACGCTCAGCTCGAGCTCGTCCACCGACCGGAACAGGTTCTCGTTGAGGGGTTCCTCCTCCTGGCCCAGCGACTGATAAGGCGTCTCCTCCGCCTCCTCGAAGTTGATCCAGATGCTGAGCTGCTCCTTGAGGATCTTCGCCGCAAATGCGACCGCGTCGGACGGCTTCACGGAGCCATTCGTCCAGACCTCGATCACCAGCTTGTCGTAGTCAGTCACCTGCCCGACGCGCGCGTTCTGTACCGTGTAGTTGACCTTGCGGATCGGCGAGAACAGCCCATCGATCGGGATCGTCCCGATGGGCATCGTCGGGCTCTTGTTTCGCTCTGCCGGGACGTACCCCCGCCCGACGTTGACGGTGAGCTCCATGCCGAGCGGGCCCTTCTTGTCCAGCGTCGCGATGTGCTTCTCCGGGTTCAGCACGCTGAGCCCATCGACGAGCTGGATGTCCCCCGCGCACACCGCCCCGGGCCCTTCCTTCTCCAGGCGAACGGTGAAGGCCCTCGGCGACTCGGCCTTGAGGACCACCTCCTTGAGGTTGAGGATGATGTCGGTGACGTCCTCGACCACGTCGGGGATGGTGGTGAACTCGTGCAGAGCCCCCTCGATGCGAATGGCCGTGATCGCGGCGCCCTGGAGCGACGCCAGCAGCACGCGACGGAGCGAGTTGCCGACGGTAATGCCGAACCCACGTTCCAGGGGCTCGCAGGTGAACTTCCCGTAGAACTGGGTCGCCGACTCGGGGTCGAGGGTGATCGCCTTGGGGCGGATCAGGTCGCGCCAGTTGCGGCTCATCATCTGCGTGATCATCGGGGCCTCCTCGCTTCGGGGTTCGCGCGACCGTCCCGAGCACGCCGGGGAATCCGCTCCGCCGTCGTGCTCCGCGGTCTGCCCGCGTTCAAATCGTAATCAAGTCCTGGCAAGCTCGGTCAGGGGCAACGTCGGGGTGACGCGAGCGCCGGGGCGTCCTGCCCACCCGATGGTGGACGTCGCGCCGCCACCGACGCCGTGTCGAAGGATCAGCGCGAGTAGTACTCGACCACGAGCTGCTCACGGATGGCCGGCTCGTTCATCTCGTCGCGCACGGGCAACGACTTGAAGACCCCGGTGAGGGCGGCCTTGTCCACCTCCACCCAACTCGCCCGCGGGCGCGTGTCCGCGGCCGCGAGGGCGGTCTGCACGAACGCGATCTGCCGGCTCGACTCCCGCAGCGAGATCTTGTCCCCGACGTTGACGCGGTAGCTGGGGATGTTGACGCGCTTGCCGTTCACCAGCACGTGGTTGTGGCGCACCAGCTGGCGCCCCTGCGCGCGCGTCACGGCGAAGCCCATGCGATGGACGACGTTGTCGAGACGACGCTCAAGCACGCCGAGCATCTCCTCGCCAGTCCGCCCCCTCATGCTCGAGGCCTGCGCGTAGTAGCTGCGGAACTGCTGCTCCAGCAGGCCGTAGATACGGCGAGTCTTCTGCTTCTCGCGCAGCCGCAGGGCGTACTCACTGAGCTTGATTCGACCCTGTCCGTGCTGACCGGGGGGGTAGGGACGCCGCGAGAAGGCGCACTTCTCACTGAAGCAGCGCTCCCCCTTCAGGTAGAGCTTGGTCCCCTCGCGACGACAGAGCTTGCAGACTGCACCGATGTAGCGGGCCATGGCTGTCTCTCCTCAAACCCGACGACGCTTCGGGGGTCGGCACCCGTTATGGGGGATCGGCGTCACGTCCCGGATCAAGGTCACGCGGAAGCCGGCTTGCGTGAGCGCGCGGAGAGCGCTCTCGCGCCCGGCCCCGGGGCCCTTCACGAACACGGCCACCGACCGCATCCCGTGCTCCATCGCCCGCCGCGCCGCCTCCTCGGCCGCCAGCTGCGCGGCGAACGGCGTGCTCTTGCGCGAACCCTTGAAGCCACGCGCTCCCGAGCTAGCCCAGGAGATGGCGTTGCCGCTGAGATCCGTAATGGTGACAATCGTGTTGTTGAACGTCGACTTGATGTGGGCGATGCCCGTGCCGATGTTCTTCTTGACGACCTTCTTAGTGGTCCGCTTCTTGGGTTGTGCCATCTCGAGTGCCCTAGGCTCCGGAGTCCGGGAAGTGCCGTGTCAGCCGCTCCCACGAGCGGCGCCGGCGCCTCACTTGCGCCGTGCCATCCCCTTGCGCGGCCCCTTGCGGGTCCGCGCGTTGGTGTGAGTACGCTGACCGTTCACCGGCAACCCCTTGCGGTGCCGCAGACCCCGGTAGCAGCCCAGATCCATGAGCCGCTTGATGTTGGCCTGAAGGTCACGTCTGAGGTCGCCCTCGACGCGGAACTCCGCCTCGATCGTCTCACGAATCGCCTTCACCTCCGTGTCGGTGAGGTCATCCACTTGCTTCGCGGTGGACACGCCGGCCTTCTGGCAGATCGTCAGCGCGTTCCGACGTCCGATGCCATAGATGTACGGAAGCGCGAAGGCGATCGCCTTGCGGCGCGGAAGGTCGACTCCTGCGATACGTGCCATTTGCTATCCTTGCCGCTGCTTGTGGCGCGGGTTGGTGCAGATCACGCGGACGACGCCGTGCCGCTTGATGATCTTGCACTTGTCACAAATCTTCTTGACGCTGGGGCGCACCTTCATGGCCGTGCCTCTAGAGTTTCTTCAGGATCTGTCCGCGGTTGAGATCGTAGGGCGAGAGCCGAACCAGAACGCCATCCCCGGCGATGAAGCGTACGGTCGAGTGGCGCGCCGCTGCCTTGATGCCCGCTCGCACGGTCCGCCCGTCGTCGAGCCGGACCAGGAACATTGCGCGGGGCAGCACCTCCGCGATCACGCCACGCCTAGCTGGTTCTTCTTCCGTCGTCACCTCTCCTGGTTCAATCGACGCCGAGCGCCCGGAGGATGCGGGCAAAAACCTCGGCCGGCGTGCCCACGCCTTCAACGCGGCGGAGCAGCCCTTGCTGATCGTAATGGGGGAGCAGGGCGGCGGTCATCGCCTCGTACTCGTCGAGGCGCTTGGCCACCGTCTCCTCCCGGTCGTCGGCCCGATGCTCGAGCACGACATCCGGGGGCGGGGGATTGTACTTTAGGTGGTATATCTGTCCAGTGCGTTTGTCCGTGCGCCTCAGGGTGGCCCGTTCGACCAGGAGCCCTCGGGGCACGTCGATCTGAACCACCGCGTCCAGCGCCTGGCCCCGCCGGGTGAGCAGCCCCGACAACGCCTCGGCCTGCGGGACGGTTCGCGGAAACCCGTCCAGTATGAACCCGGCCGCGACGTCTTGGGCGTCGAGTCGCTCGTCCACGAGGCCGATCACCACGTCATCCGGAACCAGCTTCCCGGCCGACATGAAGCGGTCCGCCTCCACCCCCAGCGGCGTCCCGGCCGCTCGGGCGGCTCGAAGCATGTCACCGGTCGAGATCTTCGGCACTCGCAGCCGGTCGCACAGCGACGCTGCCTGAGTCCCTTTGCCGCTCGCAGGCGGCCCGACGAGAACGAGACGCATAGCTGATCCCTCTCCCTGGCGCGGGTACGACCCGGTCAAACCGGCCGCCTCCCGCTGAGGCGGCTGGTCCGCGGCCCGGTCAGGCCCTCGTAGCTGCGCGTGATGAGGTGCGCTTCAATCTGGTTCACGGTTTCCAGCGCCACGCCGACCACGATGATGAGGCTGGTGCCGCCGAACTGGAACGGCACGCGGAAGTACCCCGCGATGACGGTCGGCAGGACGCAGATCACCGCGAGGTAGAGGGCCCCGCCGACCGTGATGCGCGTCAGAACGCCGTCGATGTACTCTGCGGTCTGCTTCCCGGGGCGGATGCCGGGGATGTTCGCCGACTGCTTCTTGAGGTTGTCCGCGACGTCCACCGGCTGGAACGTGACGGCAGTGTAGAAGAAGGCGAAGAAGATGATCAGCGCGGCGTACAGGCCGTTGAAGATCCAGTCGCCCCGGTTCAGTAGCGAGCTGAAGTAGTTCATCCCCGGGACGTTGAAGTTCGCCAGGGTCGAGGGGAACATCAGCAAGCTCGAGGCGAAGATCGGCGGGATCATGCTCGCCATGTTCACCTTGAGCGGCAGGTGCGCGCTCTGCTCCCCGTAGATGCGGCGCCCGACCTGCCGCCGCGAGTACTGGATCGGGATCTGGCGCTGCGCCCGCTCGAAGAAGACCACCGTGGCGAGGCTCACCAGCAACACGGCCCCGATGACCGCGACCGTGAGCGGCTGCACCTCGCCGCCCGTCGACTGCCAGTACTGGGCGACCGAGGGCGGGAAGGCGGCGACGATACCCGCGAAGATGATGAGCGAGATGCCGTTGCCGACGCCCCGGTCGGTGATCTGCTCACCGAGCCACATGATGAGCGTGGTGCCCGTCGTGAGCGAAAGCACGGTGAGCAGCCGGAAGCCCCACCCCGGCTCGTTGACCACGTCGCCGACGGCGCCCCCACCCATCGACTGGTTGTTGAGACCCTCGAGGTACATCGCGACGCCGAAGGACTGGAAGGTGGACAGCACCAGCGTCCCGTACCGGGTGTACTGCTCAAGCTTGCGGCGCCCCGACTCCCCCTCTTTGCGCAGCTCCTCGACCTGTTTGCTCACCATGCCGAGCAACTGCATGATGATGCTGGTCGAGATGTACGGCATGATCCCGAGGGCGAAGATCGAGAGGTTCTCGAGCGCGCCACCGGAGAACAGGTTGAAGAGCCCCAGGAGCCCACCCTGGCGGCTCATGATGTTCTTCATGACCGTCCGGTCTACCCCGGGGGTCGTGATGAACACGCCCACCCGATAGACCGCGAGCAGTCCAAGCGTGAAGACCACCCGACGCCGCAGCTCGGGGACCTTGAAAATGTTGGAGAAGCCCTGAAAGACCGCCATCGGGAACTACCCGCGCACCGGATCTCGGTGGATTGGTGTCACTGAACCTTTCGCACCCGCTGCCGTTGCCTCGACTCCAGAGTCCCCGCGCTGCCTCTCGCCGTCAGCCGGAGGTCGAATCGGCCTCGGCGGTCGGCGCCGCTTCCTCGACGGCCTCCAGCGCCACGGCCTGGCCGCCCGCGCTCCGGATCTTCTCCGCAGCGCTCTTGCTGAAGGCGTGCGCCGTGACGGTGAGCGCCCGGGTCAGGGTCCCCTCGCCGAGGATCTTCACCCGCACGCCGCGCCCTTGGACGAGGCGTGCCTCGCGGAGCTTGGCCTCGTCCACCACCGTGCCCGCGTCGAACCGCTCCAGGTCGCCGACGTTGACGGCGACGGTCTGGACCGGGAACGGCGGGTTGAAGCCGCGCTTGGGCAGGCGACGCTGCAGCGGCGTCTGCCCACCCTGGAAGTGCAGCTTGTTGATGTTGCCGCCGGAGCGCGCCTTCTGGCCCTTCTGACCGCGGCCCGCGGTCTTGCCGAGCCGGGAGCCGATGCCGCGCCCCACCCGCTTCTCCAAATGACGCGCGCCAGGCGGAGGCGCGAGGCGCGAGAGGACGTCGTTCATTGCTTCAGCTCCTCCACCTCGACGAGGTGCATCACCTTCTTGATCATGCCGCGGAACGACGGAGTGTTGGCCACCGTGACCGCGGACCCCGGGCCGCGGAGCCCGAGCCCCTCGAGCACTCGCCGCTGCGGGTGGGGCCGGTTGATCTCGCTCCGCACCTGACGAACCTTGAGCTTGCTCGTCATCCGGCACCTCCCGGCTCCACGGCAGCGCCCGACACGATGGAGCTCGCCTGCGCGGTCTTGGCGGAAACCTTGGCCACGGGGTAGTCCCACGCGACCTCGGCCACATCCAGGTTCCGGTCGGACGCGACGCTGGCGGCCACCCGCAGCATCCGCAGCGCCTCGATGGTGGCGTGGACAACGTTGTACTTGTTGGACGAGCCGAGCGACTTGGTGAGGATGTCGTGGATCCCCGCCGACTCGACCACCGCCCGCACCGCGCCGCCCGCGATCACGCCCGTTCCGGGCGCCGCGGGGCGCAGCAGGACGCGGCCGGCGCCGAACTCGCCCACCACGCCGTGCGGAACAGTCGCGCCGATCATGGGGACCTTGAACATGTTCTTCCGCGCCTGGTCGTTGCCCTTGCGGATGGCCTCGGGCACCTCGTTGGCCTTGCCCATCCCCACGCCCACGTGGCCCGCCTCGTCACCCACGACCACCAGCGCGGAGAAGCTGAAGCGCCGACCGCCCTTCACCACCTTGGCGACGCGGTTGATGTTGATGACGCGCTCCTTGAGCTTTTCCTCGTCAACTTGGAGTTCGAAAGCCATTGCGATGATCCCGTTCGTTCTGGGGTTCCTGCTCACGTCGTCGAGCGTGGTCCGCTCGCCCTCTCCGGTCCTGGCGCGATTGCTGCTCAGAACTGCAGCCCGGCCTCCCGGGCTGCCTCGGCGAGCGCCTTTACCCGCCCGTGGTATCGGTATCCGTTACGGTCGAACACCACCTTAAGTACCTGCCTCTCGAGGCACATCTTGGCGATCAGCGCGCCCACCTTCTTGGCCGCGTCGGTCTTCTTGTCCGCCGCGAGCGTCCCCTTCAGGTCGGGCGACAGCGTGGACGCTGCCGCAAGCGTCTTCATCGTGTTGTCGTCGACCACCTGCGCGTAGATGTGCTTCGCGCTACGGAAGACGTTGAGCCGCGGGCGCTCTCCCGTCCCGCTGACCTTGTTGCGAATCCGGAACTTCCGGCGGTCCCTCGCAGTGAGCTTCGCCATCTCGCTCTCCTCGATCCTCGTGGCGCGGAGCCGCTACTTGCGGCCCTTTCCGGCCTTGCCCGCCTTGCGACGGACCTGTTCACCTTTGAAACGGACGCCCTTGCCACCGTACGGCTCCGCCGGGCGGAAGCGCCGAATGGTCGCGCAGAGCTGCCCGAGCAAGGCCTTGTCCGGCGACGAAAGCTCGACAATCGTCCCCTTGAAGTCCTTCGGCACCTCGCAGGACACGGCGTCCGGCAGCTCCACCACGCACGGATGGGAGCGCCCCACCAGCACGGTCAGCGTGCGCCCCTTGAGCTCCGCACGATAGCCGGTGCCCTGGAGCTCGAGCGTGCGCGAGAAGCCGACCGAGGCGCCTTGGACCAGGTTGAACACGAGCGCCCGCGCGAGCCCCTGCAGGCGCGGCGCATCCGATCCTGGCGCGTCGCTGGCGACGTGCAACCCCCCGTCATCCCGGGAGAGCGTGATGCTCGGCGGCAGCGCCATGCTGAGCTTGCCCTTCGGTCCCTCGACCGCGATCGAGCCCTCCCCGACGGCGACGGTGACACCCTTCGGCAAGAGGATCGGCCGCTTGCCGACCCGCGACAGCCGAACGACCGTGCTCTGTGCTGCCTCAGTCGCCATCACCACACCTCACAGAGAAGCTCTCCGCCGATTTTTCGCTTGCGCGCCTCGCGATCGCTCATCACCCCCTGCGAGGTGCTGAGGATCGAGATCCCGAGCCCACTCAGCACGCGCGGGATCTCGTCGTGCCCGACGTAGACGCGGCGACCAGGGCGGGAGACTCTCCGCATCCCCACGAACGCCGCCCGTCGCTGGGTGTACTTCAAGGTGATCGCGATCGAGCGGTGCTTCTTCTCGCCCCACTCCTCCTCGCGGACATCCCCGATGAAGCCCTCGTGCTTCATGATCTCCGCGATCGCCATCTTCACCTTGCTCGCTGGCACGCGTGTGACGTCGTGACGCGCAAGCGCGGCATTCCGGATTCGTGCCAACAGGTCCGCAATCGGATCGGTGGTGTTCATGCCCTCACCAGCTCGCCTTCGTCACGCCCGGGAGTTCGCCCCGGAGCGCCAGAACCCTCAAGCAAATGCGGCACAGGTTGAAGTCGCGGTACACCGCCTTCGACCGCCCGCAAACGTGACAGCGACTGACCGCCCTCACCCGGAATTTCGGGGGCCGGTTCATCTTTGCCCACTGACATGCGCGTGCCATTTCCGCCTCGACTCCTGAAGGGCTTGGAACCCCTGAAAGGCCTCAACTCCTGAACGGCACGCCGAGCGCGCCGAGCATTTCCTTGGCTTCTTCGTTCGACTTCGCGCTGGTGACGAAGGTGACGTTCATCCCGTGAACGTGCTCCACCTTGTCGAAGTCGATCTCTGGGAACACGATCTGTTCCTTCAGCCCCAGCGTGTAGTTGCCCACCCCGTCGAAGGCGCGCGGGCTGACCCCGCGGAAGTCGCGGACGCGCGGCAGCCCGACGTTGACGAGGCGATCCATGAACTCCCACATGCGCTCGCGCCGCAGGGTCACGGTGACGCCGATCGCCATCCCCTCGCGGAGCTTGAAGTTCGCGATCGACTTCCGCGCCTTCGTGATCACCGCCTTCTGGCCGGTGATCTGGCCCAACTCCACCACCGCGGAGTCCAGGAGCTTCGGGTTCTGCACCGCCGCCCCTAGGCCGACGTTGAGCACGATCTTCTGCAGCCGCGGGACCTGCATGCGGTTTCGGTACTGGAACCTCGTCATCAGCTGCGGCACCACCTCCTGCAGGTAGCGCTCGCGCAGTCGCGGCGGCGGGGGTGGCTCCGCGGGCTTGCTCGCCTCCGCGCCCGCCTTTGGCTCCTCGCCCTCCGGGCGCTTCTGGGCTCCCGCTTCGCCCTTCTCCTTCTTCGGCTTCGGCTTCGGCTCGCCGCCCCCCTTCGCCTTGGGGGCGTCCTTCTTCGCAGGCTTCGCGCCGGCTGCCGGCTTCTCTTCCTTCTTGCTCATGACTGCACCTTGCGAGCCAGGACCGCCCCGCTCTTGGCGACGCGGACCTTCTGGCCGTCACGCACCTCGTAGCGGACGCGCGTGCGCTTGCCGGTCTCCGGGTCGATCAGCATCACCTTGCTCCAGTGAATCGGCGCCTCGACCTCGAGGATCCCGCCGGCCCGCTGGGGCGTCGCCTTCAGGTGGCGCTTGACGGTGTGGACGCCCTCGACGACCACCGCCTCTCGCTCCGGGAGCACGCGGGTGACCTTCCCACGCGCGCCCTTCTGGTTGCCGCTGATGACGGCCACCTCGTCTCCGACCTGCAACCGCCTCATCACAGCACCTCCGGCGCGAGGGAAACGATCTTCATGAAGCGCTTGGCGCGCAGCTCGCGCGCGACGGGCCCGAAGATGCGGGTCCCGATGGGCTCGTTCTGGTTGTTGATGAGCACCGCGCTGTTCTCGTCGAACTTGATGTAGCTGCCGTCGGGCCGGCGGTACTCGCGCCGACACCTCACGACCACGGCCTTGGCCTTCTCCCCCTTCTTGACCTTGCTGTTGGGCATCGCCTCCTTGATGCTGACGACGACGACGTCTCCCAACTGAGCGTACCGGCGCCGGGACCCGCCGAGCACCTTGATACACTTGACGACCTTCGCCCCGGAGTTGTCGGCCACCGCGAGGATGGTTTCGGTCTGAATCATGGTTGCTACTCCGTCAGCGCGGGCCGCTCGATGAGCCGCGTCACCGTCCAGCGCTTCTCCTTGGAGAGGGGCCGGTGCTCGGCGATCTCAACCCGATCACCCACCTTGAACTCGTTCTTCTCGTCGTGCGCCTTGTAACGGCGACGGGTCCGCACGTACTTCTTGTAGACGGGATCGAGCTTCATGCGGACGGTCTCTACGACCACCGTCTTGTCCATCTTGTCGCTCGTCACCCGCCCGATGAGCCGACGGCGGTGAGGGGCGCGCGCCGCGGCGGCGTCCTGCTGCGAAGTAGCCTCGGTGTTCACGGCTCGTTACCTCCCTCGGCGGCCGGCGCGGCCCCGGCGGCGTCGCGGGCGCGCTCGTGCAGTATCTGCTCGATGCGCGCAATGTCCTTACGGGATTTCCCCAGTGCGCTCGTGTTCTCGAGCTGCCCGGTGTGGTTCTTCATCCGGCTCGCGAAGAGCTCCTTGCGCAGCGAAGTGCGCAGCTCCTCAAGATCGGCCGTCGTCCGTTCGCGCAGATCCTTGGCGTCCATCAGAGCACCCCCCGAGCCAGGAACTTGGTCGGGACCGGCAGCTTGGCCGCCGCCAGCCGGAAGGCCTCGCGGGCAAGCGCCTCATCGACACCAGAGATCTCGAACAGCACGCGGCCCGGCTTCACGAGAGCCACCCACAGCTCGACGCTGCCCTTGCCGCTGCCCATGCGGACCTCGAGGGGCTTCTTGCTCACGGGCCGGTCCGGGAACACGCGGATCCAGAGCTTCCCGGCGCGCTTGACGTGCCGCTGAATCGCCATACGCCCCGCCTCGATCTGGCGGGCCGAAAGGCGACTGCACTCGGTGGCTTGCAGGGCGAAGTCACCGAACGACACGTCGGACCCCGTCCAGGCGATCCCGGTGGACCGCCCCTTCTGCATCTTCCTGTACTTGCTTCGCTTCGGCTGGAGCATGGCTCACTCCGGAATACGGCGGGCGCGGCGCTGGAGCACCTCACCCTTGAAGATCCAGACCTTGATCCCGATAACCCCGTAGGTGGTTCGCGCCTCGGCGAGACCGAAATCCACGTCTGCCCGCAGCGTGTGCAGGGGGACGCGCCCCTCGCGGTACGTCTCCACTCGCCCCATCTCGGCGCCCCCGAGGCGGCCCGCACAACGAACGCGCACGCCCTTGGCGCCGAACTTCATCGCGGTCGAGAGCGCCTTCTTCATCGCGCGACGGAACGCGATCCGGCGCTCGAGCTGGGTCGCGATGTTCTCGGCCACCAACTGCGCGTTGGTCTCGGCCTTGCGAACCTCCTGTACGTCGATGAAGACCTCGTTGGAGGTGAAGGACTGCACGCCGGGGAACTTGGTTTCACCCTTGGCAGCAGAGTCGAGGTTGCCGCTCTTCAGGATCTCAATCCCCTTGCCGCCCTTGCCGATCACCATGCCGGGCCGCGCCGTGTACACGATGACCTTCGCCTTGTTCGCAGCGCGCTCCACCTCGACGCTCGCGACGTTCGCGTTGTAGAGGTACTCCTTGACCGCGCGCTTGATGCGAATGTCCTCGTGCAGCCACTTGTTGTACTGCTTGTCCTCGTACCACTTGCTGGTCCACGTCTTGATGACGCCGAGGCGGAAGCCGTAGGGATGGGTCTTCTGTCCCATGTTTCGCTGTGTCCTGTTGGCGTAACCCGGGGTGGTGCCCGAGGCGACGATTGGTCTTGGTGGCGGGGTCCTGGATGACGAGGGGACGGGGGATGGTCTTCGTGGGCCGGTGACCCGGCGCGCGGTCCGTGCCGGCGTGGCGCCGGCAGCGGACCCCGAGCGGGTCGATCGGCGGCGGCGTCAGCGCTGATCCAGCTCGACGTGGATGTGACTGACGCCCTTGGCAATTCGCGTCGCGCGCCCCTGCGCCCGGGGTCGCCATCGGCGCATGTGAGCGTTGGGCCCCTTGTCGACGGTCGCCCAGCTCACGAAGAGGGCGTCCGCGTCCAGGTCGGGGCGCTTCTGGCGAGCATTGGCCACGGCGCTCGCGAGCAGCTTCTTGAGCACGGGCGCCCCCGCCTTGCGGGTGAACTCGAGGAGCTGCAGCGCCTCGCCAACGTCGCGCCCGCGCACGAGATCCGCGATGATCCGGGCCTTGCGCGGGCTAATCCTCTGAAAATTCGCTTTGGCTACGCTAATCATCTCGACAGTTTCCTTTTCGGGGACTTATCGAACCCCGGGGCCCGGGCGGGCCCCTACAGCCGGAACCCGGGGGGTTCGAGCGCCGCGGATCGGTTGATCCGCGATGCCCGGGAGGCGCTGGGCCTCACTGGCGACGCCGAGGCCTCACAGCCACGGCGGCCCGCCACTCCCCGGTGAGCGGCTGTTCAGCGGTCCCGGTTCCGGGGAGGGAGTTCCCCGGCGCACCGGGGCGCCGAACGAAGGGACGGGCTAGGTAGCAGACCGGCCCTCGCTCGGCAAGCGTTTCGGGGAAACTCCCCCGGCGAGGGAGCTGCCCCGGGGCGTCGCCCTCGGCCGGCCTCCGGGGAGCCCGCCTCGAGCGAAACGCCGGGACCCTCGGATCACTTCTTCGCCGGCGGCCCTTTCTTCTTGTCGCCTGAATGCCCGTGGAACGTCCGCGTGGCGGCGAACTCGCCGAACTTGTGCCCCACCATGTTCTCGGTGACGAACACGGGCACGAACTTACGCCCGTTGTGCACCGCGAAGGTGAGGCCGACCGCCTCGGGGAGGATCGTCGAGCGTCGCGACCAGGTCTTGATGACCTTCTTCGAGCTCGTCTTCTGCGCGTCCTCGATCTTGCTCAAGAGGTGGCCGTCGATGAACGGTCCCTTGCTGATGCTCCTGGCCATGCCTACTTCTTGCCCCGTCGCTTGACGATCATGTTGTCGGTACGCTTGTTACTGCGCGTCTTAAGGCCCTTGGCGAGCTGACCCCACGGCGAGCACGGCTGCCGTCCACCGCTGGTCCGCCCCTCGCCGCCACCCATCGGGTGATCGACCGGGTTCATGGTCACGCCGCGGTTGTGGGGCCGCCTCCCGAGCCAGCGTCGTCGGCCAGCCTTGCCGAACGAGAGGTTTTGCTGCTCCACGTTGGACACCTGCCCGACGGTCGCCCGGCACTCGACGTGGATCTTCCTCACCTCCCCGCTCGGGAGCTTCACCTGCGCGTACTTCCCGTCCCGCGCCATCAGGGTCGCGGCGACGCCGGCCGAGCGGACGAGCTGTCCGCCCTTACCCTTCCGCATCTCGACGTTGTGGATGCTCGTCCCCAGCGGGATGTCGGCCAGGCGAAGGCAGTTGCCCGGGCGAATGTCGGCGAAGCGACTCGACACCACGGTGTCTCCCGGTTTTACCCCGTCGGGCGCCAGGATGTAGGCCTTGTCGCCGTCCGCGTAGTGGAGCAGCGCGATCCGCGCCGTTCGATTCGGATCGTACTCGACCTGCGCGATCTTGGCCGGGATCCCGATCTTGTTGCGCTTGAAGTCGATGACGCGATAGCGCCGCTTGTGGCCGCCCCCCCGGAAGCGCGAGGTGGTACGCCCGTAGTTGTTCCTGCCGCCCGAGCTCGCCTGCGGACGCAGTAGCTTACGCAGCGGTTCGGCGGTGGTGATCTCGGAGAAATCACTCACCGTGCGGAATCGACGACCCGGTGAGGTCGGCCTGGCTGCCTTGATGCCCATTGCTCACTCCTCCGACTCGTCGAAGAACTGGATAGAATCGCCCTCACGCAGGGTAACGATCGCCTTCTTCCAGTTCTTCCGATTCATCGAGCGACGGCCGAGCCGCCGCGGCTTACCACGCTGCACGAGCGTGTTCACGTCGGTCACCTTGACCCCGAAGAGGTCCTCGACCGCCTGACGGATTTGGATCTTGTTCGCGCCGAGGGCGACCTCGAACACGACCTTATTCTCTTCCCGGAGGCGCGCCGCCTTCTCGGTCAGCGCAATCGGGCGCTTGATGACGTCCTCGGGCCTCAGCACGACTCACCTCCCAAGCAGCGCGCTTCCAGCGCCTTCGCCGCCTCCCTGGAGACGATCAGATGGTCATGGCGCAGCAGGTCGTAGACGTTGACGCCCTCGGGCGGCAAGAAGAGCTTCCCGTCGACGTTGCGGATCGAGAGCCGCAACGTGACGTTGTCCTTGCCGTCCACGATCAGGGTCTTCTTCCCCGCTTGTAGCGTCTCGAGAACGCCCACGACCACCTTGGTCTTGATCTCCGCGAGCTTGATGTCCTCCACGACCGTCAGGCGCCCCTCGCGCAGGAACAGGCTCAGCGCGCCGCGCAGGGCGCTGATGCGCACGCGCCGGGGCGGTCGATAGCTGAAGTCCTGCGGCTTCGGGGGGTGCGCGCGGCCGCCGCCGACGTAGGTCGGTGCCCGCAGCGACCCGTGCCGCGCGCGGCCGGTGCCCTTCTGGCGATAGAGCTTCTTCTTGGCACCGCGAACCGCCGAGCGCTCCTTCGCCGCATGCGTCCCCGCGCGTCGCGACGCGAGCTGAGCGGTGACGACCTCGTGAAAGAGGTGCTCCTTCACCTCCGCGGCGAAGACCTCGTCGGCGAGTTCGAGCTCGCCGACCTTCTCTCTCTTAAGGTTGAAAACATCCACCTTGGCCATTTGGCGCCTCCCTAGCTCTTGATCTCGACATCGACGCCCGCTGACAGGTCGAGCTTCATCAGCGCGTCCAGCGTCTGGGGCGTCGGCTCGAGGATGTCGATGAGGCGCTTGTGCGTGCGCACCTCGAACTGCTCGCGCGACTTCTTGTCGACGTGCGGACCACGAAGCACCGTGTAGCGACGAATCGACGTCGGCAACGGAACCGGGCCCGCGACTCGCGCGCCCGTGCGGCGCGCCGTCTCGACGATGTCCGAGGTGGACTTGTCGAGGAGCTGGTGATCGAACGCCTTCAGGCGAATGCGGATCTTCGTGACGTCTGGCATGACCCTGGTCCTCACTCGATGATCGAGGTCACCACACCGGCGCCGACGGTCTTGCCGCCCTCGCGGATGGCGAAGCGCATCTGCTCCTCCAGCGCGA
>CAYOLF010000023.1:0-10289 GCA_964404725.1 uncultured Polyangiaceae bacterium
CCGTTAGCTATACACTCAGCTATTATGTTAGCAATAGTCTGGCTTTTTCCAGTACCAGGCGGACCCTTCATTACAAAACTTTGTCCAAGTAAAGCGTATTCTATGCTAATACGTTGACTGCTATCAGCATCTAAGACTTGAAAGGTTTTTGAAGGTGATTCAATTTTATCAATTTCTTTTTCGTCAGGTAAATCAGGTATTATGAGGTTTTCGTCTTTTATACCAGCGATAGCCCGGATTATTGGATGCTGAGTTACTATATCTGCGTTAGCTTCAAGATCTTTGTAGATAACAAGTTTTTGGAATGAGAATAAACCTAAATTCACAGAGTCATCTACAGTCCAACCCATTTCTGAAACTGCCTGTTCAACAGAACTGTAGTAATCAGATAACGATTGCTCACTCCAGTCGTCAGGTAAATTTGGAAGCTCAAGTTTATAGTCGTTCTTGAGTTTAGCCTGTAACGCAGGGTTTAGAACGGCTTCTTCTTCAACAGGAGGCAACACAATACCATATGGTTGTCTTATTGTTTCCTTTCCTAACTCTAAAGGTACAAGAATTAGAGGTGAATGAACATTTTCTTTTGTTTCAGCATCAACCCAGTTGAGGGTGCCAAAAGCCGCGTAGAGTATTCTTACACCTCGTTCACGGAAATCTGATAGGGAACGTCTTTCTAAAAGTCTAAGGGTTCTTTCTAACTCTTGACGTGTTAGATTGCTGCTCTAGACGCGCCCGGGCTCGGCGCCCACCGAGGCCCTTCGACCCCCGTCACCTCGGCTCCGGTCGCAGTGATCCTGTCCCGCCCAACGGCGGGGGTCAGTGGGTGTCGAGCCAGTCGCGGCCGACGAAGGGGTGCGTGGCGAGCCCGCCGGGCTTCAACGCGAAACCCCAGCGACTCGTCGGTAGCTCGACGATCCAGGCCCCGGTGGTGGTGCCGGCCGTGTTCAGGTGCCCCTGCACTCGGGAGGCGCCGTGGGACAGCTCGATCGCGGTGAGCGACAACAGCGCTGGCGTTCGCTTCACGTGCAGTTGGCCGGCGAGATCCCCCGAGGGGACCAGCGCGAGCCCGAGCTGGGCGATCCATTTGGATCCGATCACCTCGGACACCGCGTCCTTCGGATCGCCCCCGACCAAGCGGATGGTCCCGGAGAGTGTGCCGGCCTGGGCGTTCACCCGCAGCGGCCCGACGGACTCCGTGCGGAGCCACAGGGTGGCAGAGCTGTCGCCCGGCCTCTGGTCGAACCGCAGAGACGGCGCGTGGGCGTCGAGCGCGCAGGAAGCCTCGGCCCGGCTACCATTGCAGTGAAGACGCGCGTCCGCAGTCACCCCGAACCGAAGACCCGACAGGTAGAAGCTCGTACTGCGCGTCGCGACCTCGACGTCGAGCTTCGCGGCGCCCTGGTTCGGGGAATCGAGCGTCGCCTCGGCGTCGAAGGTCGCGGAGGAGGGCACGCCCTTTGCGTTCCCGAAGAGGCCCTTCAGGAAGTCCGGAGTCTTGAAGTGGAGCTCCTTGACCAGGAGGCTGGTCCGGCGGACCTTCAGGTCCGTGACGTTCCGATGTTCGAGCGAAACCTTCGCCTGGAGCTGCTCCGAAGAGAACGCCGCGCGCTCCGCCTCGGGAAAGAGGAGCGAAGCTTCGACGCCGAGCTGGCCCTGGGGGGCAGCCCGCAGGGCTATCGCTCCCGTGCCTCGAGCGCTGGCGGTGCCCGCTCGCACGACGAGGCGAGAGAGCTCCAGCGCTCCGGTCGAGCCGTCCTGGAGCTGACCACGGTCCATCCGTGCTTGTAGACCCAACCGCCCGCTCCCCTCCCAGGAAATGCGATCGCTGCGAGCGTAGAGGCGGATGAACGAGAGCGTGTCGAGCTCAGCGCGGAGGCCCTCGACGCCGGCGGAAACCCTGGAGATGACGTCGCGGCCCGCAGTATCGCGCGGTGGGAAGGCGTCGACCTTGGCGCGCAAGGTACCTTGCACCCCATGGGCGATGCGCCAACGGTCGACCATTATCTCCGCCGATTCGACCACGACCTCGCACGGCAACACGCGCACCTCGCGCGAGGGATCGAGGGAGAAGGCGCCGCGCGCCTGCATCGTCCCCTGGAGGCGGTACTCGAGGATCCAGACGAGCCGCACGTCGCCCTCGATCTGGTCGAACTTCGCGCTCCATTTCTTTCCTCGACGAGTCGCGGGGGGCCGCGTGGCAGGGTCGAGCGGACCGTCGAAGCCGCTGAGCTTCGGGAAGGCCGGGCGCCTCTCGGCGGTGTCTGGTGAGGCTTGAACGGGATAGACGAGCTTGTACTCGGTCCCGTGGGTGCGGATCCACGAGATGTGCACCCTCTTGAACGGCAGCTCAGCGAGGGCAATGGACGCCTCCGCCCGGTCGGCAGAGATCTCCATGTCTACGTTGTGGTCCCTGACGAAGATCTTCAGGCCGCGGACGTGGAGTCGACCGGGGAAGAGCGAGTAACCGCCGGCCGTCTCGATGCGGAAGCGGTTACCGTCCTCGGTCAACCAGGCCAGCCCGCCGAGGGAGAGGAATGAGGCGGCGAGCACCGTGTAGAGCAGGTAGCTCCCGAGGAGCACCCCACCGACCCACCCTCCCAGCCGCTTCCAAGGGAGGCCCGACAGCGCTCGCCGCCGCGTCACGGGCCTCGCTCGTCAGCCCCATTGGGTCGGGTGAGCGGGGCGGTCATGCGACCGAGCGGCCCATCACGAACCGGAAGACAATGGCGATGAGCGCCAGCGCGAGCAACACGTGGATGAACCCACCCAGCGTGGTGTCGAGCAGGAAGCCGACGAGCCAAAGCACAACGAACGCGGCCGCGATTGCCCAGAGTATATTCAGCATGATCTCGATTCCTCCTGTTGGCAGTGGTTACTTCCGCGCCTTGCGCGCGGCTGCGGCATCCGAACGCTCCTGGCGACGATGCTGGGCGGCGCTGGCCGCCTTCTTCGCCCCCTGGGTCACCTCTTTGGCGGTTTCCTGCGTCGAGCGGGTGACCCTCCTGGCAAGCTGCTTGACCGCATGGCTGGCCCCTGTCGCCGCTTCCTGCAAGCGATGTCCGCCTTGCTTCGCGAGCCGCTGGACCTTGCCCTGGACCTGCTTACCGAGTGTCTCCACCGTTCGGGCGGCCTCGGCGATCTTCGCCCGGGCCCTGCCCGTAAGGCCGCCGCCCCGGCGCGCGGCTTCGTGCTTCTTCGAACGGGACTTCCTGGATTTCATGGTCGCAGTTCCTCGTCATGCAAGGGGCGGGCCGGGTCTTGATCGCGTCGGGCCGGTGCGCGCGCGCGGAACCGCGGCTCTAACGAAGCAAGCAATGGCCAGCGATCGGGGGGAACGTCCGTGATCAGCCCGTCGCGAGACACGCCGCGAACGCCCAGACCGTCCAGAACGCCAGCACGAGCCAAACGAACTCCCGGCGCCGAGCCCAGGAATGCGGGTTGAGAGCGAGACGGCGGGTACCGTTCGCTGGGATCCTCGGCGGTCGAGTGGCACGGATCGGCGGGCGAGGCTCCCCGCTGCCGACCCCCGCTCGGAAGATCACCGAGAGCAGGAGGACGGAGAGAACCAACGCCGTCCACAGCCACCACCGCTCGCTCATACTTCACGCCTTCCTTCCTGCTCGGGCCAGAGCGGCAATCGGTTTGATTGCCGCGGAGGATCAACGACCTGGAACACCGAGCCAGCAGCAGATCCCGCCAAAGGCGCCCGGGGAGAAGCCCCCTCGCCCCTGGCAACCAGTGGTGCCAGGGGGGCGTTCTTCGAGGTGCCGACGCGTTTGGCAAGCCGCTCGGTGCTCGAGCGCTGCACGTCGTGTGCCACCCCGCCCGAGCTGGCGGCGTCAGCGCGGGCTTCCGCCGGGAGGCTCGGCGAGTGGAGCCTCCCGGAGCGGTGACGGACGCACGGCGAGCGCCCGGATCGGACCCCCCAACGGCCCGACCGACACTCTCGAGAGCAGTCAAAGTGATGGCGTCGCTCGCTCATTCCGACCGACGGAGCGCGGCGGGCGCGCCGGCCTCGCCGGCGGCGAAGGCGGGCGAGGCGCGAGGTGGTCGTCCTCGCCGGTGACGCTCGCCGCTCCTCGGCTACTTCCCGCAGACCCAGGCGACGTCCTCGACGATCCACTCGTCGTCGCCGCAGGAAGCGGTGCTGATGGCGATCTCGCTCGAGGTGGCGCCGGCCACGCGCAGGCGTCGGCGACCGTCGCTGACCTTGCCGCCGCGGCTCTCGCCGCAGACGAGGCGCCAGGATACGGTGCAGCTCACGGCCAGATTGCAGGAGTTGTCGATGGTGTAGGCCATGTCGGGCTCGGTCCTGGCTACCTCGAATCTCACGCAGTCGCCGACCCTGGTGTCCTCGGCGATCGCGGGCGGAATGACCCCGGTCGGGATGAGGGTGAAGGCGACGGTGGCGAGGCAGGCGACGAGCGGGTGGCGAGGACGCAGCATGGGCGACTCCCTTCTCCGTGGGCAGGCCGCGCCGCGGCCCGGGTCCGGGGTCGGAGCGGCCTCCCCGTGCGGTTCACACCGCAGGAAGCCGCGACCCGCGGTCCAGGTGGCTGCGGCGTCGAACGTGGGAAGAGACAGCGGCACCTCGGGAGAAGTTCCGCAGGTGCCCGAGGCAAGCCCCGGACCCGGGGATCCGGTCGTGCCGCTCGCGCGGGACTGGACACGCCCAAGTGCACGGGGCTGCCGGCGGATCGAAGTGACGAGTCGCCTGCTGCGATTTGATGGGCTCCCTTCCGCGGCGAGCGTCCCCAGGGGTCGCCCTTGCGCTGCATTCGAGGCCTCCCGGGGCCCGGCATGGAACCTGCACCAGCCGGTCAGGGCAGGCGACGGACTCGCTGCCGCTCGCGGCCGATGGCGGGGCGCTGCAGTCCCAGGAGACCCAACATGTTCCAACGAGTACTCACCGCGGGCCTGTTTCTCGGCAGCTCGATGCTTCTCCCGTCGATGGCTCACGCCACGCTGGACGCGTGCGGAGACGCCTACGTGGCCGGGGAGGCCACTTGCGAGGCGGTGCCGATCGAGACCTGCGAGACGCGCTGCGAACCAGTGACGATGGTGACGTCTTGCGCCGCGGAGCTCTATGTCTCCTGCGACACCCAGTGTGTCGAGGCCAGCGAGACGACGTGCACCGAGGCGTGTGCACCCGTGTGCGTGACGGAGTGCGAGCCGGCGCAGACGTCCGACTCGCCGCCGAACTCACGCGGCCTGTGCATGTCGAGTTGCCAGCAAGCCTGCAACGACGAGTGCGCTGGCGCCGAAGACGTGGGGCGTTGCCGCGCCAGCTGCGCGCACAACTGCGCCAAGAAGTGCGAGAAGAATTGCGGAGAGGACGACCACGAGGTCGCCTGCGACGAGAAATGCCAGACGGTGTGCACCGGGACCTGCTCCGCCGAGTCCACCAGGCAGTGCCAGGTAGACTGCCAGCAGACGTCGTTCGAGACCTGCGAGACGACCCAGGTGCAGCGGTGCAACGAGTGCTGCGAAACCAGCGGCGGCGCGATCTTCTGCGACGGCCAGTTCCTCGACGCGTCAGACGTCGACGCGTGTGCCGAGCAGGTGAAGAGCAACGTCGACGCGGACTTCGAGTTCACGCTCACCGCGTCCGTCGACGCGGTCGCTGAGGTGATCACCGATAGCGACGACGACGGCGACGTGGGGATCGGCTGCTCCGTGACGCCGCTCCGTGGAGGAACGAGCCCCTTCGGCCTGCTCGGCCTGGGCGCCGTCGTGCTCGGGCAGATGGTTCGCCGACGCCGGCGCTGAGACGGGCGAGCGCTCGTGGGGTGTTTACCCTCGGACGACCCAACGGCGCCGGGTCGGGCCCAGTATCGAGCGCACTCGACGCCCGCCGATGCCAAGGGGACCACCGACTTGACGCCCGACTGCGGGGGCGGTCGACTGAGAAACCTGGGGCCTGCCCCCGCGCACGGCCCGGTCGTGCCGCGACGATGATTCCGCGTCCACGATGTCTCGCACCCCAAAATCCAGAGTCCTGGACGCTCGCCAGGCCGCAGCCCTCGTCGGCGAGCGCGTCGAGACGCTCCGCAGGATGGCCAGGCAGGGCGAGATCCCCTCACGCAAGCAGGGACGGGCCTGGCGGTTAGCTGGGGACGACCTCCTGCGTTGGTCCGCGCAGGCGCCCAGGAGAACGCCGCCCAGGCCCGCCAAGCCGTTGGGCGGCGGCGCGACCCCACTGGCGCCAGGCGTGGCCCCGGCGCGGCTTCCGGGCAAGGCGCGCGCCGTCCCGCCGATCGTCGGCATCGGTGCCTCCGCGGGCGGCCTCGAAGCGCTCGACCTCTTTCTCCGCAACGTCCCGGAGAAGTGTGGGCTCTCCGTCGTCGTCGTCCAGCACCTAGACCCGACGCGCAAGGGGATGCAGACCTTGCGGGAAGAGCTCACCTCTACCAACGAAGAGCTGCAGAGCACGAACGAGGAGCTGCAAAGCACCAACGAGGAGCCAACGACCTCCAAGGAGGAGCTGCCGTCCATGAATGAGGCGCTGCAGACGCTCAATCATGAGCTGGAAGCCAAGCTCGAGGACCTGAAGCGGGCCGGTGATGACATGAAGAACCTCCTCTACAGCACGGACATCGCGACGCTGTTCCTGGACGACGCCTTGACGGTCCGGCGCTTCACCACGCAGATGGCCACGCTGGTGAAGCTCATCCCGCGTGACATCGGGAGGCCGATCACCGACCTTGCGTCCGTCCTCGTCTTTTCGGAGCTCGTCACCGACGCACGTTCGGCCCTGCGGTCGCTCGCGCGCAAGGAAACCCCGGTCGAAACCGACGACGGTCGGCGGTTCTCAGCTCGCATCATGCCTCATCGCACTACCGACGATAGAGTCGACGGCGTGGTGATCACGTTCGTCGCGATCGCGGGCAGGGAGCCGCGCGAGGCCACCCGCCGGCGTGAGTTGCCCGGCCTGCGGGGGTCGCGGTGAAGCGAACCGCGGGGAGCAAGGCGACCGCCGATGGCCTCCGCCAGCGCGCGGAGGGGCGCCGCTCCGAGGGCAGTGGCGCTCCGCCCTCTGGTGAGGCGATCGGGGGGCCCGATGCTCAGCGCCTGGTCCACGAGCTCGAGGTGCACCAGATCGAGCTCGAGTTGCAGAACGAGGAGCTGTCGCGGGCTCGGGGCGAGCTCGAGGAGAGCCTCGACCGCTACACTGAGCTCTACGAGCTCGCCCCCGTCGGCTACCTGACTCTGGCCCGCAACGGCGAGATCCGGCGCGTGAACCTCACCGGAGCGCGCCTCCTGGGGCAGGATCGGTCGCGACTCATGGGGCGGCGACTCGGACTCCTCGTCGCGGCCGCTGACGGCCCTCGCGTCGAGGCCTTCCTCGCCGAGGTCTTCGCGACGACGACACCGGTGTCCTGCGAGTTCTCGCTCCGTCCAGGGACGGCCGCGGAGTTCGTCGAGCTGACGGGCGGCTCCGACGACCGAGGGCACGAGCGCCGAGTCGCCATGAGCGACATCACCGCCCGCCGGCACGCCGAGGTCGCGCAGCGGGCCTCCGAGCAGCGCTTCCGTGCGCTCTTCGAGCTGTCGCGCGACGCCCTGATGACGATGGCGCCACCCTCGTTCCGGCTCGTGTCGGGCAACGCAGCCGCCGTCGCGATGTTCGGTGCCCGTGATGAGGCGGACCTCGTAGCGCGGGCGCTCTGGGATTACGCACCCCCGCTGCAGCCGGACGCGCGGACGTCGTCCGAGCGCGCCAGCGAGACGATCGAGACGGCCATGCGCGACGGGACCCAGTGCATCGACTGGACGCAGGCGCGCCTCTCCGGGGAGGAATTCCCGGCTTCGATGCGGCTGACCCGAGTGGAAATCGACAACCAGGTGCTGATGTTGGCGGCGGTGCGGGACGAAACCGAACGGATGAGTCTGCTCGCGAGCGCAGCCCAGGCGGATCGTCTGGCCAGCATCGGAATGCTGGCGGCGGGTGTGGCCCACGAGATCAACAACCCGCTGACGTACGTGCTCTATAACGCCGAGACTCTGGCGCGAGACCTGCCGAGGCTCGCCGACGCGACGAGGCGCTGCTGCGCGGCTCTGCGAGCGCGCGTGGGCGACGCCGCCTTCGCCGCCATGGTTGGGGATGGGGCAGAGCTCCTCGAGGCTCCCGGGCTCGAAGACCTGGTCGAGCGCACGCAGGAAGCGCTCAGCGGAACCCGCCGGATCCAGGACGTCACCGCGGGGCTCGGCACGTTCTCGCGCGTCGAGAGCGCCGTGCCTACTGGGGCCGACGTCAACCAGGCCGTCGACTCCGCGCTCCGCATGGCCGCGAACGAGATCAAGTACCGGGCGCGCCTGGTCAAGGACCTAGGGCAGGTTCCCGAGGTCAGGGCCTCCGGCGGCAAGCTGGCGCAGGTCTTCCTCAATCTGCTCATCAACGCGACCCACTCCGTCGAGGAGGGCGCCGCGGATCGAAACTCCATCTCCGTTCGCACCTGGAGCGAGGGTCGGACCGTGTACACGGAGATCGCGGACACCGGCCGGGGGATCCCCGCCGCGATGCTGCCTCGCATCTTCGAGCCGTTCTTCAGCACCAAGGGGGTGGGACGGGGGTCGGGCCTCGGGCTGGCGATCTGTCGGAACATCGTCAGCGGCTTCGGGGGAGAGCTCCGCGTCGAAAGCGGCGTGGGCAAGGGCACGCGGTTCGTCGTCTGCCTCCCCGCGACCGCGACCGGGCAGGAACTCCGGTCGCCGCCCTCCGGCCCCGTCGCCGCTCCGGTCGCCGCCCTCCGCGGGAGGATCCTGGTGGTGGATGACGAGCCGCAGCTTCGCAGCATCCTGCAGCGGGTGCTCGAACAGGAACACGACGTGGTCACGGCGGCTTCGGGCGCCGAGTGTCAGGCGGTTCTGGAGCGCGATTCGGCCTTCGATCTGATCCTGTGCGATCTGATGATGCCGGAGATGACCGGTATGGATCTCCACGCTTGGTTGACCGGGCGTGACCCGCTGCTCGCGTCGCGGGTGGTGTTCATGACCGGCGGCGCCTTCACCCCCAGGGCCTTGGAGTACCTGGCGCGGGTCCCGAACCTCCGGCTCGACAAGCCCTTCGAGCTTGGCAATGTTCTGAGCCTCGCGGCGAGGCTGGTGTCGACCGGCAGGAACGGGTCGCCGTCGCCGGCCCCCACGGTGACACCCGACTCCGAAGCGTAATCCCGCTCTCCCCAACCCAGAGCCTCGGGCGAGGACCCGAAGGTCGGCCGCCAGCAGCGATCGCAGCGCCCGCGCCTTCGCGGCCAGCTCCTCGACCGATGGAGGCTCGGCGGCCGCGAGCCGGTGGAGCGTGAAGGCGTGACCCCCGGCCTCCTTCGGCCGCACAGCACCGCCGCGCTCCCCTCGGTCGTCCAGCACTCGACGATAGTTGTATCCAGACCGTGTGAAATTTCACACCCTCCGGTCCCCGCGAAATCGACGGAAGCTCGCGACCGCTCCCGATCACCCACCGCGACCTCCCCAGGAGCTCCCGCTCGACGGCGACCACCCGCCCAGAGCTTCCCGGGAGCCTTCGCTGAAGGTCGATGCTCCGATTGGGAACGCTGGCTCCCGAACGTGGCTGCGCGATCTTGGTCCCTTGTTCCTCCCCCGACGAGGTCCCGTAGGCGGGATCGGCTCGGGCTAGTAGATCGAAGCGGCCGCCGATCTCGTCGAGCGCTCCCGCATCCAACGGATCCCATCCAGTCGGGGGGCATCGTCGTGGCAGCGGTATCGAAGTAATCGACCGGAATCACAAACGTGATCAATCACTACCCGGTGGGGAATTCGGCCCAGCGCGCTCTCACACGTCCCGTTGCCAGATCCCCGACCCTGCATTCTCAGGAGGCTCCATGAAGACCAATTTGACGTATGCCGTTTCACTTCTTGGCCTGGCCGGGCTCATTGGCTGCAGTGAGACGGACGGCAACTCCGACGTCCCCGGAGGCGGCGGCGCGTCGATGGGCGGGAGCCCCGTCACGGGTGGGACCGCCCCCCAGACTGGCGGGGCCTGGGGTACCGGCGGGGCGAGCGGCAGCGGCGGGGTGAGGCCCACCGGTGGTGCCGCCGCCACTGGCGGCCTTAGCGCGACCGGTGGCGTGAACGCGACCGGCGGCCTTAGCGCGACCGGCGGTCTGAGCGCGACCGGTGGTCTGAGCGCGACCGGTGGTCTGAGCGCGACCGGCGGCCTGAGCGCGACCGGCGGCCTGAGCGCGACCGGTGGCCTGAGCGCGACGGGCGGCGTGGGCGCGACCGGCGGCGGGGGCGCGACCGGCGGCGTGGGCGCGACCGGCGGCGTG
>CAYOLF010000023.1:10389-71316 GCA_964404725.1 uncultured Polyangiaceae bacterium
GGGCGCGACCGGCGGCGTGGGCGCGACCGGCGGCGTGGGCGGCGCGACCGGCGGCGTCGGCGGCGCGACCGGCGGCGTGGGCGGCGCGACCGGTGGCGTCGGCGGCGCGACCGGCGGGGTGAGCGCGACCGGCGGGGTGAGCGCGACCGGCGGGGCTGGCGGCGAGGTCGTGTGTAACCTGCCTGAGCTGCCCGCAGCCAGTAGTCTGCCCGATCTGGGCATAAAACTGCCTGATCCGTTCACGTTCTATGACGGAACCAAGGTCACCACGAAGGCCCAGTGGGAGTGCCGACGCCAGGAAATCCTGGCGATGGCAGCCAAGTACCTGTACGGCCCGATCCCGGGCGACTGCGACGAGGTGTCCGGGACCGTCAGCGGAGGCAACGTCTCGATAAGTTGTACCGTCGGTGGCAACACGCAGAGCTTCTCCGCCAGCATCAGTGGATCCGGCGAGGCCATCGCTCTCGATCTGACGTCCGGGATCTTTCCCTCGAGCAAAAAATCGCTGTCTCTGGGAAGTGGCAACGACGCCAAGATCAGGACTCTCTATGGTCTGTCCGAGCTCAACCCCAACATCGCCAACGGCTGGATGATCAATCGCGTGATGGATGTCCTGGAGCAGAACCCAGGCAGCGGGCACGATCCCACGAAGATCGTCGTCTCGGGATGCTCCGGATGTGGAAAGGGGGCCTTCCTCGCCGGTGTCTTCAGCCGTGCTCCGGTGGTCGTGATCGTCGAATCGGGAGGGGGCGGTGGCACCAGCTGGCGGATGACCGAGTGGTACCGGCACGGTGCCGGCAAGTCGAGCTGGCAGTGTGGCGATCCGCCCCAGGGGATCGACAACCTGGAGAACGACGGGATCTGTGGACCGTGGGTGACCGGCGCGGCCTCCTCGTTCCGGTCCAATCCCTCGACCGTCAACAACATGCCGTTCGATCAGCACCTGCTCTTGGCCACCATCGCTCCCCGGTACCTGGTGCACTTCACCAATAACAACGGCCCGAACTCGTGGTGTCACCTGGCCGGAACGAGCGAGGCGCTCGCTTCATGGGCAGCGCATTCGGTCTACGAAGCCCTCGGGGTTCCAGAGAACCACGCCTTCGAGGTCTACAACGGCAGCCACTGTAGTGTGGGTGATACCGGCATCGCCGCCACGATGTTCGACCGAGCGATCAACGGCAACACGAGTGCGGCCAGCGGCGGCGTCTTCATTCAGGATAGCCGCGTCCAGATGCCGGTCGGCGAGTGGCCCGACATGTGGATCGACTGGGACATGGAGACGGTGCTCCAGTAGCCTTGCGCCCCTGGGCGTGGGAGCGGCCGCGCCCGGGACGCGGCCGCTCGATCCGGGTCGGTCCCGCCGCGTTCCGGTGAGGTTGCGGGGGCGCGCCTCGCTGGTTGAGGCGGTGGGTCCCGGGCCGGGGGCGCGGTGGCAGGTCGGTGTCGTCGCCGTGAGTGCGCGAGTACCGGCAGAGGCTCCCCCCGCTCGCTGACAATGGCCCGGAGCTTCATCCGGTCGCGCCGGCGGGCCATCCCGGCAGGCTGGCGCGTCAGAGATCCACCGCGCTGCCGATGTGGCGGCGCAGGGCGATGAACTGGGCGCTCACCGAGTAGCGGAGGAGGTGTTCGATGCGGTCGTTCGAGGTCAGCGTGACGGAGGCGTCGGGGGAGTTCCTGATCTCGCCGATGGCCGTCGCCAGGTCGTTGCCCATCAGCAGGCCCACGCGATCCGCAGTGAGATCCACGGCCGTCACCCAGCGCTTCAGGTCGAGCGCACCGCCCTCGAGGAGCCGCGGCACCACCTCCTTGGCGAGGTAGCGTCGGGACTCGTCCGCCAGGCCGCGCTCGAGCGCCTCGCGCGGCGCCCGCGCCAGCCCCTCGAGGTCGGCCGGGACGCGGATCTTCGGGGACACCAGCGCCAGCGTCGCGAAGAGCCAGGCCTTGAGCTCGGTGCCGGTGGGGATCAGGTGCCGGACGTAGAAGCCCGGGCGGAAGTAGGTGACGAGGCGCCCGGTGATGAAGCCGGTGCGCTGGTCGAGCGTCTGCTGCGCGAGCGCGGCGCGGCCGAGGACCAGCGATGGCGTGGTGGCGTGCAAGAAGGACACCAGCCCGGGGTCGTTCGAGTTCTGGTAGAGCGGTGGCTGCTCGATGCCGAGCACCTCGGCGGCGTAGTGCAGGCTCTGGGCCACCAGGGTGCCGTCGCGCTGGGGGTCGACGCGGTGCTCGTCGACGTACCCGAGCTCGGGCGCGGGGCGGGCGCAGACGCTGGCGATCGAGGGCTGGATCACGGTGAAGAGCAGGGTCAAGAGCTGCGCCACGTCCGGGTGGGTGACGCTTGCCGCCCACACGTCGTCATCGAGCCGGGCCTGGGCCACCGTCGGCCCCTGGGCGCGCATGCGGGCGAAGAAGGCCTGCTCCTCGGGCAGCGCCTGCCCGATCGCGCTGAGCGCCTGGCAACAGCACCAGGTGGCGTCGCCCCATTTGACGGCCGTGAACAGGTGCCGCAGGGCCCGGTAGGTCGCGGCGTCGAGCGGCGCCTGCTCCAGGATGGCGGCGTAGGTGGCGAGCGCCTGATCGAAGTAGCGCCCCGGGTCGGCGGCGTAGAGGGCGGCGAGCTTCGCCCGGCGGTCCAGGTCGTGCGGGGCCAGCTCGAGCGCCGACTCGGCGATGGCGACGGCCTGGTCGTGGCGCTGGAAGACCTCGAAGTAGAGGTCCCCGAGCTCGTCCATCGCGGTGAGCGCGGTGGGGTGGTCGCCCGCCTCGACCGCGAAGCGGATGCGGTCCTTGAGGAGGTTCTTCACGGCCTCGTGGTTGCCGATCTGGCGCGCCTGCCGCAGCGCCTCGTTCCGGGCGTCCTCGAAGGTAGGGTCGTACTCGAGCGCCTGCTGGAGGAGCTCCGAGGCCTGGGTCGGATCGTGCATCTCGCGCGACGAGATCATCGCCGCGGTGTGCAGGTACTTCGCCTTCTGCCGCGGCTCGTCGACGAGCTCGGAGATCTTGAGGATGACCTTGGTGAGCTTGCGCCAGTCCTTCTCCTCGCTGTAAAGCTGCATGAGCTTGGCGAGGATCTTGCGATCGTCCCGCCGCTCGGAGAGCGCGAGCAGGTAGTGCCGAGCCGCGCGGTTGGTGTCGCGGAGCGTCCCGCTCGCGAGGTCTCCCATGCGGATCAGGAGCTCCACGTGCTCGTCCCCGTCCTCGAGGTCGAGCAGGCGCCCCATCGCCTCGTAGGCGGCTTCCCCGTGGCCCTCGGCCAGCCGGAGCTCGACCAGGCCGCGGAGGGGGAGCGGAGAGCTCGGGTCGAGCTCGGCCGCGGCGTTGAGCCAGCGATCCGCCTCGTCGTGTTGGCGGAACTTCCGCGCCGAATCGCCGACCCGGCAGGTTGCGAGGAAGCGTTGCTCCCCGGTGAGCTCGGCGTCGAAGCGGTTCAAGAGGTCGCGGTACCGTTCGTAGGCGTCGAGGGAGTCCCCCTGGCTGAAGGTCAGGTCGGCAACGCGCAGAGCTACGTCGGCGTCGTCGGGTGCGAGCTGGAGCAGCGTCTCGCCGACCTCGAGCGCCCGCGGCGCCTGGTCGCTGCGCTGCAGGGCGTCCATGCAGCACAGGTGGATGCGGACGTTCTCCGCGGGCTCGAAGACGGCCCTGCCGCCGAGCGCGCGCTCGTAGTGCTTGGCCGCGGTGAGGAACTGGTCGTCCGCGAAGGCGAGGTCGCCGAGCACGACGATGGCTGTGAGGTTGCCAGGGTCGTACTCGAGCGCGCGCCGCGCGAGGGCGTCGGCACGCAGGTCCTCGCGCAGGCCGTCGAGCAGCACGCGCGCCATCTCGCCGCAGATCTTGCCCTTGGCGGCGGGCCCGTCGGCGAGCTCCAGCTCACGCTCCATGAGCTCGACCGCGACCTGGAAGCGGCGGCGGCGGACGTAGCCCTGCCGGAGCGCTGCCAGGAGGTTCCGGTCGCCGGGCTCGGCGTCGCAGGCGGCCTTGTAGCGCTCGATGGCGCCGTCCCCGTCGCCGAGAGCCTCGAGCAGCTTGGCGGCGCGGAGCTGCTGCGCGGCGCGCTCGGCCGAGGTGGTCGCCTCGGCGACCAGCGTGTCCACCGCCTCCAGCGCCCGTCGTACCTCGCCCTGTTCCGCCCAGAGCTGGATCAGGGCGTCGAGCGCCATCTCGTTGGCGGGCTCCACCTTCAGCACGGCCTCGTACGACTCGATGGCGCGCTCGGGCACCTTGAGGTGGGTGCCGAAGAGCTCGCCCATCTGCAGCCCCATCGCCACCCGGCGGTGCCGATCGGTCAACACGTCCATGTGCCGCTCGTAGACGACGACGAGGTCTCGCCAGCGCTTCAGCGCCCGCAGGTTTCGCGCGAGGCCGGAGAGGGCGTTGTCGTTGGTCGGCTCGAGCTCGAGGATGGTCTCTCGTGCCTCGATCGCCTGCAGGTGGTCGATGAACTCGTTCTCGTGCAGGTCCCCGATCCGCTCCAGGAGCGTGACGCGGTCGCGCGCCGTCTTGGCCAGGTCGAGCTCGATGCCGAGGACCTCGAGCAGGCGGGAGTGTCGGTGCAGGCGGACGCAGCAGCGGTCGAGGCCCTTGAGCGCTTCGGCGTGCGTCGGGGCCTCGGCGAGGACGTCCTCGTAGCGGCGCGCGGCCAGCTCGAGGTCGTCGAGCTGCTCCTCGTAGGCGCGCGCGGCGTTGCAGAGGGCGCTGTGACGCTCGTCGCCGGAGAGGGCGGCCGCGCGCTGCTCGAGCGTCTCGGCGAAATGGCGCGCGTCACCGCTCAGCTCGAAGACCTTGGCCAGCGACTGCGCTGCCCTCTCGTGGCTCGGGTCCTCGGCCAGCACCCGCTCGTAGAGGGCGCGGGCGAGGGCCGGCTCGCTCATCTGCTCGAGCAGGATGTCGCCCGCCTCGGTGCGCAGATCACGGGCACGCGCGGGGTTCGGGCAGACGTCGGCATGTGCGGTGAGCACCGTGCCGAGCTCGACCCACTGCTGCGCCATCCGGTAGATCTTTGCCAGCGCCTCGAGGGCGTCGGTGTTGCGGGGGTCTTCGGCGATGGTCGCCTCGTACATCTGGACGGCCAGATCCGGTCGGGCGACCTTGTCCGCGTACCAGCGCCCGAGCTGCACCCAGAGGGCGCGCTTGCGGCGCGGATCGGCCTGCTCCTGGAGGGCGCCGACGCAGGTGCCGAGCACCTCCGACCAGGCCTCCTCGGAGTTGCCCGCGAGCCGCTCCGTCTCGCGCGCGAGCGCGGTCTTGGTCGGGTCCTCGCAGAAGGCGGAGACGTAGGCGACGAGGGCCTGGGCCTTGTCGTCGAGGTCCTTGGCGTACACTCGCCCGATCTCGGCCAGGATCTCGGCCCGGTCCGCGCCGGGGCTGACCTCCTGGCTCCGGTTGAGGAGCGATTCGATGAGCTCCTCGTGCTTGCCCTGGGCGCGCTGCAGGCGGCTCAGGATCTTGATCGCCTCGGTATCGCTGGGGTCGCCCTCGAGCAGCCCCGTCACCAGGCCCTCGGCGGCGGGCAAGTCACGCGCCGTGATCTCGTAGAGGCGGATGGCGCGGAGCAGGAGGCGGCGGCGGTGGGCGCGCGCGTGCGGGTCGGGCGAGTACGCGAGCTGGTCCGCGGCCATCGCGAGCGCCTCCGCGATCCGCGTGGGGGGAGCTCCGTCGTCGATCGCTGCCTCGAGCTTCGCGGTGGCGTCCTCGTCGGGGTACCGGAAGAAATCGGCGATCCGCGTGTCCAGGTCCTCGTCGCTGATCAGGTTGGACGCGAGCGGCGCGCGCAGGGGGACGGCATCGAGCGCCGCGGCCACGTCCATGGCCTCGGCGGGTCGCTGCCGGGGATCCTTGGCCATTAGCGAGCGCACCAGGAGCTCGAGCGCGTCGCTCACCCAACCGTGCGGCGCCATGCGCGCGAGCGACGGCGGCTCCCGGGTGAGGTGGCCGAGGATCGTCTGCGCCGTCGAGCCCTCCGCGAACGGCGCCGAGCCCGTGATCACGTGGTGGACGAGGGCGCCGAAGGCGTAGAGGTCGGCTCGCCCGTCGAACGGGCCCCCGAGCAGTTGCTCGGGCGCGGCGAAGGCGGCCGGGGCGAGCGTGGAGAGGCGATCGCTCTGCGGTAGAGTCACCGGCGAGCCGAGTCGCAGGCGGTAAGAGCCGGCGTCGAGCAGGACGACCGAGCGCAGGCCCGCGCCGGGCGATACCAGCAGCACGTTGCCGGCATGCAGGGCGCCGTGCACCAGCCGATGGGTGTGCAGCTCCGAGAGCGCCTCGAGGATCGAGGCGAGCATCGGGCGGGCCTCCGACAGGGGCAGGGGGCCCGTGCGCGCGAGCCACTCGGCCAGCGTCTCGCCCTCGGCGAGCTCGTGGACCACGAAATAGCGCCCCTCGATCTCCCCCACGGTCAGCCAGCCCGGCAGCCCCGCGCGGGTGATCCGCGCCATCAGGCGGTTGTGGGTGAGGAAGCGGTGCAGGGCGCGCTGGTCGGTCGTGGCCTCCGGTCGCAGGAGCTTGAGCCGCACCTCGCCGCCCGCGTCGCGAGCGCGGAAGACCACCCCCAGGCGCCCCTCGCCGAGGCGGGAGTCGATGCGGAAGGGGCCGAGGGCGTCGCCCTCGGCCGGCTCTGGTGTCGTGGAGAAGCCCTGCGTGCCGCCGTGCGTCAGCCGCTCGTCCACGTCCTCCCGGGCCGTGACCACGGCGTCGCAGAGCGCCTCGAGCGCCTGCATGGCCGCGCAACGGGTGACCAGAGCGCGAGCGAACGTCGCCTTGGTGGCCGTCGCCACGACCTGCTCCGGCTCGAGCCCGAGCACGTCCCGGCCTATCTCGTGGAGCTCCTCGAGCTCGAAATGCTTCTCCAGTTCGACGCGCAGGAGGTCGGAATCCATGTGGGGGCCGAGCTTGCCCCCAAATCCCGCGGCGCGGAAGCGATGAGAGCCTCCGGAGCGGTCGCTTTTTGCGGGTTTCGCTCGGGGGCCTGCGGGACTCCCATCGCCGCGAGATCCCCGGGAAGGGTGCGCTTCTAGGGTGACCAGAAGATTCCGGTAGCGCGGCGATTTGCGTCGAGGGCGAGCGGTGGCGGGGTGACCTGGGATCTCTGCCGGCTCGGTCCCCGGAGGACGAACCGGGTCGCGGGCCTGTCTGGCTGACGCGCCGTCGTGAGGAGCGGCCACCGCGGCCGCTCCCGACGCCCCAGTTCAGGGTCCCGGCCCGGGCGCGTGCGACGGGTCGAAACCCGCGATAGGGTCAGGGGTGAAGGTGAAGCGGGCCAGGTCTTGCCGGAGGTGCCGTGCGGCTCGCTGACATCGAGGCCTGGGGGCTGGCTGTCATCGAGCGGGTGGAGAAGGGGCACCCCATCGAGGACTCGCGGGTCGAGCTGAAGGCGGGCTACCCCACCGACGACGCCGGGTGGCGCCGGTGGGCCCGCCGCATCGCGGGCCACGCTAACGCGGCGCGAGGTGAGCCCGTGCTGTGGCTGGTGGGAGTCAACGAGAAGCGCCAGACCGTGCCCGGGGCGGCGGCGAGCGACGCGGCGACCTGGTGGCCGCGGATCCGTCGGCACTTCGACGGCGTCGCGCCGCGTCTGGTCGATCTGGCGGTGCCGCACGGCGACGTCACGGTGATGGCGCTTTGGTTCGAGACCGATCGCGCGCCCTTCGTGGTGAAGAACCCCGACGGCGGGGCCATCGGGTACGAGGTGCCCTGGCGGGACGGCACCATGGTGCGGACGGCTCGCCGCGAGGATCTCGTGCGGTTGCTGGTGCCGCAGACGCGCGTCCCCGGGGTCGAGATCCTGCAGGCGGCGACCGACCCGGCGACGCCGCCCGGTCGCTTGGGCTTCGTCCTGACGCTCTACCTCACCCCCGTGAACGGCGACGCGGTCACGCTCCCCGTGCACCGGGCCACGGTGGACTGTGCCGTGGGCGCGGCGGCGTTCGTCCTCGAGGAGGTGACGTTCGACCCCGGGCACCTGCCGGCGGGCCGCCGCTCCCCCTCGGTCGAGGTGTCCCCGTCGGAGGTGGTGGCCGTCGGGCCCGGTCGGGTCCTGCTGCGCGCGCGGTCGACGACGCAACACGAGCTTGCGGCCGAGCCCCTGACGCTCACCGTCAAGCTGGGCGTCGCGGGCGCGGACGCGGCAGTCGCGTTCGAAGTCGCCTTCGATCCGGTGAGCAACGAGGGAAAGGTCACCGGCTTTCGCTGGCGCGATCCGTCCTCGCGCGCCTGGTGAGCGACGCCGGCGAGAAGCCGCGTCGCCACCATCGCGATCGGTGGTAGTATGCACCCCGGCCGCTCGCGGCTCTTATCGAACGGAGGTGTTGGGATGATCGGGGACTTCAGGTTCGGTTCGAATCCAGGATGGCTCTCGGCGCTCGTCGCGCTGGGCGCGATGGTGGCGGCTCCCACGGCGTCCGCGCAGCAGCCCGCGACGGGGACGGCTGCGGCGCCGCCCGCGGCAACCACCACGCCGCCGCCGCCCCCGCCGGGCCCCGCGGGTGCCGCGGCAGTCCCGTCGGCGCCGCCGCCCGCGGCCGCGCCGACGGCGGTCGCGCCCCCGGCGCCGGGCGACCCCGCCCCCGCGGGAGGCCCGCCTCCGGGTCCAGCGGCGTCCCCGCCGGTAACGACCGCGCCGCCGTCCCCCCCTCCCGTGTACGACGATGAGGTCGACGAGGACACGGACGAGGACGAGTACTACACGCGCTACCCGTACCGCGCCGGGCAGGCCGTTCCTCCCGGCTACCACGTCGAGGAGCACGGCATCAAAGGGCTCGTCATCGCCGGCGCCATCACGTTCGGCGCCACCTACTTCATGAGCCTCGCCGTGGCTCCCAATCGCAAGTACCTCAACTGGCTCGCAGTACCTCTGGCGGGGCCCTACGTCGCGGCCGAGCGCGTGGAGGACTGCGGTGAGGGCTATTACGACGAGGTCACGGGCCGCTGGATCGATCCGTCGGACGACAGCGACTGCGTTTACGACGCGGACTCCACCGCCGCCATGCTGCGGCTCGACGGCTTCACGCAGGCCACCGGCGTGGCGCTGTTCGCCGTGGGGATGCTGGTGCGGCGACAGAGCCTGGTCCGGGATCCCCCGCCGGTGGCGCTCCGGGTCACGCCCTACCGCGTCGGGCGCAACGGCTACGGGCTCGGCGTGACCGGGCGGTTCTGAGCCCGGGGCGGCGCGGGGCGAGCGGGCGTGGTGGCGCCCGGCCCCGGAGGTTTGCGGGCGCACCTTCGTGCTATGACGCGCCGCCGTGCCCCGGATTCGACCGAGAGCTCCCCGCCGGAGCGCGCCGCCGCGCTCCGCCGGCCCGCGCCGGAGGGGGTCTTGAGCGGGGAGGGTGCTGGTAGCCGGGCGGCCTCCGGGGCACCGGTGGTGGAGGCCCGTGGCCTGGTCAAGCGCTACGGAGAGCTGGTCGCGGTGGCAGGGATCGACCTCTGCGTCCGCCGCGGGGAGTGCTTCGGGCTGCTCGGCGCCAACGGTGCGGGCAAGACCACCACCTTGCGCATGATCCAGGCCGTGTCGCCGCCGAGCGCCGGCACGCTGCGCGTGCTCGGCCTGGATCCGGTGCGGGACGGCAAGCGTGTGCGTGCCCGCATCGGCGTTTGTGCCCAGGACGACAACCTCGATCCGGATCTGACCGTGCGGCAGAACCTGCTGGTGTACGGCAGCTACTTCCCGCAGTCGCGCGCCACCACGCGCGCTCGCGCGGAGGAGTTGCTCGCCTTCGTGGCGCTGGAGGACAAGCGCGACCGTCCCCTGCGCGAGCTCTCCGGGGGCATGAAGCGGCGCCTGACCATCGCGCGCGCGCTGATGAACGATCCGGAAGTCTTCGTGCTCGACGAACCCACCACGGGGCTCGATCCCGCCGCGCGCCAGCTCATCTGGCAGAAGATCCGGGAGCTCGCGGGGCGCGGGGTCACCCTCCTGCTCACCACCCACTACATGGACGAGGCCGAGCGGCTCTGCGACCGCCTGGTGATCATGGATCGCGGGTGCATCCTGGCTGAAGACTCGCCGCGCGCCCTCATCGACCGGCACATCGGGCACGAAGTCGTGGAGCTGCGCCTGCCCGTGGCGGAGGAGGCCGCGGTCCTCACCGGGCTCGCCCTCGACCGCGTCACCTCGGTGCGCACCGGCGACCTCCGCGCGTTCTTCTTCCCGCGGCGGAGCGCCGAGGCAGAGCGCCTGGTGGCCCGCGCCCGCGACCGTCAACTGGCGTGCCTCGTCCGCAACGCCACGCTGGAGGACGTGTTCCTCGAGCTCACGGGACGGGAGCTCGACCGATGATGCGTGAACCAGCGGGGTTCTTCCGCGGGGCGTGGCGGGTGGCGGCGCGCAACCTCATCGTCTGGCGGACCTACGCCGGGGCGAGCGCGCTCGGCAACTTCGGCGAACCGCTGCTCTATCTGGTGGCGATGGGGTACGGGCTCGGGCGCCTGGTGCCCGAGCTCGGCGGGATGTCCTACGCGGAGTTCATCGCGCCGGGCCTGGTCCTCTCGACGGTCATGTACTCGGCCACCTTCGAGGGCACCTTCGGCGCTTACACTCGGCTGGAAACCCAGGGCACGTTCGAGGCCATCCTGGCGACGCCCATCACCCGGCTCGAGCTCGTGGCCGGCGAGATCCTGTGGGGCGGGCTCAAGGCCGCGTTCGGGGCGGCGGCGGTTCTGGCGGTAGTGGCGGTCTTCGGCCTCGTCCCGTCCTGGCTCGGGCTGCTCACCATCCCGCTCGGCCTGCTCGCCGGCGTGATGTTCACGGCCATGGCGCTCGTCGTGACGGGGCTGAGCCACAGCTACGAGACGTTCAACTACTACTTTACCCTGATCGTCGCGCCGATGTTCCTCTTCAGCGGGATCTTCTTCCCGCTCGAGCAGATGCCGGCCTGGGTGCAGGGCGGGGCTCAGGCGCTGCCGCTCACCCACGTCGTCGTGCTCGCGCGCGCGCTGGTGCGCGGGACCCTCGCCCTCGGGGACCTCGTCCCCCTGGGCGCGACGCTGGGCTTCACCGCAGTCGCCTGCGTCGCGTCGGCGAAGCTGCTCGCGCGGCGCCTGGCCCGGTGACGCGGGGGCTAGCTCGGGGCCCTCGCGGGCGCGGCCGGGAGCCGCCGTTGGTGCGCCGCGCGATCCGGGGGGCTGCGTCGCCGGAGCCGCCCTGCTAGACGAGGCGGGAAGAGCGACCGCAGACATGGCAAACCCCCGGCGAGACTCGCGGCCCTCGGTCATCCCGCGCAGCGGCAGCGGTCTGCGGCGTCAGGTCGTGCGGGTCACCACCGACGTGAGCGTGGTGGTCGCTCGCGACTGCGGGGAGAAGGCGCGGGGGCGCATGGTCGATCTGTCGCTCGGGGGCATGCACATCGCGAGCGAGCGCGTACCGTCCTACGGGGAGAGCGTCCGCGTGCTCGTCCAGCTCGACCCCGCTGCGGACTGGCTGATCCTCGCGGGGAGCGTGCGCTGGTTTACCAGCCGCGGCTTCGGGGTGGCGTTCGGCGGGCTCGACGGTCGCCAAGAGCAGGCGCTGCTCGGCTTCCTGCAGCGCCGCGCGAGCTAGCGGCCCCAGCGCGGCAAGCGGCCCGATCGTCGCGGAGGCTCGGCGCGCATTGGGTCGATGATGCTCACTCGCGAGGGCGTGGTAGACTCCCTCCGGCAATCGGCGAGGGGGATGCAGTCATGACCACGGCGAATCGGGTGCTGATGCTCGCGGTGCTGTCCGTCGGTGCTTGTGGCGGCGGTGCCGAGGACGATGGCGGTGACGAGGGCGCTTCGGGCGGCGGGGGTGGCGTCACCCGGCCGGCGACGGGCGGTGCCGCCGCGGGCGGCACGACCGGGACGTCCGGGGGCGGGGGGACCACGGGCGGGGTCATCGCCACCACGGGGGGCACGGGGGGCGGCCCCTACACCTCCGTGGCCGGCGGGCCCTACTCCGGTCAAGTCTGCATCCCCAACGCCACGGCCCCCTGCCAGTGCGAGGCAGATCCCTCGCTCACCAAGACCTGCGCCGCGGACGGCAGCCGCTGGTCCGACTGCGACTGCCCCGAGGTCCCCGAGGCCGGCGGCGCTGGCGGCGAGGGCGCGGAGGGTGGCGGCGCTGGCGGCGAGGGCGCGGAGGCCGGCGGCGAGGGCGCGGAGGCCGGCGGCGAGGACGCGGGCGGGGCCTGGGGGGCCGGTGGTGAGGCCGTGGGTGTCGGTGGCGAGGACTCGGGAAGCGACGGCGGCGAGCCTGCTGGCGACGGAGGGGCGGGCGTCAGCGGCGGGGCGGGCATGCCCGGCGCCGCGGGCCTCCCCGGGGAGGCTGGGGCCAGCGCCGGCGAGCCCGCCGGGTGCGAGCCGGGCCGCCAGGTCGCCTGCGCCTGCGAGTCGGGCGTCGAGGGGTATCGGATCTGTCGCCTGGACGGCTCCGGGTGGGAGCCCTGCGTGTGCGCCGACGGCGGGAGCGGTGCTGGGGGGATGGCAGGATAGTAGATCTGGACGTAGATGTGGTGTTCGCGGGCCGCGGCCCCGGCCCCTGGTGGGGGCCCGGTCCCCGGCGGCTGGTTGCGCGAGAGGCGAGGTGCTCATGGACAAGACGATCGGTAGGGTGCTTCTGGTGGCCGCGCTGTTGGCGGTGGCGTGCGGCGAGGACGACGAGGGCACCATCGAGGGGCCAGGGACGGGCGGCTACCGCACCGCGATCGGTGGCTCCGCCTCCGGCGGGTCGACCTCGACGGGCGGCGGCACCACGGGCGGCCGGACCACCACCTCGCCAGCGGGCGGCTCCAGCACGTCGACCGCCTGTAACCCGCAGTTCTCGCTGGCCTGCTCGTGCGGCGGGGGCGTGATGGGCTTCCGCTACTGCCTGCCCGACGGGTCGGGGTACGAGACGGAGTGCACCTGTCCGGACGGCACCGGCGGCGAGGGAGGCGTCGAGCAGGACGGCGACGCTGGAGAGGGCGCTGGCGGCGAGGGTGACGCTGCGGGCGCGGGTGGCGACGGCCGCGGCGCGGCGGGCTCCGGCGCGGCTGGGGAGGGCGGTGACGGCACCGTCGGCGGGGCGGGTGGTGCGCCCGGGGCCGCGGGCGCGGAGGGCCGGGATGGCGGCGCCGGCGGGATCCTCCCGAGCGCCGGGGCCGCCAGCGTGGCCGGCGCCGCGGGGAGCGCCGGGGCTGGCGAGGAGCCCCCGGGGATCTGCGAGCCGGGCCGTCAGGTGGCCTGCGCCTGCGGGCAGGGCGTCGAGGGGTTCCAGACCTGTCGCGACGACGGCTCCGCGTGGGGGCCTTGCGACTGTCCCGCGGAGCCGGGCGCCGGGGGTGCCGCGGGAGCCGCGGGCGCGCCCGTGGCGGCTGGGGTCGCTGGGGTCGCCGGGGTCGCTGGCGCCCGGTGATTTTCGCCTCCCGTGCGCCCCGGCGGTGGCGAATCTCGCGCCGCGCCGGGCGCGGGGAACTGGCGAGGGGCGGCGTTTCTGGCTAGGGTCCGCCGCACCCTCGACCGCGCCGCTCGTCGGCGAGCGTGGCGAGGGCAGCCGGAACCCAGCTCGAGGAGCTCATGAAGCACTCCGTCCCTCACGATCTCGGCGCCGAGAAGGCGCGCAAGGTGGCCGAGGCGGCCATCACGAGCTACCAGGCCAAGTTCGAGAGCTATCACCCCGAGGCCACCTGGGTGAGCGAGCGACGCGCCGAGATCCGGTTCGCGGTCAAGGGCATGACGCTGACCGGTACCCTGGAGGTCACGGACCGCAGCATCGACATGGATCTCGAGGTCCCCTTCTTCCTGCGCCCGTTCCGGGGGACCGCGATGGCGGTGATCGAGAAGGAGATCAACGCCTGGATCGGTCGGGCGACAGCCGGCGAGCTCTGAGACTGGCCGCGGCGTCCGATCACGGTGGCGGCGGACGCGGCGCCGCGATTGGCTCGAAGGGATCGACCGCGATGGCGGCTCGGCGCACGCGGGCCGCGCCGGTGCGCTCGAGGTGGGCAAGCACGGCGAGCACGCAGGCCTCGTCCCACGCGTCCCCCACGATCTGGAGCCCGAGCGGGAGTCCCGACTCGTCATCGCCGACCGGCGCGGTGCCGGCGGGCAGTCCGGTGAGGTTGGCGATCCCCGAGAAGCGGCAGAGCGCATCGAGCGCGGCCGGATCGGCGAAGCCACGTGACGCCTCCAGGTCGGTGACCGCCGGGGCCGCGCGCGCGGTCGTGGGAAGCGCGAGCACGTCGACCGCGGCGAGCGCCGCGGCCACCTCGAGCCGCAGCGCCGCGCGGATGCGCTGCGCCTCCAGGAAGTCGGCGCCGCCGAGCTCCGCAATGGCGAGCAGAACCAGCTGCAGGTCGGCCCCGAGCTCGCGCAGGTGGAGCGTGAACGCCTCGCGCATCCCCGCGAGGGACTCGACGCCCAGCGTCACGTAGGTCGCGGCGGGCGCCTGCGCGGCCAGTGGGATGCGGACGGGGACGAGCTCGGCCCCGTCGCGCTCGAGGGCGCCGAGCGCCTCCCGGCCGACCGCGGCTGCCGCGCCCGGCGCCGAGCCCCACTCTTGCTCGTCGACGCCGACGCGGAGCCCGCGCACGCCACGCCCCATCACCGCGAGCAGGTCGCGCCGATCCATCGCGGGCTGGCGGAGCGACGCGCCGTCCTGCTCGTCCGGTCCGGCAGCGGCGGCGAGGACCTCGGCCAGGTCGGCGCTCGAGGCGCCGAGGGGCCCGAGCGCCACCAGGCTCGTGCCGGCGCGCAGCGCGTGGCCGGTGAGCGGGATCCGACCGTAGGTCGGCTTGAGGCCGAACACGCCGTTGAGCGCGGCCGGGATCCGGATCGACCCGCCGCCGTCGGAGCCGATCGCCACGGGCACTATCCCGGTCGCCACGGCGACCGCCGACCCCGTCGAGCTCCCGCCCGCGAGGCGATGGGCGTCGTGCGCGTTGCGCGGCATCGAGCGGTGCGGATTGACGCCGAACGGCGATAGCCCGTGCTCGGTCATCGGCGTCTGACCGACCACGACGGCGCCCGCCTCGCGCAGGCGACCGACGACGACCGCGTCGCGCGCCGCTGGCGTGTTGGGGCGCCAGCCAGAGCCCTGCCGCGTGGGCAACCCCTCGACGTCCACCTCTTCCTTGATGGCGATGGGCACCCCCTCGAGCCCGGAACGGGCCTCGCCGCGGCCGATCCGCGCGGCGCTCTCGCGGGCGGCGGCGAGCGCGCGGTCCGCGTCGTAGGAGAGCAGCGGTCCCCGCGGCGGGGAGTGGGTGGAGAGCCGGCGCGCGGAGCCGAGCGCCCGCTCGACCGCCTCCTCCGGCGACAGCGCGCCGTCCCGGTAGGCTCGGGCGAAGTCGTGGACGGTCCTCGGCCAGGCTCCCGCCGGGAGCGCACCGAGCCCCTCGCTGTGGCGTACGTGCGAAGCTCGCGCCCGGATCGGAAAGACGTCGAGGGGCAGGGGTGCCTTCTGGTCCTCGCTCACCTCGCTCAGCGCATCGACGCCCAGCTGCCGCCTCAGGATCTCGACCAGCACCGATCGCGCCGGGGTCCGGGCGACGCCCGCCAGCGCGCGGAGCGCGGTCCCGGAGATGCGACCCTTGGTGCGCCTCGGCATGGACGAGGATGCTAGCCGCGCGCCGTCACCCTGGGAAGGGCGCGCGGCCGGCTCAGATCGAGTCGCGCCGTGTGAGGATGATCAGCATCGCGACGAGCGTGATCACCGTCATCCCGCCCAGCACTGCGTGGGGCAGCCACAGGAGCTCCCAGTTGACGAAACCCCAGGCTCCGTTGAAGGCGTCGGACGCGATCTGGGCCTCGGCGCAGTAGAAGCGTCCCCCCTCGATGAAATTCTCCGCGCTGTTCAGGTCTGCCTTCCCCAGATCGACGACCCACGAGGAATCGTTCAGGATCGCCAGCCGCTCTTGTGCGACCACGCCCTGGAAGCCCCAGCGCGCGGGGATGACGTACATCGGAAACTCGAGGATCTCGTTGGTGGTCATCGGCACCATCAACCCGCCGAGCACCACCTGTGGGATGAGCGCGATGGGCGTCAGGCTGGTGGCGGCCTCGTTGCTCGTCACCATGGTCGACACGAGCAAGCCGAGGGCGACCGCGTCCATCGACGTCACGACGAGGATCGCGAGCTCCTGCCCGAAGGCGTTCATGCCGCCGTTGAAGCCGAGCGCAAAGAAGACGATGCCGAGCAGGATGGTGCACTGGAGTGCGGAGAACAGGCTCAGCAGCAGGAACTTGCTGAACACGTAGTTGAAGACCTTGAGGTTCACCATCCGCTCGCGCTTGTAGATCGCGCGCTCGCTGACGATCTCGCGCGCCGCGTTGCTGGTGCCGAACCACACCGCGACCACGGCCAGGAAGAAGAGCGCCGCCGAGTTGTCGGTGGTCGCCGTCATCCCGGAGAGCAGGTCCTTCGAGGCGGTGTCGATCTCGCTGCCGTACTTGCGGTTCAGATCCTGCAGCGCGCCGAGGCACCAGAAGGGGATGGCTTGCTTCTGGCCGCCGAACACCAGGGCCAGCAAAAGCCCGATGATCGGCGCTTGCAGCAGCATCACCAGCAGGCCCCCGGTGTCCCGCACCTTGATCCGCGCGTAGCGGCCGAGCAGGAGGAAGAACTGGCCGCGGGTGCGCGGGGCCGAGGGTGGGACCCCCTGGTGGTGCGCGCCGGTCCCCACGGCGCGGGGGCCCGAAAACATGTGCTGGAAGATCGGGTTCTGGGGGTTGAAGAAGTCCGCGTTCCACTCCCGGGCCGCTGCCCGGCGCGACTCGAAGCGCGACACCGTCGGATTCTGCGCCCGCATCGCCTCGTAGATCGGCCGCTCGCGCTGGTTGAGCATGTCGAACATGTCGCGCGGGTTGTCGACCGGGTTGGGCTTGCCCTGTCGCTCCAGCCAGGAGCCGAAGAAGCGGTATCCGTCGCGCGTCGGCCCGTAATAGATGGGGATGCCGCCGGTGCCGAGGACGAGGGCGAGGTTGAACTTCTCGAACTCGTCCTTCGCCGGCTGGTGGATGGTCGTGATGATCGTCTTGCCGGTCCGCTTGGCGAGATCGGCGAGGAGCTGTACCAGCGCCTGGGTGTCGTCCGCCGCGAGGCCGCTGGTGGGCTCGTCGAGGAACATGAGGATGGGGTCGGTGACCAGCTCCATCGCGATGTTGACGCGCTTGCGCTGGCCGCCGCTCAAGATCTTCTTCTCGGGTCTGCCGATCTGCAGGTGCGCGACGCTCTCCAGCCCGAGCGCGCGGAGCGTCTCGTCCACGCGGCGATCGATCTCTTCGGAGGAGAAGTCGGGCGGCAAGCGGAAGCGGGCGCTGTAGCGCACCGCCTCCCAGACCGTCAGCTCGGGGTGGACGATGTCGTCCTGCGGGACGTACCCGATCGAACCGCGCATGGCGTCGTAGATCGAGTAGAGGTCCTCGCCGTTGATGCGGACCTGACCGCCGGAAGGCGGCAGGTACCCGTTGAGGGTGAGCAGGAGGGTCGTCTTGCCGGCGCCGCTCGGGCCCATCAGGGCGATGAGGTCGCCCGGCATCGCCTTGAAGCTGACGTGGTCGAGGAGGGTGCGGAGCTCGCGTGGGTTGTCGCGGTCCGGGACCTGCACGACCAAATCCCAGGCCTCGATCTCGTACAGGGGGCGCCCCGCCCACTCCGCCTGGTGGTCCTCGACGACGACCGCGACCTCCTGGTCGGCGACCCGGATCAGGAGCGGCATCGGGCCGATGAAGATCTTCTCGCCGTTCGCGACCTGAACGCGCTGCCCCGCGGGGATGCGCTGGCCGCGGACCCAGGTGCCGTTGGAGCTGCCGCGATCCTCGACGAAGAGCTGCCCGGCGACCATGTGCAGCAGGGCGTGGCGAGAGGACACCTGCGGGTGCGCGAGGACGATGTCGTTGTCAGGGGTGCGGCCGATCGATTTGACCGGAGGGGCGTCGCCGGTCATCGCCACCTGACCGATCACCGTCTGGTGCTTGCGGCGGGCAGGCGTGGGCGCGGCCGCCGCCGGGGCGGCGGCCGGCGTGGCGACGCCGAGGCCCTGCGCGAGCGCAGGCATCATCTGCATCGGCAGCGGGACCGGGCCGACGGCGAGGATGGCATGGGCCTCTACCGGCACCGCCTGCTGCGGGGGGAGCCGCTGCTGGCCGAGCCAGGTGCCGCTGCTCGAGCCGAGATCGGTGACCGTGAGCGGCGTGAGGGACACCGTCAGGTGGCGGCTGGAGACGGCCGCGTTCTGGATCACGACGTGGACCTGCGCGGGCTCCCGGCCGAAGACGATCTGCCCGGGAGCCGGGGGCAGCTGACCGGGCGCCATCAGCATCATGGCGATCGCCGGGTGGACGTTCGGCACGGCGGCCTGCCCCACCACGAACTGGACGCGGAAGTCGAACGGGACCTGCGCGCCCGGCGCCACCGGGGTGCCGTTGGCCGTGCTCGGTCCGGCGCCGAGATCGACGAAGAGGAGCGATCCATCGGGCTGGCGCGCCAGGCGCGCGTGCTCGGGGGCGACGCCAGGTCCGCCGAGCCGGATGTCGCAGCTCGGAGCGCTCCCGATGGTGATGGTTGGCTTGCCGAGTCCGGGGATCATGACGGGCATAACACTACTCAAACGCGCTCGGTGCGGCAGTCCCCCCCGGGGTCTCTGCGGCGGATTTCGGGTGCCAGTGGCGGCGCCCGCGGGAGCGGACGTCGCCGCTATCGGTGGGGGCGGGTAGGGGGGGCTCCTCCACGGGAGCGAGCGCGGTGGTCGCGCGCGCCTCGGGGACGGCCGACTCGATGCTGAGCGCCGGCGGCGGCTCGCCCTGGAGCACCGTCCGCCGGTGGCGCATCCAGGCGACGGCGACGATCGCCACCAGCAGCGCGAGGCCGAGCACCAGGAGCGGGCGCGCGATCTGGAGCTCCGTGCGCTGCCGCCGTGTCGGCGGGGCCACCGTGACGGGCGCGGGCGGCGTGCCCAGCGGCGCCATCCCCGGTTCGTCGAGCACCGTCGGCGCAGCCCGGTGGGGCGGGCGCTGCGCGAGCGGTCGCCGCGGTCCCGGTGCTGCGATGTCCCGCGTCGGCTCCGGCCCGAAACCGCCACCGGGCAGCAGCGGCTCGGTGAGTCGGTCGGGCTCCTCGATCAGCAGCGTCGCTCCCACGGCCGAGGGGTCCGGGACCTCGAGCACGTGCAACGCCTGAATCGTGCAATTGTCGTGGCCACCCCGGGCGTTGGCGAGCTCGACGACTGCCTGGCACAGCACCGCCGCGCCGAGGCTCAGGCGCGTGCGGACCAGCTCGAGCAGATCCGCGTCTGGCACCAGGTCGGTGACCCCGTCGGTGACCAGGAGCAGCAGATCCCCAGGCGCCAGGGGGACGAAGCCCCGCCGGAGCTCGACCTCGACCGTCGGCTCGATGCCGAGGGCGCGGGTGATCTTGTTCGCCTCCGGGTGCTGCGCGGCCTGGTCGGGCGCCAGCACCCCGGCGGCCACCAGCTCCTCCACCAGGGAGTGATCGCGCGTCAGGCGCTGCAGCGTGCCCTGGTGGACCAGGAGGACGCGCGAGTCGCCCACGTGCGCGATCACGGCCCCGCGCTCGTTGATCAGCGCAGCGACGCAGGTCGCTCCCGGGCGGGAGGGATCCGGACCGCTGCCGCCGAGGGCGTGGACGACGGTGCCGGCGGCGCGGATCGCGGCGGCCACCGTCCCCCCAGGGTCGGCGTCCGGTGTCCCGGCGGCGACCCCCGCGAGGATGGTGCGCACGGCCGCCTCGCTCGCCGCGCGACCTCCGACGTGCCCCCCCATCCCGTCGCAGACCACGGCGAGGTGGCCGAGCGGGGTCTCGGCGTACCCCGCCGAGTCCTCGTTGACCTGCTTGTGAGGATCACGGCCCGGGTCGCTGAGCTCGGCGAAGTCGATGACGACCTGGCGCGCGGTGCGACGCACCGTCGGCTCCTACTCCAGCCGGATGCTGAACTCGACGGGGCCGAAGCGCACCAGCGAGCCGTTGGGGACCGGGGTCCAGACACCGGGGGCGAGGCGAGTGCCGTTGACCACGGTGCCATTGTTGCTGTTGTCATCGCGGAGCTGGAGCTGTCCAGCGTCGATCCGCACCGTCGCGTGCACGCCCGACACCCGCGGCTCGGTGAGCAGGATGGCGCACTGGGCGCCGTCACGCCCGATCCGCATCTCGATCCCGGGCGTCACCGTGAAGACGCCGGGGCCGCCCTGGAGCACGGCGCGAGTGATGACCGCCGGCGCTGCCGCGTAGGGGTCGGGCGGCGGCGCGCCGGCGCCCATCGCGCCGATGGCGCCCGTCACCCCCACGTTGGGCGCCTGTCCCCCGGCACCGTACATGAAGCCCGGGCTCACCGGCGCGGCGCCCATCGGCGCGGCCGGCGCGCCGCCGGCGCCCGCCGGGACCGCGCCCATCGCCACGTAGCCGGCGCCCGCCGGGACCGCGCCCGGCATGGCTCCGGGCGGCATCGCGCCAAAGCCACCCGCGGCCGGGGCGCCGTAGCCGCCCGGCGGCGGGTAGCCGCCGTAGTGGCTGACCACCGGCGCGGGTGCCGGCGCGGCGCGGCGGCGGCCGCTGCCGATGCGGACGATGGCCACGATCAAGAGCAGCAGCACGACGAGCGCAAAGGCGCCGATCAGGACGTAGAGGACGGGGAACGGCGCGTTGCCCGCCTTGAGCTCGATGATGCGGTTGGCGGTCACGCCGCTCACGCGGTGCGCCTTGTTGTCGTAGACGACCAGGCGGACGACCGCCTTGGAGCCGGAGCCATGCAGGATCTTGTCCTTGTCCGGGGCCTGGAACTCGGCGGAGGATGAGCTCGCCTCGATGGTGGTGCCCTTCATCCCCATCGCGATGAGCTGCTGCTGGGTGCGCTTCGCCTTCTCGACGTCGGTGCTGGCGAGCTCGGCGGGGAGCGCCTGTCCCGCCGGCAGGAAGTAGACCTCGGCGCGGCCCTCCTCCCCGCCCCAGCAGAAGTTCCCGAACACCTTGAGCCGTCCGCCCGGGTAGACTGCGTCGCCGTCGCCCTCGGCTGCCTTGCGGGTGGCCTCGAGGTCCACGTCCAGCGGCCAGGTCGTTGGATCGATGGTGGTGGGGACCTCCTTGAAGGTGTTGTCGCCGAGGATCGGCGGGTTCACGTTCTTGAAGACCAGCTTGAACGTCTGCTCGATCGTCGGCGCGACGCAGGAGACGCGCCACTCCACGATGTGCATCTTGGAGAAGCGGGTGCGGACGGTGTTGACGACCTGCGGGGAGCGCCCCCCCTGGCCCGCCCGCATGATGGTGAAGAACCCGCCGATCTGGGGGTTGGCGAGGTTCTGCATGAACTCGAGCGAGTTCTGCTTGAACTCCTCCCAGGTTGCGTGCGGGAAGAAGACGCTCACGATCGGGACCGGCATCTTCGGCAGCGCGGTGTTGTCCTCCGGGAAGCGGCCGTTGGACAGGTACTGGCTGAGCTGCATCGCCACCGGCCCGGTGGTGGACGGATCGGTGCCGCCGAAGCCGCTCGAGAGTAGGACCATCGCCTGGTGCAGCGGGACCGTGACGCCCGACTGGCCGGCGTCGCCGAGGGCCCGGAACCCGTCGGTCGCACCCGACTTGACGATGGTGAACAGGGCGCGGTTCCGCCCCGAGGAAGAGTAGGTCCCGGTGACGCCGTTGATGAACCCCTCGGCGCGCGAGCGCTGCGCCGCCGAAAGCCACTTGGAGTCGCTCACGACCTGACGGTCGTTGAAGAACATCACGTTGACGATGTCGTTCGGGCCCATTGCCGCCACGAACGCCCGCGCCAAGGACCGCGCGTCGTCGAAGGACTTGCCCATGCGGGAGTCGGCGTCGATCATGATGAGCCAGGCCGTGCCGACCCCGGGCTTCTGCAGGCTGTCGCCCCACTTGGCCTGGCGCACGAACTTGGCTGGCAGATCGGTACCGTCCACCGTGACGGAGAAGATCGCGTTCGTCTCGGGGAAGGGCGAGAAGGACGTGTAGAGCGCGTTCGGAGCCTCGAGCGCGCCCGACATGCAGTCGTACAGCGCCGTGCCTTTCGCGCCAGCACAGGAGGCAGTGGCCTCGGACACGCGCTTGGCCTGCACGATCTCGATCACGCTCGTCAGCACGGGGTCGCCCTGGGTCTGGCTCGCCCTGGGATCGATCCGGAGGATCTTGGCCTCGGGCGCCGCGGCCGCCGTGCGCGGTAGCCACCACGTGAAGAGGATCAGCGCGAGCGCGAGGAGGCTCGACCCCCGGATCAGCTTCTCTGCCGTCTTGAATGGGATCATGGGAGGGCTCGGTGTTCGGCTCGGACGATGCTCGAGCCGCGCCCTCGGCGTGAGAGCGCGGAGAGCGCGTCCAGGTTCAGACGATCTTGACGGTCACCGTGTAGCCGCCGAAGCGCACGGACTGCCCATCGCGCAGCTCGCGCTTGGTCCCGGGCGGGATGCGCTCGTCGTCCACGAAGGTGCCGTTGGTGCTGCCGAGATCCTCGACCTTGATCCGCCCGGGGCGGGCAGAGGCCAGGATCGCTGCGTGCCGAGAGGACGTCGTGGGGTGATCGATCTCGATGGTCAGCCCGTCGGCGGCGTCCTTGCGCCCGAGCGTGCTCGTCCCCTGGTAGATCGGCCAGAAGCTGCCAAGCTCGGTCGATTCGAAGCTGACGAGGAACGCGGCGAGCACGCGGGGGGCTCCGGCAGGGACCAGCTCGGGGTCCCTCGGGACTCCGGCGGCGGTCGCTGGGTCGGTGGGGCTGCCGCTAGAAATGGCCGCCGGGGCGGGCTCCTGGGGCAGAATCGGCTCGGGGCTCGGTGGTGTCCCCCAGGCGGCCTGCGGGGGCGGTGAGGTCGGCGACGGCGGTCCCTGCAAGGGCGGAGCCGCTGGAGCCCCGGCCGGGGCTGGCGCGCCCCAGCCGGGCTGTGGTCCCCCCAGGGGAGTGGCCGCCGGCGAACCCCATCCGTGAGCCGGCGGGGCAGCCGCCGCCTGGGGACCGCCCCAGCCGGGCGGCGCTCCCATCCCACCCGCGGGTGCGCCCCAGCCCGGTGGTCCCATGGGGCCCGGGCCCGTCGGCGAGCCCCCTGTCGGCGTGGGCACCGGGGCTGGCCCTCCCCACCCCGGCGGCGGTCCGCCCATCTGCGGGGCAGCGCCCGGGGGCGGGCCGCCCGCCGGCGCCACCCAGCCGGGAGGGGCGCCCTGATGCGATCGGTCCGGGGTCATCGTCGCGCCGAACGGGTTCAGCCCCTCGGGCGCGCCGACGCGTGCCTGCGGGTCGGCCGCCCCGCCCCAGCCCGGCGGAGCTCCGGGCGCGGGACCGTAGCCGCCGCCCATCGGCGCGCCGTAGGGCGACGGCGCGGCGGGACCCGGCCCCCAACCGGGTGGGGCCGCGGCGGGACCCGGCCCCCAGCCGGCCGGGGCCGCTGGATACCCGACCGCCGGCGGCTCGGCGCCGCCGATCGCAGGGAGTGGCCCGCCGCACGTCACGCAGAACTTGCTCGCCGGATTGTTGGCGGCGCCGCACCTCGGGCACGCAATCATTGACTACCTCCGTACGGAACCGGAACCCCGCCCGCGATGCGGGCGAGCGGGAGCATAGCCCTTCCCCCGCGTAGCGCGAAGCCCGTTCGCGGTGCTTCGCCACGCCCAAACCCGCGGAGGTGTGCGCCGCGCGGCCGTGGTCGCGACTTGGCCGACCCTCGCGGCCGAAGGGCTCCCGGCGTGCCTCGGCGCACGCAACGGCCCGGTCGCGGCGCCGGCTCACGGGCGATGCGCCCGGCCCGCCCCGCGCCGATGCTCACCGATCCTTGGCGTCCTTGATGCGCGCCGCTTTGCCGAAGAGGTTGCGCAGGTAGTAGAGGCGGGCCCGGCGGACGACGCCGCGCGACACCAGCTCGACCTTCTCGATCCGGGGCGAGTGGGTCACGAAGATGCGCTCGACCCCGATGTTGAAGCTCACCTTGCGCACCGTGAAGGTGCCGCGCGTTCCGGCGCGGTGCCGCTTGATCACGGTGCCCCGGAAGACCTGCACGCGCTGCTTCTCTCCCTCGATGATCTTGTAGTGGACCGCTACCGTGTCGCCGACGCGGAAGTCCGGGAGATCGTTACGAGACTGGCTCTTCTCGAGGCCGGCGAGGATCGGGGAGATGTTGGACATGGGTGGCGGCTCCGTGACGTCGACCTTGCCGGTCCAGCCCCGCTCGCCCTGGCGACTCGGCGTCTCTTCACCGTGAGTCGGAGCGGGGCAGACCGCGGGCTCGATGGGGCCCGGCATTATGCACTGGCACCCCGCTCCGTCAATCACCAGAATCGGAGCGCCGCCCCCACCTGAGAACTGCCCAGGGGTCGCTGCCGGCTGGTTGGTCCTTGCCTGGTCCTTGCCTGGTCCTTGACTCCGGGGCTGGGGAGGGTTAATCCCGCGGGCCCTCCGGAGTAGCGGTGGGACGCGCCTCGTGGCGGACGTTCCGCACGGGCTCGAGCCTGGCGGCCTGGGCCGTGGGGTGAGAGGCCCGCGAGCGATCCCGCCGCCAACCCGACGAGCGACACCGCGCAGCCACCGTAGAGCGACACAGGAGCCTCGCCATGAACCAGTACCCCGGCGTCATCGGTCGCAAGGTCGGGATGACGCAGATCTTCACCGCTGACGGCACCGTCGTCTCCTGCACCGTGGTCGAGGCCCGCCCGATGGTCGTGGCCAAGCGCACCCAGGACAAGGACGGGTACGACGCGCTGGTCCTCGGCGTGGGGGAGCGCCAGGAGCGGCACACCACCAAGCCGCTCGCCGGCTTCTACAAGAAGCAGAACGTGCCGGCCCGTCGCACGCTGCGTGAACTCCGCTGTACGGCAGAGTACGCCGCGAAGTTCCAGGTGGGCCAGGAGCTGCGTCTCGACGAGGTCTTCGCCGAGGGGCAGTTCGTGGACGTGCAGGGCGTCTCCAAGGGGCGCGGCTTCACCGGGGTGATGCGGCGGTACAACTTCAAGGGCCAGACGCGGACGCACGGCACCCACGAGTACGAGCGTCACGGTGGCGCCATCGGCACCAACATGACTCCGGGCCGCACGATGCCGGGGATGAAGATGCCCGGTCAGCACGGCAACCGCACCTCGAGCGTGCTCAGCCAGCGCGTCGTCAAGGTGATCCCCGACGAGAGCCTGGTCCTCATTCGCGGCGGGATCCCCGGCGCGCGCAACGCGCTGATCGTCGTGCGCGGGGCGGTCAAGAAGCGCGGCGGCCAGCCCAAGGCGTGAGGCTCTGCGCGTGAGGCCGGGGCGTCGGGCCAACCCGGTGGACGCAGGGCTGCTGGGGCGGGGGTTGTGCTTGGTCGGGGGATGGCTTCCGACCGGGTCCGCGCCACGTGGGGGCGTCGTGCGGGACCGCGGCAAGGGGTGAACGGTGGCGTTCGAGCGCGTGCTGAGAGACTGGCTCGACGAACGGACGCTGGCGGTTTCGCCCGATCTCCTGGTGGTGGACAAGCCCCCCAACCTGCCCGTGCATGGCGGGGACGTGGCGCTCGGCGAGGATCTCGTCGGGCGGCTCGCCGCGTGGCTTGGTGCGCAGGGGGAGCCCGCCCACCTCGGCGTGCACCAGCGGCTCGACCGGGGCGCCTCCGGAGTGCTCTTCTTCACCCGGTCGTCGCGCTACGACGCTGAGGCGGCGCGGGCGTTCGCGGAGCACACGGTCGAGCGCGTGTACGTCGCCGCCGTCAGCGGCGGCTCGCTGCCCGACGCGGGGGAGCTAGTCCACCACCTCGAGGTCGAGAAGGGGCGTCCCACCCGGGTGGTGGAGCGCGGCGGGCGGCTGGCTCGCGCCAGCTTCAGGGTCGTCGTCCGGCGCCACGAGCGGGCCCTGGTGGAGCTCCGGCCGGCGACCGGTCGTACCCACCAGCTCCGGGTGCAGCTCGCCGCGGTGGGCGCGCCGATCGCGGGCGACACCCTCTACGGCGGCGCCCCCGCGGCGCGGCTGATGCTCCACGCCACGACCCTCGGGGTGCTCGGACGCCGGTTCACCTCCCCCGTGCCGCCGGCGCTCCGAGCCTGGGTCGAAGGCCGTGACGAGCAGCTCGGACCGCCGGCGGAGCTCGCGCGGGCGTTGGTCGACGCGGCGTGGCTCCGCGCCCCGCTCGCGCGGGTGACGGACGCCTACCGCCTGGTCAACGGCGCCGGCGACGGCCTGCCCGGCGTCGTGGTCGACCGCTACGGCGAGCACGGCGTGCTGGCGCTCGGTGGCGAGGGGGCGCTGGCGCGCGAGGCGGATCTCGTCGCCGGCGTGAGCGGGCTCGGTGCGCAGAGCGTGCACGTCAAGCGCCACGTCCGCGCCGACCTCCGCCGCGTGGACCTGGCGGCGGTCGCGCCGCCCGGCGCGGTGGCGGGGACGGCGCCGGCGGGGCCGGTGATCGTCACCGAGCGGGGGCTGCGCCTCTCGGTGCGGCTCGACGCCGGGCTCTCCACCGGCCTCTTCGTGGATCAGCGCGAGAACCGCGCGCTGGTGCGGAGCCTCGCCGCGGGAGGCCGGGTCCTGAACCTCTTCGCCTACACCGGCTCGTTCACGGTGGCGGCGGCCGCCGGCGGCGCACGGACGACCACGAGCGTCGATCTCTCTCGGGCGGCGCTCGACCGCGCGCGCGCGAACCTGGTCCTCAACGGGCTCGACGGGCCCGCGCACGCGCTGGTGACCGCCGACGTAATCGCCTGGCTCCGGCGCGCCCGCACCCGCGGAGAGCGCTTCGATCTGATCGTCCTGGACCCGCCGAGCTTCGGCTCCGCGCGGGGCCGCGCGGGCTTCGTCGTGGCTCGCGACCTCGTCCCGGTCGCGGCCGCCGCGCTCGTCCTGCTCGACGCTGGAGGGCGGCTGCTCGCGGTGACCAACCACCGAAAGACCTCGCCCGCGCGCCTGCGCCGGATGCTCCACGGGGCCGCGCGCGCCGCCGGTCGCGAGGTGACCGCGCTGAAGGATCTCCCGTCCGGCCTCGACTGCCCGCCGTTGTCAGACGGCCCCAGCCCCAGCAAGAGCGCGCTCGTCACCGTGCGCTGAGCAGGCTGAAGCGGGCGCGCTGGAGTGCCAGTCAGCATGAATGCCGCTCCAGAGCAGCAATCAGGTTGATTGCTGCGAAAAATCAACGACCTAGAGCGCCGAACCGGGAGCAGATCTCGCCAAAGGCGCCGCTGAAGACGCACCCTCGCCCTGAGGGGGTGCGTCTTCAGCGGCGCTGTTGCCATTGGCAACCTGATCGGTGCTCTAGCGCGTGCCCTCGCCCAGGAACGGCACGAAGCGGACGCCGAGCAGGCGCTCGACACGGAACGCGTCCCTGCCCCGTCCCTCGCGCAGCCGCGTCCAGCGTTCGAGGTCCTGGCCGAGCGACTGGGGCCCCACGGGGATGACGAGCCGGCCCCCGACGGCGAGCTGTTCGAGCAAGGGCTGCGGTACCCGCTCGGGCGCTGCGGTGACCAGGATGACGTCGAAGGGCGCCGCCTCGGGCCAGCCGTGGTAGCCGTCGCCAATCCGGAGGGCGACGCGCGCCTCGGGGTAGCCCGCGTCGCGGAGGTTCTGCTCGCCGGAGCGCGCGACCGGCTCGAGGTACTCGATGCTGTAGGTCCTCCGGCAGAGTTCGGCGAGGACCGCGGCCTGGTAGCCGCTGCCGGTGCCGATCTCCAGACAGCGGTCGCTCGGTCGGGGCGCGGCCGCCTCCGTCATGAAGGCGACGACGTAGGGCTGGCTGATGGTCTGGCCGTGGCCGATGGACAGCGGGCGATCGGCGTAGGCCTCCGCCCGCGCCGCGGCGGGAACGAAGCGGTGGCGAGGGACGCGGCGCATCGCGTCGAGGACGCGCACGTCCCGGATCCCCTCGGCGACCAGGGCGCGATCCACGAGCGCGTCCCGCTCGGCCTGGCGCTCCGCGCCGCGGGCGGACTCGGGCGCCACGGGCTCGACGGGGAGGGCGTCGGCGGACGCCGTCGTCGCGACCTCCTGCCGCGAGCAGGCCGCCGCGAGCGCGGCGAGCCCGATGGGTCCCCAGGGCTGGTGCACCCACCAAGGATGCCCCGTCGTGCCAGTCGGCTCAACCGGCCGCTCGCGCGAGCACGATGACGGCGATGGTCGCGTCGGCGACGAAGTGCGCGACGATCGGGGCGAGGAGCCCGCCGGAGGCGCGCCGGAGCAGCCCGAGCAGTACGGCCCAGGCGCCTGCGAGCACCATGCCGAGGGGGCCGCTCGGGATGCCGTGGGCGTGCGCCACGCCGAACGACGCCGCCTGGATGACGATCGCCAGGCTAGGGTTGAGCGCGGCCTCGAGCCCGCGCTGGAAGACGCCGCGCCAGACGATCTCCTCCAGGGCCGCGTTGGCCGCAGCGAAGGCGATCCCGCCGAGGACCAGGGCGGCCAGCGGCAGCGACGGGACGTAGGCTCGGACGACCTCGGAGAGATCGGGGCGCGCGACGACGAGCCAGCCGACGAGGCCGAGCGGCGTGACCCCGCCGACGGCCAGGGTCGCCCACACCGGCAGGCGCCCGCGCGGTCCGAGGTCGGGGCGCGGGATCGCGCCGCCGGAGGCCCAGGCGGTCACCGCGTGCAGGCCGAGCGCGAGCGCCATCACCGGTTGCCAGAGCAGCCCGGTGCTCGACGCGACCAGCAGCGCCGCCGCGAGGACCGGGATCGCCCGCAGCGGCGGCGGCGCTGCGTGTCGGGCGAGCCACGCGATCCCGCCGGTCGCGAGCGCGAGGGAGAGGATCACGATGGCGCTGCGCGGGGGGGCGAGGACGGCCCCCCCGCCGAGGAGCGCGAGCGCGACGAGCCCCGGCCAGGCCGACGAAGGGGCGAGGGGGCCGCCCGGCGGGGCCTCGGGGCGCGACGCCATCGGGGTCCGCTGTATCACGGCCGCGTCGGAGCGGGCAGGGGCGCAGGGCCCCCGCGCTCCGAGGTCGCGTGCTCGGGGGCGCTCACCCGTCCGCGCCGAGGACCGCGTCGATCCGCCGGAGCTCGTCCGGGGTGAGCGGGGGGCTCGCGGCCGCGGCGGCGCAGTCCTGCACCTGGGCGAGGCGGCTGGCGCCGATCAGCACCGAGGTGACGGCGGGCTGCCGCAGCACCCAGGCGAGGGCGAGCTGCGCGAGCGACTGGCCGCGCTCGCGGGCGATCCCGTCGAGCGCGCGCACCTTGGCCAGGAGCGAGTCGGTGAGGTCGCTTGGGCGGAGGAAGGGGCTCGGCCCGGCCGCGCGCGAGTCGCCGGGGACGCCGTCGAGGTAGCGATCGGTGAGCCGGCCGCGCGCGAGCGGCGAGAAGGCGATGCAGCCCACGCCCTCCTCCCCGAGCATCGGCAGGAGCTCCTGCTCGACCCGGCGCTCGAGCATGCTGTAGGCGGGCTGGTGGAGGACGCAGGGCGTCCCGAGCTCGCGCAGCATCGCGACGGCCCGGCGCGTGTCCGTGGCCCCGTAGTTCGAGATCCCGGCGTAGAGCGCCTTGCCGCTCCTCACCGCCTGCGCGAGCGCCCCCATCGTCTCCTCGAGCGGCGTCTCGGGGTCGGGCCGGTGGTGATAGAAAACGTCGACGTAGTCGAGCCCGAGCCGGTTCAGGCTCTGATCCAGGCTCGCGAGCAGGTACTTCCGGCTACCGAAATTGCCGTAGGGACCGGGCCACATGTCGTAGCCCGCCTTGGTCGAGACGACGAGCTCGTCCCGGTAGGGGCCGAGGTCGCTCCGGAGCACGCGCCCCAGCGTCTCCTCGGCGGAGCCCGGCGGCGGGCCATAGTTGTTGGCGAGATCGAAGTGGGTGATGCCGAGGTCGAAGGCGCCGAGGAGCATCTCGCGCGCGGCCTCGTGCGGCGATTGCCCGCCGAAGTTGTGCCAGAGCCCCAGCGACACCCGCGGCAGCAGGAGGCCGCTGCGCCCGCAGCGCTGATAGGGCATGGTGGCGTAGCGGTGGGACGCGGCTGGGTGGGTCATGAATCGGCCTCTCCCATAGCGCGCTCCCCGGCGGCCGGCGAGATCGGTCGGGCGACGTCGCTCGCGCGCGGCGCCGCCGCGTGCTAGCGGTCACGGCGTGGCGAGGCGGCAAAACCCCTATCAGGGCGATCCTCGCACGCGTCAGGCGCAGGCGCTGGGCTACCCGGCGCGGAGCGTGTTCAAGCTGCAGGAGATCGACCGGCGCGTGGGGCTGCTCCGCCCGGGCCTCCGGGTCCTCGATCTCGGGGCGGCGCCCGGGTCCTGGACGCTCTACGCGGGGGAGCGGATCGGGCCCGGCGGGCGCGTGGTCGCGATCGACCTCAAGCCCATCACCGTCCGACTGCCGGGTCACGTGACGGCGCTCGTCGGCGACGCCTTCGCGCTCGATGACGCCCAGCTCGTCGCGCAGGGGCCCTTCGACGTGGTGCTCAGCGACATGGCGCCGAGCACCAGCGGGGCGAAGGAAAGTGACCAGGCCCTGAGCGCGGAGCTCTTCTTGCGCGCGGTCGCGGTCGCCGAGGCCGTCGGCAAGGTGGGCTCGGCCTTCGTCGGCAAGCTCTTCATGGGGCCGGACTTCGCGGTGTCTCGCGGCGCCGTGGCCGCGCGGTACCGCGAAGTCCGGGTGATCCGCCCCGAGGGGACGCGACAGCGGAGCTCCGAGCTCTTCGTGGTCGGGCTCGGACGCCGGGTTTCTCGAAACTTGGCCGATCCCGGGGCCTCGGGATAGCACCCGAGCTACCCCCACTTGCCTCCTCGTCCGTCTCACACCGCGCTCGTCGCGGCGGCGGCGCTCGGGCTCGCCGGTTGCTCGCTCGCCCATGGCGAGGACGAGCTGGCGGTGGCGTGGGCGGCGCTCACCGGCGCTCAGCCCTTCGCCGCTCCCGCGGGGTCGCCGGGCCCGGCGTCCAGCGCCCCCGAGCCGAGCGCTCCCGGGGACGCCGCCGGACCCGCTGCCTCCGGCTCCGCCGCGCCCTTCGCGATCGCCGCGGCGGCCCCGCGTCGGCCGCGCCCCCTGCAGGACGGGGTCGACCTGTCCACGGCCGATCCGGGGCGATGGCCCGACGCCTCCGCGACGGATCTCGCCGACGTCTCCAGCCGCACCGGGACGCCCGCCGCGTCGTCCACCGAGCGGGCGTCGATCGATCCGGCGCGTGCCCTGGCCGCCCTTGCGCAGCAGACGTTCGTGGTCGCCGCACCCCGTCACGGCGCCACGAAGCTCGGCTTCCTCCGGACCGGCGCCGTCGTCTCCCGATCGGCCGAGCCGGTGGGTTACTCGGGTTGCAGAGAGGGGTGGTACGCGATCGAGCCCGAGGGGTACGTGTGCGTCGGTCAGTCCGCGACCCTGGACCTGGAGCATCCGCTGGTCGTCGCGGCGCGCCGGAGGCCCGACCGAGAGGCGCCGCTGCCGTACTCGTACGGGATCTCCGCGAGGCCGACCCCGCACTTCTACGTCAAGGTCCCGACGCCGGCGGAGCAACGCGCCCAGGAGCCCAACCTAGCGGGCCACCTCGCCGCGGCCAACGCGAGCGCGTGGCGCGACGTCGAGGTAGGCGAGGTGCCGGAGTTGCTGCGGGACGGGCGTCGCTCTCCCACCGTCCGACGGCTGTCCTACTCGCGCCCGACGGTGTCCCTCGGTCGTGCCGAGACCAAGAGCGGCTTCGCGCTGCTGGAGTTCTTTGAGGCCGAGGGTCGGCGCTGGGCGATCAACGCGGAGCTCGAGGTGATGGCGCTCGATCGCCTCCGTCCCGTCACGGCGAGCCGCTTCCGTGGCCTTCCGCTCGACGACGAGCTCACGCTCCCCGTCGCTTTCGTCCATGGTCGCGCCGAGCGCCTCTACACGGGCGACCCCGCGCAGGGGTTGACGGCGGGTCGCTCGCTCGAGTTCCGCGAGGTCGTCCCGCTCACCGGTCGCGAAGCCCGGATCGGTGGCGCGCGCTTCCTGCAGACCCGGCGCGGGGAGTGGGTGAGGGACGAACGACTGATCCAGGTCCCGCCCCTCCGTACGCGGCCCGCGTGGGCCACCGAGGGCAGGACGTGGCTCGACGTCTCCATCCTCAGGCAGACGCTCATCGCCTACGAGGGCACGCGGCCCGTCTACGTCACGCTGGTGTCGACGGGGATCGACGGGCTCGACGATCCGGAGCAGACCCACGCGACCGTACGCGGGCAGTTCCTCGTGCACACCAAGCACGTCTCGGTCACCATGGATGGCGACGAGGTGGGTGACGAGTTCGATCTCCGCGACGTGCCCTGGGTGCAGTACTTCACCGCCGGGTACGCGCTGCACGCCGCCTACTGGCACGATGGGTTCGGCACGCCGCGGAGCCACGGCTGCATCAACCTCTCGCCGATCGACGCCGCCTGGCTCTTCGAATGGACGGACCCGCCGGTGCCGGAACGCTGGCACGGGGCGCTGTCGCTGCGGGAGGGCACGCTCATCTACGTGCACCCCTAGAGCACCGAACAGGTTGCCGACAGCGACGGAGGCCCGGAAAATGCCTCCGTGCAGGGCGAGGAGACATTTTCCAGGCCTCCTTCGCCGAAGTCTGCTCCCAATTCGGTGCTCCAGGTCGTTGATTTGGAGCAGCAATCAACCTGATTGCTGCTCTAGAGCGGCCATCGGCCTGATGGCCGCGGAAGATCAACGACCTAGAACACCAAGCGAACCGATCGGCGTTCTGGCACGCTACCCGCGCCGTCGCGTCACCGCGCGAGCCGCGAGGCGTAGTCGTGCAGGGGCAGCGCCGTGCGCGAGAGCAGGCGCTGGTGCACCTCCAGCACCGGCGTGACGACGCGCTTGCCGAGCCGGAGCCGGTACTCGCCGGGGTCGTTCACGGTCGTCGCGTCGAGCTCCCAGGCGCCGCCGATCGTCTCGCGCAGCACCTCCCCCAGGTAGGCCCCGACCAGGACGGTGACGCGGATCGCCCAGGGATCCGCCCGCGTCGGCGGCGCTGCGGGCGGCGCGACCAGTCCGAGGTAGGCCTCGACGGACGCGAGGCTCGCCATCGATCCGTCGAGGGGTCCGGCCGCGTACCGGCGGCACCACTCGGACACCACGGAGCGCGAGAGCGCGCGGCCGAGCCGGGAGAGCCGCGCGCTCTCGGGCCATAGCGCGGGGGCCCAGGGGGTGGGCGGCGCCGTCGCCGGGAGCACGTGCTGCGACCAGGCGTCCTCGCCGGGGTGCGCGTGCTTCAAATCGCTTGCCACACCGAGTTCGAGGGGACGACCGGCGCGGAGGCGGGCTGCGATGGCGGCGAAGGGGCTGAAGCGGCGCGCCGGGCTCACGACCGACGCGGTCCCGAGCTCGGCGATGCTGCCGTCCCAGCGCCCGCCAAAGGCCTGGCAGAGGACCTGACCGAGGTACGAGCCGAGCAGCAGCGTGATCGGGAAGTCGTCCAAATCGTCGTCGAGGCGGTGCGTGGGGTCGTAGACGAGGTCCATCCCCGCGCGGACGCGCGGGAGGCTCCACAGCGACAGATCGTAGGGGGCGAAGTGCCCCCAGATCGGATCTTCGGTGAGGGTCTGCACGGCGATCGCGCTCATGGCCGGGAAGCCCTCATCGGCACCCGCCTCGACGACGCGCGTGAGGCGCCCGCGACAGGCGCCCTCGAAGGCGCTCTGCGCGAAGCGGGAGTTGCCGTCGATGATCGCGATCTCCTCGGGCTGCCAGAGGCGTCGCGCTGCCTCGACGTCTCCGAATCCGATCTCCGCCCCCGCACGAGGGTCCGGGAGGTCGATCTGGGCCGCTCGGAGCGACGCCTCCAGCGCCAGTGCCTCGTTCGGCGCGCATTCGTGCAGGCGCAACCAGGCCTGCTGGGCGTCCCGGACGCGCTGCAGGCGGGCGGAGGCGACGGCGACCGCGGCCAGGGCGTCCGGCGAACGCGGATCGAACCCTAGCGCGCGCTGGGCCAGCCCGATCGCCCGCTCCGCGTCGCCGAGGTGGGCCTGGACGCACGCCCGCAGGGCTTGCACGAGCCCCGGGTGCGGGCCCCCGCGCGTCTTGAGGCCGTCGAGCGCCTGGTCGGCCTCGGACACGAGGAGGAGATCGCCGTGGGCTCGCGCCGCGCGGATCGCGGCCCACGCCACGGTGAGGCGCACCAGCGGGCGCTCGACGTCGGTCTCCGCCGCGCGCCGCGCCTCGGCGAGCGCCGTCATGGGGTACCCGATCTCAATGAGCAGCCGGGCCGCTCCGGCGCGGACGTCGACGTCGAGGCCGGGTACGGACACGAGCTTGGTGAGCGCGGCGTGGGCCTCCGTGGCGTGCCCGGCGCCGGCGAGCGCGCGTGCGCGCAGCAGGGTCTGCTCTCCCTCCTCCATCGGCGCGGCGGTCCCCAGCAGCGCGAGGGCGTCCGCGTACCGCTCCGCGTCGAGCAGGGACGCGACCTCGAACAGCGAGGGGTGGGTCGCCGAGGGCGCCTCGTACGGTGGCGGAAAGTCGGAGCGGACCCGGTGTCGCGGGGAGTCGGCCGCGCGCGCGTCGGTTTCCGGGTCACGGGTGGCGGCAGGCTCGGGGGTGGCGTTGCCGTGCGTCTCGGCGCGCGGGACGCCACGGGTGGGGCCGGAGGGCTGGCTCGGCGCGCGTGGCCGGCGTGGCGCTGCGCTCGGGGCCGGTCGGCGCCCGGCCCGCTCCGACGGCGCCCGGGAAAAGACGAACTCCTCGCGTCGCGGGGCCTCGGAGTAGCGGGTCACGATCGGCTCGGCGTCGTTGTCCCTGGCCAACGGGATCCGGGCGTAGTGGTCACCGGTCGCCTCGACGGCGCTCCGGCGCGGGTGCGCGTCGCTCGATAGCGCGTCGTCGGACCCATCGATGCGAGGGATGGCCGGGGCGCGCGGGATCGCGGGAGCCACGTACCGCTGCACGCGCTCGAGCAGCGAGTCCGCCGTCTCGGCGCGCTCGTCCAGCGCCCCGCCGACGCCGGGCTCCGTCGAGATGTGCGGGCTCTCCGCGGCGTGCGGAGCGCGCCCGTCGAGTTCGGCGTCGCGCGCCCGCTCGGCGAGCGCCAGAGGCGTCTGGGGCGGCTCCGTGGGGGGCGGCGAACCTCGCCGCCGCGATCTTCCGCCTTCGCGGGGCGCGCAGTCGTCGTCGCCCTCGGGGCGCGGGGGCCAGCGGCTCGCTCGCGGGGGGGGCTGGGTCGACTGCGTTTCGGTCCAGCCTGGCCCGCGAGGCGCTTCGAGCGGCGGACCCGCGCTGGGCAGGTTCGAGCGCACGCGCGGGTTCTCCATCATCCCGTTCGGGACGCCGCTCGGCGTCGCCTCCGCCCACGGGGACGGCCCGGGCCGCCCGTCGCGGCTGGGCGGCTCGGGCCCAGCAGGGGCCGAAGGCGCCAGCCCCCGCACGGTTGGCGGCTCGGGCGCCGTCGGTACGGACAGTGCGGGCACGGGCGCGAGGCTCGGATCCGATACGGCCGCGAGGGCGGGTGACGGCCCCGGCAATGGCTCCGGGGCGGCGCCGGGGGGCACCGGTGGTGCCGGCGTGCGCGCGCCGGGCGGCACCGTCCGGGTGAGGATGCCGGTTTCCGCGGCGTCCAGCATGTACTGGGCCTGCGGGAAGTAGCGCACCTCCCGCAACAGGTCGCGGAGCCGGTCCGCCACCCCCCGGACGTCGAGGCGCCCCCGCAGGTAGAGCAGGCGCGTGGTCAAGTACGTGACCGCGTGGTCGAGCCCCTGGCGCTGGCCGAGCGCGGCGAGGCTGCGCTGCGCCTCGTCCAGCTTTCGCTCGTCGAGCAGGGCGTCGACGGCGATCACGTCGGGATGCTGCAGCGGCCCGATATCTGACATCTGACGGACCCGGGTCGGCGTCGCGGAGCCGGCGCTCAGACCTCCGGGGAAGTATCGTACCCCACGAACGGCACTGGCGAGAAGTCGCGGCGGATCCTCGGCGCCGGGGGCGCCGAGGGACGGAGCCGGCGCCCCTCGGGGGGCGGCGCGTCGTCCCGCTACGGGTCGGGGGGGCGGGGAGCCGCCAGCAAGCGGGCGGAAACCCTCGCCTCCTTGCCCACGCGATGGCCTGGGATTCGCTTCGCGTCTCCGCTCCGCGCGCCCGCCCCATCTCGGGGCACGATGCCGTGCGCGGCGAGCGAGACCGGGAACGGGCGCACCGTCTCCAGCGTGAGGCTCGTAGGGACGGCGCCGGGCGTCGCTGGCACCGCGTACTCGAAGGTCATCCGCAGGCGGACCCCGAGCTCGACTTGGTAGCCGTGAACGAGCAGCGGCCCCTCGCAGTCGAGCTCCACCGCGCGGATCTCACGGGTGTCCGCGGCGGTCGAGCCCGCGGCCCCGGTCGTCTCGCCCGGCTCTCTCCCGAGCGGTGGGAGCGCGCCGCGCACGATGACACGCCCCTCGTGCGCGGCGCCGGCGGACGGGTTCTTCGCCTCGCGCAGCGTGAACCGGGCCCACCGGTGCCGCTCGCGAGCTGCCTCCGGTCGGCTCGGCCCGACGTCGAGCCAGCGCTGCGCCCGGGCGCTCGACTCGCGATCCTCGGCGCCCGCCTCGTCGAGGACCCGGACGCTCGCGAGGTCGATCTCGACGGTCCCCCGGGTCGCGGCAAGGTCCATCAGATCCACGTCCAGCGCACCCCGAGCGACGCGGAGCGCGCCGGTGATGCGCGCCCCGCGGGCCGGCAGCTCGAACCGAGCCTCACTCCCGGGCTCGATCGCGAACGCTCGGCGTGCCGTTGGGCGGTCGACGGGCAGCGGCTCGGCTGGCCACGGCTCGGTGCGGCGCGGGGCCGGCGATTCACGCCGAGAGCAGCCCACCAGGAGACACCCGGCGAGGACGCCAGCGAGGAAGGGGACCCACCGCGCGCGGTTCACGGCCTCGCGTCGTAGTACGCCAGCCGCCGGCCGCGCCAGAAACGCGCGGGGCTCGCGGCGCGGGGCGCCCGGCCGTGGGTGGCTGCCGAGGGGCGTCCGGGATATGAGGGAGCGGCGGCGGGCGCCGACCCAGGCGGTCGCGTGGCCGCCGCCGTCGCCCGGAGGATCGTCGTGCAGCATCGCGCCACCACGCAGCCGCTCAAATACCGTCGGACCAAGATCGTCGCGACCCTGGGACCAGCGTCCTCCTCCGCGGCGGCGATCGAGGGCCTGATCGCGGCCGGCGTCGATGTGTTCCGGTTGAACATGTCGCACGGCACACAGGCCGAGCACCGGGCGCTTCACGACACCGTGCGCACGGTCGCCGCGCGCCTCGGCGCTCACGTCGCCGTGTTCGTCGACCTCTGCGGGCCCAAGATCCGCGTCGGCAGCTTCCCGGGCGGGCGCATCGAGCTGGTCACCGGCGAGCGGGTCACCGTCACGTCGCGCGTGGTCGAGGGCAGCCCGCGTCTGATCCCGTCCCAGTACGAGGCGCTCCCCCAGGACGTCAAGGTCGGGGATCGCATCCTGCTCGACGACGGCAATCTCGAGCTGCGCGTCGAGGGCAGGGACGGCACCGAGATCGCTTGCCGCGTGGTCGCGGGCGGGATCCTGAAGGACAAGAAGGGGATGAACCTGCCGGGCGTCGCCGTGTCGGCGCCGGCGCTCACGCGCAAGGACGAACAAGACGCCCGCTTCGCCGTGGAGCTCGGCGTGGACTTCATCGCCCTGTCCTTCGTGCGCTGGCCGACCGACATCGAGGCGCTCAGGGAGCTGCTCCGAGCGAGCGGGCGTGTCTTGCCCATCATCGCCAAGATCGAGAAGCCCGAGGCGCTCGAGAACATCGAGGCGATCGTCGAGGCCTCCGACGCCCTCATGGTCGCGCGCGGCGATCTGGGGGTCGAGCTCCCGCCCGAGTCGATCCCCAACGTCCAGGAGGAACTCGTGGACCTCGCGCGCGCGCGTCGCCGGCCGGTCATCGTGGCGACGCAGATGCTCGAGAGCATGATGGATCACCCACGCCCGACCCGCGCCGAGGTGACGGATGTGGCGAACGCGGTGCGGAGCGGCGCTGACGCCGTGATGCTCTCCGGGGAGACGGCGGCCGGCCTCTTCCCCGTCGAGGCCGTCCGCATGATGGATCTGGTGGTGCGCCAGACGGAGAGCTACCTGTACTTCCACGGGGCGTTCGGGAGCATCGAGAACTACACGCCGACGGCGGTTCATCGTGCGTTGCCGATCCCCGTCGAGGTGGCGATCGCCGACGCCGCCGCGCTCCTCTCCCGCGAACTCCGCGTCCGCGGCATCTTCGTGCTCTGCTGCGGGCGCACGCTCGCGGTCATGGCGGCGGCTCGCCCGGCGGCGCCGATCGTCGCCGTGGGCTCCCGCCCGGAGGATCACGCGCGGGCATGCCTCACCTGGGGCGCGATCCCGGTGCCCGCGGATCCCGAGGCGGCGGCGACGACCTTGGAGGCGGTGCAGCGCCTCGCCCGCGAGCTGTCCCTGGCCGAGCCGGGCGAGCCGGTGCTCGTCGTTCGCGGCTTCGACGGCGACGCCGCCGCGATGCAGCCCAGCGTCACCGTGGTGCGGGCCTAGAGCACCAAATCGGTATGCCACCTGCGTCGGCGCCTGGGGCAACGCCCCCCTGGCACCACTGGTTGCCAGGGGCGAGGGGGCGTTTCCCAGAGCGCCTTGAGCGAGATCCACGGCTCGCTCGGTGGCCCAGATCGTTGACGTATTTCGGTATTCGGACCGATTGTCGCTCAAGCCTTCAGTCGATCGGCACCGGCCGCGTCTGCATGCCGTTGCCGAGTTCGACCGGCGCGACCCCGCCCTGCGGGTCCGGGAGCCGGGGCGCCGGGCGGCCGAACCGGTAGCGTCGCTCGGCGTGGACGCCCTGCCCGCGCCCGCGGATCTCCGCCACTACCCGGACGTCCTCGGCGGGGATCGAGTCCACCGCCAGCACCCACTGGTGACGCTGCAGCTCGCCGTTCGGCACCTGCGCGTGCTCCGCCCCCGAGACGATCCGGACACCGCGGGGCACGATCAGCGAGAGCGCGACGGGGGAGCCGTCCGGCGCGACGCGGCGGATCTCTGCGACCACGGTGATGGTGGTGCCGGGCTGCGGGTGCTCGGGTCCCGTCACCTCGAGGACCAGGGGCGGGAGACGCCGCGCCGTCTCCGGGGCGGGCGGGGGCACGGTCCTCGACTCCGACGGGGCAACGGCGACGGCTGGGGCCGCCGGCTCGGTTGGCTTGCCCGCGCAGGCGAGCCCGAGGCAGACGACGCCGGCGGCCAGGGCGGTCGGCCCGAGGCGGTACCGGGCCCGGCGTGTGGGCGGGAGCGGCGAGGGGATCGACCCGAGAGCGCTCAGCTGGTTCATGGTGGCCTCAATCGCAGATGGGACGAGTCGCGTCATAGGGGTAGCGGGTGTCCGGGCTGGTGACCGCGTCGATCTCCGAGGCCGCGGCGCCCGCACAGGCGAGCGCGTCGAGGTAGTCGGCGAACATCGGCGCCGGAGTGTCGGTGACCGAGACGTTCACCTGGTCGCAACCGTAGGTGCCGCCCGGGTCCCAGACCGTGCGCGTGTAGCTGCGGCCGTAGGGCGCGCTCGTCATTCGTGGACTCTCGAGCGCCGCGAAGAGGGCAGCCTCGCCGAGCCGCTCGTTCAGATCCCACAGCATCGCCGAGATCTCGTCCTCGATCACCTTCTGGTAGACGCCACCGCTCGGCACGGGACGCTTCCAGGGGTAGCCGCCGGAGAACTCGCGCGCACTGATGTCCGACCAGAAGAAGGTGCCGTCCTGCTTGTCGTAGAACCGCGGCTCGCCGCGCAGGATCGTCGAGTACGCCGTCGCCCATCCCTCGGACCAGGCCTGGCCGGGGTACGTCGGCGTGCCGAGGCAGTGGCGGCCCCCCTCACCCGGGGAGACCCCGAAGGAGGACATCGCCCAGTGGCCGAACTCGTGGAGGGTCACGGCGTCGGACCAGTAGGACTGATCCTCGGCCACGGCGGGAATCCACATCTGGCTGTCGAACACCTGGTCCCCGACGTAGTCGCCGAGCGACGAGAAGCAGGCGCCGCAGCTCCACGCCGTGTTCATCCGGAACCAGGCTACCAGGGATCGGGGCTCACCGGCGAAGTCCGAGCCGGCGCGGAGGTAGGCCGCCCGCAGGTTGCTGAAGAGGCGGATCGCCCCGCTGCCCGCCGCCTCCGTCACCGTGACGGTGCTGCCGGACGGCGTCTCGGTCGGATCGATGCTGAACGACCAGATCGTCGCCAGCATCCCGTCCACTCCGTAGATCGACTCCTCCCCGTCGCCGACGTCGGGCAGCGCCACCGCGACGCCGGGCCCGGTCTTCGCGGCGTCGGGCTGGAAGAGCGCCACCACGATCGGCTCCGCCGTGTCCGGCGGGTCGGGGATGGCGATGCTGAACGAGCCGTCGTCCGCCGTGGTCACGGCGTCGACCAGCTCCTCGCCGGACTTGGCCATCAGCAGCAGCCCCGCGGCGGGCAGCTCCCGCGCCGCTCCGAAGTCGGTGTAACCCGCGTTGACGGTGCGAGCCTCGTAGCGAACGACGCCCTCGTAGACGACGGTGGCCCGGTCGCTCACGCAGAAGGCGCCCAGCGCCGTGTCGCGGCACCCGTGGCTGCAGTCGGTGTACTGGGGGAGCCCCGTGGCGTCGCACTCGCTCAGGGTCCAGTCGTCGCCACAGGTGGTGGCGCCGGGGCTGCAGCCGCTCGGCAGGGGCGCGCAGGTGGCCCGGCCGGAGGCCGTGGAACAGGTGGTCCCCGCCGGGCACTCGGTTTCGACGATGCTCGGGAGCGCGTCGCTGGTCGGGACGGCGCAGGCGCGGATGACGTTGCTCGCGACGCACTCGCCCGCCACCGGGACGTCGCCGCAGGGATCCACCGCCGGCTCGCTCCCCCCCGTGCCCATGGCAGGAGTGCCACCGGTCGCGGGAGTGCCGCCGAGCCCGGGGGTGCCGCCGGTCCCGGGGGCGCCCCCGGCGCCGCCACTGCCTTCGTTGGTCGGGCCGTAGCCGCAGTCGTCACAGTCGGTGCCGGGGCTGCAGAGGAACGGCTCGTCGCAGTACCCGTCCCGCGCAAACTCGCAGGTGTTCTCGCAGTCGGTCGGCATCTCGCCGAAGCCGGCCATGTCCGGGGTGTCGGCGCAGTCGGTGCAGTCGGTGCCGTCGTTGCAGAGGTAGGGCTCGTCGCAGGCGCCGTCGTTCGCGTAAGTACAGGTGTCATTGCAGCTTGGATCGGCGCCGCCGGAGGCAGTGGAGCCGGAGGTGCCACCGGCGCCCGCCGCCGCTCGGTCGTCGCCCGCGCTGCCGGCACTGGCCTCGCCCGGCTCCCCGCCCTCACCGTCGTCGTCGTCGTCGTCTACCGCGGGGGATTCCTCCGGTGGGGGGGTGTTGTCGATGATGCACCCTGGACCCAAGAGCAGGGCAGCGGCGAAACCGAGCCGCGGCAGCTCGGCGCGGAGCCGCCCCGGTGCTCGTTTCCACCCGCTCGCATCCGGACCACGAGCCGCGCGCGACGTTCCGCTCATCGTCTCTCCTCTATCTCGCCTCTTACGCACCCCGGCGCAGTTTTCTCTCCCCGGGTGAGCGGGTCAAGGTCGGTCACGCCCATTCCCGCTCGAGATCCCCGGGATCTGGGCTGCTTCGCGGAGCTCGGACGGGCACGGGGCCTGGCCAGAGACCGGGACCGCCGCACGCAGGTGCACCGCGCAGGTAGCGCGGTGTAGGGCCGCGAGGCCCCCGAGCGGGGCCGCGCCGATGGGAGGGGCGGGGAACCCGTGGCGACGGCGTCCCGTTCCGGGGGACCTCGATCCGGGATCGCCGCAGCGGGATCGCCGAGGCCACACTCGCGCGCCCGTCGCTGCGATGCCCGTCCGCAGCGGCGACGGGACGCGTCACGGTTCGCCACCGTCGCGCGACGGGTGAGTGAAGCGACCCGCGCCGCACCGGAGCTCGGCTCCGGTGGCGTGGGACATCGGCCGCGTCGTGCCCCGACGCGGCGGGAGGTTTCACCATGTCGAGTCCACGTCGGTGGGCTCCGACCGGTCGCGCGCACGCGCGGCGGGGCGGAGCTGCTTGGGTCCTGCTCGCCTCGGCGAGCCTGTGGTCGCTGTGCCTGCTGCTGTGGTCGCGCCCCGCGGCCGCGGAAGCGGCGGCCGTGCCCGCTCCGCTGCGGCTCGGCTCGGCCGAGTCGGGCGTCGAGGTGCTCGTCTACCCGCCGCAGGACCGCGCCGCGCCGCGGCCGGTGACCGTGATGCTGCACGGCATGTGCGACGAGCCCGAAGCGGAGTGCCCTCACTTCGCCGAGGTCGTTACCCGCTCCGGGTGGCTGCTTTGTCCGCGAGCGGAGACGCGCTGCCCGGGCGGCGGATCCATCTGGGGCTACCGCCGGCGGCACCGCACGGTCGAGCAAGCGGTGTCGCTCGTCCGCGACACCTTCCCGGGCGAGCTGGACGAGACGCACGGGCGGACCTTGATCGGGTTCTCGCTCGGTGCGCTCTTCGGGATGGATCTCGGCCATCAGGGCGCCGGCCGCTACCCGCGGCTGCTCCTCATCGGCGCGAAGGTCGAGCCCTCGGCGGTGCTCCTCCGGAGGGCGGGCGTCGAGCGGGTGATCTTCGCCGCGGGCGACTACGACATGATGAGCGCTCACATGCGGGAGCAGGCGCGGCGCCTCGATCGGCAGGGGGTTCCGACCCAGTTCGTGAGCCTCGGTCGCGTCGGGCACGGGTTCCCGGGGGACCTCGACCCGCGGCTCGCGGCGATGCTCACCTGGCTCGACGGCGCCGAGTGAGCGGCGTTCGGAGCGCCGCCGCGGGCGGCGGCTTCCCCTCGGGGGGCCCCGGCGGCGCGTCGAACCAGCCGCTGCGCTGGGTGGGTGGCAGCGCCGCGAGCGCTTGGAAGATTATCGGCTCCCAGACTCGAAAGTCCATTCCGAAGAGCTCTGCCACGCGCTCGTCGAGTGCCCGCTCGGCGGCGATGGGGCGCGGGAGGGCGGGAGCTGCGCCGGCCTGCCCGGCGCGCTGCGGCGACCGGGGGGGCTCCGGTGGCGAAGGCGTCCGGGGCACGAGGAGCGCCGCGAGCTCCGCGCGCGCGGCGGCGAGCGCCGGGAGCGTCGGGAGCGGGAGCTCGCGCACGTTGCCGAGGGTGAGCTGGGGGTGCAGCGCCTTCCCCGAGGTCCAGCGGTACCAGGCGTAGGCCGTGACCACCGCGCTGGAGAGGACGGCGGCCAACACCGCCTCGCCGATCCGGGCGCGCGCCGCGGTCGTGAGGTGCAGGACGTAGACCGACTGGAGCACGGGCAGGGGGTCGGTGCTCGCCGCGGCGACGAGCCCGCCGCCGGTCTTGACCAGCAGCAGGCGTGGCACGAGCTCGACGGTGGTGCGCTTGCGGAGCGCAACGAGCGGCACCTGGTGGCGCGGGCCGGCGACGGCGCCACGCCGGAGGTCCCCGCCGGCCAGGATCGGGACGTGCCCGGCGGCGCAGCGGGCGCCGGGATCGAGGCGCGGCAGTCCCGCCTTCCCGAGCTCCTCTCCTCGCGTCAGGCCCGCCGCGCCGGGCAGCAGGAGATCCCCGAGGCGGAGCCCCGGCGCTTCGAGCCGGGCGCGGAAGCCGCGGGGTCCGAACCAGCCGAGGGGCGCGGCGATGGACCAGGGTTCGCCCTGGTCAGGGCACAGCCAAGCTCGGGGCAGGGTGGACTGGCGCTCGGCGCGGCCCGCACCCCAGCGCTCCACGACGACGGTCGGGCGGACCCGTGCGGGGCGCATCGCCCCTACGATCCCCACCACCGACACCGCGACGCGGCCCGCCTCCGCGGGGCTCATGGCGACGGCTCGCGCTCGCCCCGCGGCCGGGTCGCGCCGGAAGACGGCGCCGAACGCTGTGATTCGCGTGATGGCGAGGGATTCCGTGACGCAGCGGCGGGTCGCGGCGAGCTCGTCGCGCGCGAGCAGGGCGTCCGGGACGAGAAAGACGTGGAGTCCACCGGGACGGAGCAAGGCGCCGAGCGAGCGCTCGTAGAAGAGCTGGAACAGATCCGGCTGGCCCGTCGCGGCGAGGGCGTAGGCGCTCCGGAACAGGCCGCGTTCGAGCGGCGTGAGGCGGGAACCGGTGCCGAACGGCGGGTTGCCGAGGACGAAGTCGAACCCCCCCCGCGCGAGCACGGCGGGGAAGCCGTCGGGGCCCGCCGGATCCCACGGCCGCAGGCGCCGTCGCGCCGCCGCCGGCGCCCCGACCGCGGCGAGCATGGCTGGTGTGACGAGCGCGTTCCCGCAGCGGAGGGGGAGCGCTTCCCCGGCGGCCACCGCTCGCCCCCGCCCGGGTGGGCCGCCGAGGCGCCGTCGCGCTGCCGCGACGGCCGCGGGGTCGAGGTCGACCCCGTGGAGCACCTCCTGCGCGACGCGGTGTCCGATCACGGCGGACGGCGGGGTCGTCCCTAGCGCGAGGGCGCGTGCGCCCAGGTACCCGAGGATCACGTCCCGCGCGGCCACCAGGAAGGCCCCGTCGCCGCAGGCTGGGTCGAGGATCCGGAGGCCGAGCACCTCGGTGGGCTCGCGCCAACGACGGTTCGCGAGCTCACCTGGGTCCCGAAGCACCGCCGGGCCGGGGACCGCGCCGCGCCAGAGCCAGCGACCGACCGACTGAGTGACGAGGTGCAGGGCCACCGGCGCGGGCGTGTAGTGCTCGGTGGTGCTCGTGGGTGTCGCGAGCCTCGCGTCCGGTCGACGAGCGCGCTCCTCGTGCATGGGGCGATCCTCGCGCGAACCGGCCGTGTCGCGCCAGGCACGTCCGCAGGCCCAGGCGGCGTCGCCGGGGTGACGTCGCCGCCCGCCGGCGTCTCAGGGCTCGTCCGCCGAGGGTTCGGCGGCAGCGAGGACGTCCGCGACCACGGCGGTGGGCCAGAGGAGCGTGTCGAGGGCGATCACGGTCAGCGGGGCCCACCGCGGGACGCCCTCGATCGCGGGACGGCGCAGCCGCTTCGCTAGCAACACCAGCGCTACGGTCAGCCCGAGCGCGACGTAGGCGAGCGGCTGCTCCAGCCGCACGAAGACCAGGCAGACGATCGACGAGAGGGCGACGCTGAGTAGAAGCTGCATCGCCAGCTGTTCCGCCGAAGGGGGAGTGACCATGGCCGACCGCGGAGGTGTGAGTCCAAAACATCGGCGACGCAACTCCCCGACGCGCGGTTTCGTCTTGCACCGGGGCGCGGGCCCCGTCGGGATCGCACCGTCGTCGCCCGCCCCCGGCCTGGCGCGGGAGCCGTCGACACACACCCGGAGCGGGCTGCTGGTGGAGGCGGGCTCGGCGCGGTGGGAGCGGCGCACCTCGCACCCGGGCTCGAGGCACGCGCCGACCTCGCAGTGGGCGTCCGCCTCCGCGCCTACGCCGGGCCGCGCGACCGCGTCCGACGCCCGCCGCCGCGCCGAAAGGGGAAGTCGGGGCCGGCCGGCCGTTGTTGGGGCTCGCACAACGGGTGGGTGCCCGCCGTCGCGGGTCGCTATCATCCGGCGACGTGCCAGCGGCGCCCGAGCCGCCGGGCAGACGCCGCATGGCCCTCGAAGAATTCGTCACCGAGCGGGTCGGACGCGTCCTCGATGGGCGGTGGCGTCTGCTGCGCGCCGTCGGGGCGGGCGGGATGGCTGCGGTCTACGAGGCGCAGGGACCCGCCGGCGAGTTGGTGGCGGTGAAGATCCTTCACCCCGAGATGAGCGTCCGGCGAGACGTGCGGGAGCGCTTCCTTCGCGAGGGCTTGGCGGCCAACCGCGTCCAGCACCCTGGTGCGGTGCGGGTGTTCGAGCACGGCACCAGCGGGGACGACTGCGTTTTCCTCGTGATGGAGCTGCTCCGCGGCGAGACGCTGGCTGATCGCGTGGCTCGCCACGGCACCATCCCCGTCTCCGAGCTGCTCCGCGTCCTCGACGACGTGCTCGACGTGCTCGTCGCGGCGCACGCTCAGGGGATCGTGCATCGCGACATCAAGCCAGACAACCTCTTCGTGACCGAGTCGGGATCGACGAAGGTGCTCGATTTCGGCCTCGCCCGGCTGCTCGACGCGCTCCCCGGCGACTACCGCACGCGCTCGGGGCTCGCGCTCGGTACGTTCCCCTACATGGCGCCGGAGCAGGCGCTCGGGCGGCGCACCGAGATCGACGGTCGCGTGGACCTCTTCTCCCTCGGCGCGAGCGCGTTCCGCATCTTGGCGCGGCGACGCGTGCACGAGGCCGAGAGCGAAGCAGAGCTGCTGATCGCGATGGCGTCGAAGCCGGCGCCGTCGCTCGCTTCCGTCACCACCGGCGTCCCGGAGGGGGTGTGCCGGGTCGTCGACCTGGCGCTGGCCTTCTCGAAGGAGGCCCGCTACCCCGACGCCCGCACCATGCAGGCCGACGTGCGCGCCGTGCTCCGGGGCGAGCCGCCGCCGTACGCTGTGGAGCGCGCCGCGGCCCGCAACGAGCCCACCTGCGCCGGAGGAGTGGCCGCCGCCGTGCCGCCCCCGGCGAGTCCGGGCCTCCCGTCCTCGCTCGGCGCGGCCCCGGGCTCGTCGTCGGCTCCGCCTTCCTGGGCGGCGGCGCCCGTCACCGAAGGCGCGCCTGGGAGGTGGGTTGGGGGGAGCGTCACTGCCGTACCGACGCCCTCGGTGGCCCCGGGGTCCCTCGCGGCGTCGGGGCTGCCCTTCGCCTCCACCGTACCGGGCCCTTCGATGGGAGCGCCGGCGCCGCGTCGTCGCCGCCGTCGCGTCGCGCTCGGCCTGCTGGCCCTGCTCACCATCGTCGGACTCGTCGTCGTCGGGGTGTCGGTAGCGCTCGTGTTCGTCGCGATTCGTTGGCGTGCGGCGAACTCCGCCGCGGCCCCGCCCGAGGCCGACGCCTTCCCGGCCGCCACCGTGGCGCGCGGGGCTGCCGTCGCCGGCGCGGCCCCGCTTCCCTCGGATGGCCCCCCCGCCGCGAGTGCCTCTCCGGCGGTCACCGCGGCGGCGGCGCCGCCGCCGCTGGCCTCGTCGCGACGCGGCGAACGCACGGCGGCGGCGGCGGTTTCGGGGACCGCCGCGGCCTCGGCCCGTCGCGTGCCGGCGTTGCCCGCCTCGGCGCCACCGACGTTGCCCTCGACGTCACCGCCGCCGGTCGTGGCGTCGGCCGTGCCGCGCTCCTCGCCGCCCGTCGCTTCGGGGGCGCCCCCGGTGGCGTCCACGCGGCGGGGGGACGGCAGGGGCACGTCGGTCAGCGTCGGCGGTGGGGTGAGGACGGGGCGGGGCTCGGGGCGGTCCAGCCGCCCGCGGAGCGATTGAGCGAGGCGTGCCTCCGGCGCGCGGATTCACGCTACCGAGCGGGCGCGCGCGGCGGACGCACCCTCACTGGGTGCGGCTTGACGCTTGGTGGGGTAAAAGGTACCGCCAAACGGAGCGGCGCAGCGGCTCCTGCCCGAACCATGAAGCCCACGGGAGAGACAGATCGGTCGGGGCGTCCCGACCCGGCGCGTCTTCGCGAGATCTCCCGGGAGATTGGGGAGCATTACCCCGTCGCGCACGCCGGCGATCGGATAGTGCTCACCGCGGTCCATCCCCGCCTCGCGTACCTGTCCTGGCACCTCGACCCGGCTTCTATCGACGCCCTGCGCGCCGAGATCGGCGCCGCGTCGGACGGCGTCGGCTTCCGCGTGCGGGTCCACGACGTGACGGACCTCCTGTTCGACGGCACCAACGCGCACGCCACCTTCGAGCTCGCGGTCGCGGCGCCGAGCGGTCGTGAGTACTGGCCCGTCCCCGTCACGGATCGCAACCTGCTTGCGGAGGTCGGCCTCCAGCTGACCGACGGCACCTTCGTCCCCCTCGCCCGCTCTTCGGACCGCTGGTTCGACCGGGATGGTCCGAGCCGTCGCCACGAGCTGGGGGGGGGGCTCGTCTCGAGCGCGTTCCGGGTCGTGTTCCCGGTCGAGAGCGTCCTCGACGCTCCCCTCCTCGAGCGCCTCGGCGCCGCGCTCCCGCGGCTCGACGGCTCCCGGACGCTTCGCGTCGCCGTCGTGGACGCCGGCCTCGGATCGGCCCTCACCGGTATGGTGCGCCGGATCGGGGGGGAGATCGGCAAACTCAACGCCGGGGTGACCGTCTTCGTGGACGAAGCCGCCGTGGATGCCGGCGCAGATCTCGTGCAGGTGGCTCTGGGGCGTGGCGACCCGCTCTTCGCAGCGCTCGTCGCCGCCCATGGGCGCGCTCCCTTCGACCTCGTCCACTGTCACGAGTGGTACTCCGTCCCCGTCGCGCTCCGCGCCCGGGAGCTGGGGGTGCCCGTGGTGCTGTCACTGCACTCCACCGAGCCGGAGCGGGCGCACGGCGGCGCGCCCACGGACCTCTCCCGGGCGATCTGCGCCTGGGAGCGCCGGGGCGTGGCGGTGGCGACCCTGGTCGTCGTGCCGAACGCGGCGACGCGCCAGCAGGTGATCGCGCTCTACTCGGCGGACCCGGAGCGCGTCCTCACGGTGCCCGACGTCGGGGAACGCCGCGTCCCCCCGGTCCTCGAGCCCGCCCGGGCGAACGGGGCGTTCGGGTGACGGCCGAGCCCCTCCTCGCGGTCGAGAAGGTCGCCGGCGCGGCGTGCGGAGCCTCCGTTGGTTGAGCGGTACCTCGCCCTCGTACTCCACGCCCACCTGCCGTACGTGCGCCACCCCGAGCACGACGCCTTCCTGGAGGAGCGCTGGCTGTTCGAGGCGCTGACGGAGACGTACCTGCCGCTCTTGCGCTTGCTCGCGCGCCTCGGCCGGGAGCGCGTGCCCGTGCGCCTGACGCTGTCGATCTCGCCGACGCTCCTGGCGATGCTCGAGGATCCCCTGCTGCAGGAGCGGTACGACGAGCACCTCGGCCGCCTGCTCACGCTGGTCGAGCGAGAGCTGGAGCGGACCCGGCAGCAGCCCGAGTTCCACCGGCTGGCGGCGCTGTACCAGCAGCTGTTCAATGACGCACGGGCGGACTTCGCCGCCTGTGGCGGGCGCCTCGTCGGGCCGCTCGGCGCGCTGCACCGGCAGGGCGTGATCGAGCTCGGCTCGACCGCCGCGACGCACGCCATCCTGCCCCTCATACTGGCGCAGCCACGCGCTGTCGAGGCGCAGCTCCGCACCGGGCTCGACTACTTCGAGTCGGTTTTCGGCCTGCGGCCGGACGGGATGTGGCTCCCCGAATGCGCCTACGTGCCGGGGCTGGATGCCGTCCTGCGGCGGCACGGGATCCGGCACTTCGTCGTGGAGTCCCACGGCATCGACCACGCTAGCGTGGCGCCGCGCGCAGGGGTGTTCGCCCCGATCTTCACGCCCTCGGGGGTGGCGGCGTTCGGGCGGGATCAGGCGAGCACTCGTGAGGTCTGGTCCGCGCAGCACGGCTTCCCCGGCGACCCGGACTACCGCGAGTTCTATCGGGACATCGGCTTCGATCTGGACCCCGAGTACATCCGCGGCGCCCTCGGCGGAGACGTTCGGGCGATGACCGGCATCAAGTATCACCGCATCACCGGTCCGACGGGCCATAAGGAGCCCTACGACCCCGACGTGGCGCGGCGGAAGGCGGATCTGCACGCTACCCTGTTCCTGGAGCGCCGCGCGGCCCACCTCGAGTACCTCACCTCGGTCACGGAGGTGGCGCCCATCATCGTCGCGCCCTTCGACGCCGAGCTGTTCGGACACTGGTGGTTCGAGGGCCCCGCGTGGCTCGATTTCTTCCTGCGCAAGGCGGCCTACGATCAGCGGACCTTTCGCCTCACCACGCTGGGGGGGTACCTCGACCGGCACCCGGTCCACCAGTCCGGGCAGCCAGGGACCTCGACCTGGGGCGACGCCGGGTTCTTCGACACCTGGCTCAATGTCGGGACCGACTGGATCTTCGAGCACCTCGTCGGCTGCGCCGACCGGATGGAGCGCCTGGTCGCCGTCCATGGGTGCGCGTCGAGCGCCCCGCTGGTGAAGCGCGCTCTCGACCAGTGTCTCCGGGAGCTACTGCTCGCGCAGAGCTCGGACTGGCCCTTCATCATCTCGAATGGGACCAGCGCCCAGTACGCCGAGCGGCGGGTGCGCGATCACGTGAGCCGGTTTCACTGGTTGGCGACCGCCCTCGACGCCGGTCGTATCGACGAGGAGAAGCTCGGCGCGATCGAGTACCTCGACAACCCGTTCCCCGCGGCGGACTACCGGAGCTTCACGCTCCCCGCGCCCAGCGCGGCCTGAGGGGGCGAGTGCCCGGGAGGCGCCTCACGACGCCGGCGCTAGAGCAGCAATCAGGTTGATTGCTGCGAAAAATCAACGACCTAGGGACCCGCGTCCTCCGGGTCCCACCCAGCCACCGCTGGGTGGGTGAGGGCGTGGGGCGCCGAACCGGGAGCAGATCTCGCCCCAGGCGCCGCTGAAGACGCACCCTCGCCCCGAGGGGGTGCGTCTTCAGCGGCGCTGCTGCAATTGGCAACCTGATCGGTGCTCTAGCCGGTCGCCGGCCGCCGCCTGCTCGGGGGTGCTCGAGGGCCAGCGGAGGTGGTCGCTCATGGCGGCGAGCGCCTTCGCGCCCGCGGTGTGAAGCGCCGCCGCCAGCTCGTCGATCAGGCGCTCGCGCGTCGCTGGACGGAGCCGCACGGACACGGGCGCGTCCGCGACGCGACTGCGGACCAGGAGGGGTGCCTGGCAGCGGACCGTGTCGTCGCGGCGGTCGTACACCGTGATGCTGGCGGCCAGGATCCCGGGGACCCACTCGGACCGGGCGGCGCCGAGCCGCCGTGTGAGCCGAGGCTCGGCGTAGGCCGAGAGCCGGAGTTCGGCGACGTAGGGGCGCCCGCCGAGCTCGGCGATGCTCGCGCGCGCCTGCCCGATGGCGGTGGTCGACAGTGCCCCGAGGTTTCCCGGCGCCCGGTCCACGAGGTCGACGCCGAGGGTCGCCCGGAGCGGCTCCAGCTCGTCGGGGGCGATGGCGCGCATCACGGAGAGTGGAACCAGCTGACGCCGATCGGCGCGCTGGTCGCGGACGCGCAGCACGACCGTGGGGTCTCCCCCGGCCCCGCGCAGGAGGGCGTCGGGACAGCGCGCTGGTGGCCGCTGGTCGGGAGGAGGGCGCTGCCGTTCGAGGTCGCGCCCGAGTCGGGCGAGATCGAAGCGGGCTCGCCGCAGCGCCTCCTCGCGGGCGTCAACGACGGGCGCGGCCAGGGCGTGCGACGGAACCTCACGCATCGCGACGGGCGGCCGCTCGCAGCCGGCGGCGCCGGCGACGCTGGCGACCAGCGCGAGGGCGATCGCGCTCGGGGTCCGGATCCCTTCCGCCACGGGACCGGTGTAGCGGGGCGCCCCGCCGTCGGCCCAGAAACTCGGCGTCCTGGCCTCGCCGGACGCGGCCCGGGGTCCGCGGGGCTCGCCCGGCGCGGGAGTGGGCGACCGGGTGGGCATTCGGGCCCTTCCGGCCCCCGCCGGTCCTCGCTACGCTCCGGGCGCAAGCCAACCGGTGAGGTCTGACGTGACGATGAACGAGACTTGGATGGTGGGGATCGGGGCGGCGCTCCTGTGCGTGGCGTGCGGCTCGCGTCCGGCGGCGATGGACGTCTGTCGCAAGCTCGAGGCCGCCGGCGTGGCTTCGGGGTGCAAGGAAGGCAACGCGACCGGCGTTTACTCAGCCGCCAAGGCGGTGGCCGAGTTCGAGGTGGTGGGGCTGACCGGCTTGAAGGGCTACGCGCTCAGCTTCGGGCAGTCGGCGACCTACGACAACACCGTGCGCTCCTACACCGAGCTCGGCTCGCGCAGCGCGGACCATCGAGCCGGCAATCGCCAGCGGCTCATCTTCGTCACGCTCCCCGAGCAGGCCTCCGCGGAGCTGGCGGAGAAGGCCGAGAAGGTCGTCAACGAGCTGTGAGCCGCCGGCGCTCCCCCGCGGGTAAGCGCCCATCCCTCGCGCGCAGCTGCCTCGGGCTGGTCGCGGCCGTCACGGCCGTCGCGTGCTCCGATCCGGCGGAGGCGCCGGTGGTCCCCGGCAGCGGGAGCGGCGGCGTGGGCGGTGGGCCGGGACCGACCCCGGGCGGTGCGTCCGCCGTCGGTGGCCAGCCGGGGACCGGGGGCGGCGCGACGCAGCCGGTCACGCCCACCGTTGCCGGTGACGTCTACTCCTTCGCCGTGGGCGCCGTCGGCTTCAGCGTGAACGCGGCGGTGGGGGCGCGGATCACCTCCCTCGCGGCGGGCGCGGTCGAGCTGCTTGCTGGCACGGCCGTGAACGGGAGTAACTACGGATCGACGTTCTGGACGAGCCCGCAGAGCGCCTGGAGTTGGCCGCCCCCCGCCGCCATCGACTCGAGCGCGTACGCAGCCTCCATCGACGGTGACACGGTCGTGATGGTCGGCGGTAGCGATCCCGCGCTGGGCCTGGCGGTGGACAAGGCGTTCTCCGCCGACGCGGCCTCCGGCTGGATCACCCTCGTCTACACGGTGCGAAACACCGGCACGGCCGCGGTCAGCGTCGCGCCATGGGAGATCACGCGCGTTCCGACCGGCGGGATCGCCTTCTTTCCGCTGGGTTCCGGCGGCGTCGCCGAGAGCAGCACCCTGACGGTGAGCCAGCTCGGGGGCGAGCTGTGGTTCGACTCGGCGACGCAGGGCGCTCAGGATCAGAAGCTCTTCGCGGACGGCGGCGGAGGCTGGTCCGCCCACGCGGCGCAGGGCCATCTCTTCGTGAAGCGCTTCGCGGACGTCCCCGCCGGAACCGCCGCCGGCGGCGAGGCGGAGATCGAGATCTACTCGGGGGCCGGCTACGTAGAGCTGGAGGTGCAGGGGGTCCTGACCAGCCTCGCCGTCGGCGCCTCGCTCGTCTGGACGACGGAGTGGAAGGTGGTGCCGATCCCGGCGGGCATTCCGGTCGAGAGCGGCAGCGCGGCGCTCGTGGAGCTGGCGGTCGAGGTCGTTGGCGGGTGACGCCCGTGGACTTGCCCCGGGGGACGTGAGAGAGTCGCGCCGTGTCGACGGGTGAGGACCGGCGGCCGACCGGGTTCTGTCTGCGCATCGGCTCGCGCGTGGTACGGCTGTACACCGGACCCGTCCTGGTGGGGAGGGGCCTCTCCTCGGACGTCGTGCTGGACGACAGCCAGGTGTCGCGCCAGCACGCGCGCGTCACCGTCACCGAGGATGCGGTGACCGTGGTCGATCTCGGCAGCGTCAACGGTTCCTACCTCGACGAGCGGCCCCTCGCCCGCGGGGCCACCCAGGTTCCCGTCGGTGGCCACCTGCGGTTCGGGCACACCACGCTCGAGCTCATCGCGGAGCCGTTGGCCGCGGCGGGCGAGGCGGCGCACCGGGCCGCGCTCGAGTTGCTAGGGGAGTCGTCCCTTGTGGTCGGTGAGGAGGATATCCCGACCCGACGGTACGAGGCGCTCGACGTCGCCGGCGCCGGGGCAGAGCTGGAGTACGCTGCGGGCCGTCCCGACCACGCCGAGCGCCTGCTCGCCGGCTACCTGGCGAACGTCCTCGCTGAGCTCACCTCCCGGCGCCCGCTCCCCGAGCAGACGGTGCTGGAGGCGGCTCGTCTGGCGCTGCGCCTCGCCGCCAAGACGGAGAAGGGGCGCTGGTTCGACTACGCGGTCGACGTGCTCCGGCGCTCGGGGAGCCTGCCGGGCGCCGACCTGATCGCCGAGCTGTGCGAGGTCGGACGCGGGCTTGCCATCGATCGCGCCCAGCTCGCGCGGTACGTCGAGGACCGGACGCGGGCGGGAGGCGAAGGGTCGCGTCGCCTGCTGGCGGGGCTGGTAGCGTTGACGGCGAGCGCGCCGGTCGCCGAAGGGCGGTGACCGACCCGTTCGAGCGCGGACGCCAGCGGCCGCCCGGCTCGACGGTTTCTGGGAACGAAACGGCGGCGTTGGCCGACCGTTGGAAAAAGGGCACGCGGCTCGGCAGGGGGGGATTGGGGGAAGGGGACGTCCCGCCAAGCCGCGTGCGAACAGTGCGGCGTCAAGCGAACCGTCTGGGGCTCGGCGTTGACGCCGTCCCGCTACTAGCACCTACCGTGCCAGCCCCTCGGCGATCGATTCCGTCCAGTTCGGACCCGGCGAGGGCGGTCGCGTTTCACATCTGCGATTTCCCCGAGCACCGACGCAACGCTGGGCTCGACGAAGCCGACCGGACGGGTGGCGCGCACGGAGGCACCTGCACCCCGCAGCTCGGCCGCGCGCGATCCGTGTCCGAGGCGAGGGCGTCGATCAGATCAGGCCGAGGCGCCGACGCAGTCGGAATGCCGGCTCGCTGACCCAGAAGCGGAGCAGATCCTCCGCGACCCTCATGCCGGCGGCGGACTCGGGCGCGTTCCGGCCCGACAGATCACCCTCCAGGCGTCGCACGAGCTCCACGGAGCCGGGGAGATCGTCGGTCACCACCACCGCGGCGCGAGCCGAGGTCGCCAGCGCCTGGTGCATCCACTCGCTGAAGCCTTGCGCCATGCCGCCGACGAGGGCCGGCGCTCGATCGTCCAGGGCGCGACGGGTCCGGCGCGCGAGCAGGCGGGCGATCTTGCGCCCCAGCTCGGCGACCAGGCCCGGATCGAGCTGCGTCGGCGCGGTCACGCCGACCGCCGCGGCCGTCCCGGTCACGAAGAGCTCGATCTCCTCGGTGGACAGCCGATGGATGACCGGGACGCGGCGGGCGACGCTCGCCATGACTCGCGCTATCAGGAAGACCCGCTGCGGCTCGGAGAGCCCGGTGATGTAGGACGGCACGATCAGGCTCACCGGCTCCGTGAGCTCGACCGAGATACCGCCGAGGCCTGCCGGCTGTTCGAACAGCTGGTGATCGGCGATCCCGAAGATCGCCGCCACGCGGTCGCTCACGTTCCGGAGCGGGTGTCCCGAGCGAGCCGTGATGCGCTCCCGTGTCGTCACGCCGTAGCGGGCGAGATCCGGAGCGTAGAGCTTGGGCAGGACGTCGGCGGAGAGCGCGAGGACGTCAGTGATCGGGTCCCCGCTCCCCGAGGGGGCGAGCGCGTCGATCTCGTCGAGCGTCATCGATCCGGGTGGCGCGAGCCCTGCCCGACAGGGGATCGCCGCGAGGCGGGCGCGGTCCGACTCCGTCGCGGCGCCGATGGCGACCAGTGGCGCGAGCGCCAGCGTCGCGTCGGCCGGCCGCTGCATTTTGGCCAGCAGCGCCGCGAGGCTCCTCCACGCCGCCACATGGGTGACCTGGACCTCCAGCACGCGCCGCGTCGCGTCGGCCGCCGCGGCTAGGTCGCCGGCGTGTTCGAGGCGCAGGGCGCGCGCCGTGTGAAGCTCGGGATCGTCCGGTCGCGCGGCGAGGCCACGGTCGAGCGCGCGGAGCGCCTCGTCGTTTTGGCGGAGCTCGTCGGCGAGGACGTGGCTGATTTCGAGCTCGACCTGCGCCACCGTCTCCGCGCTCGCGCCGGGCTCGGCGAGGAAGCGCTCGAGCGCGTGCACGTAGCTGCGCCAGGCGGGGGGGTGCCCGCTCTGCTTCTGCTCGAGCAGCAGGCCCCTATATTCGGCCGCCGCGCGGCCGCTCAGGCCGAGCACGGCGACGGAGGCCTCGAGCTCCTGCAGCGCCTGCGCGTGGTCGCCGCGGGCACGAGACACCTGCGCGACGGTCACCCGCGCATCGGCGACCTCCCGGGGGTCCGTGCTCGTGGCGATCAGGCGCTGGGCGGTCTCGGCGGCGGCGTCGTGCCGCCGAGAGCGGATCTGGATCGACAGCAAACGCCGGAGCGCGGCGCGGTGGTCGGGTCGCTCCGCCAGCACCGAGTTCACGTGGGCGAGCGCGCGGTCGGGCTCCCGGAGCTGGTCATCGTGGATGGCGGCCAGCTGGAGGCGGATATCGACGCGCGTCTCGTCGTCGGTGGACTGCGCGAGGGCTTGAGTGAGACGGCGGGTCGCCGGCTCCCACTGGCTGTCTCGCACGTACAGGTTGGCTTCCCCGAGCAAGGCCCGGACGTGGCCCGGGGACTCGCCGAGGATCCGCTCGTACACGGCGAGGGCCGCGGGCAGGTCGCGTTGGTGCTCGGCTTGGAGCTCCGCGATCTTGACCCAGAGGTCGTCGCGCCGCTCCCGGCGGCGGGCACGCTGCGCCGCGTGCGTCAGGGTGTCGATCAGGCCCCCGGGGTCACCGGTCGTCAGGAGCACCTCCTCGAGGTGACGGGCGGCCACTGCGTGCTCGGGGTCGAGCTCGAGCGCCCGGCGCAGCAAGGCGACGGCGCGAGGGACGTCGTTGGCGCTGCGCGCCAGCCCGGCGGCCTTCACCAGCAGGCTGGCCGCCGTGGTCGGGTCGGCGAGCACCCGCTGCGCGTGCCCCGCTGCCTCCTCGAGCAGCCCGCCGTCGGTGTGTTGCTCGGCGATGCGCGCGAGGCCGAGCGCCGCCCCGTGGTCGTCGGGGTCCTGGGTCAGCGCCGCCCGGTAGAGCGAGAACGCCGCCGAGGGGTCGGCGAGCTCCAGCGCCTCGCCGAGGCGGGTCTGGTGCGCCGCCGCAGCGGGGCCCTCCGAGAGGAGCGCGGCGAGCTGGGTGTCCACCTGCGTCAGGAGGCGGCGGTCCCCGGCCGCAAGGCCGATTTCCTCTAGCGCCAGCAGCGCCGGGACGTTCTCCGGATCGAGCTTGAGGATCGCGGCGTAGGTGCCGCGGAGCACCTCGGCGTCGATCCCGAGGTGGTCGCGCTGGAGCCGGGCCAGGCGGTGCAGCGCTGCGACGCGCGCGCTCGCGTCCGCGAGGACGCCATCGAGGGCGGTGCAAATCGCGGCCGCTCGGTCCCAGACCCGTTCGCGCAAGTAAAGCGCCTCGAGCGCGAGAAGCGCCCCCAGGTTCCGAGGATCGCGGGCCAACACGGCCTCGTAGCAGCGGATGGCGCCGCGCGTGTCGTTCAGCTCGTCCCTTCGGATGACCGCCTCACGACTGAGCGTGGCGATCGCGATGGCGGGCTCCGGGGCGTTCTCGGCTTCGGCGTCGAGGGCGTCGGCGAGGCGTGGCGCCTGCCGAGCCGAGGCGAGCAGGCGGGTGCGCCCGTCCAGCGCTGGGCCGTACTGCGGCTCCTCGGTCAGCGCGCGCTCGTAGTTCGCGAGGGCCTTCGCCTCCTCGTGCAGGGGTCCCTCCAGGATCTCGCCGATCCGCGAGGCGGTACGCGCGCGCTCCGCCTTCGACTCCAGGAGTGGGAGCCCCTGCTCCAGGATCGTCACCAGCTCGGCCCATTTCCCGGACGCCTCGAGGCTGCGTTCGAGGGCGCGCCGCGCGGGCCCGTGGGTGGGATGGGCCTCGACCGCCTCGCGATACAGCACCAGCGCCTCCTCCGGACGCCCGAGCTGGCGCTCGGCGAGTTCCCCCATCTTCATCCGCAGCGCGGCCCCCGCGGCGCCGGGCGGCGTCGTCTTGAGCTCGCGACGATACGTCTCGAGGAGCTCCTCCCAACGACCGTGCCGCTCGTAGAGTCGGGCGAGGCTGGCCAGCGCCGGGAGGTGGCGCGGCGCCAGCGTGAGCACACGCTTGAGTCGCTCGAGCGCGCCGTCGAGGTCGTCGAGGTGCTCGGCGAGGACCTCCCCGGCGCGGTGGAGCAGATCGGCGTGCCGCTCCTTCTCGTTGGTGTGGGTGGCCTCGGCTTCCAGCGCCGTCACCAGCTCACGCCAGTCCTGCGCGCGTTCGGCCGCGCGCTGCCAGGCGAGGATGGCTCCGCGGTGCTTGGGGTCGTCGCGGAGCACCCGTTTGTACGCCTCGACCGCGTGCGCGGGGGAGCGCAGGGCGTCCTCCTGGTAGAGGCCGATAGAGAAGAGGTGCGCGATGCGCGTCTCCGCGTCGGGCGCGAGATCGACGGCGCGCTCGTGGAGCTCGACGAGCTCACGGAAGCGCGCGTGTTGCTCCAGGAGCCGGGCGAGCCCGCGGAACGCGACGGCGTGCCCGGGCAGGACGCCCAGCGCGCGCGAGTACTGCTCAATCGCCGCGTCCGGCCGCCCCAGACGCCGCTCGTAGAGCTCGGCGATGGTCGCGTACCACGCGGCACGGCGGCCGGCGTCACGGGCCGCGTCGGCCGCCGCCGACAGGGTCGCGATCAGGGGCTCCCACTCGCTCCGCTCCCGATAGAGCCGCTCCAGCGCGGTCACGGTTGGCAGGTGGCTCGGGTCGGCGGCCAGAGCGCGCCGATACCCGTCGACGGCGGCGTCGGGGCTCTCCAGCCGTCGCTCGTGGATCTCGGCGATGGCGTGGAGCAGCACGACCTGCTCCTCCGGGGTGGCCATGAGCTGCGCTTGCCGCTCCAGGACGCGCACCAATCCCTCGTACCGCCGCCCGAGCTCGTAGACGCGGGCGAGCTCGCCGAGGATCATGACGTCGTCGGGCGTCGCCACGACCGCGCGCTCGAGCGCGGCGATCCCGTCGTCGAGCGACCCGAGGTGATCGACGTGAACCCGCGCGATTCGGTACCAGGCGAGGGCCTGAACCGAGGGGTTCTCCGTCTGCGTCGCCTCGAGCTCGAGCGCGCCCACCAGCCGGTGCCAGCGACGCTGCCGGTGGTCGAGGTCCTTGAGGGCAAGGAGCACCCCCGGCGCGCGGGGATCCTGGGCGAGCGCGGCCTGGTAGAGCTCCGTGGCGCGCCCCACGTCGTCCTGGCGGGCCTCCGCCAGCCGCGCCCGCTCCGCCAACAGCGCCGCCCGCTGCCGACCGTCGTTGATGCTCGACGCACGGAGGTCGAGGGTGTGATCGAGCCCGCCCCAGGCCTCGTCGACGTGCTGCAGGAGCGCCAGGGCGTCGACGATCGTGGGATCGCCAGGGGCGAGCCCTGCGGCCTGGACCAGGGCAGCGAGGGCGGCCTTCCTCCCGTGCAGGCGGTGCTCGAGCAGGAGCGCCTTCTCGTGGATGAGCCACGCTCGAAGCGCGGGATCCTGGGTGAGCCGGGCCTCGGTGTCGTAGTGGGCGAGGGCCGCCTGGTAGTTACCCTGCGCGAGCAGGACCCGCCGCGCACCCCGGATCGAGGGTAGGTGCTCGGGCGCGGCCGCGAGCGCCTTGGCGTAGTGGTCCGCGGCCCGCGCGAGATCTCGGAGTGGGTCCTCCCACAGGCGCGCGCACTCGAAATGGAGGCGCCCGAGGCGTGCTCGATCGGGATGATCGGCGAGCGCTCGCTCGAAGTGCACCAGGAGTGCCCGGGCGCGGTCTTCCAGGCTCTCGGCGGCCGCCCCCACCACCAGCCAGCCCTCGAGCGCCGCCGGCGGTTCGGAACGGGTCAGCGGGAGTCCCGCCGCCGCAATGGGCGGTGACGCGGACGGGGGTGATGGAGCCGCTGGGCTGGGCGGACGCGGGGCTCTCGGCGGACGCGGGGGCGGGGGTGCCACGGGCAGCGGCGGCGCGCTGACCGGCAGCGGGGGAACGACGGGGGCCGCCGCGGCGGGGGAGGGCGGCGGGGAGGGGGGCCGCGGCGGCGGCGGTGGCGCGGGCATCCGCGATGGCGGGGGTGGCGCCTGGCTCGCGGGGCTGCGCCGCGGCGGCGGCGGCGGGAGGCTCCTCGGTCGCTGCGGCGGGGACGCGGACTCACCACTCGGCTCCCTCGCTTCGGGCTCGGCCGGGACCGGCGCGCGCGTCTCCTCGCGCGGGGGTGGCGGCGGTGGCCGGGAGGACGGGGCGACGGGCTTCGGCGCGGTCGCTTCGGCAGGCGATCTCGCGGCGCGGCCCGGCGCGGCGGGTGTCTGGGGGCGCCGGCGGGGTACCGGGATCGCAGATCGGCTCGCGCCGTCGGGACGGGGCGGCTGCGGTGGCGCGCTTTTCGTTCCGGGGCGAGATGCATCGTCAGGCATGTCGAATCCGCGAAGAGATTAGCATGGTGGATCCGCGGCCCGTGAAGCGTTTTCCGGTGAGCCGGCCCAGGCTCTGCGGTCAGGGGCGTCCCGCCCCGGACCCCGAGAATCCCCGCCGAAGCGGGCCTCGCGCCCCGCCGTCGTCGCCGGCGGGAGCCACGGCGCCCCTTCGCGCCCGGCAGGGCGCCGCGACGCAGGCGCCTCGCGGGGGTGCTCGGGCCGACCCCGCCGTCGCGCGCGCGACGGATCCAGGATAGGGACTCGCCCACACCCGGCGCCGGCCTCGGGTCAGCCGCGGGATCGGCCGCCGCAGCCGGAGGCCCGTTGCGCGATCCGCCAAGCGCCGTCACGATTCGCCCGCGTTCGAACGGAGCCATCGACATGAAAGCAGGCCTCGTGGGCTTCGCCCAGACCGGCAAGACCACCTTCTTCAACGCCCTCACGGGCCAGCACGCCCAGACCGGTGGCGGCCGAAACGACAAGGCCAACCTCGGCGTCATCAAGGTTCCCGACGTCCGGATCGACCGCTTGTCCTCGATCTTCTCGCCTCGGCGCACCATCTACGCGGAGGTGCTGTTCGTCGACGTGCCTGGCTCGCGCGGCAAGGGCGGGGGGTTCGACACCGCCACCCTCAACGCGCTCCGCGAGGCGGACGCGCTGGTGCTGGTCCTCCGTGGCTTCGTCGGGATCGACGGGAGCGAGCCGGACCCGGTGCGCGAGCTCGCCGACTTCGAGTCCGAGCTCATCTTGAATGACCTGGTGATGGTCGAGCGGCGCCTCGAGCGCCTCCGGAAGGAGGCCGGGCACGATCGGGAGAAGGCGGTCCTCGATCGGCTCAACACCGCCCTCCAGGAGGAGGTGCCCCTGCGGCGCGTCGACCTGGCCCCCGAGGACGAGCGCGAGGTTTCCTCCTTCGCCTTCCTCTCCCGGCGCCCTCTGCTGGTGGTGCTCAACGCCGCGGAGGCCGACGTGGTCCGGGGCGTGCCGCCGGAGCTCGAGGCCGCGGCGAGTGAGCGCCAGCTCGGCGTGATGATCGCTTGCGCCGCCATCGAGGCGGAGGTCGCGGTGCTTGCCCCGGAGGAGCAGCGGGAGTTCCTCACCGATCTCGGGGTGAGCGAGCCGGCGGCTGCGCGCCTCATCCAGCGCGCCTACGAGCTGCTCGACTATGTCAGCTTCTTCACCGTCGGGGAGGACGAGGTCCGCGCGTGGCCGGTGCACCGCGGCAGCAAGGCGCCGCGCGCGGCGGGGCGGGTGCACTCCGACATCGAGCGCGGCTTCATTCGGGCCGAGGTGATGCGTTACGACGAGTTCATCGAGGTGGGGACCGAGGCCCGAATGAAGGAGCTCGGCAAGCTCCGCGTCGAGGGCAAGGAGTACGTCGTCCAGGACGGCGACATCGTGCATTTCCGCTTCAACGTGTGACCCTAGAGCACCGAACAGGTTGCCGACAGCGACGGAGGCCCGGAAAATGCCTCCG
>CAYOLF010000024.1:0-5089 GCA_964404725.1 uncultured Polyangiaceae bacterium
CGGAGGCATTTTCCGGGCCTCCGTCGCTGTCGGCAACCTGTTCGGTGCTCTAGGGCGGGCCCCGTGCGGCGAGAGCGAACCCCTTGCGTCACGGGTCTTGGGCCCGGCGGTTTCTCCTGCGCGAGGATCGGACGGGCTGCCCACGCCGCTCGAGCCGGCGCCGAGGGGCGTCGCCTGTCGCGGGCGCGATTCCGTCCTTGCGCTGGGTCGTCCGAGCCGGCGGCGCGCGCCCGCGCCTCGCGCTCAGCGCTTCTTCTTCTTCTTCGGGGCCAGGCGAAGCAGCGGGTGCGTCCCGGCCACTTCCTCCTCGAGCAGGACGTCGGCGAAGGCCCGTACCCGCTTGGGGAGGCTCTTCCGGGACCGCGGCCCGGAAACGACGAGCCAGAGCGGGCGCCTCGCCGCTGCCAGCGCCTGCTCGATTGCCGGGGCGCCTCTGATGCAGCTTAGCTCGAAGTTGGCGCGCACGAACGCCCCGTCACCGACGCTCGTGCGGCCGTGGTGGTCCAGGTAGAACGCGAGCGGGGCGCAGCCGTACCGGTCGGAGAGCAGTAGGTCCCGGGGCCGCTTCGGCTCGACCGCGAGGTCCCGCTCGCGCTCGGCGCGAAGGCGGGCGAGGACCGCGGGCAGCTCCGAGTGGGAAACCCACGCGCGCTTCCTCGTGCGTAAACCCCAGCCGAAGCCAATCTGCGGCCACCCGATGACGAGTAGCAGGGTGGCCACCGCCAGGCCGCGGACCCAGCGCGGGCGCAGGCCGAGCAGCGCGTCGATGGAGACGCAGGCGAGCGGGAGCAGGTAGGCGAGGAAGAAGACGTTGACGCGGAAGGCGCTCCACGGCCAGCGCCCGAGCAGGTTGAAGAGGAACGTGACCGCGAGCGGGCCGAGCAGGAGCCCGAGCGCCGCGTGACGGCGACGCTGGAGGAGTGACGCCACGCCGCCGGCGACCAGCGCCACCCAGAGCCAGTAGTCGGCCTTCGACCAGGCGGCGATCGTCGACTGGCCGAGCGCCGGCGGGGGTCGCCACTGGTCGCGCGGAGCGCCCGGCAAGGCGGCGATGCTCACCGTCTTGCCAAGGGCCCAGCGCGCATGCTCGAGGGCGCTGCCGCTCCCCGTCGCGGGGACGTAGAAGGCGCCGTACTTCTGGCCCCAGAACCCGGCCTCGTCCGGGGCGTCGATCTGCGAGATGACCGTGGCGAAGAGCAGCGCGACGAAGGCGAGGCAGAACGCGGCGCCCCCGGTGGCGAACGCGAGTCCGCGCCGGTCGCGCGCACGCGCGCGATCGAGGAGCGCGAGCCCGAACGGCACCGGGTAAGCGAAGACCGCGTTGTAGGCGAGGAGGAAGGCGAGCGGCGCCGCCACCACCAGCGCGATCAGCCAGCGTCGCGACCGCGTGCGCCAGTAGCCGAGGCCGATCCCGAGCAGCAGCAGGTGCACCGCCACCTCGACCGAGTACGGCTTGAACTCCCGTGAGAAGTCCACCAGTAGCGGGCTGATCGCCACCAGGCCGAGCAGCGTCAGCGTGGTGACCCGGTGCACGAAGAGCATCCTCCCCACCCAGAGCGCGAGGAAGAGCGCCGCGATCCCGGCCAGGTAGGACGGAAGACGCAGGACGCGCTCGTCGACCGCCGTGAGCTCCATCAGCCACCGCGTCACGGCCATGAGCCCGATCGGACGGAACTCCAGCGCGGTGAGCGGTCGCTGGAGGAGGTTTCGGGCCCAGCTCGCCTCGTCGGCCCAGAGGGCGATCGGGTTCGACCAGTACCGTACGGATCGAAAGGCGATCCCGAGCGCGATGAGCGCGACCGCGACGAGCCAGAACGCGCGCTCTTGGGGTGCGCGCGCCCGGAGCGCCGCAGACGGGGGGGGCACTCGGCTCGAAGACACTGGGCCCGAGCTAACCACAGGCCGCGCGGCCCCGCGTCGAGGACGGCGCTGCCAGCCGGATCTGCACGAGGATCCGGCGCGCCACGCGCCACGTCGCTCCCGGTTCGGGCGCGATCCGCGACGGGACGGTCCCCGACTCGGTGACGACGGGCCCGATCCCGGACGTCGCGCCCGCCGCAGCCGGTCAGCGCGGCCAGCAGCGGGTTGCCGTCACCGCGCCCCGCCCCGCGCGGCTCCCACGAGCGTCGACGCACCTCCGCGAGGCCACCAGAGTGAGCGAGCCCCGGGTCAGGCGCGCTCCGGCAGGGGCGAGGGATCCGGCGCCGGTCGGGCAGGGGACGCCGCGGCGTTCGCTCGCACCCGGTAGCTCCAGCCGGTGACGAGGCCGAGGAGGAACCAGATCAGGGCGCCCGCCCCCACCAGGAAGACCGTGTCGCCGACCAGGCGCAGCCAGCGCAGAGTCCGAACCCACGGCTGCTGGAGGAACTCGGCCGAGCGCGCGTACCAGAGCCCCGTGTCGACGCTGGCGTAGCCCTGCGCGAGCCCGATAGGCAAGAGGCTGAGCAGGACCATCAGGCCGAGCCCGAGGTTCATCCCCCAGAAGGCCACCGCCAGCGGCCGGTCGCGCCAGGCGCGCTGCCCCGAGAGCACCCGGGCGACCACGAGCACGAGGCCGATGGACAAGAGGCCGTAGACCCCGAAGAGCGCCGTGTGCGCGTGCACGGGGGTGGTGTTCAGCCCCTGGAGATAATAGAGCGAGATGGGTGGGTTGATGAGGAAGCCGAAGAGCCCGGCGCCGACGAGGTTCCAGAACGCGACGCCGACGAAGAAGGTGATCGGCCAGCGGTACCGCTCCATCCACGGCGCGCTCCGCTGCATTCGCCAGGTGTTCCAGGCCTCCCACCCCACCACCACCAGGGGCACCACCTCCAGGGCGCTGAAGCTGGCGCCGACGGCCATGATCGGGGTCGGCGTGCCGCTGAAGTAGAGGTGATGGAAGGTGCCGGGGATCCCGGCGACGAGGAAGAGGGTGGCGGAGGCCAGCACCGCCGCCCCCGCCAGCCGCGCGCGGACGAGGCCGAGGTGGACGAACAGGAAGGAGAGGGCGGCGGTGGCGAAGACCTCGAAGAAGCCCTCCACCCAGAGGTGCACCACCCACCAGCGCCAGTACTCCATCACCGTCAGGTGGGTGCGCGCCGAGTAGAACAGGCCGGCGCCGTACATCAGTCCGATGGCGACGGTGCTGGCGATGAAGAGGCGGACCACGGTCGATGCCTCACCGCCGCGGCGCCACGCCGGCAAGAGGGCGCGCACCATCAGGAAGAGCCAGAGCAGGAGCCCGCCGAAGAGGGCGAGCTGGAAGCCGCGCCCGAGGTCAACGTACTCGTAGCCCTGGTGACCGACCCAGAACCCCGCGTCGAGGCTCAGCCGCTGCTGGATGCTGAGCCACTCGCCCCCCAGGCTGCCGAGGACCACTACCACCAGCGCGCCGAGCAGGACGAGGACGCCCGCCCGCTGCCCGCGCGGCTCTTCCCCGCCGATGAGCGGAGCCAGGAAGAGCCCGGCGGCGAGGAACGCGGTGGCGATCCAGAACATCGCGAGCTGGACGTGCCAGGTGCGGGCGACCGCGTAGGGGATCCACTCGCCGAGGGGGAGTCCGAAGAAGGCCTGGCCCTCGACGGTGTAGTGGGCGACCAGGGCGCCGAGCAGCACCTGCAGGCCGAACAGGCCGGCGACCGCCGCCAGGTAATAGGCGACGGCGCGCATCGACGGCGTGATCTTCGCCCGGAGGAGCGGATCTTCGCGCGGCGGTTCGGTGCGGTCCTCCGGCTCGGCGCGGAAGGCGCGCCACCAGACGAGAGCCGCCACGCCGGCGAGCAGCAGCACCACGCTGACGATCGACCACAGGACGTTGGCCGCCGTCGGGCGGTTGCCGACCAGGGGCTCGTGCGGCCAGTTGTTGGTGTAGCTCACCGTGGTGCCGGGGCGCTCGGCGGCGGCGGCCCAGGCGGTCCAGAAGAAGAACGCCGTGAGCTGCTGGCGCCGCTCGGCGTCCGGCACCGGGCGCCGCGACAGCGCGTAGTCCTCGCGCAGCTGGTCCAGGCTCGGGTCCCCGCCGAAGAGGGCGTCGTAGTGCCGGGCGACCTCGGCGACGGCGCGGGCCCGGGCGTCGGAGATCGTGAGCGTGCCGGTGGCGGGGTCGTAGCCGTTGGAGCGAAGCTCGCGCCTCACGCGGTCGGCGACGACGGCGGCCCGGGCGTCGGCGTCGAGGCCCGCGGGCGCGGGCGTCAGGGCGCCGAGGGCGAGGGCCTCGCGGTGGAGCCAGTCCGCGGACCAGTCGGGCGCCTGGTACGCCCCGTGGCCCCAGATGGAGCCCACCTGCTGGCCGCCGATGGACTGCCACACCTGCTGGCCGTCGAGGATGTCGTCACGGGTGATGAGGAGGCGCCCGTCGGCGGTGACGACCCGCTCAGGGATGGGCGGCGCCTGACGGTAGACCTCGACGCCTAACCCACCGAGGATGAGGAAGGCGCCGGTCACGCAGGCGGCGAGCAGGATCCAGAGGCGTCGGTGGGACGGCATCAGTCGCCTCCCGAAAGGACGCGCGGGAAGAGCACGTGGTTCTCGACCTGCACGTGCGCCATCAGGTCCGCCTCGAGCTGCTCGCAGCGCAGGAGGAGCGCCTTCCAGCTGGTGCAGGCGACCACCGGCGGTACGAAGTCACCGGCCAGCTCGCGGAGCCTCCGGAGGCCTCGTCCGTGCTCGTCGTGCTCCGCCTCCATCACCCGGATCGGCAGGGCGAGGGCGGCGCGGGCGCCGCGCAGGATCGCCGGGAAGAGGACCTCCTCCTCCTTTCGCATGTGGTCCTCGAGCGCGCCCCGCATCGCGATCAGGTGCGCCGCCAGCCCCACCGGGACCTCGGGCTTCTCGGCGTGGACGCGTTCCACCTTCTCCGCCAACTCGATGAGATCCGGCAGCTCGCGCCGATGGGCCTCGTGGAAGGTCACGAGGAGATGCTCGATGAGCTCGGGGAGCGGTAGGCCTCGCAGATCGCGGCCCGCGACGCCGGCGTCTGCCGCCGCGATCTGGTCGAGGATGGAAGCCGCGTCGAGCTCGCGCTCGGCGCAGGCTTCCCGCAGCGAGCGACCCCCCCCGCAGCAGAAGTCGAGGTGGAGTTGGCGGAACACGCGGCTGGCCGCCGGCCGGG